>DIZL01000058.1:154439-247612 GCA_002429385.1 Prolixibacteraceae bacterium UBA6029 | reverse complement strand
CTGTCATATTCACATTGTGCCCAAAAAAATTGGGTGGGGACTCGCAATGACGATTTTAACTAATATACTTTCTTAACTAAACGATATTGAATTAAGTATGTTGATAGTTATTGAGAAAAATTCCTAAAAAGTTAAAAGCGATTTCCCTGTATCATAAAATAATAAGGATAAAGAATTTCTAAATATTATATACTTTTGTCTTAGTCTAGTCTGAATAAAATGAAAAACAAAAACTACAATATTGCATTGACTCAAATTTCACTGGATGGAACTCCTGCAGTGAACCTGAAAAAATGTCTGCTATGGATTCGTAAAGCTGCTAAAGAGGGAGCAAACGTGATTTGTCTGCCCGAATTATACAGTTCATTCTACTTTTGCCAGAGCGAAAATCATGATTATTTCGATTTGGCAGAGCCCTTGCATAACGATTCGTACCAGGCATTCAGCTCCCTGGCAAAAGAATTGAATGTCGTTTTGATCGTCCCCTTCTTCGAACGACGCGCATCAGGATTGTATCATAACTCAGCCTATATTATTGATTCCGACGGATCAGAAGCAGGTCTTTACCGTAAAATGCACATTCCGGATGATCCGTCGTACTACGAAAAATTCTACTTTACTCCAGGCGATCTTGGATTCAAAGCCTTCGATACCCAGATTGGGAAAATAGGGACTTTGATTTGCTGGGATCAGTGGTATCCGGAAGGAGCACGGATTACAGCATTACAAGGAGCCGAAGTGCTCTTCTACCCTACTGCTATTGGCTGGCATCCTGCGGAAAAGGAACAATACGGCCAGAAACAATATGACGCCTGGCAAATTGTACAACGCGGACATGCTGTGGCAAACGGTATATTTGTAGCTGCCTGCAACCGTGTTGGTTTCGAAAAACCAGTTGAGACATCGGCAGGAATTGAATTCTGGGGAGCTTCATTTATCGCCGGTCCGCTAGGCGAAATTCTTGCTCAGGCCTCGCACGGCAAGGAAGAAATCGTCATGGCAGAAGTTGATCTGGCTCTTATGGAAGATGTTCGCCGCAACTGGCCTTTCCTCCGCGACCGAAGAATTGATGCCTATGGAGATATTACCAGGCGGTTCATTGATTAGATATTGAAATGAGAATTACTGGAAATCTTATGAATACTATATCCCGGCGGTTCCCGGCTGAATGGGAGAAACATCAGGCTACCCTGTTATCATTTCCATCTGAAGGTCGCGACTGGCCAGGGAAGTATCATGCCATCAAATGGGCATTTGTAGAGATAATCAAAAAAATTACCTCTTTCGAATCTGTGATATTGGTGGTAAAGTCAGACGAACTGCGCGAAAAGGTTTCAATAATGCTCGAACAGGCACATGTTGATTCTACCCGTGTCAATTACATCATCAAAGATACTAACCGTAACTGGATGCGCGATTCAGGGCCAGCCATAGTTAAAACTTCCGATGGTGGCCTCGAAGCCATTCAGTTTGGATTTACCGGTTGGGCCAAATACAAGAACCACAAGAAGGATCAGGGAATTCCGGAAGTAGTAGCCAATCATCTGGGTATTCCTATTACACAAGCCATTTACAACAATAAGCTAGTGGTATTGGAAGGCGGTTCCATTGATGTCAATGGCCTTGGAACACTGATTACTACTGAAGAATGCCTGATGGATCCAATCGTTCAGATACGTAATCAAGGCTTCAGGAAAGAAGATTATGAAAACGTATTCCGTGAATACCTGGGGGTCACCAACACCATATGGCTTGGCAATGGTATTGATGGGGACGATACACATGGACATGTCGATGATATTTGCCGATTCATCAATCGGAATACTGTTCTTGCTGTTCAGGAGAAAGATACGAGTGATCCCAACCATCACAAACTGGAAGTTAACCTTGAAATCCTGAAGAATGCTCATCTTGAAAATGGAGATAAACTGAATGTGGTAACAATGCCCATGCCCGCACGACTTGATTTTGAAGACTTAAGATTACCTGCCAGCTATGTAAATTTCCTGATAACCAACGACTGTATTTTGATGCCCACCTTTAACGATAAAAACGATTATAAAGCACTAGGGATATTGACTGATTTATTTCCCGGACGGGATGTAATCGGGATCAATGCTGTCGATTTGGTTTGGGGCCTGGGAACATTGCATTGCCTGAGCCACGAAATTACCGGTCCCGAGTAATCGGGATCAATCGTTCAGAAAAACCTCGATTAGTGTAATTTTCACTTGTCATGTTCCTTGATTCTGCTGTGTTTTGAACCGTAAGTAAAATAAAGAAACAGCCCTATAGCAAGCCAGATACCAAAACGGTACCAGTTGGTAACTCCCAATTCGCTCATCAGGTAAAGATTTGTAAGCAGACCCAGGACCGGGATAAGCGACCATCGTTTTACAACAGCCTGAAAAGAGATGATAAATGACACGATACAGAATATCAGGAATGGAAAGTGATTCCGAATAATTTCAAATACTCCTGAACCCGAGGAGAGGTCATTTGCCAGAGCAGAACTTTCAATTCCTGATCTCCAGACAATAAATAAAATGACCGCCCAGATTGCCAGAAGATATCTTCTACTGTCAGCATATGGAACGCGAAACCCTTTCCCGTCGTGTTTTTGTTTGCCGGTTGGATTCATGATAATAATTCCACCGGAAACAAGGATAAAAGCAAATAAGGTTCCAATGCTGGTGAGGTCGGTCACTTCAATAAGATTAAGGAATAGTGCAGGAATCGCCACTACGAAACCAGTCACAATTGTTGAAAAAGCAGGAGTCCTGTATTTCGGATGAAGCCGGGCAAATATGGGAGGAAGAAGTCCATCCCGGCTCATACTCATCCATATACGTGGTTGTCCCAACTGAAATACAAGTAAAACACTCGCCATGGCAATGACAGCTCCTGCTGCAATGACTCCGGAAAGCATGGTGAGGTGTAGTTTTGTAAATACGAAAGCCATCGGGTCAGAGACCCCCAATTCGTTGTAGGGAATCATGCCGGTAAGTACCAAACTGATTAGCACGTATAGGATGGTCGTAATCAACAGGGCGTAAAACATCGATAAAGGCAAATCCCTTCTTGGATTTTTACATTCTTCTGCAGTGGTCGAAATGGCATCGAATCCGATGTAAGCAAAAAACACGCCCGAAACACCTTTCAATACTCCACCAATTCCATTGGGAGCAAAAGGACTCCAGTTTTCGGGTTTCACATAGAATGCCCCTATCCCTATAACCATCAGCAATATAACCAATTTCAGCAATACAAAAAAGTTGTTTGTAATTCTTGATTCCCGGATGCCTATATAGCAAATCCAGGTAATAACAAAAACAATGAACAAGGCCGGAAGATCGGCTACCAGATGGAAATTCCCAATTTGGGGAGCATTCGTCCATGCGGAGAATGCGCTGCTAAGTTCAGGACTTAATTTTGCTAATGGAGTTCCCGAATTCATTGCTTCCACAGCAGCATGATATCCACGCGAAGCGCTCAGAAAATCGGTTGAAAGCCAGGCCGGAATATGCATTCCCAATCCATCCATTAAACCTGTGAAATATCCTGACCACGAGATAGCCACCGCAATATTCCCAATGGCGTATTCCATGATCAGATCCCAGCCAATAATCCATGCAATCAGTTCACCAAAACTAACATAAGCGTATGTATAAGCACTTCCGCTAATAGGGATGGATGCAGCGAACTCGGCATAACACATGGCCGAGAGACCACATGCAAAGGCAGTAAAGACAAAAAGCAATGAAACTGCAGGACCACCGCTGGCTGCGGCATTGCCTATGGTACTAAATATCCCGGCGCCAACAATAGCTGCCACACCCAGGGCCGTAAGATCGATAACGCGCAGGTTGCGTTTCATTCCACCCGTACTTCTTTCCAATGATTCGGCATCACTTATGATATGCGAAATGGACTTTTTCCGAAATAGGTTTTCAAGATTCATTCCTAAAGAAAAGAATAAATTGCAAATAACTGAAATTTCCGGGGTAACCTTTATTAGTATTTAAGAATATATTGTAGTTTCGCAACAGATACATTTTGGCAAACTATAATCAACCAGGAATTAAACGATCATCTAATGAAAAAAAAAGGCCTCTTCAAGTTTATTCTGATTCTCCTTTTTAGTTTAGTTCTGAATTTTTACACCCAATCTCAAGAACGTAAATATTTCATTATTACAGGTAAAATAATCTCTGAATCCGAATTTATTGAAAACGGTTCAATCCACATTACAAAGAATGATAATTCAACTGTAATTTCCGAAATACCTATACACAGCAGATTCAGGCTGGAACTCAACTACAATACTGAATATCGTCTTACATTTATTGAAAAGGGTTATTTACTAAAAACTATACTTGTAAATACCGGACTTCCAACAGAAACGATAAAAACGCATGCAAATTTTCCACATTTCCTGATGGCTGTAAGGCTTTTTAAAGATAATCAGGATGCAGCCAATCTGTATTCAGAAAAAGAGATTCAGCAAATTTCTTATTCGCCTCAGCAAGATTGCTTTGCCAGGGTGCCGACCATTTACGATGTAGAATATGTTGAAAGAGGTACAAACCAGAACCAGCTAATCCATTCACAGGTTGACAAGGCCAAAGTTGAGAACTACCAGATTTTCTGAGATAACATACTTTCTTTTAATATCTGACCGTTTATCAAAAAACGAATAATAATCTCTCTTCATTATTCCTGATAAAGTATACGTTACATTATATTAAGGTTTATATCTTTAATGCTCTGAATTAAAGATGCATCTTATGCACATCTTCTCGTTCATTTGGTTAATTTTACGAGGTCTTCAGTATGTTCATAAAAGATGCAAGGTCATTGTTTTAATTGTTTCATTGAATTTATACACATATGCAAAAGGACTGGTGGATAGGGATATGGGTGGGGTTGATCTTAATGTTTTTGTTTCAGTTTCCATCACAGGCACAAAACAAAAAATTCTTTGTTGTTACCGGCCGGATTGCACCTGAAGCCGGTTTAACCGAGAATAGTGTCATTGATATAATTAAGAACGGCAAGGAAAGCTCAACAATTGATATTTCCAAAAATGGAAAATTCAGGTTAGAGTTCGATTTTTTTAATGAATATAGTTTAACCTTCAAATACCCCGGGCATTTCAATAAAATCATCCTTATTTCAACAGATATCCCTCAGGAAGTCTGGAAACGTGACAGTGATTTTCCGAAATTCGAAATGGTCGTTCAGTTACCAAAGGAAATTGAGGGAATTGATAAAAGTTTCACGCTCAAACCTTTCGGAAAAGTTTTCTACGGAAAAGATATCGATAACTTCATAACAGAAATTTACTTTTCTGACATCCAAATTAATGAACTGATTAAAGCTGCTAAATTACAAGCTAATAAAGTTCAAAAAGAAGCCCAGACAATTACAAAGGAGAATGCCCAGGATTTAGCTGCCAGACAGAAAACCTTTGATCAGCTAATTAAAGATGCCGACGCTCTGTATCAGCGGGGCGAATACCAGATGGCTTTATTGAAATACATGGAAGCCAAAAAATTATTTCCTGAGAAGGCTTATCCAAACGATCGGGTTGCTGAACTTCAGGATTTGGTAAAAGCGCTTCAGATCACTGAAAAGCAGAAAGCTGAACTTGAACAAAAATATAAGGATGCAATTGCAAAGGCCAATGGATTCTTCGATCAGAAAAACTACCAGAATGCCCGTCCTGTATATGAAGAGGCACTTCAGTACAAGCCAAGTGATGTATTTTCAACTGGTCGGATTAACGAAATCGACCAGTTGCTTGCACTGCTTGAAAAACAAAAACAATATAAAGATCTGGTTGCCCAGGCTGATAACAATTATAAATCGAAAAACTACGATAAGGCCATTGATCTGTATAATCAGGCAAAACTGACCGTTCCTGATGAAAAATATCCGCAAACTCAGATTGATCAGATCTCCCAGGAAAAAGTACAGCAGGCAAACCTTCAGCAAGTTGAAAAAGAATTCACCCAAACCATACAGACCGCTAATGGACTAACTCAGCAAAAAGATTATCTCAAGGCACTGGATACCTATAAAAAAGCTCTTCAATTAAAGCCTGACAGCAAACTGGCCCAGGACAAAATTACAGAAACTGAACAGTCAATAGTTGCTGTTGAAACGGATAAAAAATATCTGCAGGCCATACAACTTGCTGATCAGGCCATGGCAGCCAATGACGTGCTAAAGGCAAAGATGCAATATCAGGAAGCATTAAAGATCAAAACCGGTGAATCCTATCCAAAAGATAAATTAGCTGAAATTAAGACTTCTGAAGCTAAAGAAATCAGGTTTAACGAATTGTTGGCAAAGGCTGAAAAAGCTTTTACTGATAACAACCTTGATGAGTCGTTAAATTCATTTACCCAGGCACTGGAACTGAAACCTAAAAATACTGCAGTTCAAAAACGTATTGACGATATTCAAAACCTGAAGAAACAACAATTGTCTGACAAGGAATATACCGGCTTAATTGCACAGGCTGATCAGTCATTCACAAACAACCAGCTCGATGCTTCACTCACATCATATAACAAAGCGCTTCAGATTAAAAGCTCAGAAACCTATCCTAAAGATCAGATCCGAAGAATTGGAACTTATCAGATACTGATAAAAAAGGCTGACAAATCATTCGATTCAAAAGATTATACCGGATCTCTGGGTTCCTATAATGAAGCTTTGGCTCAAAAACCAGGTGATTCCTATGCATTAGGCAAGGTTGCCGATATCGGAAAGATACAAGGGGAAATAAAACAGCTTGAGGAAAAAACAAAAGCTGAATTGACAGCTTACAATGATGCAATAAAGAATGCAGACCTGTTATTTACGGCTCAGAATTATACCGAATCACTGAATAAATACAAGGAAGCAGTCGGTATCAAAGACTCTGAGACATATCCCAGGAAAAGAATTAAGGAAATCGAAAATATCCAGGATGGACTTGAAAAAGAAAAAGTAAAAAAGGAAAAGGATTATCAGGCCATTATAGCTCAGGCTGATAAATTACTGGATAAAAAAGACTATCCCAATGCGCAGACAGAATATCAAAAAGCGCTTGGAATAAAACCTGAAGATGCTTATCCGAAAGCCCAGATCCAAAAGATAAATGATACACTTGCAGCCAACCGCAAACTCGAGGAGGACAATCAACGTTTGAAGGATGCAAAACAGGATGAAGAATTTAACCGGGCCATGGCAAGCGGTGATAAAGCATTCACGGGAAATGATCTCAATGCTGCTAAAACCGCGTACCAGACTGCCTTGTCGATAAAACCCACCGACCCGGTAGCTAAGGAAAAATTTGGACAAACTGATGCCAAGATTGCTCAACTGGCCCGCATGAACCAGGCTTACAATACAGCCATCAAAGAAGCAAACCAGCAACTGACCGAAAAACATTACAAGGAGGCAAAGGAAAAATACCAGGAATCGCTGCAATACCTTCCTGATTCGGAATATCCAAAGAGCCAGATTACGAAAATTGATGAAGTTTTGACGCAACAGGAAACCGAGGCTAAAACACTGGCCGATTTCAAACAGGCCGTCTCCGATGGAGAAGTTCTGCTGAAAAACAAAGAACTGGCAAAAGCCAAAGATGCATTCATGAAGGCTTATAACCTGATCCCTTCAGAAACTGTTCCGCCAAAACGAATAAGTGAGATCAATGCTTTACTGGCAGATCAGGCCGGGAAGGACATCCAGAACAAAGCCACACTTGAAGCATACCAGGCAGCAATACAGAAGGCTGATAAGCATTTTGGCATTAAGGAATACACCTCAGCACAGCTTGCTTACAATGAAGCATTATTGATTAAACCTGATGAAAAATATCCTGCGGATCAGCTTGCGTTGATTGATAAGTTGATGAAAGAACAGAATGATCAGAACTACAAAACGTCCATCGCCAAAGCCGACAATGCTTTTAATACCAATCAACTGGATAATGCTTCTTCTGCATATAAGGAAGCGCTGACTTACAAAAAGAATGATCCTTATGCTATCAAACGTCTAAATGATATTGATCAGAAAAAAGCGGATACTGAGTCCGAGAAGAATCGTTTGAAGAAACTGGATGATCAGTACAATGCGTTGATTGCTGATGCCAATACCGATTTTAAAAATAAAGTCTATCAGAATTCAAAGGGAAAATATCAGAAAGCTTTGACATTGAAACCAGCAGAAGTCCTTCCAAAGGAACAGATCGCAAAGATTGATCAGATTCTGGGTGAAAAGCAGAAAGATGAAGAAACCAATCGTCAGTATGTCGAATTGATTAAATCGGCGCAGGATGCATTCAAGATCAATAAGCTGAAAGAAGCCCGTGATGCTTATCAAAAGGCGAACAATCTGAAACCAAACGAGCCAATGCCACCAATCCGGATTGCCCAGATTGACGCCATGATTGCCCAACTATCAGAAACTGCCCAACTTGCTGCACAGGAAGAAGCTCAGCGTCTGGCCAAGGAAAAAGCCGACCGTGAACAGTATAACAATGCAGTTGCAGCAGGAGACAAATCGTTTGCTGAAAAACAATACCAAATTGCCCGTTCGCATTACACGACAGCACTTACTGCCTTACCAAACGAGAAATATCCAAGAGACCAGATTGCTAAAATCGATAATTTGCTTTCTCAGGCTGAGACTGAGAAAATGCTTGCCGATCAAAAAGCACAACAGGATTCCATGCTTAATGCCAAAGAAAAAATATTCAACAGGACTATAGCTGAAGCCAGAGATAACGGACAAAACAAACGCTATGAGCAGGCCATCCAAAAATATAAGGATGCCATTCAAATCAAACCTGACCAAAGGACTTCGATTCAAAAGCTGATCAGAGACATCGAAGACCAGCTTAAGTTACTTGCCAAACAGGATACGGAATACAAACGGATCATCAAACTTGCTGATGACTACTATGCCCAATCAAAATTGGATGAAGCGCTGACTGAATACAGAAATGCGGTGACAATCAAAACTGATGAGGAATACCCCAGACAGCAAATCAAAGAAATTCAGTCAGTCTTGACTTCAAGAGAACAAACCTATGCCGGTGCCATAACAAAGGCAGACAAAGCCTTCGACGCATCTGAATGGGCCAATGCAAAAACCGGGTATACCGAGGCCTTGGGAATCAAACCCAATGAAGCTTATCCATTAAAAAGGATGAAAGAGGTCAACCAGAAAATTACCGATGCCAACCTGGTCCCGATAGCTATCGGGATCAGCAATTCTGCCAATGACAAGGCCTATAAGGAGGCCATTGTGACAGCAGAAAAAGCACTCAAGGACGATCAGCTTGCATCTGCAAGAATGCAATTCAAGATAGCTCAAACACTTAAACCCGACGAAAAACTTCCTGCAGACCGGATCAAGGAAATCGATGTATTGCTTGATCAGAGGAATAAAGACCGGTTAGCCAATTCTCAGCGTGAAATTGACGAAAAATACAGGCAGGCTATTTCCGTGGCCGATAACTCATTCCGTGAAAAAACGTACACCATTGCTAAACTTCAATATAAACAGGCATTGATCATCAAACCTGACGAATCCTATCCGAAAAGCCAAATGGCTTTGTGCGATAAACTATTGAATGAGGCTAAACCTGTCGAAACTTATGCATTCAAATTGCCGGAGAAAAAAACAGACATCCCGGTAAATAAGCCCATTAACAATCATGTAGAATCTGTACAGGCGACCGAAGCTCGTGCTCAGTCATTTATTCCGATTGCTGATTATGACGAGGCCGTTAAAAAAGCAGATGTTTCTTTTGGAATAAAAGATTATTCGGTTGCGCGTTTCTTCTACACCAAGGCCAATGAAATAAAGCCAAAAGAAGAATACCCGATAAAACAACTGGAGTTAATTCACAAGCTGATCGACGCCCAAATGTCAGCAAACGACCTTTCAGGATATGATCAGTCCATTGCACAGGCTGACAAAGCATTTACCGATAAAAATTACACCATTGCCAAATTCTTCTATTACAAGGCACTCGACATCAAATCGTGGGAAAAATATCCGAAAGACAGGATTAATGAAATCTTAGCCCTGACCAATTCTCTTCTTTCCGAAAAAGAAGAAAAAGAATATCGCGATATTATTGCCAAAGCCGATGAAGCCTATTTCAACAAAGACATTTCTATTGCCCGTTTTTATTACAACAAGGCTTTGAGTATGAAAAAGGACGATAAATATCCTGGGATGAAACTCAAGGATATCCAAAAACTAATCGAACAGGATGAACACGACCAAAGAAACCAGGATTACCTGAAACTGATTGCAGACGGCGATCAGGCGCTCAAACTTGAAAACTTTGGTATTGCCCGGTTTAATTACAACAAGGCGCTAACCATGAAACCTGATGAAAAATATCCGAAAGATCAGCTGAAACAGATCAAAGAAGCCCTTGATAAACCGAAGAAATAAATGGGGGGAAGGGTTGTAAGGATTATGAAGGTTGAAAGGGTTGTAATTGTTGTAATGGTTACTGTGCACAAAAACATTTACAACACTTTCAACCATCACAACAATTATAACAATTACAACCATCATAACCATTTCAACAATTAAAACCATCACAACCATCACAACCCTTTAAACAAGACAAACATTTAAAACATTCATTTTGGAACTAAAAATAAAAGATCAGCTAATCAGCTTGTTTGAGTCACACTTCAAGGAAGAAGTAACCTATTTCGAACAATTGGCGGCATCTGGTTCATACCGTGAATATGTCCGAATGAAGAGTTCTAGCCACCTGGTAATTGGTGCATACAACCAGGACACCAAGGAGAACCAGGCTTTTCTTGAATTTTCAGCCCATTTCAGAAACAAAGACATTCCCGTTCCACACATTTATGTCGTAAGCGCTGACCAGAAAACATACCTTCAGGAAGATTTAGGCAACACCACCCTATTTGATTTTCTGACCAAAACCCGTGAAACAGAAGGCTTTTCGGTGAAAATTGTTGATGAGTATAAAAAGGTTCTGAAGCAGCTTCCTCGAATTCAACTTGTGGCAGGGAAAGACATCGATTACAGCGTTTGTTATCCAAGAGAGGCATTCGACAAACAATCAATGATGTGGGACCTGAATTACTTCAAATACTATTTTCTGAAACTGGCCAAAATAGCCTTCGACGAGCAGGCCTTGGAAGATGATTTTCAGGCATTCAGCGATTACCTGTTGGCGGTCGACAACAATGCATTCCTTTACCGCGATTTTCAATCACGCAACGTGATGCTGAAGGACGATCAGGTGTATTTTATCGACTACCAGGGCGGACGAAAAGGCGCTCTTCAATATGACCTTGCCTCTCTGCTTTACGATGCCAAAGCCAACATTCCGGAGGCTGAACGCGAAGTATTACTGGAGTTCTACCTGGATGAATTGAATCAATACAAGCATACCGACCGCGATAAATTTAAATCCTTGTTTGGCGGTTATGTACTGATCCGTATCATGCAGGCTATGGGAGCCTATGGTTTCCGCGGATTCTATGAAAAGAAAAAACACTTCCTGAAAAGTATCCCCTTTGCCCTGAAAAATCTTGAAACTTTACTCCAAAACAATACGATTCAGGTTAAACTTCCTGAGCTGTTCAGGGTACTCAAAGCAGTGACCGAGTCTGAATTTCTGAAATCCATTAGCCCAAACAATGATAAACTAACAGTGAGAGTAAGTAGCTTTTCCTATAAAAGGGGTATTCCTGCTGATCCTTCGGGCAACGGTGGCGGATTCGTCTTCGACTGCCGTGCCATACACAATCCCGGCAAATATGAAGAATACAAACACCTGACGGGTAAAGATCCACAGGTTCAGAAGTTTCTGGAAGAAAAATCGACCATAGCCGGATTTCTGACTCCCGTTTTTAGTCTGGTTTCAAATTCTATCGAAGTTTATACCTTAAGGGGGTTTTCCCACCTTTGTGTGAGTTTTGGCTGCACCGGCGGACAGCACCGTTCGGTTTATGCCGCAGAGAAGATGGCTGAGTATTTAAAAAACAATTATCCTGTTACAGTTGTTCTTCAACACATCGAACAGGATAAAATCTAGAAATGCCAAAGACGCAGTGTAAAAACGACGATTACAAGGAAAAAAACAACGTCAGGTTTGTTTGCAAAAACTGCGAACGTAAAGCGAAAAAGGAAGATAAACTCTGCAAGCCAAAGAAAATCAAAGACTGATCCCTCGGATTTATGGACATCTAATCCGTTCAAGTGATCCGTTCCTTAATTCACAAGGCAAGACTTATATTCAATTATCTCATGAATAGAATTACATTCAGGCTACGAATATAAAACATGCATCCCGATGCAGTAAATCGTTTAAGAAACCTCTCGGTAAGCCTTTCTTCAGGAATACAAAATCTTTTCGATACCCGTTATGCCGCTATGATTCAGATCAACGCCCTGGCCGTCGGAACACAGGCTCCGCGCTATTACTATCCCGGTTTGCCGAGAAATTATAAAGCCACCATGAGTTTGAGGTATTCGTTTTAGGAATTATCCTGCATGATTTAATGTTTATAGAAAATATAATCTGACAGGTAACATCAAACAGTACAAATATACATTCGGAAGGTATTTGAGTAAGGATCGGGCAATACACGGTCTTTATAAAAAGATCTATGATTGATTTGCAACTGTACTAAGATTTAGGTTTTAGTACAGTTGCAGATCAGTCATAGTACAGATATACCGAAGGAAATACGACGTAATACCTATCCGTTTACGATCTGTCTCTAATCCGGCTCTATTGGTAAGAGGTCAGATCCACTTCATAAATGTATTTCCTTTTGATTGAAGACAACCACTATTTCAACGAATGTAGTTTGCCTGTGAATAGCTGATTTCATCATCGAATCAGCCTGAAGAAGTAAATTTATACTGATATACGGAATCCTGAATACATGGTTACATACTATAAGTTGCTATCGAATTATATTCCGCAGTAACCAAAAGATCGATGTCAAATGAAAATGATTACAATCTTTGACAGGAAAGAAGATTAAATTTTCTCTTGAGGGCGGCAGGCAAAATTATTTTCAGATCCGTTTTGCATTTGATTGAAAATAAATTGCTAAATATCTTCACCATCATTGACTTATATCATGCTATTTCAAAATATACAGTTTATAATATTGATATATTTGATGGATATAATTCAAAAACCTTGAAACTATGCCTCCTCAACTAAAGACATTACTTCCGGTTTTGGCTGTTTTCATCTGCATTTTCTTAGTCGCCCGGCATTTTCTGATTCCGGATTCGTTTGGCAAATACGGACATTACAGGGCCAATTCGATGGATGAAATTGCAGCACTGCCCGCACATCACATCGGGAAAGCAGCTTGTATGGATTGCCACGACACGGAAGCGGCCAAATTGAATTCCGACCTGCATTCGGGTTTAACCTGCGAAGTTTGCCACGGACCAGGTTGGCAACATATGGATGATCCTGAAAAAAACAAGCTTAGTAAACCCGGCACCAGGGAATTTTGCGGGAAGTGCCACGACATGAATCCTGCCCGCCGGACTTCAGTTATTCACCAGATTGATATAAAAACCCACAACATTGATCGGGCAAATTGTATCGATTGCCATAATCCACATGCCGTATGGGAAATGAAAGATTAAACTCGTCGAGGCGGAATTTTATAAGAAAGTCAGCTTTGCTGGCAGGCACGTTGGTTGTCGGCTCTGCCGTGAAACCATTTCAGGCCATGCTGTTTGCCGCCAATGAGCCTGAGAAGACTATGCCCTGGTATGCCATCGGCATAGACATCGAAAAATGTATCGGCTGCGGATCGTGCGCCAGGGCCTGTAAGGCTGAAAATGACGTTCCCAAAGAACCTTTCTTCTTCAGGTCGTGGGTCGAACAATACACCATTAAAAATGATGGCACACTCGCCGTACAGTCGCCCAATGGTGGTATCGACGACTTTGTACAAACTGTTCCAGAAGCTGAAATCTTTAAGAGCTTTTTTGTTCCGAAGATGTGCAATCATTGCGCCAAATCTCCCTGTGTTCAGGTTTGTCCCGTTGGGGCCACCTATGAAAGTCCTGAAGGCATCGTGCTGGTTGACGAAAAATACTGCATCGGTTGTCGGTATTGCATCCAGGCCTGTCCTTACGGATGCCGGTATCTCCATCCGGAGAAACAAACGGCTGACAAGTGTACTTTATGTTACCACCGCCTGAAGAAGGGGTTAAACCCTGCCTGTTTTGATGTGTGTCCCACCGGGGCGCGAATCTATGGCGATTTGCACGACATGAACAGTCCTTTGCACAAGTTCCTCAAGGAACATAGTACGCAGGTTCTGAAACCCCAATTGAATACAGGTTCAAAACTATTTTATAACGGACTAAGCTCGGAGGTACGATAATATGGAACATCTATATGAAATGCTCAAACAGGTGGACGGATACATTTATCCGAACGAAATAGAATTGCATTGGGGAATCCTGATCGTACTCTATCCTTATATCACCGGATTGGTTGCCGGGGCCTTTATACTTGCTTCACTTGAGCGGGTATTCAAGATCAAGGTGCTCCGCCCGACCTATCATCTGGCGCTATTAACCGCCCTGGCTTTCCTGTTAGTGGCGATCTTACCGCTGGTTACACACCTTGGACATCCGTTCAGGGCCTATGAAATAATGACCACTCCACATCTCCAGTCGGCGATGGCTATTTTCGGGTTTGTTTACCTGTGGTATCTCATGGTGGTTCTTTTGCTTGAAATATGGTTTGATTATCGTCGTGATCTGGTTCTTTGGGCTGAACAATCTACAGGAATTAAACGAAGATTGTATAAGATCCTTACGCTTGGGGTAACCGACCTTTCGCCAAAGACCATTGCCTGGGACGAGAAACTTGGGTTTATCGTTACCGTGGTAGGTATTCCTTCTGCTTTCCTTCTGCACGGGTATGTTGGCTTTATATTTGGTTCCATCAAAGCCAATCCATGGTGGTCGTCGGTACTCATGCCGGTTATTTTCCTGCTTTCGGCCATGGTTTCAGGAATTGCCATGGTGATGTTTTTGTATATGGTTGTATCCAGAATCCGAAAAGTTAAGATTGATATGCCTTGCCTGGACGAAATCGGGAAGTTCCTGTTTATGGTATTAATTCTTGATTTCACGCTTGAGTCGCTCGACCAGGTTCACCGTATTTATGAGGCGGAAGAGTCGTTCGAAATTCTGCATATGCTGGTAAACGGAAAGCTCAACATTACCCTGTTTATCATGCAGGGCCTGGTTGGAACAATTATACCGCTCGCTATTCTGGGCTTTTTCAGGATTCACCTTCCGAAAGAAAAAATACGAAAACCATTGTATATGCTTTCAGGACTTATGGTTCTGGTTGGTGTATTCTTCATGCGTTGGAATGTTGTGATTGGTGGCCAGTTATTCTCAAAAAGTTTCCTCGGGTTTACCAATTTTAAGTTAGGGATGATTGGGGCAGAAGGATACCTGATGGCGATATTCTGGCTCGTTTTGCCGTTCTGCATCCTATCGTTTTTCCTTTGGTTAGTACCGCCATGGAAAAAACATGCCGAGGCAGAACTTACAGAATAATATATAAATCGGATTTAATTCAGGATATTCATTATGCAAGCCGAGAAAGCAGATTCGCCGGGAACTGAAATCATCCGGAAAGAATTGCAAGTGATAAAGGACCGCATTAACCTGATTGAAGCAACGCTTGACATTCAGAAATGGAAGCAAAGTTTCTCTCTATCAACGGCTTCAGAACTTCAGGATGATGACTTTGATTTAAGATTTTCATCCCGATCAGATGATCGGGATGATTCGATTGAATTCAGGGTAGGTGAATACGGGATGGCATGGCTTGGAAATATCGTCTTACTCTTTGGAATATCATTTCTCGTTCAATACCTTCAGAATTCAGGGTACCCAATTTTTTCAGTATTAACGGGCTATCTGTCAGTTGTGGGAATCTATGCCGGATGCTATTTCACGCGTAAAACCTATTCCTATCTATCGAAGCTGTTTGCCTATACCGGTCATCTGTTAGTATTTTATATGGCTGTGCATCTGCACTTTCTCCAGGACGATCCGTTGGTTAAAAGCGATGTCGCGGGGCTTTTCCTGTTAATTGTTACCGTCGCTGTATTATTTTACGTCGCTTTACGCTGGAAATCGCAACTGATGACTGGCATGGTTATCCTAATGATCCTTATTTCGGGCATCATTAGCAAATCAGTTCAGATCAACGCTGCGATGTCGTGCATTGCAGCATTACTGGCCATTGTGCTTTATTACAGGCAGGGATGGCTAAAGCTTGTTTTCATATTTATTTTCCTGGTCTATCTGTCGCACTTAAATTGGCTGTTAAACAATCCTTTCGTGGGAAATGAGTTGAAATTTATTATAAATCCAGGTACGGCCTATCTGTATTTTATTGCGACCGGCTTTATTTTCTCGTCGTTAACCCTCATCCCCAAAAAGGAGAATATACCGAATGAACTTCTCATTACTTCTGCTATCTTTAACGGACTGGGATTTAGTTTTATCCTGGCATTAATTGTAATTACCTATTTAAGCCACAATTATGTGCCTGTTTTTAGCGCTATTGCGATTCTTTGCCTGGTTTATTCCGTAATCCTTCAGTCGCGTTCGCTTCTGAAAATATTGGCTTCAATGTATGCCCTTTATGGTTTTCTGGCCATGAGTGTGGCTTTTTACGGGATTCTGTTGTTACCCCAGGCATACATGCTATTGGCTGTTCAGAGTTTGCTGGTGGTTTCAATGGCACTATGGTTCCGTTCCAGATTTATTGTGGTTATGAATACCATCCTTTTTGTGGTGTTGTTGATCTTTTACCTGAACGACAAGTCCAATTTAAGCGCTACAAACTTCTCATTCATGATGGTGGCTTTTATAACTGCCAGGGTGATTAACTGGAAGAAAGAAAGGTTAAATATCAAGACAGAATTCATACGCAACATCTATCTGCTTTCAGGATTTGTGATGACTCTGATTGCCTTTTACCATGCATTTTTCTCCCCGTATATTACCGTCTCATGGATTTCAGCAGCAATGTTGTTTTTCCTGTTGGGTCGTTTAATGCATAATATCAAATACCGATGGCTGGCTATTGGTGCATTGGGGGCATCGGCCATAAAGCTTATTTTTGTTGATCTCTCCAGTATTGATATTGGGTTCAGGGTATTGGTATTCCTCCTCCTGGCCATTATTTCTATTACCGTTTCAATTTTATACACCAAATATTTATCCCGGAAGAAGGAATAGAAATCGGTAGCAATACATTGGGCGATTCGATTCAACAATGAAAATCTTCATGAACGGGTATGTCTCAAATCAAATGTTGATTTTGGTATTGAGACCGTAAACGGAGAAGTTTCTCCAGATATTTGCCGAATTGACATACAGGTCGCAATAGAAGAGATCGATGCCAAGAAGTTTTCCTTTCCAGACATGAAAGCCTCCGTATAAGCGGACATTCTGGAATACCATTGATTTTAATTCCGAAAACATCTCATCGGAAACAAACGGTTTGGGAATCCTGTTAGTTGAACGAACAAAGAAATCAATATTGGTGATGTTGTCAAGACCAACCTGTGAATCATCCTGTTTAAATGATTTGTACACAATTCGGTTGGCAAACCTGATTTTCATGTTGGCAGGAGAGAATAAACAAACACCGTAAAGCAGGTAGTTATGGCCGGCACACCAGATGGCCGACCTGTAATTCTCGGTTTGCCGGTAACCCAGTCCAACTGAAAATGTAGTATTGATCTTTCGGAATGCAGTAAGTTCGGCATGGAAGAAATCAATCCGGTTGATCTGATTACTGAATTGCTCCTTCATATTCAGCAAAAGACTGGTTTTATCGTTGATGGTATAATTGACATTGGTGACATTCCAGAAATAGGAGCCATCATTTGGAAACTGGGCGAAGCAATCAGAAATGCAAACCGATAACAGGAAAAACAGCATTAGTATACTTCGATTCATTAGACGCTTGTATATTTGCAGAAGGTTATTATGATATTCCGATTCAGAGTTTGCAAAAGTAAAATTTAATGTCAAACTTGTGCGGATATTTAATCAACTAAATCAATCTTACCATGATCAGAATCTATTTGTTAACAATTATTTTATTGATGGCTGTAAGTGGCTATTCTCAGGACAATATTATCATTGCCAAAGGGGAAAAAGTGACCAAGGCAAGCGGTGGATATACCTTTACAGAGGGGCCTGCAGTGGCTCCTGATGGCCGTGTTTTTTTCACTGATCAGCCCAATGACAAAATTGATGTCTGGAGTGAAAATGGCACGATTACTACTTTTCTGCATCCCTGCGAGAGATCCAACGGAATGTATTTCAATAAAAAAGGAGAACTGGTGACCTGTGCAGATTTACACAACCGTATTGTAGCCTTCAACATGGATGGGAAACAACGCATTCTGACCGAAAACTATGAAGGCAAACACCTGAATGGGCCCAATGATCTGTGGATCGCTCCCAACGGCGGTATATACCTGTCAGATCCCTATTATCACCGCGATTACTGGGAAGCTGATCACAAAGAAATTCAGGATAAACGTGGAGTATATTATCTGAATCCTGAAGGGAAAGTCATTCGGGTAATTGACGACTACAAACAACCTAATGGTTTGATAGGAACTCCCGATGGCAAGACACTGTACGTGAGCGACATCAATGATGGTAAGATCTGGAAATACACCGTCAATGACGATGGAACCTTGAGCGGCAAAACTCTATTTGCCCCAGAAGGTTCTGACGGAATGACTATCGATAATGAAGGAAATGTTTATCTGGCAAATAAGTTTGTTTCGGTATTTGATAAAGCGGGAAAGAAAATCGCCGCTATTGAAGTACCTGAAATGCCTTCGAATTTATGCTTTGGAGGTAAAAAGAGGGACATACTTTTTATCACAGCACGCACCTCGGTTTACACACTGAAAATGAAAGTTAAAGGAGTAAATTAATTGATTTGGGACAATCACCTTTCACCATAACTAAAAGAAGCCGACTTCTTTTAGTTATGGTGAATTCATAAAATAATTCTATTTCACAACGACGTAGTTCAAATTTTCATCCATTGGTATCATTTTAGGCATAATTAAGTGGACTAAACCTAAAATAATCAGGTATGAGAATCCTGCAAGAAGAAATGCCCAGAAATAACCACTGTTTCCTGCCGTATCCAATACCGAACCGAGTGAGATATCACCAAACATTCCAGCCAATGCACCAATCATACCGCCAATTCCGACTACTGAAGCAGTCGCTTTTTTGGGGAATACGTCAGAAACAAGGGTGAAAATATTGGCAGACCATGCCTGGTGACCAGCAGCTCCCAGGCCAATCAGGAAAATTGCTATCCATTTGCTTTCGGTAATAGCTACAAAACTTACAGGAAGAATAATCAAGGCACAAACCAGCAAGGTAATTTTTCTGGCTTTATTAACTGACCATCCTGTTTTGATAAATGCTCCAGAAAGATAACCTCCTAATATACTGCCACCATCGGCCATTATATAAATGACGAAGTAGGGAAGTGCAATATGAACCAAGTCAACACCAAATTTTGCAGATAAAAATTTTGCACCCCAGAATAAATAAAACCACCAAACAGCATCAGTTATTTTTGCCAAAGAAAATGCCCAGGTTTCTTTTTTTGGCAAAACACTCTTCCATGGAAGTTTTTCAATATTCTCTACTTCAGAGTCACAATTTATATATGCCAGTTCCCCTTTGCTTACTTTCGGATGATCCTCCGGTTTTTTATAAGTTTTCAGCCACAAAAACACCCAAATAGCACTAAGTATCCCAGTGATTAAAAACGGAATTTGCCAGTTTTTACCATCCAAATGAACAATAGCTCCAACGATAAACGGAGCTGCAATAGCTCCCACACTGGTTGCCGCATTAAAAATACCCGTTGCAAATGCCCGTTCCTTTTTAGGGAACCATTCTGCAACCGTTTTAATGGCTGCCGGGAAGTTACCCGACTCGCCAAACCCAAGACCAAACCGGGCCATGATAAAACCGATTAAACTGAATGCTGGACGAATTGCTGCATGCAACATTCCGAATATACTCCATAATCCTATAGATACCATGTATCCTTTTTTTGTTCCAATCCGATCAATAATTCCACCCATCGACAGCAAGCCCAGGGCATATGCAACTTTAAATGAGACCATAATCCATGAATAATCCTGGTTGGTCCAATCAAATAGTTTCTGCAATGTTGGTGCCATTACCCCAATTATACTCCGATCGAAATAGTTAATTGAGGTGGCAAAGAAAAGCAAAGCAAGTATTCGATATCGATACGTCCCAACTGATGTTACTTTATTATTCATTAGATTTGGCTTTATTTGTTAGTTTATTTTCCACTTATTAGGTTATGTTTTTAGCTTATGAATGATGGCAAGTATATCGTGGCATTTTTGGGTGATTGCTTGGTAATTGCCTGATTCGATGACCTCTTTGGGGAACAGTTGCGATCCCATCCCCACGCAATGAACTCCGGCTTTAAACCAGGCTTCAAGGTTCTCCTTATCGGGAGAAACACCTCCCGTAGGCATAATACTCGCCCAGGGCATAGGTCCTTTTACTCCTGAAACAAAATCAGGACCGCCAACCGAAGAACCGGGGAATATTTTCACGACCTCAGCACCCAGTTCATGGGCTTTATTTATTTCGGTAACCGAACCGCAGCCAGGGCACCAAGCAATTTTCCTACGATTACAAATATGTGCAGTATCTTCATCAATAATTGGGGAGACAATAAAATTGGCTCCTAATTGAATGTATAGTGCGCAAGTGGCGCTGTCGATAACGGACCCCACACCTATAATCATCTCAGGAGTTTCATTGATTGCCCATTTCAACAACTCACCAAATACTTCATGGGCAAAATCACCTCTGTTTGTAAACTCAAAAACACGCACTCCACCATCATAACATGCTCTCACAATCTGTTTGCAAACTTCCGTATCCTTGTGATAAAAAACGGGAACCATACCCGTCTCTTTCATTTTTAATACAACTTCTATTCTTGTATATCGTGCCATCACAGTGAGTTTAATTTGTTATGGATATTGGTAAATTGATTTACGATTTAATTATTTACCATTTATAGTTTAATACAGGTAAATCGGATATGGTCTAATGGTAAATTGATATGAGGCTTTTTTATCTTGCAACACGACCGGAAGCATCTCCGCCCATCAGTTTTTCAACTTCGTCAACAGTTACCTGATTGTAATCACCGTAAATCGTGTGTTTAAGACAGGAAGCGGCAACAGCAAAGTTTAATGCTTTCCGATCATCACCGGGATAAGTTAGCAAGCCATATATCAGTCCACCCATGAATGAATCTCCACCACCTACCCGGTCAACAATGTCGGTAATCTGATAAGTTGGTGCTTCAAACAATTTATTGCCATCCCAAAGAACACCTGACCAGCTGTTATGGTTGGCATTGACTGATCCGCGTAGTGTTGTTATCACCTTTTTGCAACGCGGGAACCTGAACATTATCTGTTTGGAAACAGATTCGTAAGCCAGTGCTTCAACATGTCCTCCGGTTACATCGACACCTTCAGTCCGGATACCCAGCACCTTTTCAGCATCTTCTTCATTTCCCAGGATTACATCTGTTCCTGCAACAAGAACTGGCATTACTTCATCAGCTTTCTTTCCATAATTCCAAAGATTCTTGCGGTAATTCAAATCACACGAAACAGTGATTCCTTTTTCATTGGCTTTCAATATAGCTTGGAGACAAACATCCGAAGCACCCTGGGAGATGGCTGGGGTAATTCCGGTCCAGTGAAACCACGTTACACCTTCAAATACATTGTCCCAATCGATCATTCCTGATTTTATTTCAGAAACGGATGAATGCGCACGGTCATATATCACTTTACTGCCACGACTAACAGCACCCGTTTCGAGAAAATAAATTCCGATGCGCTCACCACCATAAACTATCTGCTCCACTCCCACTCCATACTTGCGTAAGTCCATAACACAGGATTGCGCGATGTCATTCTTAGGCAGACGGGTAATAAAATCAACTGGAATACCAAAATTGGCAAGCGATACAGCAACGTTTGCCTCACCACCACCATAAGTTGCTGAAAAGCTATTCGTTTGATTAAATCGTAAATAACCGGGAGTGGCCAAACGCAGCATGATCTCACCAAAAGTAACTACTTTCATTTTATCAAACATTAATATAGTGCAATCGATTGTAAATCTACAATTTTTAGTCAATATGTCAAGTCCACAACACTTCAAAACAGGGGAAACTGCCTCCCCTTAGAAATTGAAGTAATTCTTTGCATTGTTGAAACTAATGTTTTCAACCATCTGTCCTAACAATTCCATATCATTTGGAATTTCACCATTTTCAACATCATTGCCCAATAGATTACAAAGGATTCGTCGGAAATACTCGTGACGTGTATAGGAAAGAAAACTTCTCGAATCGGTCAGCATTCCCACAAAACGGCTTAGCAGACCAAGGTTGGACAAGGTATTGAGCTGTTTTTCAATGCCATCCTTTTGGTCGAGAAACCACCAGCCTGAACCATACTGTATTTTTCCAGGAATACTTCGATCCTGAAAATTACCAATCATGGTAGCATACACCTCATTATCATGAGGGTTCAGGTTGTACAATATGGTTTTACACAATTTAAATTCACTGTCCAGTCGATCCAATAACTTCGAAAGTGGTTCTGCTATCGGTTTATCTCCAATTGAATCGAATCCCGTATCAGGGCCTATGAGATTGAATTGTCGGGTATTGTTGTTGCGAAGTGCTCCTATGTGGAACTGTTGCGTCCAACCCCGTGAATGATCCATTCGCCCGAATTCATAGAGCATACACGATTTAAACTTCAGTATTTCCCTTGTGGTAAGCCGGTATCCTATCCTGACTTTCAGAAATAGGGCATCAATTTCCTCGGCTGTATATTCTTCGGCAAAAGCAGTATCCAAACCATGATCAGACAATCGGCAACCATTCTCATGAAAGAATCGGTGTCTTTTGTTTAGGGCAATCATCAAGTCATCAAATGTCTTTATTTCCATTTCTGAAACACTTGCCAGTTGATTGATGTATTGATTATAGGAGATTGGATATTCTACCATCATTGCTTTATCAGGGCGCCAGGCAGGCAATACGGCTACTTCAAATCCATCAGCTTTAATTTTCTGATGATATTCAAGTGAGTCAACCGGATCATCGGTGGTGCAAATAGTATGCACATTGGCCATTCGGATGATGTTACGGCAGCTATATTGAGGAGTTTGTAGCTTTTCGTTGCATGCGTCATAAATTGCACGTGCATTTTTTGAACTAAGAACCTCATTAATTCCAAAGAATTTCTTTAATTCCAGATGTGTCCAATGATAAAGGGGATTGCGCAAGGTATATGGAACGGTTTCAGCCCATTTTTCAAATTTCTCCCAGTCATTTGCCTTGCCGGTACAGAATTTCTCATCAATACCGTTAGTACGCATTGCCCGCCATTTATAATGATCGCCTGCCAGCCAGATTTCGGTAATACTTTTAAACATACGATCCTCAGCAATATCTTTTGGATTGATGTGACAATGGTAATCGAAAACAGGCATTTTAGCCGCATGCTCGTGATACAGTTTCTTTGCAGTATCGGTCTGCAACAGGAAATCTTCATCCATGAATGGTTTCATATCAATTTGATTTACAATTTGTTTATTTACTATTTACTATTTCAAAAGACAAAATGGTAAATTGTAAATGATTAAATAGTTAATAGTTACAGGTTGAAAAGTCTTTTTAAATGGCGGTCATAAATATTTTCCTCAACACAACAACCAATTATTTCCGCATGCTCTTTCAAGAGTTCGGTATAAATTGATCCCATTTCTGAAGCAACTTTATAACCTACATGGATTAACTGCCTGAAATTTGGATTGTAATCAGGATGACCTGGAATATGACGAAGAGTATTGGCAAATTTCTCACTTGTCCAATCAGCAACCTCATCTGCTGCAGGTAGTTTTGAATCATCAATATCAATCACGTCAGCATATGGAGCACACAATTCACCTTTCCTCCCTAAAGCATTAATATAAATAGATTTAGCGACCTCCAATGCTTCACCGCCGGCAAGTGCCAATCCAATGACTTCTTCGAGCCAGGTTGTTCCTGCAGTTTTCACATGAATGCCTTGTCCGTATTTTCTGATAATTCCAGCCATGATCGGATAAATAGTGAATTTATCACTTCCTGAATGAATACTCAGTTTTAGCTCTCTGGGCAGATTAAATTCTTTAACTGCAAAGTCAATGACGAGCACATCTTCTTCAAATTCTATGGCAAATTGATCGACATTACCAGTATAATCAACACCTTTATTAAAACGACCTGTAAATTTAGGAGCAATGGTTTGTACCGGAACACCCTTATCTGAAAGCATTTTCAGGATAAAAAACAATTCAACCGGCGTTTGAGGACTATCAACCTCATCCATTGAAACTTCAGTGATAAAATCTCCGTTGCCTTTATTTTCTTTCAGATAATTATATATTTCTGAAGCCTGTTGAGTGGCAGCCAGAAATTTCCCGGCTATGCCAACCAGTATATCTTCAGTTATTTCAAATGGATGATTAATTTCAGGAATGTTAAGTTTCCCAAGATATTTCGCACACGAAGCCACAAATGTAAACACGGTAGAATCAGAACTCTCTTTCCCAATAAAAGAGGCTACGTCAAGTGTGAAAAAGTCAGCACTTTCCACAAAAGGAGCCACTGTGCTTAAATTGATATGGTCGGCATCCACAAAATAATTGCCCGTATAACCCAATGCTGCAACAGCATCATCTGCTTCTTTTCTGACATCGGCCGGATGCGAATGTACATAAATGTGTTCACGGTTTGACTTATTCCAAACCGGACTAATCTCCAGTCCTGACTGATTGGCTCTTATTATACCACGAAGCTGAGCAATTCCCTGATGTGAAAACCGGTCACCTATTCCTAAACTATATTTCCCTAGATTCATATCTCTAACTTTGCCAAAGTTTATTTATTAATAGATAAACTTTGGCAAAGTTTTACAGTTTATTTATTAATAGATAAACTTTGGCAAAGTTTTACACTTCCGTGTACGGACACGAAAGTAGAGACTATATCTCGATTCTGCAACCTGGAAATATAAAATAGACGTAAAAATGTTATACAATACTTTTTACCGTGTTCGTACACGACACCTTGAAAAAAATATTTAGCTTTGCTCTCAAGAATTGATAACCCCTTTAAAACTATAGTCTATCAAAGCAATAAATCGAGCCCGTATCAAGGATATTGCAGTGAAAGCAAATGTTTCAATCGGAACAGTTGACCGGGTAATCCATAATCGCGGTGAAGTATCGAAAGCGACTTACGATAAGATTCTGAATATTATAGAGGAATTGGAATATAAACCAAATCTGATGGCCAGCACTCTTGCCTCAAAAAGAACTTTATCATTTGCGGTTCTTGTTCCCGAACCTACTTCAACGGAAGCATACTGGAATAAGCCAATGATTGGAATACGAAAAGCATTTCTGGAAGTACAACACTATGGGGTAAATATAAACATTCATCTGTTTAAGCAATCTGATTCGCAGACTTTTGGGAAAGAAGCAGATCTGATTCTCGATAGTAATCCCGAAGGAGTTGTCCTGGCCCCATTCTTTTCACGTGAGTCAATTGAGTTTATTGGTGAATTGAAAAAACGCAACATTCCTTATGTCTTTATAGATTCAAACATCAGTGACAGCGAAAAGCTTAGCTATATCGGTCAGGATTCATTCCAATCGGGAACTCTTGCAGCAAAATTGCTCGATTATTCTATTCCGCAGAATGCTTCTGTCCTCATTCTTCATTTTGCCAAAGAACGAGATAATATGAACCATCTGGTCCAGCGGGAAAAAGGATTTTATGAATATTTCAACCTGACATATGGAATAAGCACCAGGAAGCTGATTACAATTGAGATTGAAGATCCAACAAGTCTGGAATCACAGGAGAAAATACGTGATATTCTAATCTCTCATCCAGATATTAAGGGCATTTTCGTAACCAACTCACAGGTCTATTATCTTGGCAGAATTCTGGAATACTATGGAATTTCAGGGATTCGTGTAATCGGTCATGATCTCATTCGTGAAAACATTGACTTCCTGAAAAGGGGAATCGTTGATTTTTTGATCTGCCAGCGTCCTGAAGAACAGGGATATCAAGCCATTCAATCATTATTTGAACATCTTATCCTTAAAAGGAAAATACAATCTGAAAACTTCACTTCGATTGACATTGTAACAAAAGAAAACATCGAATACTATAAATAATTTTAATCAATCAATAATGAATCAAATCAGTTTTAATGACCTGCAAAATAAGGTTTGTGTAATTACAGGGGGGGCTGGAGTTATAGGGTCAGCAATGGTTAAAGCATTGGCATCGGTAGGAGTCAAGATTGCTATTGCCGATATTAATAAAGAAGTGGCTGACAAAGTTGCTGCCCTGATTTCAAAAGAGTTCAATGCTAAAGTTATTGGTGTTGAAGCCAATGTCCTCGATAAAGAATCATTGATCAAAGCCAAACAAATCATCAACAATGAATTAGGTGATATTGATCTTCTGATTAATGGTGCCGGAGGAAATCATCCTTCAGCCACTACTAAAGTAGAACAAATGGATGAAAACAGTCTCAATTCATTGGAAGATACATTTTACGGACTGGAAATGGACGGATTCGATAAGGTTTTTGCACTTAATTTTAAAGGAACATTATTACCATCGATGGTGTTTACAACTGATATGCTGAAAAATAAAAAAGGCGTTGTACTGAATGTCTCTTCAATGAATTCATACAAGCCATTGACTAAAATTCCAGCTTACTCAGCAGCCAAGGCATCAATTAATAATTTCACGGAATGGCTGGCAGTGCATTTAGCCAAAGTTGGAATTCGTGTCAATGCAATAGCTCCTGGCTTTTTCATTACTGATCAAAACCGTTTCCTTGTATTGGATCAGGCCACTGGTAATTTTTCTGCCCGAGGACAAAAAATAGTAAACAACACCCCTATGGGCAAATTTGGTGAACCGGAGGATTTGCAGGGAACAACTCTATTCCTTCTATCTGATGTATCCTCTTTTATAACAGGAATTGTTATCCCTGTAGACGGAGGATATAGTGCATTTGGAGGAGTCTAACAAAGTTCCAAGTTCCAAGTTTCAAGTTCCAGGTTCCAAGTGATTTGATACTTGGAACCGGGAACTTGAAACCAATATTATATCTAACATCTGAAAATCAATAATATGACCTTAGAATTAAGAAAAGACTGTAAATATGCATTGTTGGTTCCTACCAGCATGGGGGTTCGGATAACTCCGGTAAACGGTCAGCCGGTTCACAGCAGCAACTTGTTTGAAATGCAGGCCACCAGTGCTGAGACCAATGTTGCCAGTATCTCATCTTACCTGGGGCTTCCTGTAAAAGTACTGACGACCTTCGTAAAAGACAGCCCGATAGCTCAGTTCATTAAAAGCAATCTAAAAAGCCGTCATATGGATTATGAAGGTCCTGATGTACCACAGGGTGATCCCTGGGGGTATCGCCATCAGTTTAATATTGCCGACAGTGGCTTTGGTACCCGTGGGCCTCGTGTACAAAACGATCGTGCTGGTGAAGTTGGTCGTACCTTGAATGTAAAGGATTTCGATCTGGAACGCATCTTTGGTAAAGAAGGAGTTCAGATTGTTCACCTTTCAGGTTTGATTGGCGCCTTGTCACCCGAAACCACTACCTTTTGTCTTGAGATTGCCAGAGCAGCAAAGAAATATGGAACCCGGATAGCGTTTGACCTAAACTATCGCGCTTCATTTTGGAAAGGACGTGACCAGGAATTGCGTGAAAGCTTTACCGAAATTGCATCCGTTGCCGATATCCTTATTGGAAATGAAGAAGATTTTCAACTTTGTTTAGGCATTGAAGGTCCCGAAGCCGGTGGCAAAGGCATAGATGCTGAAATCGAAGGATTCAAAGGAATGATAAAACGCGTAAAAAAAGCATTTCCCAATGCATCAGTATTTGCTACAACCTTGCGCCAGGTTATCAGTGCGAATGAACACCTTTGGGGGGCTATCATGCTTGAAGGCAACAATTGGCAGGTGATTGAACCACGTAGGATCACTGTACTCGACCGAATTGGTGGTGGTGACGGTTTTGTTGGTGGATTGCTCTATGGTATCCTAAAGGAATGGGAACCTGAAAAATGGCCCCAATTCGGCTGGGCAACCGGAGCACTGGCCACTACTTTTCTCACTGACTATGCTCAACCAGCCGATGAAGACATGGTTTGGAGCATCTGGGGAGGCAATGCACGCGTTAAAAGATAAACCAATTTACCATTTAATTATTTACAATTTACCATTTTAGAATGAATTCGGAAGATCTGAAGAAAAGATTAAAGATTTTTGCATTAAGAATAATTTAGATTGCTGAAAGTTTACCAAATAATATTACTGATAGAACACTTGGTAATCAAATTATTCGTTCAGGGACATCGCCTGGAGCAAATTATCGTTCAGCCTGTTTAGGCAAGTCTGACAAAGATTTTCTAAATAAACTTAAAATGGTTGAAGAAGAATTAGATGAAACAATTTATTGGTTGGAGCTTATAATCGAATCGGGTTTGATTAAAGCTGACCTTCTTGATGATCTGATAATGGAAAATCATGAGTTATTTAAAATCATTGTTAGTTCTATTATTTCCATGAAAAAGAAGCTTAATTCGACAAAGAATAACTCTTCGAATTGCAAGTAAATTGTAAATCATTAAATCGTAAATCTATGATGTACTACGAAATAGGCTCAATCGATCATGAGTTATCTGCTGAAGACCTGAAGAAAGGCTTATATGAAGCATTTGACAAAATGGGTACGAGAGGTAAGGTTCTGGCAATTCCGCCTGATTACACCCGTTTGCCAAGTCGTGCAGGTGAACTGACTGAAATGACGTGGCAATATTATGGAGATCATCTTACTGACGTGCTCCCGGCACTGGGCACACACACACCCATGACGACCTCACAAATATCCCACATGTTTGGTTCAATGCCAGCCTCGCTGATTCGTGAACATGATTGGCGGAATGATGTTGTAACAGTTGGCATTGTTCCTTGTGAATTTGTAAAAGAAGTTTCGGGAGGTGCAGTTGATTTTCCCTGGCCTGCACAGGTGAATAAATTACTGATTGAAGGCCATTTCGATCTCATCCTGTCCATCGGACAGGTGGTGCCTCACGAAGTGGTGGGAATGGCCAACTACAATAAAAATATATTTGTAGGTACTGGAGGTGTGGAAGGTATCAACAAGAGCCATTTTATTGGAGCTGCATTCGGAATGGAGCGAATGATGGGACATGCCGACACACCGGTACGACGGATATTTAATTATGCTTCCGAGCATTTTACCAACCATATGCCAATTGTGTATGTGCAAACCATAGTTGGACTTGATAAAACCGACGGAAAGATCAAAACACGCGGACTGTTCATAGGTGATGACTTTGAAGTATTTGATAAAGCAGCCAAACTGGCGTTGTTGGTGAACTTTGAAATGCTTGAAAAGCCTTTAAAAAAAGTGGTAGTTTACCTTGATCCGACTGAATTTAAAAGTACCTGGTTGGGCAACAAATCGATTTACCGCACACGCATGGCCATTGATGATGAAGGAGAACTCATAGTATTGGCTCCTGCCTTGAAAGAATTCGGAGAAGATAAAGAAATAGATCGCTTGATCCGCAAATACGGCTATTTCGGAACCCCGACAACCCTGAGAGCCTGTGACGATAACGAAGAGTTACGCAATAATCTGAGTGCCGCGGCTCATCTTATACACGGATCCTCTGAGGGACGTTTCAAAATCACTTATTGCCCGGGAAAAGAACCCGGTAATTTAACTCAGGCTGAAATTGAAAGCATAGGATTCAAATACTCCGATATTGATGATATGACACTCAAATATGATCCTTCAAAATTGCAGGACGGTCTCAATATCATGGACAACGGAGAGGAGATATTTTACATTTCAAATCCGGCACTGGGACTCTGGGCGTTTAAAGATAGATTCAATTACTAATGATTTTAACTGAAGTAAACTGGGGTATCATTGGCTGTGGCAACGTGACCGAACTGAAGAGCGGTCCTGCATTCAACAAGGTGGAACATTCCAGACTTGTTGCGGTGATGCGCAGGAATGCCACCCTTGCTCAGGATTATGCGAAACGGCATGGAGTTCCGAAATATTATTCTGATGCCAGTAAACTGATTAATGATCCTGAAGTGAATGCAATTTACATCGCTACTCCACCTGATACTCATGCGATGTATGCCATTGAAGCTATGCATGCAGGAAAGCCGGTATATGTTGAAAAACCAATGGCCCGTAACTATCAGGAATGCCAGGAGATGATTCGCATTTCAAAGGAAACCGGAATGCCTTTGTTTGTTGCTTATTACCGTCGTACACTTCCTGCATTCCTGAAAGTGAAAGAGTTAATTGAAAACGGAATCATTGGTAAGCCATTAATGGTTAATATCCGTTTGTATAAATCGTCCGGGGATAAAGATCAGTATCCTGACAAGCAATCATGGCACGTAAATCCTGAAATTGCAGGTGGAGGATATTTCTATGATCTTGCTTCCCATCAGCTCGATTATTTGGATTATGTATTCGGACCAATAACCGAAGTTCATGGCATAGCCCATAATCTTGCAGGATATTACGCTGCAGAAGATACTGTTTCTGCTGCATTTACGTTTGGAACGGGAGTGACCGGAACTGGAAGCTGGTGTTTCATTGTCCCAAAAGGCAGCGAAGAAGACATCATTGAAATTACCGGGACAAAAGGTAAACTCAGCGTTTCCAGTTTCCTGCATGGCGATGTAAAGCTGACATCACCTGAGGGAACAATAAGTTTCAGTTTCCAAAATCCTGAAAACATTCAACATCATTTAATCAGCCAGGTCGTTCAGACGTTACAAGGTGAAGGAGAATGCGTCAGTACAGGAAGTAGTGCATCCAGAACCAATAGGGTCATGGAGGAGATCGTGAAAGAGTATTACAGTCTATTAGGAAACGAAACAAAAATATAAAAGTGTAAACGATTAATAATCAAATTCATTCCAAAGCTGGAATTTTGATCTTGAAACTATGAAATTTATAATCGACGATAAAATACCATATATCCATGGAGTGCTGGAGCCATTTGGTGAAGTAGTTTACCTTTCAGGACCCAAAACAACGCCCGAAATAGTAAAGGATGCGGATGCAATTATTACCCGTACCCGTACGATTTGCAATCAGCACTTGCTCGAAGATTCATCCGTAAAATTTATTGCCACATCAACTATAGGGTATGACCATATTGATACCGACTATTGTGCAAAAGCTGGCATACAATGGACCAATGCCCCCGGATGCAACAGCAAATCAGTGGAACAATACATCGCCTCGGCCCTCTTTGTATTGGCCCAAAAGAAAGGATTCCACCTCAAAGGAAAAACCATTGGAGTTGTTGGTGTCGGACAGGTGGGCTCCAAAGTTGCACACGTTTGTGAATTACTGGGGATGAAGGTTCTACTAAATGATCCTCCCCGTGAACGTGCTGAAGGAACTGAACAATTTTGCAGCTTAAGCCAAATCATGGAAGAAGCCGATATCATTACCTTGCACATTCCTTTGAATATGCAAGGCGAAGATGCAACCTATCATCTGGCCGATGCTCATTTTTTTAAAGCCCTGGAGCGGCAACCCATTGTAATTAATTCATGTCGCGGAGAAGTATTTGATACACTTTCAGCAAAGTCGGCTTTAAAGGACGGTCTGATCTCTGGATTAGTAGTTGATTGCTGGGAAAATGAACCTTCCATAGACAAGGAATTACTGGAATTGGTTGATCTGGCCACACCCCATATTGCCGGTTATTCGAAAGACGGTAAAGCAAATGGTACAAGCATGAGCATTCAGGCAGTGAGTCGCTTTTTTGGTCTTGGAATTGACCACTGGCAAGCTCAACAGGTGGAACTTCCAAAGAATACCCACATTGAATTGGACGGATTGAATCTTTCAGAAGAAGAAATCTTATCAAAAGCAGTGTTGGTCACTTATGACATCCGAACCGATGATGCTGCCCTTCGTATTAATCCTAAACAGTTTGAAAAGCTTCGTGGTGACTATCCGGTCCGAAGAGAATTTCCGGTATATACCATTCATGCGAAAAATGTAAATCGGGTAACACTTGAAACGATAAAAGAACTTGGCTTTGAAATAGCATAGATTATGGACATTACTGAAAACTTAAAAACATTAAAGAATCCACCATCTAAGAAGGTGGACTTGTAAAGCCCCTGTAAGGGGCGGAATCCGGACATTTGTAGCTCTTCTGATGCTTCTTAATCTTCTTGATAATGATAGGCGTAAAATTAAAAATTGCCATATCTGTTGATTAATAATTTTTAGGCAAAGCCAATTTATACATGACCACCACCAAAGGAGGTGGTTTTAACAGTTATAATAAATAATAACAAATGAAAAAATTAGCAGACATTGGACTGATTGGGTTAGCCGTCATGGGCGAGAATCTGGTATTGAACATGGAAAGCAAAGGCTTTACTGTTGCTGTTTTTAACCGCACCGTTGCAAGGGTTGATGAGTTTATGGCTGGCAGGGGTGCTGGCAAAAACTTCATTGGGACCCATTCCATTGCAGAATTATGTGCCTCACTTGAACGTCCGCGCAAAGTGATGATGCTTGTCAAAGCAGGACAACCGGTGGATGATTTTATCGAACAGATTATTCCTCATCTGGAAGCTGGCGATATCATTATTGATGGTGGAAACTCCTATTTCCTTGATACGATACGTCGTGCTAAATATGTTGAAAGCAAAGGGTTGCTCTACATCGGAACCGGCGTTTCGGGAGGAGAAGAAGGCGCTTTACTGGGACCATCGATGATGCCCGGCGGTTCACCTGCTGCTTGGCCTGCAGTGAAAGAAATCTTCCAGGCCGTAGCGGCAAAAGTGGAAGACGGAACTCCATGCTGTGATTGGGTAGGTGAAGGTGGTGCAGGTCACTTTGTAAAAATGGTACACAATGGCATCGAGTATGGTGATATGCAGATCATCTGCGAAGCCTACCAACTGATGAAAGAAATGCTGGGCCTAAGTGCCGACGAAATGCATGATGTTTTTGAAATATGGAACAAGGGAGATTTGGATTCCTACCTGATTGAAATTACCCGCGATATCCTAGGTTTCAAGGACGAAAAGGGGGAAGCATTAGTTGAGAAAATCCTCGATACTGCCGGACAAAAAGGCACAGGAAAATGGACTGCCGTATCTGCCCTTGATCTTGGAATTCCGTTAACCCTGATCGGTGAATCGGTATTTGCGCGTTGCTTATCAGCCCAAAAAGATATGCGCGTTGAAGCTTCCAAAATACTTAACGGACCGGCAGTAGATAAAACCATTGATAAAGCGCAAATGATTCTGGACTTGAAAGATGCCTTGTTTGGTGCCAAAATTATTTCATATGCTCAAGGCTATAACCTGATGATGGAAGCTGCGAAAGAATACGGCTGGAACCTGAACTATGGCGGCATCGCCCTGATGTGGCGCGGTGGATGTATCATTCGTTCAGTATTCTTAGCCGATATCAAAAAAGCCTTTGAAATAAATCCCGATCTGCATAACCTGTTGCTCGCACCGTATTTCAAAGAAATTATTGAGAAAGCACAAGCCGGATGGCGTCGTGTATGCGCCACAGCGCTGACCAATGGAATTCCGGTTCCTGCACTGACTTCCGCACTTTGCTATTTCGACGGAATCCGCAGCGAACGATTACCTGCCAATCTGTTGCAGGCTCAGCGCGACTACTTTGGCGCCCATACTTACGAACGTGTTGACCAGCCTCGCGGCAAATTCTTCCATACCAACTGGACAGGCAGAGGGGGTGATACCGCATCAACGACCTATGTGGTTTAGATACGGGTTCGGCGATTTTTAATCGCCGCTTTCTTTAAATATTCCCTCCAGTCTGGCAAGCCAGACAGGAGGAGAATATTGCTTTTATAATAATGGCCCCCAACCTTCTGTAATTTTTATCCCACGATGTCAAAGAACGCCGTTCATCCAAATGAAACCACCCTGTGAACTAAAATGATCTCCAAAAATGATGAACCCATCAAATCTCCGGGAATCTGTCGGCTGTTTTCAAACCGGACGTTACGACTGTTGCAGTTGTAACCAGTTCAAACACCATGTAAAATTGTCGTCCGGATCTTTGAATTTATTGTATTGAAACTCTGGACGCTTCTGGACTTTCCCCGGAAAATTCTTCTTTATCCATTTGTTTCAATAAAGGTAAACACAGTAAGTTTACTATCCTGCAAAACGATTTAATTTGCACTCATTTGCATCCATTTGCACTATGCTTTTTCACATCATATATCTGATTGGATTATGGCTATCGAATCTTTATTTGGCTTTGTCACAATATCGGAAGACGCTATAAAACAATTGACCTGAATGATGGTATCTTTTGTATAAATTTGAATTAATTTGCATAACTGATTTAAAAACCTTAAAACACGGAAATCTGTTTCCGTCATTAAAAATATACTTAAATAAGACAGTCCAATGACCACAACTGATATTTCAAAAGCCTTTACCGAAGCGCTTAAGCTGGATAAATACAAACCCTGCGGCATATATTTCAGCGATGAAAAACCACCAAATGCTCTTGAATTAAAGAAAAAAGGAAGTGGTTGTATCGTTCCATTTATTCTGAAAGCATCCACCGGAATCCCTCTGGTATTTGCCGAAGAATCGACCGGATGGCCATGCTCTGCTTTTTACCTGGGCTTTCAGGATACAATTTTTGAAGGAATTGAATATTTTCTTTCAAACAAGGATGACTTCTGGCGGCCCTGTGAACGACTTATCCAAAATCCCAGTCTGGCGAAGACTTTAATCGACAATATCCTTCCGGTAAAACCTGAAAAGCACTATCTGGTCATTAAACCTTTGGAGGATTTTTTACCGCATGAAGAACCCGAATCAGCTTTGTTTTTTGTGAATCCCGACCAGTTGAGTGCCTTGGTCTTTTTGTCTCATTATGATGCTCCCGGAAGTATGGATCGTGTATTGGCGCCTTTTGCTTCGGCTTGCATGGCATTGGTAACACTCCCATTAAAACTGTCAAGGGAAAAGGATGAGAAAGCGGTTATGGGTCTTTTTGACATCTCTGCCCGTACCAGAATGCCATCTGATTTGCTTTCATTCGCTATGCCTTATTCATTTCTGAAAAAAATAGCAGAAATACTTCCAGAAAGTTTTGTCACAACTCACAATTGGGCAACGATTAAAGAACGGATCATAAGGTAATCTCTTATTCCCGCTCAAACTCATAATCCAGCTCCACTCTGGCGATACGGGTTTTGAAAGATTTATACCATTCTTTCCGACCTTTCTCACGAGCAAAGGTATGGTCTGTGTTCTCACGCCATTTGCGAATAGACTCCAGATCGCGCCAATAGGAAACAGTAATACCAATCTCGTTTCGGGCAGATTCCATTCCCAGGTAACCATTCTGCTGCTGAGCCAGTTCAACCATATTATCTGACATTTCAGAATATCCATGATCACACTCCATGCGAACAGAGGTAAAAATCACTGCATAATAGGGTGGCGTTGGCGTTTGTGAAATCATGATTATTTTCTAAGCTAATCTAGTGTTTAATTTTGGGCAATACATTGAATATAAACCTAACAATTTGAATGAGTCCGAAAACAATTCTTCTGCCACAAAAACACCAAAACACCAAATCCCACCAAAAACAGCATTTGAATATCAAGATATCGTGTACTTTAGTGTTTTGGCGTTTTGGTGGCAAAAATTATTTGTTGTCTTTTCGGAGAATACTTATCAGATTTTAGATTCCACTAATTTAAGTATATCAGCTTCCTTGTCTTTTGTTTCCTGTAGGAGCCTGTTAGCCTTACTCAGTATTTCCCCGGCAAAAGCTTTATCCGTCAAGCCGGTGGCATTGATCCGCACATTCAGGTATGCTCCGTAGACTGCTGTCCTGACACACAAGGCTCCGACTCCTGCATCCGAAACTGAATTGGGATTTCCAATTTCAGCCATTGCCCCAATCACTTCAAGCGATTGATAAGCGGTCTGCATCACTTCAAACGGCACTTCGATAGCCTTTTTGGTAGCAGCCTGAATGGCAGCCGAACGATTCTTTTTCTCCTGATCGTTGTTTTTTGGAAGACTGAATGCATCCATAATGGCATTGAATGAGGAGGTGTCTTCATCGACCAATGTCAGTAATCGGTCATGCGCTTTTTTACCTTTTTCTGCCCAATCAGAGAATTCTTCCCATTGGTCGTCCCAACCTCTTTTGTGTGCCGAAAGATTCGCCACCATGGTTCCCAGGGCTGCTCCCAGTGCACCAACATAAGCCGACACTGAACCTCCGCCTGGAGCAGGTGATTCGGATAAGGTTTCGTTGGAGAATCCCGACAAAGTCAGATCGGCCAGTTTATTTTGCTGTTCATCTATGAGGTATTCGATGATTCTTTTCTTCGGATCAAACGGGGTAAGCTCATTCAATCCAAGTGACCTGACGGCAATTTTGATGATCTCTTCGTCAGGAATACCCACCGAACGTTGCTGTTTCTTAAGAAAGTACTTTCCGGCATCAAGCATGGCCTGCAAAGGAATGACTCCGATCAGTTCAGATCCGGTCACCCGTATTCCCCGGTCACGGGCTTTCTCAACCACTTCATTGAACGCCTGATGCATGGAAGTGACTGTTATATCAGTCAGGTTCATCGATATTTGTGCAATACCATATTCCTGGATATACCAGCCGATGGCACGCACTTTACGTAGCGTGCCCGGTATCCGCATAGGCTCTCCGTTTTCGTCATTCACAATTTTACCTGTGACCGGATCGCCTTCCCGAACCACACGACCAGCCTCCCGAACATCAAATGCAATCGAATTGGCCCGCCGCACCGAAGTTGTATTCAGGTTGACATTGTAGGCAATCAGAAAATTACGCGCTCCCACTGCCGTTGCTCCTGACCGTTCATTCAATTCGGCAGGACCAAAATCAGGCTTCCATTCTGGTTGGGCCAGTTTTTCCTTCAGTCCTTCATATTCTCCTGCCCGGCAATTTGCCAAACTCATTCGACTTTGACTGGCAGCAGCAAACTCATAGCAGTATACTGAAATTCCCAGCTCCTCTCCTATTCTCTTTGCCAGTTTGCGTGCATAAAACACAGTCTCTTCCATCGTTATGTTTACAATCGGAATTAGCGGACAAACATCGGTTGCCCCAAAGCGCGGATGCTCACCTCTGTGTTTACTCATATCGATGAGTTGGGCAGCCATTTTAGCTCCCTGGAAAGCAGCCTCAACTACCTGTTCCGGCTCGCCCACAAAAGTCACCACCGTTCGGTTAGTCGCCTTGCCCGGATCAACATTCAGGAGTTTTATTCCTTCAACCCCGGTAATAGCGTCTGTAATTTGCCGGATTATTTTTTCATCTCTCCCCTCCGAATAATTCGGAACACATTCAATTAGTTGTTTCATAGTATGTATGAGATTGTATATTCTTGGTTAATATCTGTTTCAAGTTCAAAGCTCGAAATCCGCAACTCCTTGAATCTCTCCATTGAGGATGATCGTTTCAATCAGGTTTGTACCAAACGAATACGGAATAACGGCATACGATGATATTTCTTTGGTGATAAACAGGTTGGCCACTTTCCCGCGGGCAATACTACCATAGCTTTTGCTGATACCCATGGCATAAGCTGAATTGATGGTGGTGGCATGTATGGTTTCCTCAGGAGTCATCCCGTATTTCAAACAGCCAAGCGTCTGAATAAAATTCATATTTCCCGAAGGCGATGTACCCGGATTATAATCGGATGCCAGGGCTATGGGTAATCCGGCATCAATCATCCTTCGTACAGGGGCTAGTTTCAAATCCAGGAAAAATGCTGCACCCGGCAAAACGGTCGGCATAGTTTCGCTTCCCAGCAAGGCCGATATTTCTTCGTCTTCAACATATTCCAAATGATCCACAGACACCGTATTGTATTTAATACCTACCTGGACACCTCCTGAATTGGCCAGTTCGTTAGCATGCACTTTCCCCAGCATTCCCAGCCTGATGCCTGCCTTCAGGATATGTTCGGTTTCCTCCATGGTGAAAAATCCGCGATCACAAAACACATCCACATAATCAGCCAGCTCGTCAGCGGCAATCAATGGCAGCATCTCATCGATCAGCAAACTCATATACTCTTTACGCTTATTCCTGTATTTCAATGGAAAGGCATGAGCCAGGAAAGTTGATTTAATCATCAGTGGCGAATGTTGCTTCATGCGTCGGATCACTCTTAGCATCTTCAATTCCGATTCCGTGGTCAGTCCGTAACCGCTTTTTATTTCGACAGCCCCGGTGCCCAGCATGGCAATTTCTTCCAGCCTTCCCATCGCCTGATCAAACAAATCATCCTCCGCCATTTCCTGTAAGAGAATAGCCGAATTCAGGATACCCCCACCGTTCAGGGCCATTTCTTCATAGGTCAGCCCTTTCAGACGATCGACAAACTCATGCTCACGGGTGGCAGCAAAGACCAGGTGGGTGTGCGAATCGCAGTAACTGGGAAAAACCATCTTCCCCGAACAGTCAATTTCCATCATGACATCGTCCGTCTCATATTCAGCCTGACTGAGGTTTTCCATCAGGCCATAGTCTTTAATCTGCTCATCCTGAATAATCAGGAATGCATTCTTCAGGGTTTGAACCTCGGCCATCGATTTCCCGGCAACCCATAACCTGCTTTTGGGATCAACTTGAACAAGTTCCTTAATATTCTGGAGAATCAGTCTCATAATTCTGTTTTAAACTGGAAAGATTTCCGGCTCCAATGTAAAGAAAGTCACCTTATGCTTTTCATGAATTCGGTCATGAAAATATACCATCTTTAGATTTTATACCCGATAGATCTGATCACCAAGTTACGAGGTTCTGACGAGTTCTCTATACTTTTGACTGATTTTTCTCTGTTATTTATCACAGCTTTAATGTATCCAATGAATAGGACAACCATTACAACCCTTGTTTCATTTCCCTATTCGTCAAACAACCTGGCCAATAACCACATGGTACTTTCGGTGGTATGTGCCCATATTTCCTTATAAGTTGCATTGACCTGCATGGGCATATAGGGTTCATCGTCATTTTCAAAAGTTTCTATACCAACTGGAACTGCCCCTACCACATCACCAGCATAAGCCCCATATAATGGAGGATAATCGTATCCATCTCCATAAATAGTACTCATGGCAAATGGATTGTAGCCAACAATGTATTCCAGTTGACGGGTACCAATGTTTTTTAATTCCGGATCATGTAGTAAACCCGAAAGTATAAAGGCCGCTTTTGCCTTTCCCATCAGTACGGCATGAAAACCGCGAAACTGGTAAGCCACAGGAAAGCGTCGCAGGTAAAAATTTGCCGATAGCGGAATGCCATTTTTCACCTGGGCATTGTATTCTTCCATCGTGGGCATGCCCACTTTATCCCCTTCATGATATATACCCGAAAATTCTGCATTGTTCAATTCATACACTGCTGCCGGGAGTATTCCGTAGGAAGGGATCATTTTTGAAATGTCAAGCAGATAATCGGCATAAGCCCTGCAGGATGCTTTCCATTCCGGCGCTCTGTCATGTTTGGGCGCATCGGTAAGCAACATGCTTAGTCCCTGTACCATGAGTTCTTCGTTGCTGCGGTGAAAAAATTCCAGTATGCGTTTCTTTTCACGGGTTTCGTAAAAAAAGCCATGTAAGGGTACACACCAATCGGTGCGTCTTTCCATTTGCTGGCATTCCATTACCAGCTGGGCATATTGTGCCCCCCAATCAAGATACGATTGTTCCCGGGTGAGCCGGTAAAGATACATAGAGGTAACCATGGCCTGTGAATACAATTCCACTTCGTTCTTTTTGGTTTTAGTAGTGTCCAATAGTTCATTGGCAAACTTAAAATCTTCAATGGCACTGTTTTTACACCAGCGAGCAAATACTGGATCATCATTCTTGTAAAATGGAACAGCCATGGCACAGTATGATGCTGCAATAAAATTATCCATTGGATTATTGGAAGCCTTCGTTTCCATATCATCTTTGGTCCCGGTAATATTATCGGTCCAGATACCTATTATCATCCCGCCATCGCGATAGCCATCGCCAAAGCGTGTTTTCAGGGTCCAATCTAAGCCCCACCTTGCTTCTTCCAGCAAACGTTCATACAATTCTTTGTTTTTGTTCTCCACTGCTTTGGCCAGCTCCAGCATGGCCATCCCACCACGGGCCGTATTGCCCACCCCCTGGGTAAGGTCTGCAGCATCATGCCAGCCCCCGTTCACATTAATTCGGCGACCATCCGGGTGAACACATATCACATCCTGGTGACAAACCTGATGGATCCCAGGCTGATCATAACCGCATCTTTCTGCAAAGAAAAAGTTTAGCGTCCTCCATGCCGTAGCCAGCCAGGCCTCATCCCCTATGGCAAAAGGTCTGGTGGTCCGGTTGCCTGTTTGAAGGGTATAATATCCCGGAGTATTAAAATTACTGAAATCAAACTGTATAAAACCATTCTCTGACTTTATGCCCTCTCCCTTGAATACGGTCTCATTTTTAGCATTCAGGAGTTGAAAATGGTGATCCGGACTGTTTTGCACCAAAGCCTGTTTAACAGACCCCAACCGATAGCCGCTATGGCAATACGCGATAGCATTTTCCCGTAAGTTAAAGCCTCTGCTGTTTTCGGCCTCAACCTGCTCAATTCGCATGTCATCCACATATAATTTCATGCTGTCACTGGCTCCCATTGGAGAACCGCCCAGCATGATGCTGACCGAAAAGCCCTTTACAGAATCACGATACAGGTCAGGCATTTCCCAGATAATCTGCTGCCAGCTATTGGGATATACCGTTACAAAGTGTTGCCCTTCAAATCTTCCCGGTGCTGGCATAACATGTTTCCCGCCATTATACAGGGTGCAACCCACAAAAACTGAATAAAAACCGGGCACATCTGCATATACCCAAACTGAAAAACGATTGTACCCCCTTAAATCTTCGCCTTGTAAAGGCCTTATTATTTCAGCAAAAGCGTAACTGCGATTGGTGGGATTTTTCACAGGAAGCGATGCAGGTGTCTTAAGCAGTATACTTCCTTGATTTGATCGTGTCAGGTGATGGTCAATTTCAATGCTGCCGGGGCCAGTGGTTTTTAAAGCATTAAAATCCCCTGCCAGCGGCAAACTCCTCGATCGTTCCACCTTCTTTTGTGTCCATCTGGTCAATCCTGCATCGGTTGGGTCAACCTTCATCACCTGTTTCAAATACCGGCTTTGTTCCAGCTGTTTAAGAAAAGCAGCGTCCTGGGCATAGACTACAGGGATAAATAAAGTTACCAGTATCAGCAGGACAACAGACACTTTGAATGGTTGGTGGATTTGGATACTCATATCAGACTCTAAAGATTATGACCCTTTTCAATATCATCCTGCATTTGATATTTTATGGAGAGAAGTTCATTTCTTAACTTTCTTTCCGGAGACTGTTTTTCTGATTCGGATAAAATGAACCGATTTAATTTATTCATTTTGACCTCGTTCCAACCTTGACTCTCTATTATTTCCTTACGAACCAATGCTCTTTCAATTTTATTATTCTGAATACTCATGACTCAATTTTTATTAAAATTATCTTTCAAGGTATTTTCCAATCAATTTCTCTCCAAAGATTAAGACTTTGTAATCAATCCAATCATGTTCAGACATTTATTTTAATCCTGACCATCCTGTAATCACTAAATCCTGTTCAGACATTTTTTTTTAATCCTGCCCATCCTGTAATCATTAAATCCTGTGCTGACAGTTTATTTTAATAATTTCCGTTTTTCCACCTCCTGTAACACTTTCATTTACTGAATGGCAATTTGGTTGAGTTTAACCAATCGTTCACTTTGCAACATGTTTTCATTGATGAAAACTGCATTCAGGTTTTCCATATTCGACAGGCAAATGAGTTCGTTAATGTTGGCATAGTCGCGTATATTGCCTTTCAAATCAGGCTTGGCATCCCGCCATTGTTTGGCTGTAACCCCAAATAGGGCGACATTTAACACATCCGCCTCATTGGTATACACATGGCTTATCTGTTGTGGCGTAAGTTCTGCCGGAATGAGGTTCTGCTTAATGGCATCAGTATGTATATGGTAATTTATTTTCGATAATTCTCGTTTGGCCGACCAACCGAGGTATTTTTGTTTCTCTTCTTGCAACCGCTGATATTCTTTGACCATAAGCAACTGGAAACGAGGACTGATCCACATGCCGAAATGAAAGGCAATATCTTTGTGAGCATATGTGCCTCCGTATCTTCCGGCTTTCGCCGTTATACCAATGGCATGGGTTCGTTCTATCCATTGTTTTACCGACAACACAAAGTTATTGCTTCCAGCCGTATTTCTAATTGTACCGAAATCGGTATAATTAAAACCTGGATTGAATAGTAATTCCCATTCGCCAATATATTCAATCGTGTTCTTGAGGCTTAACCATTTTATTATAATGTGTTCTCCCATTTGGCTGTGAGCCATGTCGGTAAGCGAAATATAATCATCCTGTCCATGCGAAATCAGAGATATTTCCGCATTGTTGACATGTATAACCTGTTTTGTCATATTCTGTCGTTTAATTATCAATGATTAAACTCAAATCAACAGTATGCTGATCTCTTTATTTATTAATCCCATCGAATTCGAGGAGTTTAAATTATCTTTCAACTCAAGTATATCTTTATTGTGGCGAATTCGCCCTATTTAGATTTAATGTGATCAATTTTGACCCTTTTAAAACGGAGTGATTTTTGTTCTAACGATTCCTGATTAAATATACTAATTATTTAAAAATTAACAATTTCCCCCGGTAAGATTCGTATTGTCTGCAGTTACCTTTCAGTCATTCAGATAAACCTACCTCGTTCATCGAAATTACAAAAACAGTCTATAATCCGTCATGCCGTCCCGATGGCTATCGGGATTGTTTCGGCACCTCCTGCTTATTTGAGGGAATCCTGAACCAATCCCGATAGCCATCGGGACGGCATGACGCTTCGATTACACAACTGGAGATGTTCTGTTATTTCCCCTTATTTTTTCTCATCCTCATCTTTCCCGCTGTATAGGTTCGGGAATTGCTCTTTTCCCTTCATGGCATACCAGATGATCCGGTTAAAGAGTTCGTCATTACCCGCATCGATGTGATCAAACTGAGACTCCATGCTTTTTCTGGCATAATGGAGTGCCGTGCCTTTCAGTTGCGACAGGTCTTTATTCATCTCATCCAATGGTATCTGGTTTGGTACCGAATGATAGGATGTTAAATCAGGAGTGGCCGAGAAACAATCGAACATAGGCATAGCGGTTGCATCGCTGATATTCATAGGCGGAATACCAAGAATCTGTTCGATGGTGCGTACCACCGAAACCTGGTTGTAATTGGTATGAACAGTCTTTTTCAGCTTCGAATAAGGACTCACTACCATGCCAACCGTACGGTAAGCCGAAACGTGATCCCATCCGTCCTGCGAATCATCTTCAGTAATAAAAATCACGGTGTTTTTCCAGAAACGGCTCTTGCTGAGGGCCTCAATGATTTGTCCCAGCGCTACATCATTATCGGCCACCATGGCCCGTGGAGTCGGAAGCCCGGGACGTGTTCCCCCGGTATGATCGTTCGGAAGGGCCATCACCATCAGTTCGGGCAACTGGTCTCCCTCCAGTTTCTCGTATCCGTTAAGTTCTTCGATAAAGGTCTTGGCCCGCAGTACATCCGGAATCAGATGATTGTCGTATCCCGGATATTTGGAACTCAGGATCTGCTCAACAGGTTTAATGGTCGTATGATTGACAAAATGGAAAGGCTCCCCTTTCTTAAATCCTTCGTAGATGGAAGTCCAGGTATACGTTTTATCATATACAGGCACACAGGCCTCCCCATAAATGCGTACATTCTTTCCATGATTCAATGCATTTCCCCAGATAAAACCCGTTGGCGCATATACCAGTGCATCCTCCTGAACATGAGGATAACTCCTGAACCAGGCCCGTACATTTTTCTCGACATAATCAGTAACCATGGCCATATCGGTCCATTGATGGCCCTCAGCAGAACTCTTTCCCGAAGCATAATAGTTATCCATCAGTTGAAATTCATCACAAAGCTTATGCATATTGGGGGTGACTTTTTTCCCGAAGATGCAAAGGCTCGAATCTCCGTCACCCGAACGCTTATCACCAAGCACCTGATCATAGGTCCTGTTCTCCTTGATAATGTAAAGAACATGTTTAAACACCGAGGTTTCACCTATCCTTGCCGGAACAGGAACAGGTTCTGTATTATTCCGGGGCATCCGTTCAGTCACAGCCAACCTGAATATCTGGTTGATCTTTTCCACTTTCTGCGTAAAGGCTTTCAGTTGCTTATTATTGGGAACCGGAATCACCGAAACCGAAGCCATCATGCGGTGTGCCGTATAGGAAGGTTTGCCAGTTGCTTCTGAAACCGTCTGAATACGGGCTCCTTCAGCTTCAATATTGGCCACAAACAACAGACTGTCATGATAAACAGCAACACTGCCGGGATAAGCCCCTGTTGGAATAAACCCGGTAACCTTGCTTACTTCTTCAGCAGAAGCCGATGCAGCAGTCTTTCCAAGCTTCACTACTGCCAGGGCGTTATCCATTCCGTTGGCTACATAAAGTGTTTTCCCATCGCTTGTGATTCCCAATCCATTGGGAGAATCCCCAAAATAAGTATTTTTCTCCTGCGATAACCGAACTGAAATCTGTTCATCCACCCGGTCTATTTCTGTATTAATCACCGAAACCCTATCGCTGTTCGCATTGGCCAGGTATACAAATTTCCCGTCAGGGCTTGCGATAATATCGTTGGGATGCAATCCGACAACAATGTCTTTCAGATGTTCACCCGTAGCGGGATTAAAAACCGAAACACTCCCCTCACGCGTAGCTCCAGTCTTGGGATCAACTTTGGCGCTTCCCCAGGGAATACCGGCTACATCCACATCTCCCTTATCAGGAACTGAACCTGCCCAGTTGGTGACATACATTTTGCTGTTGGCAGCAGTAAGCCCGAATGGTGCAACCCCTGTCGGTTTCGACCAGATTGTCTTACCGCTTTTCACATCCAGCTTTTCAAGGGTATTATTCCCGTTTAATACAACGTACATTACGAGCACGTGCGATTCCTCAACCACCAGCAGTTCATTTGGCAAAGCTGATGAAGCAGGTTTGACAGCATCAAAAGTGAAGGTATCCAGGACCGAAATTTTCTTTCCGTTCCAGGCACCCTGAAAAACATACGATTTGCCTTCAGCCCCCGAAGCGCTCCAGTAAATTTCATAATCTTTACCACTTTTACGCCATTTGATTCCCGAAAAGGTATTCATCACGTTTCCGGTTGCAAAATGACTCTTTAGCAGAAAACGGTTGACGATCTTCCTGCTCACGGGATCAATGATTACTACCGAATAACGCCCCTCAACAGCTACCCATTTCCCATCGGGTGAAACGGAACAATCGAGGGCATGATTTTCAATATCCTTGTCGCCAAAATAAAGCTGCTCGCCGGCAGGATCAATCCAACGGTTATAGGGCATCAAAACAGGCAGGTTATTGCTTGCAAGTGTGTTCTTTTCATAGGAACTGAGGTAATTCTGTTGAAGGGGTAATGCTTTGTTCGATTGTGAAACGGCCTGATTTACTTGAAATAAGGAAGCCAGTATCAGAGATAAAAAAAGACAATTTTTCATGGATGATTGATTTACATACTTGCCCAAAGATATACAAATAATAGGGAGTCATATTATTCCAAACTCATTTGGAAGATTACTCTGGAAACATTTTTCCTGGTACAAAATACCAAAAAGCTGAATACACATAAATTTCCTTTTCCATCAGGAATAAAAGGTTGATAGAATACATAAAAAAAAATGCATCTCTTTTGTCCCTGCTCATACGTTTCCTTAAAGACATGAAGTGAGGCAATTCTATTTACCTCAATTCACCATCATCATGCGAAGGTTTTGAATCCTGAGAATTTTTACGAACGATACGACTCGCGAAGGCCATAACCCGAGGTTTGAAATCAACCCGAACCGAGAAGGGCCAGGGAAGGGGCTAGTAACGGTCTTTAGTTTATGTATGTTTTCTGTATGGTTTCTGTAAGGTTTCTGTATGTTGACTTACAAAATAGATATTCAAAACTAACGGTAACCATGTAAATTTACAAGATGGTTTAGCAGTGCTTTATATCGATTAAGGCAAACGGATACAGGTTGCTTTCATTACTTTTTCCGAAGAGACATTGGGGTGGGTCATTGAAGCTTTCAAACGAGGTGCAATTTATAGCTGATTTTGAATTTCCATCAGCAATCGGAAGTGATACGGATTTGATTCTAACTAATTTAGCCTATTGCTGGTCTTTTGTAGGACAGAAGACATAAAAACAGAAACATTCCTTTTGGGAAATCTTATGGGGTTAAGATAAATATTCAGATAAAATGTAGAATACACCCGCATTTTACTGGAGGTACAGGTCGGCCAGGTCTTCAAAGGCTTTTCGGTTGGGCCATTTCTGATCGACGGCATCACCCGCGATCTTTTCGATGCGTCCCTTGAATTCGGTGAGGACGCCCTTCTCCGAAACAAATCTCAGCGCTTCGTCATACGATTTGTAAAGACTGGTATAAAAGGATTCCTGGCGAATAAAGTGTTCGCCGGAAAAGGTCTGTGCAATCTCGATGTTGAAAAACATCACGTCAGCAAGCAGAGAAGCATCCGCATCGAACAAGATCAGTTTTTTGATCCATTTCTGAGCGACAGATCGTCTCATCTTTGCTTTTCGGCTGCCGACAGGATAGTATTCCTTACTGATCTGAAACCGGCATTGCTCCATCAATTCGTTTTCCCTGGGATTAAACGCGAAATCGTAATATTCTTTTACATCTTTAAACCGGTTGTATAAATCAACAATCTGATCTTCCAACTGCTCTTTGGTTAATTCTTTCAGATATTTCCGGAGTTCGCGTTTGCTCATGGGTTACGTTTTAATCATGATCAGGAGCTGTAGCCTGAATCGTGACATAAAAATAAGAAAGTTCGCCGGTTAATTCTGCTTTTCAGCAAAAATTAACCGGCGAACCTGTATGAATCAGTCCTTAATTTCAAGGATGATATTTGATTGACAATAATTTTATGCAATTCTTACAACCTTATCATCCTATGTTGGTAAATACGGATTGGACGTCATCGTCATCTTCCAGTTTGTCGATCAGCTTTTCGATGTCGGCCATTTGTTCGTCGGTATATTCAACCGGTGTGGTTGCAAAGCGTTGAAGATCGGCTTTGGTCACATCAATTTTCAGGTTTTCAAGGGCAACAGCCATTGATCCGAATGTGGTGTAATCGGCATAGCAATAAATGATGCCTTCATCTTCTTCTATTTCTTCCAGACCGGCATCAATAAGTTCCAACTCCAGATCCTCTACATTCATACCATCTTTCTTCTTGAATTCAAAGACAGCCTTACGCGAAAACATAAATTCGAGCGAACCTGTTGGCACCATTACCCCGCCTGCTTTATTGAAATACATCTTTACATTGGCAACAGTACGGGTTGGATTGTCGGTTGCACATTCGACAAAGATTAAGGCTCCGTGAGGACCCTTGCCTTCGTAATTGATTTCAACAAAATTCTCGGCATCTTTACCTGAAGCACGTTTGATGGCCGCATCAATATTGTCTTTGGGCATGTTTTGCGCCTTTGCATTCTGAATGGCCGTGCGAAGTTTGGAATTCATATCCGGATCAGGCACACCTTCCCGCGCCGCAACTGTAATTGCTTTGCCTAATTTGGGAAATGTACGGGACATCTTATCCCAACGTTTTTCTTTGCTTGCTTTGCGGTATTCATACGCTCTGCCCATATCAATTCATTTTTAAGTTTTGGCTGTATATAGCTTAATTTTTAAACGGCACAAAAGTACAAATTGAAAACCTTTTTCCCGAATGAAACTTTAAAATAATTACATTCCGACGGGTATCCCCTTTTTGAGTGAAGGATTTCAGGATAATCAGGTCAGTTACAGGGATTCAAATGCCATTGTTGATAAAGTTTTTGTACTTTTGTAAAACTTGTCTAAAAGGCGGATAACTATCCCGGTCAATTATCGATACGAAAATACGGGGTAATGAAGGCATCGGTGAAGAATTGAAGAACAAATCTGGTTCTCCGAAGTTGAATAAGCAAACAGACAATGAATTAATACATAATAATGAGATATGAGATTTGATGAACTTGGTCTGAATGAAAAAATACTCGAAGCGATTTCGTACATGGATTACGAAAAGGCTTCTGAAATACAAGAACTTACAATTCCACCCATATTAGAAGGCAAAGATATCCTTGCGTGTGCCCAAACCGGTACAGGGAAAACAGCCGCATTTATGCTGCCTATTCTTGACCACCTCTCGACCCAGAACAATCACGATTTAAGTACCTTGATCATTGTGCCTACCCGTGAGTTGGCCATTCAGATCAACCAGCAAATACAAGGGTTTTCGTATTTTCTGAATATCAATTCAGTGACGGTATATGGCGGACGGGATGGCTCTGATTGGGATGCTGAAAGCAAGGCCCTGACCAAAGGTACCAACATCATTGTGGCTACACCGGGAAAATTGATTTCACATCTGAACCTGGGATATGTGAAGTTTGATAAGATAAAACATTTAGTGCTTGATGAAGCTGATCGCATGCTCGATATTGGTTTCTACGACGACATTATGCGCATACTGAGTTATGTTCCCGATGAAAGGCAGACATTGATGTTCTCGGCGACCATGCCTCAGAAGATCAGGGAACTGGCAGCAAAGATTCTGAAGAATCCGATTGAGTTCAATACCGCATTTTCCAAACCTGCTGAAGGTGTATTACAGGCAGCATATGTGGTTCACGAAAACCAGAAGATACCTGTAATCAACAGCCTGATATCGAATAAACCTGACCTGGATAGTATTCTGGTATTCAGTTCGACCAAGCGGAAGGTGAATGATATCGTCAAAAGTCTGAGAAGGGCGGGAAATGTTGTCGAAGGGATTTCGTCGGACCTGGAACAGAAGGAACGCGAAGATGTGGTGATGCGTTTCCGCTCCAAACGTACGCGTGTCCTGGTGGCAACCGATGTGTTAAGCCGTGGTATTGATATCAAAGACATTAACCTGATCATCAATTTTGATGTCCCGGGTTCGGCTGAAGATTACGTGCACCGGGTAGGCAGAACAGCCCGTGCCGATAAAACCGGCATTGCCATCAGCCTGATCAATGAACAGGACATGGAGAAGTTTGACCGGATTGAAAAGCTTATTGAGATGGAAGTGCTGAAAATTCCGGTGCCTCCTGAACTGGGAGAAGGACCGGTTTATAAGGTTCGTCCGCCACGAAAGGGTGGACATCCGATGGGGAAGCGGAATTTTTCTTCAGGAGGAAGGCCAGACAGAAGAAATCAGAATCCGGCATAGCGCAACATAACTTAATTTTTAGGTAGAATAGCCTTTGTCTTCAACCTTATAAAACCAATACTATGAGAATTAATCACCTGATTTTCACCCTGGCATTATTTGGCTTGTCCATTTGTTCGATGGCCCAGACTACACATGAAGAACCGGTTACTCTAACTATCGGCAGGCAGGCTCCTGATTTTAACCTGAAGGGGACTGATGGTAAAATGTACAGTTTAAAGACATTTTCGAAGGCTAAAGTCCTGGTCGTGATTTTCAGTGCAAACCATTGCCCCACTGCCCAGGCTTATGAAGACCGGATAATAGCCATTACCAATGATTACAAATCAAAAGGAGTCGAAGTGGTGGCGATTTCGTCGAACAACACACAGGCACTTAACCTGGCTGAACTGGGTTACACCGATCTGAGCGATACCTATGATGAGATGATTATTCGTTATCACGATAAAAATTTTAATTTCCCATACTTGTTTGATGGTGGCGATCAAAAAACAGCCCTGGACTACGGCCCGGTTGCGACACCGCATGCTTTTGTATTTGATTCAGAACGGAAACTGAAGTACGAGGGTCGAATTGATGCCTTTGAGAAACCCGGGACTGGCAAGGGCGAAGATTTACGCAATGCGATCGATGCCGTTTTAGCAGGAGGGAATCCAAATCCGGCAACCACAAAGGTTTTTGGATGTTCAATGAAATGGTCGTGGAAAAAGGAATATACTGATCAGTTGTATAAGAAATGGGCGGCATTGCCGGTATCTTTGGACGAACTGTCAGCCGATGGAATAAAAGAGTTGATTCAAAATAAAGGTCAGAAGCTACGGTTAATCAACGTTTGGGCCACCTGGTGTGGACCCTGCACGATGGAATTTCCTGATTTTATTACAATCGACCGAATGTATCGGGGGCGTGATTTTGAATTCATTTCGCTCAGTGCGGATAAACACGAACGGAAGGATAAAGTGCTTGCATTTTTAAAGGGACAGGAAGCCTCGAATAAGAATTATATCTTCACAGGAAGCGATATCTACCAATTGATCGAAGCGGTTGATCCGAACTGGAAAGGCGCCCTACCCTATACCCTGCTTATCGAGCCGGGCGGTAAGATTGTGTATCACCAACAAGGCCCTATTGATCCCCTTAAACTAAAAAAAGCTATTGTTGATCATCCGATGATTGGTCGGTATTTCTAAGTAATACAGCGCAAAAGGAATATGTTTTCTTTCTTTAAAAATATTGACAATAAGGATCACAAACCTACCTATGGGATTCTTAAGTTTCTCAAATACATCGGACCGGGGTTGCTGGTTACCGTTGGCTTTATCGATCCGGGGAACTGGGCTTCGAATATAGCGGCAGGAGCCAATTTCGGATTTACTTTGTTATGGATGGTTACCATGTCAACGATCATGCTAATCATCCTTCAGCATAATGTGGCCCATCTGGGCATTGCAACGGGTCTATGTCTGTCGGAAGCGGCCACCAAATATACTTCACCACTGATATCAAGGACTATACTTGGATCAGCCATGGTCGCTTCGGTTTCCACCTCGCTTGCCGAAATACTGGGTGGGGCAATTGCCTTACAGATGCTTTTTGGCATCCCTATTCCTGCGGCTGCGATTCTGGTTGTACTGTTTGTCGGGGTCATGCTCGTCACCAATTCGTATGCCTTCATCGAAAAGATAATCATTGCCTTTGTATCCATCATCGGACTCTCTTTCCTCTATGAACTCAGCCTTGTTGATATCGACTGGGTACAGGCAGGCATTTCATGGGTAGTACCCACCATCCCCGAAGGTTCTATCCTGATTGTCATGAGTGTATTAGGAGCTGTAGTAATGCCTCACAATTTGTTTCTACATTCAGAAATTATTCAGAGCCGTCAATGGAACCTGGAGAATGAGGAGGTCATTAAGAAACAGCTGGACTATGAGTTTGTTGATACCCTGGTTTCCATGCTGGTGGGCTGGGCCATCAATAGCGCCATGATCATTCTTGCAGCAGCTACCTTCTATCTTCATCATGATAAAGTAGATGAATTGCAGCAGGCACAGACGATGTTGGGGCCGCTGCTTGGAAACCATGCCGGGGTGGTTTTTGCCATTGCCCTTCTCTTTGCCGGTATTGCCAGTTCGATCACTTCGGGTATGGCTGGAGGAAGCATATTTGCAGGCCTTTTTAGCGAACCTTATGATGTAAAAGATAATCACAGTCGCCTGGGAATCGCCTTGTCATTAATTACGGCCTTATTGCTGATATTTATAATCGGCAGTCCATTCAAGGCGCTGATCATCTCTCAGATGATCCTCAGTGTACAACTTCCCTTCACAATCTTCCTGCAGATCTACCTGACCTCTTCAAAAGAGGTAATGGGAAAGTACGTCAATACGAAATCCACTACCGTATTGATGCTTCTCATCGGGTTAATTGTCACTTTTCTGAATGTATTGCTTTTTATGAGTTTTCTCTGAGATGGATAATTATTGACATTAATCATCCGAAATAAAAATGTATTTGAACGTAATAAATGCCATTATTGCCTCAAAAACGGTACAATTAAGTCAGTATTCTGATGGTCTTACTTTGTTAATAAATCTGAAAACTATATGTTTATGAACCTTAATCCCTTTATCTGGAAAGAAATATTGAATGTTATTTGATATGAACAATTGTTAATAAATGGAATTGACATGCAGTTCATTTAAACTGCTTAAAATGCTTGACTTATATGCTTCCGGTGTTGTATCTTTATTTCATCAGACGAGCGATAAAAGGCTGCTCAAAATGGATGGAGAAGGGATTAAGTTCTTAACCGGATTTAAAAACTGATCATCCCGGCTTGCCGGGATCCGCATTCACAGAGAGCTGAAGTTAAAACAGGGAGCTTGCTCCCAAAGTTCATCAATCCGATAATTGACTGTCAAAAGTTCATTAAAAAGTTGGTTCAGGAAGGAGAAAGATTGGAAGGAACTTCGGTTCCGAAAGATTGGCCGAAGCAGATGGTTTTCGCAAGATAACCGGAAGCTTTTCATCAAAAGACAAATCGCAAGATTAGTTTAAGATGACTGACCTGGGGCTTCGTCCGTGAAGATTAATTCGTGAGAATCAATCGAACGGGCAACCGGAAGGTTATGCTGTAACAGGCAAAGCCGGAGGGTTCAAGGCTGGGAGCAATGGTTGAAAGGCCGGATCAAACAGCCAGTTGTAATAACCGTAGTCTGGCACCAAGGAGAAACCTTCGGGTTATTCCAAAGTGAATGGGAACTATCTTAACGGATAGCTCCCATTCGTGTTTTTGGCCCTATCTGTATCTATTTTCGACAATAATATCAAGTGATCAAAACTATATCCAGGAGTAATGTTTTATTAAGTTTAAAATTATTCCGCATTTCATAGGGGAGGTTTTAAGAATTTATTTAGTTTTGCAGACACAAAATTGAAATGCCCAGATGGTGAAATTGGTAGACACGCCAGCTTGAGGGGCTGGTGCCGGTTCCGGTGTGCAAGTTCGAGTCTTGTTCTGGGCACTTTTAGGAAAATTAAAACCGCTGAAGATCAACATCTTCAGCGGTTTTTTCTTTTAATTCCTACCACTTTTCCTACCACATCGAATATTTATTTATTTATTATGCATAAAAAAACCCACATCTGATTAACAGTCATGGGTTAAATTTGGCGTATAATATTTACTTATTTTGACAATAGCTTAAAGCTACCACCACCTTTCTTGAAGTTTGGGATAATCGCATTGAACAAGGTCATCAGAAAATTCACTATTGAATTATCCTTTTCTGTTGGAGTTAATCTTGCTACCACATCAGCAAACCCAAGTAAACCCATCAGCAATGCGCCCCAATTATCAGAGAAGAAATTACCTGTAGTTTCTTGCACAACATTGGTTTTCTCCGGTGTAGCCGGAACACCTCCTTCCTCCTGGGCTTGTACCGCAGGTGCCATGTTTTGGTTATCTACTACAAAAGAAGTTTGATCGGTTGGAATTGATGCTTGTACCTGATTGCCATAAGGCAAAGCAATAAGCAAACCAATCATCAGAATCATTACTGAAAAAAGTGTTTTCATTGTGCTGTTTTTTATGAGTTAAAAAATGAATGTGATTCAAAATTGAGTAAAGGAGCTTAACAGGGAAAGGACAATATCAGTTAGAAGTGCAGCGACTAAAAAAAGGGAATTTTACATTCCCCCTTTTTTTACGATGCAATTGATACCGATAAATGCTCACCTTTTGAAACATCAACTGATTTGAAATAAGCCTCCTTGATTTGACCTGTTAACTGATCAGATTCAAGATTAGCTGATTCAATTACCCGAAACCAACTCCAAAACACCTCGAAGACTTGTGTTTCTGATTCGATTTCTGAATCTTCCAAAGAATCAACATATTCACGGTCATACCACAGAACAATTTCCTGATAATCACCAAAATCGTGATGAAATGTTTTTACTGAGTAGTAGACAATCGTTTTAAATTTCTGAGGAATGGGAAAACTGGAGTGAAAATAATCTAAAAGAACCCGCATTTCAACTTTCAGTTTTTTGTAAAATGCTGAATCACCCATTTGGGCAAAGCCGTTTGAGCCTAAGACTAAATAATCCATGATTTTTTTATTAAATGTTTGATGAAATCCATTGTTTGAAAGCCTGTTCGGTAGTCATATCCCCACTAATCCACAATTGATGGATTTCCAGAATTATTTCCCAGGCATGTTCATCACGAGCAAAGAATCCTTCTTCATCGTCAAATACTTCAACTGTTCCAAGGGAAGTATCGATAACTCCACAGCTATATTTTCCGCTCAGCCAACTTTCATTAAGAGTAATATCCATAGTAAAAATGCCCATGCCTTTGGGTCTTATTTGGGTATCAAGCTCACCCGGTTTGATTAGTAAAAGATAAGTTCAGGATAATTGTGTTCCAGATCTTTGGGCATTTTGTGGTACAACTCGTTGTAACATTCGCCAAGCTCGAAAAGGTGTGGATGCTCGCTCAGTGGATCATCAGATTCCAGGTATGGACCCATGACCCACAGTAGGGCATCCATCAGCCTTTGGTATTCTAATAATGTTAATTCGACTGTCTCCATAATTAATCCTCATTTGGTTTCATGATAAAAATGGCTGGTGACGGATCGTCAAAGTCCTGTGCCTGGATGACCGATTTGAGAGTCACCAAGCGCATATTCCGGTTACCATCCAGGTCAGGATCCAGTTTCTCGTTTTGTTCCCAATCTCCTTTGTCAGCAAGCACCACATTCAGCTTATACATTAATGTTGACTGTGGACATGCCCTGGCGGCAAACATGAACATGAAAAGTACATCCCAAAGCCTCCCGTCCAGATCCTGAACTCCTTCAAAACCTTCAGGCAGTTCCACGTATTTATCCCAAACCGCACGTGTCAGGTAAACCGGATACTTGATACCTGCTTCTTTTGAAATCTTTTGATCTACACGGACTAAGAATCCATCTTCAACAGCCTGTTTGGTGCTGTAAGTGTCAATTACTTCCCAATCTGAAAAATCACTCATTTTGTTTCACTGTTGCCCTACAGATTTTTATTGGCTTCTGGCTCGCCTGTTAATTTGAACCCTACCAGATTGAGCAGACCGGATTCTTGTCAATGGGCGAATGTCAGTTTTGAAGTGAAGCGAGAAAGTGACCGAGTGCAGAGCAAGCTTTTCATTTCCCTTCAGGAAGGAGAAAAGCTCCCTTGACTTTTCCGGAATGCGCAAATAACTTTGGGATCAAATTGATAGAAGAAAAGCTCTCTATGTCATCTGTTAAACCTGAAAACCAAAAGGAAAGAAATGAAAAAACCCGAAAGCTACTGGTAGGTTTCGGGTTCAAAATCAATCAATAATTCAATCAATCAAATGATAAGGAACAAATTACATTATGGACTTTTAAGATTATCTTCCTCCTGCTGATTTCTCCTTTCTTGACGCAGCTCACGTCTTGCAGCTCTACGTGCAAGTCGCTTTTCTTTTCGGGTTGGGATCTGAGTAGGCAGGGAAATATCCTGCAAATTTCCATCACCTCTTTGTTTTAGTTTTCCGATTTGCTGGGTTTGCTCTGCCACAAATGTGTCAGCTGCAACATTTACAACCGATGGCTTTTCGATCAACTTAATGGCTGCAACCATTCCTGCAATGATTCCTGCAAAAAGGAAGGTGATATATTTCCAGATATTTAGAAAGAATATTTTCATGGCTGCACGATTAATAATTCATTACCAATCCAGTTTCTTACATCCGAATGCGCCCAGCTTACATTGTCCTCGATGCAAGTGATACCTAGTTCGCGCCAATGCTCCCGGATATATTGCCTGACTTCGGCTGCTGACACCGTGAATAGTTTGTCGGATGCCCTTCCATGCGCATGTTGAGAAGTGAGGCTGAACAAAGTTGTTTCCGGAGTTCTGATTCCTGACCAGTTCCGGCTTCCCCCATCCCACCAGTTATTGATCGTGACTGGGCCAAATTGATCCCGGAGCTTCTGATCAGCTGTAATCAGCCGTTTGTCCAATAGTCCAATCAGGATATAAGGGGTTGACTCAAATTTCAAATACAGCTCTTTGGGAATATATTCATCCAAATAGAGGTTGGTCGAAAGTTTAATTCTTTGCATCTTTTTGCCTGATTTTGCGGATTGAAATAAAAATGGTCAGTATACCAACGATTAATGAAATCAGAAAGGCGGCAGTTTGCAGCCAAAAGGTTATTTCATCCTGCATGGCTTTATCCAGGTGAAGCATTGAGCCAAACAGAAAGGTTGCGATTGTGCCAAAGGCACCTGCCTGGGGAGTTTCTTTCATAGTGTTTTTGATTTCAAACTTAGGGGAATAGGCCACTCCTCCAAAGGACAGGTTTACTATACCTTAAACCCTTTTACCTGTGTAGTTCCAATGCGGTCAATGAATAGTTCGCAGCTCATTTCTTCAATCATGAATTCACCCTCACGGGTCCGGTACTTGCTACAAATGTTGTAGATCACATACCGAAGCACATTAACCGGCATGTCAAATTCTCCACTTACTGCAAGGCGGTTCGACCAGAATTGGTTCCAGTTTTTCCAGTAAAGAGGGAGAATCCCGGTATCTGCTTTTTCATATTCGAAGGAGAAATTTGCATTTTGGACTCCACCGGAATTGTTAGCCTTATTAATCATCAGACGTGGTGAAAAGGCCTGCGTTTTTGCCTTCCAGGTGTTCATGTTTCCCTGCTGGTTAACCAGTGTAAGCTGATCGTTACCATAGCAACTTGACCATGATGATTTGATCTCTTCTATTTCTTCTCTGCCAAACTCATGCCAGCCGTTTTGAAGGCCGATCGAGATTTCCTCCCAGCCTAACACATCGGTGGTATCTGAGGCCATGGTCGATCCATTAACTTTCTCCTGGGTAATCCATTTATACTGATAGAAAGTATTGTTTGAACTCATGAGCCGGATTTCACCTTCGACAGGACTGGCTATTGCCCATATTCCCGGCCAATCGGCAACCGGCTGCTTGATATCAGCTCTTCGGTCACTCAGATCATTAAAACGTTCAGAAAATACCAGATCATTGGAGTCATGTTCCCTGGTAAACTTTAAGGCTACACTTTTTTGCTCTCCGATTTCCCATACACCTAAGAAATACTCATCCAGATCAATTGCATTACCGGTTAATAGCTTTTCCCTGGAAAGGATATTAACGGTATTATCAGGCAAGAAGTGAAAACAAACATTGGTCAGGTTTTGGGTGGACAAGATCAAATCGCCAACCTTCATCTTTGGAAGGTGGTTCTTAGGTGTCAGGACATATTCATAAGAACGATAATAGCTGTACAGTTTCACCCCTACTGAATGAGGCATATTGACCAGTATTATATTTCCTGATTCACTGATTCCGACAACCTGATCCTGATACAACAATTCTCCGGTTTGCAGGTACTGGGTCATGGTGATATCGTAATTGTTGTATATACAAAGGTTCCGAAGTTGGGCATCTTCATTCAGAAAATTTGTTCCGATGTGAAAGTTGGTATCTTTCAGAGCCTCCTTAATCACATAGTTCAGGAAAAGGAAAGGAGTAACAACAGTTACTTTACCCGAGTCATAAGTGTTGTGTTTCTCTGTCAAAACCTGTAAGTCTATCTGGGATTCTTCCATCTCGATGTAAGTTCCCAGAAACAGCTGATTGATCTTACAACCAGTTGTCTTATTAAACAGGTAACTCATCACCTGCGTGTCATAAGTTTCACCCGTTGCCTGTAATCCCTTACCGGGTATATTATCCCAAACAGTGCGCTTGATGATTAATCCTTTATCGGTAAAAAAACCATGATTGACAATTGGGAAAGCACAATAACAATGCTGATCCGGATTGTAATATGGACTGCCCACCCAATTGATTTCCTGGGAGAATGCCGGGATATCCAGCAGATCACGTTCCTGCTCCAGTTCACCCAGTACCCCGACCTGATCAATCAGTGAGGCTTCGTAGCTGGTAGCTGAAGCGTTGGTGATAGTTAGCGTACCGGCCATGAGCAGTACTCCACCAAAACGGATTTCAAAGCCTGGAAATTTCTGATTACTGTTGCTTCGGTATTTGGCAAAGCGCTCCGCAAAGCCAAATAAAGCACGGGTGTATTCATTAATAGGAAAGGTAATACCAAGACCAAAGCTTCCTGGTATCTTATCAAAAGCACACACCGGACTTTTCCATGTCAGTTGCATGGAAAAGTCCACGGTTAGGGGTATGATATTGCCTTTAAGGGTAAGGGAAAGCATTATTTTAAGTGTAAATAGTTGAAATTTGATTTTAACAGAACCGGCACCCATAAAGAGTGCCGGTCTTTTTATTTACTCATTGGTTCCTTTGATCATTTCGGCTAGTAGATCCATTTGTTCAACCGTGACCGTTTCAGGAAGATAAGTTTCTTCAAACTGAAAGAATTCAAATTCAAACGGTTCTTTAAGGAACTTATCAAAATCCTCATTGGCTTTGGTTTGCTCCTTTAAGGGCTTGGCGTATTTCTTCTCCAACGTTTTGAGTTTTTCAGTATAGTTGGTGTAATTGGCTATGGCCACATTACCACTACCGGTCGGAATGAAATTCCCGTTTTCATCCTTCCTGGCTTCCTGATCCAAAAGAAGGCCGTATTCTTCATTATAATTTTCAAGCTCCTTAACTTTTGGCATGGCATCCTTAATCGTGTCCTGTTCGCGTCTAAGGGCGGTAATATTCTTACTTACTGCATAAGCCAGCTTAATGCCGGTAAGGGTCTTTAACGCGGCTGCTCCGGCCACAATCTGCATAACCCGTGTGCGTGTAATCATTACTTTCATCTTTGTTTTTTTATTTGGATTACTAAACTATCCCAAATTTGATCTTAGAAAACAGATCCGGAAAGGACAAGATTTTCCGAATCTGTTTGATTGAATTAATTAGCTCCTGTACATGTTATGTTCGTTGTTGGATTACTTGTGAGTTGAGAAGTACAACCCTGTGTGCTACAACTTACTGATGATTTCCCTGTCATTGTTACATTACAACCTCCACGAGAACCAGCATTTGTAAATGCAAGAACGGTGGCTCCTGAAGCAACGACAAAAGATCCAGACCCGGAAGCCCCTTGACTAACTGTTGGCGGTCCTCCATTTACTTGAATTTGGAACATACCTCCAGAACCGGCTACAATTGCACAGCTCCAGGTAACTGTGATATTGCCGCCGGCTGTGGTGAAATTGATTGCTGGAGCATAAGACGTTCCCCAATAGTTCGTGGCATAAGCTCGAACATAGTAAGTCTGACCGGCGGTTAATCCTGTCAAATAACTTGGCAAAACACCTGTTGTATTAGCAACGGTAGAAACAGAATTGGCCGTCGTTGGAGTGGTTGTTACCGTTGATAATGCGTAAGCAACGCCTCTGGCTGTAATACCTCCACCGCCATCCGATGAAACATTACCTCCTGTTGTGACTGTTGTGCCGGTAATTGACGTAGCAGCCGTTGTGGAAAAAGCTGTCGGCATGTTCATTGTTGTCAGATTCAGTTCTGTTCCGTAGTTTGTTCCCGCTGAATTCGAAGCATACGCACGGTAATAATATTTAGTGGCAGCTACAAGTGACGGCGTTGTGCCTGAAAATACACCGGTTCCCGTACCCATTGCAACCCCTGATGTTGGACTTGTTGATGTGCCATAATAAACGCCACGCGATGTTGTTGCTCCACCGTCTGATGTAACGTTTCCTCCAAGAGTGAAATAGGTGTAAGAAGCGGAGGCTGTTGCCGTTGTTACTGTTGGCAAACTAACCGCTGATTGTGTCGTAAAACTGATTTGAGTCGCGTATGTCGTACCGAAATAGTTTGATGCGTAGGCTCTTACATAGTAAGTCGTTCCCGCTGCCAATCCCGATAAGCTGCTGGTGAATATTCCCGTCGTATTTGTTGTTGTAACGGTTGAATTAGCTGTCGTTGGGTTTGATGATGTGCCGTAACAAACGCCCCTTGCGATAAGGGTTTGTCCTCCGTCTGAAGTAACGTTTCCTCCGCTTGATGCTGTTGTTTGGGTTATTGATGTCGCGGCTGTTGTCGATGCTACTGTCGGAGGACTAGGTGTTAAGAAATTTAGTTCAGTTCCATAACTGGTCCCAGCACTATTTGAAGCAAAAGCACGATAATAATAGCGTGTATTGGCTGATAACGTCGGTGTATTTCCTGAATACGACCCAACACCAGACCATCCGGTAAGGCCGGAAGAAGGACTTGTCGATGTGCCGTAATAAACGCCTTTCGATGTGGTTGCTCCTCCATCCGATGTGACATTTCCTCCAAGAGTATAATACGCATAACTATTTGTCGCAGTCGTTGTCGTAACAGTTGGCAGATTTGCCAGTGTGGTTACAGTACCCTGTGTTCCGTAAGTTGTGCCTGAACTGTTTGTGGCATAGCTCCTGTAATTATACAAAACTCCAGGTGATAGCCCTGTTATTGATGCTGTAAACGGCCCTGTCAAACCTGAACCTGAAATCCCATTAAAATTGGCTGTTGTGGGTGTTGTGGGTGAAACGGCAGCAACAATTCCTTCGGTTGCTCCATCACACCCTCCTAAACTTGTAACATTTCCACCAGCAGTAAATCCTGACGAAGTAATAGCTGTAGGCGAAACTAAACCAGCACTTAACACAACCGGATTACAGTTTGTCCAAAAACCATATACGCTACCATAACCATATAGACCATTATGGGCGTATGCCCTGTAATAATAATATTGTCCTGGTGTTAAACCTGTGATCGGACTTGCAAAAGAACCTACCCCTGAACCATCTACTGTAAAAGATGAGTTCGTTTCATTTGGACTGGATGTGGTATTTGAATAAAATATACCTCGGCTGTCAATTGTTCCATTTCCGGCATTAGTTGCATTACCTCCAAGAGTAGCCGTTGTTGTTCCTATACTTGTTACTGCGGTTGTTGATACCGTAGGTGCAACAACCGCTAGTGATGTTGTAAATGTATAATCAGGCCCGTAACCTTCGCCTACCGAGTTATGCGCATATGAACGGTAATGATAAGTAGTGTTAGAATTCAATGAGGTTAAGTAACTGTCAAAAGGACCTCTACCCGTGCCATTATCCGTATGCGGCCCTGAATAAAGAGGATTGGCAGAAGTACCATAGCAAACACCTTTACTAAGAATTGGTGAACCTCCATCGTCGTATATTGTACCTCCCGACCAGGCTGTTGTTGGTGTTATTGAATAAGCACCTACCGTTGATGCCATAGTCGGGTATGTCAGAACTCTTGTTAAAGTGATCCTGTAATCATCGAGTTTCGCTGTACTTGTTGGGTGCAAATCAAAAACAAGCGCTGTTGCTGCATTTGAATTAAAGATCACCGTTGAAGGATAGACTGATGGTGTTCCGGTTAATATAGGTGAAGTTGGTGAAGCCATTGTTCCGGCAGCATCCCAGGCATTAATATCAACACTTCCGCCATTGCCTGTTAGTCTTTCAGTGTAAAGTGAATAGTTAGCACCAGCAACTAAATTTGGAAAGTAGAAAGAGTAACAAGAAAAATGTGGTGTGGAATATGCTGTACCTAAAGAACATGATGTAGGACAGTGCATTTGCCAATACCATGACTCACTAAGCATGTATGTTTGGAAAGCGATAGAAAGTGTTCCTGCTGTGCCATTTGCCGGATTATATATAAATCTAAGAGGTGGTAGTAATGGCTCAGACGGATCATGATGATTTACATTGTAATACCACTTAGATCCATCTGAAACGAAATCAGCCGTGGCATCGCGTGTTACTCCTGATTGTTTTATTGTCCATGTAAGACCTCCCACGGGTATTGGATCTCCGGAATTAAACTTCCAACCAGCATACTCACACACAACTAATCCCGCTGTTGGCCCGAAACTTATTGGATATGAACGCGGGTTAGTTGGCAACCCTCCCAGATATAAAACGTTTTGCCCACAAGGTAAGGCTGTTATAGTGTAGTTTCTGAATCCATAAAGTGTTTTAGGCGACATGTAGTTGCTGCCATAACGAGAATCCCAAAAACTATCCGGAAAAGAAGCCGCCGAATTTACGGCCCCCTGTAATGATCCACCACCAAGAATATTGGTCACATCCCGTAGATTGAATGTCGTATTGTCTGGAACTGATTGGCCCAAACAAACCGAACATAGTAATAATAAAATTACAAGTATCTTATTTCGCATTTTCGCATTTTTTAAGTCGTTTTTCTAAATCTGAAATTTTGGCTATTAATAAGTCAATGTAAGCTACAGACTTCACGCCGTTGTCGTTAGTATAAACTAACTCTGGTGCGACTTTCTCTACCTCTTGTGCAATAACTCCATATCGTTTCCTATCCGATAAATCAGCCTTCATGCTAAACTCTACAAAATTGATCTTGCTTATATTCTCTGAGTTGATCGCATTTATATTCTGTTTAAGTCTGATGTCTGAAGAAAGGACGAAGTTGGTGGCAGTAACTCCACTTGCATCTAAGGTTAGATAAGTACTAGCTGATGAACCATTCCATGTAATAATCTGAAATCCTCCAGCTCCATTGTTTTTTAGAATCCAGTCTGTGCCGCCTATACTAGTTGGAATTCGAAATCCCGCTGATGAAAATTCGATAGATCCCTCTCCGGTACGCAAGGCGAATGTTGTTGTTGGAATTGTTGTTCCCCATGAATTACCATTTGCAACTATTGGAATACCATTGCCTGATGGAAACGGTGTTGTTGTATATCCATACCCTGTCCATGGTGTACCGGTTACATAACCCATACCAGTCCATGGTGTCCCGGTCACATATCCCATTGCTGTCCACGGAGTACCCGTCACATAACCCATACCAGTCCACGGTGTACCGGTTACATAAGTTGCAGTATCGAGCGTGAACGTACCGGCTGCTGTCATTTTTACAAACGAAGATGAAGCATAGGCCAGATTCGTTAATGAAGTCAGATTTGTAGCAAGTGGCTGATACGGGCCTCCCGTTACATATCCCATGCCTGTCCATGGAGTACCGGTCACATATCCCATGCCTGTCCACGGCGTACCAGTCACATAAGCTGTTGTATCCAGAGTGAATGTACCAGCTGCTGTCATTTTCACAAACGAAGTTGAAGCATAGGTCAGATTCGTTAATGAAGTCAGATTTGTAGCAAGTGGCTGATACGGCCCTCCTGTTATATATCCCATTCCCGTCCACGGAGTACCGGTCACATATCCCATTCCCGTCCACGGAGTACCCGTTACATAACTTCCCGCAGGCTGAATTCCAGCTTCAGCAAGAGTGTTGTTAATCCATGCTGATCCGTTCCATTTCAGAATCTCTCCAGCCGCATTTGAAGTAATCGTTACGTTCGAATGAGAATCCAAAGTATGAGCCTGATTCGCGGTTAAGTATCCCATTCCAGTCCACGGCGTACCGGTCACATATCCCATCCCGGTCCACGGAGTACCCGTTACATAACTTCCTGCTGGTTGGATCCCGGCTTCAGCAAGAGTGTTGTTTATCCATGTTGATCCGTTCCATTTCAGGATCTCTCCAGCCGCATTTGAAGTAATTGTTACATTCGAATGAGAATCCAAAGTATGAGCCTGATTCGCGGTTAAGAATCCCATCCCTGTCCATGGTGTTCCGGTTACATATCCCATTCCTGTCCATGGTGTACCGGCTACATAACCCATGCCTGTCCATGGAGTGCCAGACACATATGTTGTGGTATCTAATGCCCATGTATCGGTTGCTGTTTTCTTCAACAATCCGGATGTACCGGCCAGCGCGGCAATAGCCGTGAGATCAGCATCCAGAGGCTGATAAACTCCTGAATGGTTATGAGCAGCCGAAGCATAATAACTACCGTGCTGTCCGTCCAGAAGATCAGCATTAAGATTGGTTACCACATTAGCGTTACTCATTACCCCTCCTGATAACAAGAGATAAGGATGCGAATGGTTATAGGCAGCCACATTAACACCGATATCAACCGCTGTTAATAGTCTTGTATCTGCTGTAGCACCTATTTTCTGATACAAACCATCCATCTTAGCGGAGAAACCAACGAATCCGGACCCCGGATCATTAAGGTTTGTTACCGCTAAGATGTCAAGTTGAGCAAGCTGTTTTCTTGAAGCCATAATCTTTATTTTAGCCCATGATTACTACCGTGTATTGACCCGCCGTTGGAGCTACATTGAAGTTGAAAGTCGTTACGTTAACACTGGTATCAATAATCTCACATTCCACAGCATCAAATGGAGCTGCAGTTCTGGATATGACGGCCATGGTGGCCATTGTATTTAGTCCATGAGTAACAGGATAAGTCAAAGCTGCACCATCACCAATTGTCTGGGTGAACTTACGAACCAGGGACAGAGTTCCGGTTGTACCTAATGCCTGTTTCAGTTTCAGCGGGGTAACAGCTCTTAAATCATCCGTTCCTGCAGCAACTTCCGCAGTAGTGGCAATTTCAATGATACCCTGGGCTGTTTCTGAAGCAGCGATAATGTCTGGTATGTTTTTATTGACTGTTGTCCAGTGTGCTGCCAAAGTTGGATTATCCTGTTTGGCAATAACCATATCACCAATCTGAATATCTTCAGCAAAGAATGTTCCGGCAGCGGTAACTACATAAGTCCAACCTGTTTTAATACCTCCAATGGGAGTTGCATCCAAAAGCGGACTGTTGGCTGCTGCATCATAACCTCCTTTGTAGATTAAACTTCCAGAAATAGTTGTATTGATGGCATTAATCAATTGTAAAACCTTATCCGCGGAGAATAATTCAGTAGTTGCTCCAAGAATAGCGGCATCATTAATTAACCTGTGTTTGGTTGCATCAGCAATGTGGGTATCAATCTGGGCATGGGTATTTGTGCCAACGCCGGAAAGATCAGTATGAGCCAACTGTTGAAAGTTTGCCGCGTTTGCCCCTGATGCCCGAAGGACCTGACCGGCTGCTGCTCCAGAGATGGTGTGTTCCGCTCCCAAAGCCAGATTGGTTGCGATAACGTGCGAAGTTGGAGTACGGGCATTGGTCATTCTCGAATCGGAACTTATAACAAGTGCTTGCCAACTGGTTCCATCATAGTAATAGACCAACTTGTCGGTAGTATTCCAGTAAACTCTACCCGGAGAGGGGGTTGGAGCTGTTGCTAAATTCTCAAGCCTTGCCTGAAGAAGCTGATTTAGAGCCAGGTCTAAATCAATTAAAAACGTCTTTTTTGCCATTTAATTTTAGTTTAAATCGGCATAACCCGACAGGGCTGCCGAAAAGGTTAATACCATCATATTTTCATCTATTTGTTTTACATCCCCTTCATACTCATTCCCGGAAACATCAGTAATTGTTACTGTTGGGTATTTAGCCAGATTATGAGTGATCTCCCATACTCTGGATGGGTTTACCTGTTCATGGTGATAGTGTTTATCCCCAACCTTATTCCATTTATTGTTTTCCCTAAGTTCAAGGCCTTTTTCTGGTGTAAACTGTAGTGTTCCATCCTCGGGTTCTACAAGCTCACCCTGCGCTGTTCTGTGATCGTACTTTTTAATCTGGATGCCATTAAAGAGTTCAAGCAATCCTGACTTAAAAAGAATAAGGGCATCTTCACGATTGGAATCATTGATTCCTTTTCCAACTGTTATAAGCCTATCGATTGCCTTCCACTGATCAGGGTTTGCCAGGGGATCTTCGGTAGCATAACTACCAAGGATGATTTCCCGAAAGGCCCGGGTAATAGCACCAATACCAATGGCTGTTGACTCATTCCCATTAATGGAATGATCCTGACCCAACGCCTGACCATATTCTACATCCTGACCTAAAATATTAAGGAGCCATTTCTCAGGATCACGATCATACTTTTCGTTGTAAAGACCAGGATACTCTCGCCAAAGCGAATCGATCAACTCCTTTATATTGGGATCTTTCCAAATATCTTTTAGTTGCACTCTGCCTTTCATCGGTGAGCCTCCAGTATTTTAATGTCCAGGTTCTGAATATCTTCCCCGCTATCAAAAAGTTTGTTATCACCAGGTTCAATATTTACCGGAATAAGCTTTTCTGGATTCTGAGGATCTACCATCCAACACTGTTTGGTTGATAGAAAATCACGCAAAGCGAGTATTTCAGTTTGTGATTTTGGGCCGGTGTTCAGTTCCCAGGTCCGCTGTGAGCTGGATGAAATCGTTTTTTGACTGGCTACCTTGGAACCGGCCAGAACAGGAACTGCACGGTATGCAATTTCGGATTCTGTTTTAAGTCCTTCAGTGGATGGACCGGTAAGCCATATACAATCAATACCAGAGAGAGGATTAACGTAAATGAATGTAAAAGCCTTTTCATAGTAAGCATTATCAACGATATAGGTACGCCGCTCTGAAATTTCGTTTTCCGAGTCATAAAGCCAAAAGGTATAGCTGAGTATTGTCTCTCCGGGCTTAAGATCAAAACCAACAAAAGCAGGATTAAACGAGAACTCAAGTAATCCACTTATAGGATCCAGTACACAGGTTCCTGAAGGCTTGTAAAGACGAGCAATTTTCAGGTCTGTTTTAACTGAAAGTATCCAGTTCGCATTATGGACGTTGGTCCATCGGGAGAGGTACCAGAGCTTTACGATCTGGGTTGGTGAAACAACCTGGTTATTTGGAAGGTGGGTCAGGAATTTACCTCCTTCAATGTATTCACTTGCAAAGCTTTTGTCGGAATCATTCAGAATACCCAGTTCATAAGGCCGTAGTTTGCCTTTGATGACTGTAAGTGAATTGTTTGTTGACAGGTTATTCCATGACACCTGACGGTTGCCGGAAGAATCTGTCCATACCTCACCGATATCGATGATAACCGAAAAAGCTAATTTCGGATGAGCAGTAACTACGCCGACAGCCGGAAAATCGAAATCGTAGTTCACCGGCTGATCGATGAATCCGGAAATATCGAAAACGGATATTAAGTTCTTTGGAGCAATTTCTTCCACAAAGGGAGATCCCATCAAAGCATCACAAGTGACTTTAACCGCGAGTTTGTGATTTGGCTTTACTCCACTTGCAGTAACGGTTATTTGAATTGGATTGCCTGAAAGATGAACCAACCCCCCAGTTATTTCATGCGTAACTAACATTGAAAAGGTGTTTTAAGCGTAAAAACAGAAATGAGAAATCAATAAATCCATTAATATCTAAATCAAATGTATGATGATAAGAAAAGGCAGGAAAGGACAAGTTCGACAGGCTCTATTACCACCTATCTTTTTAATCCGCTGTTTGTAGTTTTCTGGTATTGTTCACGTTTGCGCTCATAAGCTTCGATAGAAATAGATGGATTCCAATTTTTCAAATCAGACACAGCCAAAGCTAAGGCTGATAAAATCTCATTTTGGTTTTGGCCAGTTGGATTAATGCCGGACAGTTTTCCAAGCAAGCTGTTTAGTGCTGAATGGGAAATAGAATTTGCATCAGTGGTATAACCACCCGAAGAAAAACCTTTGGATTTACTTGTTTGGTATGCTCCCGGAGTAATGGTGTATCTGGTTTGCCTCATGTTCTCCAATCCGGCCACCATCATGGCGATCTGCGGATTGCGAAGCATATCGGCAGGGATGACATATTCTCCTTTGTGGACTATTCCGGCAGGTTCATTCTTTCCTCCTGCGCCTGTATATCCACCACTGGCATAACCTTTAGGTTGTGAGAAATTAGCGATAGACTGGGCAACAATGGAAGCAATGCTGCCAATGGCAGAAGCGGTATTAATGGCCACCCAGGGCATCCCTAGTGTTAGTGGAAATGTGGCTACTGCCTTAGCATTGGCAATGGCGGTATTAAAGATGACCTGGCCTATTGCAGCTGCTTGCTGAAAAAGGAACATTGCTTTGCCCATGGCTGTTTCTTTTCCAGCCAGCTCAGCCAGACCACCAAACAATGAATTTGCGGCTGAGAAAACAGCATCACCGATTTCCTGTTTCTTGGCCAGTTCATCCAGTTTGATTTGAACAAGTTTATCCGATAGACTGCGCTCAGCCACAGCAATTTTAGCGGCATTATCATTGGCATCAATCAAATCCTGCTGATATTCTGCCTGGGCCATATCACGCTTTGCTGCAAACTCTTCCTCGTCCGTGGTGGCTTTCGCCTGACGAATAAGTGCTGCATCCATGATCCGTTGCTCATTTTCTGCCTTTTCCAGGTCAGACATTATTTTCAGGTGAGCGGATGTCTTTTCCTGGATGGTTTTATTAATGGTATCATTAAGGGCTACTTCCTGCTCTTTCAGATCCGTTTTATCCAGCAGTTGTTTTTTTAGTCCGGCAAGTTCATCTGCCCACCGGTTTTCCTCAATGGCCTTCTGCTTTTTGATGCCCTCTGCAAGGTTTTCCACCTTGGCATCGGCCAGTTCTTTATCTGCCTTTTCCAACAGGTCTTTGACTGTTTTTTGCGCATCAACCTGCAATTGCAAAGACTGGGAATAAGCCGCTTCATATTCTTTGCTTCCCTTCTCATAGATAGCCATTTTAGCCTGCTGAAAATTGATCTCTTCAATCAGCATGTCGGCTTTGAACTGATCTTCTGATCCTTTTGTTTCTAAATGGCTTTTCTTGATTAGTGCCATTTTTGCCTCATGCTGCGCTGTGGCATTATCAATGAGCGTTTTCAGCCTTTCTTTTTCCTTCTTTTCAGCTTCTGAATCCTGTTTGTCATCCGCTTTTCCTTCTTTTTTTGTTCCAAGTTCATTGAGCCGATCAATTTCCTTCTGGATAGATTCAATCGATTTATTACGGGCGGTTATCTCAGCTTCAGTCGATCTCGGCATTTTGTTGGCCGTTTCCAGCTCCAGCTCTTTTGCCCGGACAAGGTCAAGAATAACACCAGTACCAGCGCCTCCGTCCACTCTGGATTTGGAATCTTCTTCCTTTTGTTTCCTGGTTACCGAAAGCAGTTTCTCCTTCTGCAGTAACAAGGCTTTCTGCTGCTCAGTCATATTTGAAAAGGCTGTATTGGCATTTCGTCCCTGGGCAACAGCAGCATTTCCAAAGGAAAGCAGGCTGTTGCCCAAAGCTTGCCAGAAGGTTATATCGGCACCTTTGCCAGATGAGAGATCAAGAAGTTCTTTTTCGATATCGATCAGTTTCTCTGATGCTGCCTGAACAAATGCTTTTCTTTCCAATGCCTTGATATAAACATTAATGGAATCGGTAGCCTCTTTGGTGTAGACATTTTCCAACTGTATATTACCAAGGGTAGCAGGCGAAAGTTTATGCATTTCTGCAATGGCTTGAAGGCGCTCTGCATCTGAAAGTTTCTTGTTTCGGGCAGTGGCCAGTAAATCTTCGATGGCTAGTTTTTCTTCAACGATCCTTTTTTTAGCTTCCAGATTCAGTTCATTCATCATTAACTGCGTTTTTTGTGCAGCTGTCATCTGTCCGGAATAAAAGTACAGGGCAGTACCTGCTGCAACGACTAATCCGACAAACAGCCCTATTGGGTTTGCAGCCATGGCAGCGCTGAAGGCCCTGAACTGAATCGAAGCCACGGCCAGGTTCCCTGAGAGCAGAGCAACACCTGCATTATACAGGGATATTGCAGCAAACTGTGCAGTAAAGGCAGCTGATTGAAGCCACCCTGCAACAATACCTAAGAGTGTTTCTTTATTTTTCCTCGCTTCCCACATTGTTGCCAGCTTGGCTGCAATGGTGTATGCCGTAAGGGAATAAATGAGCGATAGTATCAAAACTTTGTGCCGGGATATAAAATCAATGGAGATTGTTAAAGCCTTAATAAAATAAGTCAATCCACTGGTACTTACCTGGAGTGCCGGAGCCAGTTTTTCACCCAATTCAATACTCATCACATTAAGCCGGTTTTTGGCCTGGGCAAGTTTGGCGTTATTGTTACCGGTATTAATGATTGCCTGTTCGATGGCCACATTAGTTCCGGTTACTGCCTTCTCATATTGCCTGAATTCTTTCACATTCTGAATCAGGGTATTGGCAACATTGATGTTTTCAAGGCCAAACATTTTAAGTTGTTCCTGTGGGGTAAGTACTTTTTTAGCCAGGTTTTCCAGGGCTGTTCCCATACCAACGATGGCAGGGTTGGTATCATCAGCCCCAAGTTGGAGATGGAGTAACATTCCACGTAGTCCCCGACCGGCAATTTCTGGTTGTGAAAACCGGGGTGCAAGGGTTTCCAGTGTTGCAGTAAGTGTTTCAATGGAGAGTCCGGCCATGGAAGCGGTGGTTCCTGCTTTTTCAAAGCCGATGGTCAGGTATGGAATTTCCCCTGCACCTTCCTTGGATCCTGCTCCCAGAACATTAATGATCCGACGGGCCTGGTCTGCAGATACATTATACTGGTTCATTACCATTGTAAGGCCCGAAATGGCAGGTTGCAGTTCGATCTTGGCCGCATTGGCCAGTATGATGGCTTCCTTGGTAACATTTACCAGGGCCTCTTTATTTTTTAGAAGTTCAGGTCTTGCCGAACCTACTTTGGTAAATGCATCAACAATTTGCTGAGCCGATTGGGTGACACGTATTCCTCCTTCCAGGGTGTCTGTTGACATCTTCTTAGCTGTTTCACCCAGCCATTCCAGGTCTTTACCGGCCAAACCGGTTAAAGCTGAAAGGTTATCCAGACGCTCTTCAAAGTCGTTATATGTTTGAATGATCTGTTTTACCCCCATCACCAGAGCCACAGAAGAAGCCAGAAAAGCGGTGACCATCGAGAAATAATCATTAAACATCCTTCCGATGTTGCGCATGGACCATTTGCTTTCAATCTGGCCAATATCAGCCCGGTGCTGATCAATGATTGCTTTTAGCTGTTTGATTTTGGATGCTTCGGCTACATACTCTTTGGAGCCGATAGTCATTCGTGCCTGGGTGTTGATGGTCTTGTTCATCTCGGCACGGATACTGGCAATGTCATTGGTGACCTGCTGACCGTTGATGTAAAGGTTGATTCGCCTGTTGTAGGAAGTTGCCATAAAAGATATTTTTCACAAATATCCGATTGGCAAACAGGAAGGGAAAGGACAGGAAAAAAGTGGATTTTCTTTACATGTTTTAATAACGTGTAAAGAAAAGGGCAAAATGTTTACAGATTATTTGATTCTCATCCGGGTGGCATTCACCGCAGCATCAGCATTGATGTTGGCCAGTTCATCGGCCAGAATAGGAATGTTCCGATCCAGCACAGGATTGAACCATTCGACAGCTACACGTTCGCGAACCCGGGCAGGATATTTGGCTGTTCTAGTGACAAATCCATTTCCGTTTGACTGATATCCACGTCCAACGCCTTTATGCACGAATACTCCATGACGTTCAAAGGAGAATCCAATGTAATTGGCCAGACCGAATTCTTTCCCAACTTTGCTCATGATGCTGGCAGCTAATTTCCTTTCGGTTTGTTTGCCACCATCGCGGATAACAAATGATTCAGTTTTTCCATCTGAAAACCAACGTGCGCTTCCACGAAGAGAGCTTCGAACCATTGGAGCCCACTTTTGAACCAGTGCATTCTGTTGCTGGACGGTTTGGGGATCAGGCTGACTGCCGGTTGATTGGGAAACGTATCTTGATGCTTTTCCTTTAAAGTTTCCGTTGGTTCCGAAATTGTTCTTAAGATATCCCATTCTGTTCGATTTATGGGATTAACCATTTATCCGGATTCACTTCATTACTTCGTGGTGAAGTAAGAACATAAGTGTATCGGATTCCGTAGTTTCCATCAGATTCATTAACCAGGAGTGATGCTTCAACGCTTGAGAAATCAAAATCACGAATAGCCGGTACCAGTGGATTTCGTTTATCGGTTTTCATCCTAACCAGGAGTTCATCTCCGATTTCTTCCATATTTTCCCAGGCTGATTGAATAGCTTCAAAATCAGTCTGGTCTGAGACATGATCGATCAGCATAAAAGCGCCACGGCGGTTTTTAAGCAGATTGTCACTTTTATCATCGGTGAAGTCATAACCATAACCTTCAAGAATGAGAAAAGGGTGCTTCACATCCGTCCGGTTAATGCCTCCCAACACTTCATCCACTTCCATCCGGAAGAAATGTTTTTCGCTGTCCGAGTGACCGATATCCTTATGCAAACGTGCAAGGTTTTCGAAATAGGAAACGAGCTGAGAGAATTTTGCTGACATATTTTTGATTGATCAATGGGTTTTTACTATTTATGGGACCTTGCGTTTTCCTTGTATTTTCGGGTCATGTAAGCAAAGATTGTATTGACCGGCTTTGCAGCCCAAACTTCATCATGAATGATATCATCACCCACGAAATTCTGAAAGACTTTGATCCAGATGTTAGGGTCTCTTTGGATTTCTGGCAAGACAATATTTCCATCCGTAACGGATGGAATGGTTGTCAATTCTGATACCGTGTGAAAAATCAGAGGATAAGCCAGTGCAAGCCACTCATGCATTAACTGGTAATTCAGAACAATAGCCTCACGAATATTCTTATCAATTTTCCCAATCTGTGGATGTCGGTTTTGAATACGTTTTTCATCAAAGAGTTCATCTTTTCTCAAATACAGCGAAGCGATGAATTTATTCATATCCGTTTCATCGCCTGAATGCTGATAATTGGCAAAATAAGTATCCGCAAAGATAAACTGGCCGAAGGTGATACCTTTGAGTTTGCCCTCCGGAGCATACAGAATCATCCCTTTTCTATAGATAGAAATCTTCCTGATTATAAATTCATGAAAAGGTTTCAGATCACCAACAAACTCAAAGATTTCCATGAGTTTGTAGCGTTCATAATCCGATAATTTATTTAGGATCCCTTTTTTTAGTCCTGTTAATGCTTCCAGAAAATTAATGTCAGAGATTGCCGACTTGTAAAGTCGCGTAATGGCGATAAGTTGCTTTTGAGTCACATCAGCCCAATTCTGAGGTAAGTTACTGTCAACCTTTCGAGTGAATGACAGCCAACCAATAGGACGATATTTTACTTCGATCTTTAACATGCCCAGAAAGATTTTTTGTCAGTATTGGTCCGTCGCAGTAAATTACCTGTTTGTCCGCAGTAAGTTGGCCAGTCTGTGGCATTGGCATTAAGGTAACTTTTTAGCTGCTCCAGATAATTTTGCCCAATCCCTTTGTTGCGTTTTGCCAGAAAGTTAATCCGATCACTTTCTGCAGGCTGTTTGTTTGTTGTTAGGTCATTATAGGCGTCAGTACTTTCGAAGTATAAGCCTTTCTCCGTAAGATCCGCTCCGCTTTCTTCCATTAAAAGCGCCGTCGCCAGATAGGCTATCGCTTTTTGAATATAGGGAAGGATTACTGTCACTTTTGCTGCCGGATCAATCTTTGCCAATTCTGTTTTTATTTCCTTAAAAATAGTTTCTCCAAGTATCGGTTTGATGTCCAAATCTTCCACCAACTGCATGGGAGATTTTAGCCGAAGGAAAGTAAGGCGGCTGTGATTAATGAAAATATTGCTGTTGAAAGTATTGGTATCAGGAATGAATGATGATTTCAGGATTGTCCAGGCATCTGAATCTACAAATGATTTGAAATTGACTGATTCTGCTTCAGACTTCTTGATTTCCATCTCAAGGTAAAAAAGGATTTCATCCAATCCATTGAAGCCGGTTGTTTTAAAATACTCTTTCAATTCAACTTCCTGGTACTTGAATAGGCTCTTGACCTTTTCGGTTTCGGTTCGTTTGAAACCACCATCGGAGATAGTGGCGTTCAGAACCTGGAACCCGGACCAATAGGTCAGGTGAATCAGTGTCCGTTGTACCAGTGACAAAAGCTCGCCGAATAGTATATTTTGTCCTATCATTGGAGTTTCTGACGGACTATCATAGAAATCCTGTAATTCCTTGAATAATCCTATACCAAGCATTGGTCTCAAGTAAGCAGTTTCTGCATTCTGGATATGGGGTTTTAACCTGTTAAAGTCGGTCCCTGCACCAACTGCCAGGAATTGTTTGATTTCTTCGATGGTTTTGAATAGCATTACGATAAGGTTTTAGTTGTTCCGGCACCAGAATCGAGGGTCGTTAGAACGGTATTTCTAAATCGCCATTCTATATTTTCATCGCCACCATTGTATCGGTGTACAATTTCGATAGGATCAAGCATGGTTTGTCGGTCAAGCCAGGCATTAGCTACGTTGATCAAGTAAGCTTCCCTAATATTGCTCCCTCCTGAGTTTCCGGCATAAGCACCACCTGGCATCCCCGCTCCCATCACATTTGGATTAACCATGATTGCAAACATGATTTCAGAGTTTGCTGCAGCTGAAGTAACCAGGTTCTGTTCGCTGTTGAGCTTGTTGTTTAGCGGTTCGATAATCCATTTCTCCTCTGCCTTGCCATTCATTGGATTAATCTCGAAGAAAGTAAAGATTGGCTTATCAGCGTTATCCACCCCGCAAAGATTGGTTTCCACATCATCCATATAATCCTCAATGGCTTTCTTTCGCAGGTCGATGGTTGCAAACTCATTGGCAGGGAACTGACGATCCCAGAATGCATAAGGGATTTGGATATGCCATTTCCAGGTTATTTGATTGGTATAGGCTTTTTTCAGGAATGCAGGAACCATACTGGCAATATCGATCCATCCGGCCAGATAGGCAGCAAACCAAAGAGGCGCAGAATAGTATTCGTTATTGCTCCAGGAATCGCGGATACACATCACCAGCGATTTTCCGTTTGTTTTACCAGCCCAACGGCGACGTTCCAGGTCAGCATAAGGATCATATTCATCCAGAACATCATAAACCGTGTATTCGCCTTCGCCTGGAGTATCAGGAAACCTTCCGGACACGATGCAATTCTCAACCACTCCATCTTTATTTGCAACGGTCAACCGGCAGTATTTTGAATTAATGGCATTTACCCCAACAATCTGGCTTCCATCAGCATTGAACAGGAACTCCACGAAAGCAACCCCGAGCTTCAGGTAATCACGGATTGCTTTTTCCATATACCGTCGCATAACACGACTGTTGGCAAACAAGGTTAGTAACGGATCTTTGGGAGCCTTCAGAATTTCATTGCCTTTATCATCATAGCCGGTAACAATACAGGGATAAATACCTTGGCCCAAGGTAAAATTGCGGGTAAAGCGCAAGCCAGTGTTCAGCGTTCCTACCTTGTTGATGATCTCTTCCGCTTTTGACGGCCAATCGTTGTTTGATCCCCAGCTGGCAATTTCGTAATTGCCGATTGTTGTTCGATCCAAATCGATCTTAGAAGGTTTTGGATTCGCTGAGTTCGGCCTAGCAGCCGGAACCCCGGTTGTGGCACCCAGATAGCTTCGTCCGGAAGCAAGAAGAGGCACACCTTGAGCATTAAAAATAATATCTGCCATCTTACATTTTCACCTTTATACCATTATACTCGATCAATGAATCAATACTAACAGGAGTGACATGACCGCAGGCGTTTCCGTTTTCATCCACAGGAAGAACTCCGCGCATCCGGTTTTCTTTCATGTTCATTTTTAGTCCGGTAGCCACTGCACGTGGAATAAAAACCAGCTCTCCATCCTTCTTTACAAACTTGATGGAGAAGACGATTTGTTTCCCTTGCGGAGTTTCCCTAATTTCCAGTTCTTTGAGGACCAGGTTTCGGCGTATTGATTGTACTTTTGGTTGAACCATTTGATTTTTGATTGATTAATGATGATTGATGAATCAAATGTAAGTTGCAGGATTATGGGGAGAAAGGACAGTTTCGACTGGTTTGATAAGCTCAGGCAATAGGTCATTCAATAAAAAAAGCCCTGCATTTCTGCAGAGCTATGCGGGTTAATTTTGAAATACTCTTTTAGACAACGTTCTTGTCCCCATCGCCCGCGAGGTGTTGGCTCAAACTTAACAGCATTTCAAAACTTAAGTTAAAGGTATAAATAATCTTTTAACTATTAATTTCCCAATTCAGAATCTATGTCAAACCTGAGCGAACAAAAAAATGGGGCGTAAGCCCCACTCTTCGTTAAAGGTTAATTTGCTCTTCAACATCTTTGATTTTCACATCCAGGGTTCGTTTCATTTCGTCGATAACAGAGGTTATCACTGCTGAGTTGGAAGTTTTGAACTCATTGCCATTTGAATCGCGCAAACTGATCACAGAACTGAGAGAATCAGCTCCGATCTGGAAGGTTTGCAACTTACGACGTGAATCATTCAACGTTTTCCAACGGTCGATCAGCAATGATAAGTCTTCTACTCTTTGAATCCTTTCATCCAGAGTCAGCTTTCGCGGTGCTTCGACTTCGTCTTTCACAATGGTCAAAACTGGAGCAACTTCTACTACTTCAACTACTTCAGCAATTGTGGCTGTTTTTTCTGCAACATTTGATTTACCCATAACATTTTGCCTCTGCCCTGAGGTCTTATTTTGGCTTCTGGCTCGCCTGTTAAAATTAAATTATGGATAATCAACATTGAGCCAACCGGATTCTTGTCAAGGCCGAATGTCTGGTTTTTGCTTTGAGTACGTATGTGTGCTGACAGGTCCCGAAACAAGATCGGTACGACCAGGCAAAAAGCTGAACTAGCACGAAGTGTTGTTTTTGTAGATCAGAATAGGCGAAACCCAAAGCCTTGACTTTTCCGGATGGCGATCAATAACTTTATCCACTAATTTGAGTGTAACAAGAATTTCTATGTAGTAGGCTGAACATCATCAAAATAATGAAAAAGAAGAGAAGGTATTAATATAAAATTTATGGATCCCTCATAAGCGAACAAAAAAATGGCCGAAGCCATCTTCTTACATTTTACCTTCATCTGTAAAAGAGTAGTATGATTCAGAAGTAATAATCAGATGGTCCAAAACCGCAATGTCGAGAACCTTGCCAGCTTCCTGAATCTTCTTGGTTAAATCTTTATCGGCTTCACTGGGTTCCAGGTTTCCGCTCGGATGACAGTGACTTAAAATAATTGAGCAGCTATTTGATTTCAAAGCTGTTTGCATAATCATTCGTACATCAGCCATTGTGCCAGTGAGTCCACCCGCTGAAATCTGGCAGTATCCCAATACCTTGTTATTTCGATTTAGACAAAGTATGTAAAAGTATTCCCTGTAATCCAAGCTTGGAAAAACATCCTTTAAACAACAGTATGCATCAGCGGAAGTAACCACCTTTTGTAGTTCTGATGCTTTGTACTTTGGTTTGTAACTGATCTCAATTTCTGCCAAAGTTGAATTGTACATTGGCATGGGAGTAAATAAATTTGTTTGCATTGTTTGTCACCACTGCCCTGTGGATTTTTGTAGGCTGGCTCTCCAATTAATTTTGAGCCAATTGCACATTGAGCAGACCGGATTCTAGTCAAGGGCGGCCTTCGGCACGCTATACTGTCCAGGCACCAAACGAAGGCCGCTTGTATTACCCTTGACTTTTCCGGGATGTGATCAATAAATTCGGGGCAAAATTGAGTGAGAGAGATACCCACTCCGCAAAAAAGGAAATAAAAAAAGAGGCGGGAGCCGCTTTGGAAGTTGTGATATATGAATAATGAATTCTAAGGTTCGTTATAGGAGATAATTTCTTGTACAGTTTTTCGGACGCAACAGCTACAATAAAACTGTCTCGGTTCTTTGATATAATCGTTCATCGCAAAAGAAAAAACATCCCATTCGACAGTACTTCTCGAAGCAAAATACCAATCATGTATCATTCCACACTTACGACATTTTGTTTGGTATATCCAGTTCTCAATTCGAGCAACTAGAATATCATCAATATTCTCAGGATCAATTATTTTATCATTTCTCATCTTCTTCATTTTAAATTATGCATTCGAGTGGTTTAATTAGAGTCGAAAGTTTCGAATATATAACACCAAAGAGGCAGAAGCCAATTTAGTGTTATATATTATTTTTTCTTTTTATCCTTTGCAAACAGTCCGGCTGTGTATTTATCGTACAATTCGAAAATGAATTCAATCCGCTTGGCTTCATTGATAAAAGCCTGTGGTCTGTATGCCAGGTCAACAGCTTTATCCAATTCATTGTGTGCCTTGACATATTTGGTAGAGATTTGCAATCTCTACCTTTTACCGAAAATCTTTAATTCCATTTTCCATGGATTTCATTTCTTCATTTGGTAGTTTCAATTTAATATCATTTTCAATTCATTGATTAAACTTAATATATCTAACTTGCAACCAGAATACACTTTTGTTTGATATTTTTTATCAAGGACTAATTCAATGATTTCAGACTTCCTTTGCCTGTCAATTAAAAAATAATCAGATATAAGCAAACCTGCAGCAATTCGTTCAATGTCAATGTGATCTCCAGCATTTTCTTTTTTACTTTCTATTGACATAATGGCGTAGAGTGAAAAGCGAATATCAAGAGGAGCAATCTTACTAAATCCATATTCCTGAATAATTGATAATAGTTTCTTTGTTTCCTTAACATCCATTCTGTGAATATTGATCAATCTGAAAATTGTCTGATCAATCCAATTCGGAATATCCATAAAGGAAAAACTATCACCCCGAATAACAATGTTGCCATCTTTTATCAGGTCCTTCAATCTTGCTACAAATTCCTGTGTGGAAATGTGGTAGATTGCATCGTACATTGTTTTTTTAGTCTTCTTTTCAATCTTCTGATTATGGGTAATATTTCTAAAACTATTTGAAACATTCGCACCTTCTGCAATCATTTGATCAAATTCTTGCTTCCGGTCATAAAAAAAGTCAAATTCTCTTTTTTCAGATAGTATTTTTTCTTTTTTTAATTTACCGATGAATGTATTAACAGTTAAGTTATTCTTTCTAAGCATTGAAATTATAAGCTGAGAAGTTATGTGAAAAGTTGATTTAAAAACTAACCCGTTTGAAATACTTGAAAAATAGTCGTCAATTTTTTTTGCCTTTTCAGGTTCAGCCTGAGGTGTTTCTAAAAAATGATCATAAGGAATCGGACATCGTAATTTTCCTTCTTTAACTCCTTGCTCCAAAAGCAATTTTAAATCTTTCCAAATCTCTTCATTAGAAAACACTAAATTGCTGATTGCAAACTGATCCAAATACACTATTTTAAAATCTCTTTTTACCATTTTATATCAGGAAATTCAGTGTATTCCAAATCGGTAATATCACCATTCTGTTTTTTGGCCATATCTTTTAATGAGGCTATAAATTCTATATATTCGATTGATCTGGATGAAAAATGATTATTAATAAAATCGGGTATTTTCCTAAATCTGGCTTTTCCTGGCCTTTCTGAAACAAATTTAATGTGTAACAATTGATAAATCTGAAAGACACAGATATCCTGAATATTAATTCTTTGAGCGATAAAATCTTTAATATTATTTGCTCCTACAACATCATATTCAAATAAAGCTTTCTCAACGATATATTCAAGATAATACAACGAGCCTTGATGAAGTTTGTTTGTTTGGAAATAGCCGGCATTGTGTCTTAATACACTTATGAAAATCAATATGTCAGTCCATACAATTTGAAATCCGTAAAAACCAACACTTTCACCATCTCCATCATACATGAATTTCTCTTTAAGCCGATTTCCGGAAAATGCTTTTCTAATTTCATAGGCTAAGTTCATTAATAATTGATGCTGCCCTTTTTGAAACTTATTACTTTCATCTAAGGAGTCTGCAATTTTATGAACAGTTTCATACAATGCATTTAAATCTCCATAATCACCAAATATAGCGACTCCTGTTCCGTGTTTTGTCGGGTATGCTTGAATCATATATTGAGTTGTTTTATATAAGATAGGCGAGTTGTTTTATTTAAGTATTGAAGTTATTTAACTCAGGATAAAGATCTTTAAACACTACATCAAAATCAAACTTTTGTCTTTTCATGTTTGCATAAAAGGCTTGTACCTTCTTTTCAAAAGTACCTTTTCTGTCCTCACTAATCAAAATATCCCAAAGTCCAAACCCTTTAAATGCTATTTCTATATATTCCCAATATTCATCATAATATTGGATAGCATTGTTGGCAAATGCTATCCATTCAGTTTTTTTATAATTAAAACCAATAATTTCTTTTATCCGTGCCGATTCAATTATAAATAGAAGCTTACGATGCTTAAATACAGAATAGACTAAATTTTTATTTGTTAGTTTGTTGTAAAGATCATAAACATAGATGTCATTTTTCCTTTCAAATTCAAGATTAAGGTTTAGAATAAAATCCTTATCCGCAATGGTAAGTATATAACCACGTTTAAATAAAGAAGCTATTGGATTATAAAAATCAGCGTATTTTATCTCCATGAGTAACTGTAATGCAGATTTGCCAGCTATATCTGTTTCATTCACATCAAGGTCAATTTCAGAACAATTTATAATGAATTCAATGAAAGGTATGTCATCAATATGTGCAGTTTTAAGCCACTTTAATAAGGGAGGTTCTTTTATTTTGTTTTTATCAGTAAATCCTAATCTCGTATTTAGAATCTGTAATTCAAATTCATCAAGCTGGTTTATTAGGTCTATGGCAGAATTAAAATTCACAGACTTATTAACTCTTAACTGTTTTATCTCTTTAATAATCTCTGTAGCCTTATTTATTGCGGCACTTTCTTTTTGAATCTCAATTCTTTTTTTCTCCGCTTCTTTTATTTCAGTAGCCTTTTCTCTTTGTAAAATCGCAGTTTTTATTTTATTGTCGCTGAGGTTGTAAAAATAAACTTGAAAATCTTCATCATCAAAATTTAATTGATCTAAAGAAATAGTTTTATTGTTCCATTTCGTTTGAAGTTTATTGTCAAACGTTAAGTAAGGTATCTTGTAATCACATTCTAAAGAAAAGTCTTTATAATCCTCATCTAGCTTTAAAAAGTTTTCATATTTAGAAAGGTACTTGATATCTCTTTCTAAAGTACCTTGATTATGAATGTCAAAATTATCCAGAATCCATATCAAATACATCCCATATTTTCTGTAAAACTCATAGCGACTTAATATGTAACCGAGTGATAAATCAGATAGCTGGATTTCAAAGACAAGTTCCTTTCCTTTGTAAATACAATACACATCTGGTCTTCTTTTTTCATTACCCCGGATAATAAATTTATTATCTATTGCAATGGAATTTCTTTCAATTCCTTCTACATTATACAGTGATTTTCCGATTCTATTTTTTAGGTCCTTATGTCGGTTGCTTTCTTTTGATTTTAAAATTGCAGTAAATAGCTCATGTTCTTCAGGTGAAAGTTGACCATCTGATAGAATACAGTAATCATGCCCGGGTTTATGCTTGAAATGTAATCTGTCATATTTACTTCCTGAGACCATCAAATCCTGCTCACATTCAAAACATGATAGCAATAAGCTTTTTTCATGATACTTGCGTCTTATTTCGAATGCTTCTTTTGTTATATCAAAAACTTCATCTGCATCCAGAATCTCACCAGTGAGTTTATTTAATGCAATCTTTATTGAGCGTTCATATTGAGCCATACTATTTTGTGTTGATATCAATCTTATTTAAAAATATCGTTATTTCTTCTTTTTCCCATCAGCAAACAACCCAGCCGTATATTTATCGTACAATTCAAAAAGAAATTCAATCCGTTTGGTTTCATTGATAAATGCCTGTGGCCGGTAGGCCAGATCGACAGCTTTATCAAGTTCATTGTGAGCTTTTACCAATGCCGGTGGCATGGTTAATGGGTCGTACAAATCGGCCAGACTGCTATTCGGAAACTCTGCCCTAACATCTAAAACCTTTTGTGCAGCATTTTCAATGGATTCTTTTTGCTTATCAATGGGGTTTTCTGGCCAAGGATAGTTATTATAGACAATATCATTGGAATAACGGAAATCGCTTTTTAACCGACCACATACATACTTTACCCAGGTCATGTGCATTATTGAAGATAAAATACCAAAATGAAAATTATTAGAATCAGGAATAATTGAAACAAGGTCGTTTACTATAATATCCTTCCCTAATTTGCCAATTGGGATATATTTTCTTCTCTCAGATGAAACTCTTGGAATTATCAAAAAGTCCTTTTTAGGCTGACGAATTTCAGCAAATAATGTTGGCTTTTCTGCTAGTCTGACCGTTGCCATTTTAGTACTATTTAGTCTTGATATCCTTACCGATTCAATTCTTTTTAATACTTCAGGCATTTTTTGAAGTTCATCAGGCAGTGCATCAACCAACCATAAACACCAACGTTCAATATTATTTATATATTCTTGAGATCCAAATAGTCTATATATATATTTGACTGATAGTGGATTTTTTAATATCAATTCATTTTTTTCGTCAGAATCAAAGCTTAAAAATCCACCGTCAACTGGTTTATTTCCATACATCAAACTTGGAACATTTGAAATTGGTTTTCTTCTACTTATCACTAGACTATCTTTACCTTCGATTAAGTATGGATTAATATTTTTTACTTTTAATTCATGGGGCTCTGATTTAATTTCATCATATTCATAAACAAGTTTTTCAGGGATATCAAAGTTGGAGAATCCAATAATTACAACATGAACAGCGGCATTTGCTTTCGCCTCATTGCCCCATTTAAAGGTCCGATGTGCAAAGTGGATTTTTATATGGTATCGATTAAACATTTCATTCCATAATACCCCAACCTGCTCGCCCTGGGCAATTGAATTAGTAGAAACAAAAGCAACCCGGGTATTTATATCATTTTCATTTCTTTCAACATTATGTTTTTGTAAATATTTAGATGCTTTAATGTACCAAGCAGTAACGTAATCAAGTAGTCCTGCACCATTTACACCATTAAAAATTAGCTCCATATCGCTTTTTTGGGATCCGTTTTGCATGGATTTTCCAATAAATGGAGGATTTCCGAGAATGTAATTATATTGCTTGCTGTCGGTTTCGTTCTCCCATGGTAAAGCATCAATCAGGCTGTCCCAATCAGTTCTCAGTGCGTTACCATGAACAATTTTGGCTGATTTACGCAATGGTAACCGGACAAAGTACTCCCCAAATTCCTGAGAAATTTGCATGTTCATTTGGTGGTCGATTAACCAAAGAGCTACCTGGGCAATCTGCGCAGGGAATTCTTCGTATTCGATGCCATAAAAACGATCGACATTGCATTGCATCAATGATTCGAGATCAAGAACCCGCTGCCCTTTTTGTAAGACCTTCAGAATTTCGAGTTCGAGTAATCGCAGTTCGCGGTATGTAATTACCAGGAAGTTTCCACAACCGCAGGCAGGATCCAGAAAACGGAGTGATGCTATTTTGCGCTGAAATTGTTTAAGCTTGTTGGTATTGCCTTTTATGCTCTCGAATTCCTGCCAAAGTTTATCGAGGAACAATGGACCAATAAGCTTCATTATATTTTTCTCACTGGTGTAATGAGCACCAAGATTACGACGTTGCTTTTCGTCCATCACACTTTGAAACATGGATCCGAAAATAGCCGGTGAAATCTTACTCCAGTCGAGCGCACAGCAATCGATTAATGACTGTCGCATTTTTGTATTGAATGAGGCGAACGAAAGCTGTTCGGCAAACAACTGCCCATTAACGTATGGAAATGAAGTAATACTTTCATCCAATGTTTTCTGCCGGTTTTCAGGCATGGTATTTAATACTTGAAACAACTGAGCCAAATGCAATCCTAAATCGGTACCATCTTCGTTGGTCTTATTTACGATATAATCCTGAAATAAGCTTTTTTCAAAAATGGTTGTATCTTCAGCGAAAAGGCAGAAGAGTAAACGAACCAGGTATTTTTCCAATTCGTGGCCAGTGTAACCCGCATCTTTCAATGAATCATGCAGTTTTCCCATCAGGTAAGCTGCATTGATGTTTACTGAATCTTCAGTTTTGTATGACTGCTGCTGATATCCGGCAATAAAACCGAACAGTTTCACATTATTCACTAAATCCTTCAGGTGAAAAGTACTTTCAGTATCCTCTTCGAGGTTGATGAGCCGAAAGATATCGAAATCGGAAACAAGAATATACTTAGGTAGTTCGTGTTGTTTTAGACCATATAAGTAATCTTTTGCCTGTTGATAGGCTTTATTTAGATCTTTGCCACGGCTTTTCATCTCAATGAGGATGGTTCCTTTCCAGAGTAAGTCGATGTAACCATCATGCTCATCGAGCTTTTTAATCCGATGTTCGAACGATGCTACCCTGCGGTTACTGATTCCAAATACATTGAAAAACTCAACCAGAAATGGCTTTGCATCTGCATTTTCGTTAAATGTGCCTGCCCATTCTTTTGAGAATTTCAGAGCTCGGTCTTTAATCTCGTTCCAACCTAATGCCATAGTGATAATTTAGATGCCTAATTTATGAAATATAACAACATAATTACATAAAAAAAAGAGGCTTTTGGCCTCTTGAATTTAGAAGTTGATCCAGTTAATTTCGATAACAACTTATAGAACTAAAATTTTAATAGGAAAGGCTATTTATCCTTGTAATGACCACTGGCATACAGGATTATTACAGTTACTTGTTCCTCTTCAATACGATATACCAAGCGGTGTTTAGCGTTAATTCTTCGTGACCAGCAACCCGAAAAGTTGTGTTTCAATTCCTCGGGTTGTCCAGTACCTGTTCGGGGGTGTTCGGTTAGTTCTTCCAACAGAACTGAAAGCTTCTTTAAAGTGGCTTTATCTCCTGCTTTTTTCAGCCGATCAATATCCTGAATGGCATCGGAAGTGAGTTGCAATGTATAGCTCATACTCCCAGAAAGCTGTTAATATCCTCTTTTGCTAAAGTAGTCAGATTGCCTTTTTTTGCCTGTTCGAGCGAATGCAGGATACGAGCCTTCACTTCTGGATTGGCCAAGAAACGGTCGGCCTCGGTAATCGGAGTTAAGGTGTAGGCTTTGTTTTTGCCTCGTTGTACAATCACCTGTTCTTTTTGATCCACAAGATCAAGATACATTTTCTGTTTTTCGCGAAATTCCCTGCTGCTAATTATTAACATGATTTATTATATTTGTGTACCAAATCGGTTCACAAATATAGTTCCAAAAATCAAAAAAACAACAACGATTTACTCTGAATTTTAAATTTCTATAGTTAGCGACTAAAAAGTGGCGAAGCCACTTTCCTTTATAAACCCGGATCAGCATCTGAATACCCGTCGTAAACTTCACCGTTATATCCAAGTTCATCATCCTGTCCGCAAAAATCTTCATCTTCGTGATATGCGGAACACACTGAACAATCACCATCCGGACGGCAACAATTTGAATTTGAAAACATAGTTATAAGTTTTAGTGAATGAAATTATTTTGATTAGCATATCTGGATTCCACCTTTTCGGAACCCCAGGCATCACGCATTTCGTCCATGGACATCAGTTTGCCGGACTTTTTGAAATATTCTCCTTTGTGCCAATACCAGGCAACTTTTGGATGAGAGAATTTATACCCTTCACCCTTTAATGTTTCCCTTATCGGAAAAGTATTACCTGTAATCCAGATCCAGGAGCCAATTAATTCAATTATAATTCCTGGCAATCCAATAATCCGGTCCAACCTTTGTCGCATTTCTTCTGAAACCTGCTGTTCATACTCTTTTCTCCCTTCGGAAAAAGTTTCGTTGGAATTAATCAGCTTTTTCGACAACCGGTCGTACTGATCATTTATAACTTGCATGATTGCCGTTTCACCACCTTTGTCCGGATGATACAAGAAAGCAAGGCGGCGGTATTCCTTGCGTAATTCATCTAACGTATTAATACCCTCGAAAAATTTCATTTGATTTCACTACTGCCCTGTAGATTTTTATAGGCATCTGGCTCGCCTGTTAATTTTGAGCCAAACGCCCATTGAGCAGACCGGATTCTAGTCAACGGCCGAATGTCAGTTTTGAGGCATGAAAAACTGAACTAGCGCCTTTGGCGTTGTTTAGGTAACTTAGTTCTGGAAAACCCAAGCCTTGACTTTTCCGGGATGCGTAAATAACTTTGCGGCAAATTGTAGGAGAGAGAACCCACTCTGAATTCTGTAACCTCTTGAAGCGTAAATTTTCTGCATTCTCTTTTGTTTCTTTTCTCTGATGTCTTCAAAATCCAGATAAAAGAAAGCGCTCCAAAAATTTAGGCGCGTAGCGGGTTCCTGAATTTTTCAGTCGTTTGAAGAACGGATGGCGCAAGTTCTTTTTTGTCAACTTTTTTCTATGAAGAAAAAAGTTGTGGCACTCCAAATGAAAAATAATATTTCCGGATTATTTTCATCCAAAGACCTGAAAATAAAGCAACAACAGAATCAAATCCTTTTTCGGATTTGATTCTGTATTGATACACCCGAGCATGCCCTATGCTTTCAGGCAGAAAAAAAGGCAGAAAATGCGGATATATGACGCTCCACACAGCCACACAGTAGCCACTATTCAGCCAATTGACAGCAACCTTTCTGCCAGTTAGTACGCTCTATTCTGCCAATTAGCAGCCAACACAGAGCCACACAATAGCCACCACAGTGAATGTCAGAATCAGTCCTTACCTATGCAATTCCGTCCTAATGCTGGTCCATAAACCAATGGAGTCCTTGTTGCGAAGCACAATAAACGCATATCAACTCTTCAGGATGAATGTTAAATTTTTTTGATCGTATGGAAGGAGAGAAAACAAAATTTAGCAGAAAGCTGATGTGTTGATTCCATATTGAATCAGATAGCTGATCCGAAGGATGTGCTATTTGATTGGGGTTTGTTTGATAAATGATCGAATAAATTTGCCATGAACATGAAAAGAATGATCGGAATGATAATGAAGTGAAATGAATGAATGGATTGGTAAATCGGGTGAGAGAAATGAATCAGATCTTCTTTGAGTTTGTCAGTCCTGGGAGATGGCAAGGCCTGTGTTCTGTGTTAACGGATTCATGGAGTTAATACAGAACTTAGGCGCGTGGCGATGAAGATAGTTTGGTGAACAAATGAATTAGCGCGGAGTGCAGCTATCCTTTATCAGGATAGCGGGAATAACGTGCGTTTGAAATGAGTGAGTCGGACAGTCTGCAATCGCATGGGTTCTTAATGTTGTTTCGGGTCTCTTTCTTTTTGTGACATGAGTAAACGCTGATCAGGAAAAAGACTTTAGCCTTTCTCCTGATTAGAAGCTATTACGATTATCTTTCGTAACAACTCTTATAGGAACTGTATTCGAACTCAACCAATTCTTTGTCAAGCTCTTCGGCAGCACCCTCGAAATAAACTGTTTCCAGATATTCAACGAATGCATCCCAAACTGTGTTAGTTTCCTGATTCTTTGCAGCTGATTTTAAAGTGTAAGTTTTCATACGATAGTTTTTAAAAAATTCATGCACTTTTTACTGTTGAATTTTTCGGTAAACAAAAAGCAACTGGAAGATTTTTAGGACAGAATGGGAGAAAAATACCGGGAAAATTTTTGTTTAGACGTAGTCCTTAGCCGACAAATTCAACTGTTTCTTTGTGTGGATTTTAATAAAAACAAGTATGAAGGGGCTTTTACACAATCAGCCGCGAAGGAACTAGGGACCTTGCCGTTTGGGAATCAGCTGATCTTTTTGAAATGGTTTATCGTGGTGCTCCGAACACCAAAGAATTTTGAGTTTAGAAACTCATTAGAGTTGTCGGGAAATAGTAATAGCCGAATCAGAAATATATTATCATGTGAAAATGTCCGTATAAATTTATTGCTCATAGGGGGAGTGATTCCCCTTTATCCCCTCGGACGGCGGTTGAATAATATCTTTGGTCTTAGTTTTGCTTTATATTTGGAAATCATTTAGTTTACTTCTGATTTCATTTAGTTTAATCTCTATATTATTCAGTTCAGTAGCGATTTTATTCATGTTAATACCGATTATATTCATATTAATACCAGACTCATCTAATTCGTTGCTGATACTATTCATTTCTTTATTGATACCATTCATTTCATTATTGATACTATTCAATTCTTTACTGATACCATTCATTTCATTACTGAATTCATCAATTTTTGACTCCTCCTGGTTATTGTGTTCCAATTCGGTTACTTTTTTCATAGTTTGTCCACCTATGGTTTGAGATCAAAAGGATTTTCACCCCAATCCTCATCCCATTCTGGGTCAGGTTCTGGAGTTCTTAATTTATCACATCTATTGTTTCCGTATGCAATATCGGCAGAAATACCTTCGGGATATATTTTGCAGTATGGCAATTCGATTGACTCATCATTATTTGGTTGAAGTATTCCCAGATAATGGATACATCTTTTTTTAAAGCACGTTGGTTCTGCTATCATGATATCAAATTTAAACTAAATTTTCCTTGTTTTTATATGGATCAAAAGTCTATTGTATCCGATGCAAGACCAGACCAGATTGTCAACAATCAAGATGCCGCCAGCATTCTTTCACATCCCAAAAATCTAATAATGTAAATTATATCCTCGGGCTCACAAACGTTGAGCCTCCTGCTTTGTAAAGGATCGTTCCATATTTGGTCCAGAACCGCTTATCCACAGCATCTCCAAAGTGGGTAGCTTCCTCTGGCAGAATGGTATCCTTTCGTTCCGATGTTTTATCCTTTGCAAATTTTCCTTCCTTTTCAATTACCCTGGTATTGTTCATTGAAATGATGGTGAACTTACAGTTCCGTCCATTGATAATAAATTTTGGGTACCTAGGATCATTGCCTTTCAAAACATTGAGCCATAGTAAATATTTATCATGTTGTGGCGGTTCCATACCCTTATGAACTTTCGCAAATACTCTCCATCCTCGTTTTTCAAGCCGTTCGATGGCCTGTTCATTGTATGGTTTCGAGTTCTTCACATTTGGCTGGCGGTGATCACCGTACCGATCACGGAAGTAAAACAGATCCCGACAGGGATGCTCCTTGTAATAATCGCAGAACAGATCAACCAGATCATCCACCGGAACGCTTTTGGCCGTTTGCGGTTTAATGAAGAATTCATTAATCACGCAATCCACCGGTTCAATCATCTTGGTCACAAAGTTGAAGTTCCGTTCCTGACCAACAGAAAAGAGGTTGATCTTCGCTCCCCAATCCGGAACTATTTCCAAAGGCCGGTTAGGATCGCAGTCCAGGTCGAAACGACTGTCAGGCGTTGAGAGCTGATCCGCATCCCAGTTGCTATTCTCTGCCAATCCCCGGATGAAATCATCGTTGTAGGCATCGTAATAAATATGTTTCTGGCTGTCTAATGGATAATAACAGTCCTCCACTTTATCAATGATCCAGTTCAGGATCTCGATCATGAAAGTCATCAGGTTTTGCTTATCGTATTCGCGAACGATGTATGACATCCCTAAGTTCTCCACATTATCGAAAGCGTTGGCAAGGGTAAAGAGAATACCCTGTTTAGAAGCGAATGGAGCAATTTGCTTCTTCAACCGGACCGTTTCATTCCAGATATCCTTAAACAAACGTTTATCCCCTGCTTTATAGGCTTCGATCACTTGTATCTGAAGTTTGACAATCCGGTTCCAGATATCAAAAATAGGAATACCGGCTTCGTCCATATAATAATCACCATATCGAAGTAGCCACATTTGTTCCCTGGTATAAGGCATGGATGATACATACCGAAATCCATGGTGTTGACGAATTCGTTTACCGGAGCGAAACCCAAAGTGTTCCTCGTTCCCTCGATTGGCCGGTGACACTTCTTCGTCATACCTTGCTTTATTCAAGGTTAGTGCTTCGTCCACAATTTCACGATCAAGGTTCGGGCCTCGGCTCGAACCGGCCCTTTCCTGTGAAAGCATAAGAAACCCTGTTCCGTTGGCAAATGAGATGTAATTATCGAATTTGGTGACGGGCTCATAAGGGGAAAGGAATGTTTCCGGAGGTTTTCCACCGATCTTAAAATCCTTATCCTTTTCGTAACCTATCTTCTCAAGGAATTTAATAGTTGAAGGAAGTGTTCGGGTATAAATCTGTCCATAAGTGCGGCCAGTGATCGATGTAATTGATCGCGGCATTCGTCGGACGATCTCATTGATTTCCCAGCCGATCACGTACGATTTCCCGGTACCACGTCCTTGAATGTCAACTTCGCTTTGAGCGTTGTTGACAACTGAAATTTTCTGAGGGTTATTCAGGTCAATTAGTTCTGTGATCATGTTTCAGGAGTTCATTATTTGCTCGGCATCGGCATCAGTGATTTCGTTTCCACCATAAATAAGCCTGTTGAGTTCGCGGATCGCAGCAGTCGGCAGGTTCTGCAGACTGTCCAGATCAAGTTTGATCTGCTGGTTGTTGTTCTGAATCAGGATATAGAACTGATGTTTTTCAGTTCGTTTGGGATCTTCCAGGTTCTCAGGTTTATTTCCAATTGCTTTCAGCAGATTGGTATGTTCCATGGAGATTACACGTCGGTCCTTATCCGTGTTACCTTTGCGACTCTCAATAATGTTGCCGATAATATCATTGATAAGCCAGGTTTGCCAGAAATCAAAATCAAACGTATGGAGCGTGTTAAAAAGTTTCAGGCACAATCGCATGTCCTCATAAGCGACCGAAGTCACAATATCCGGGTATTTAATCCGGTGCAGGGCAATGGCCTGCTTTTGCATTGGATTTTTATCCAGGATTTTCGAAAGCGAAACAATACGCTCAAGAAGATGACTCAGGTCAGGAGGTAGCGGTGAATGATCCGGATCAAGCATGTGCGCCTTGATGGTTTCGTATTTCATATCCTCTAATGCTTTTCGGCTCATTTGGAATCTTTTAAAAAGTTAAGCATTTGCAGCTGCGATGGACTGCTGCCATTTTGTGCGGACTGTTTAATGGCTTTACGCATCACAATCTCGGCTGTAAGCCTTCCTCTAAGGTAGGCTGCCACTTCTGGAAAATCAGTATTCTTACTGTCAATCTGAAATCCGAAAGCTTCGGTTTCTTCCTCGTTTAGTTCCAGGTTAATGGCAATATCTCCAGTGCCAAAGAACAGTCCGGCCATGTCTTCAATTTCTTTAAGCTGATCCTGCGAGAAATTCATTTTCAAGGGTTTTTAAATCGAATTCAAAAACTGATTCATCGGTAAATATCGTTCCTCTTTCCATCTTGGGATTGTCGGTTGCATTCTGACTGGTCAGAATGGTAATTTTCCAATCCGCGTTCCAGACCAATGCTATTTTGGCATGAATGGAAGTGCAACGATAATCAAAGCTGTTCATTAGCATTTGAAACGGAATAGGGCTCATGGTTTTCACCCGGTTGTCAACGATCACCCGAAAGGAGAGCAGTTGTTTCTGCGACAATTTCAGGTTAAGCTGTTCGATACTTTTTTGACTGAATGAATAGGAAGTCATAAAAGCATGGGCAGGGCCGGTTTGTTTCAAGATATACATCATCAGGCGAATCAAATTGAAATTTCCCCAGCTGTAAAAATGGGTGGTTAACCCATTTTGCAGTTGGCCAATGGCTTTTGTGAGGCTTTTGTCAGCTTCAGCGACAAAGACTGAGGCTCTTTCATTACCAGATGTCAGGCTGACAGGTTGCTGTTTGCCGGTTTCTCCCTGGGGATTATTCTCTGCCGTCAATTCAGGGATAATGCTTTGGATCGAATTAGTTAGCATTTAGGCTGACTAATTTGAGATCGATTTCCTGAATGAATTTCAGTCGGCCTTTAATCCGGTTTTCAATCCGGGTTCGTTTGGGACCTGTTGGCATGGTCTTTTTCTCATCACATTTGACCATAGTTTGATAGTCGAGCATATTCTGATCTTTGGTGTTAGCTGTTTGCTGATTCTTTTTCATTTTCCGCAAATCTTCCGGATCGTCTGTCAAAGTGGTTTCCTGCAATTCTTGGGGTTTAGGCCAAACTTCATCCTCAATAGGAAGCTCACCGTTTTGTTCAAATTGTTGCCGGATCTTAAAAAGATACTCCAGTCGAATGGTGAAAGATTTGACGAGGTCAAATATTTCAGCGCGTTTTGTTTTCAATGCCTGGCTATTACCTTGTGGCATTTCGGTAAGGATTCGGTGAGTTTTGCTGCGTTCCTGAAAGGTTTCTGCATATTCGGCAATTATCCTCCGGATGATTGGTGGATATTCTCCAATGTTTATAGCTAATAATGCCTCCGGCATGTCTTCGATCCCCGGTTCTTGGGGCTCAGACGCCGGTGCATTGGTTTCATTTGGCTCACTTTGATTAATTTGTCCATCGGGCAAATTAATGTCAGGATACTGAAAAGATTGTTCCGGCTCGCGATCCTTGAATGTTTCCTGTAAAACAGGAATAAGCTTTTCTGCCTGCAATCGCGCATAATCCAGACTAACTGATTTGCACAATTCATAGATAATTTTGGTTGCATATTTGTGCTGCTTGCCGATAAAATCTTTTCGCAGAAATTTATTTTTTCCGAATTGACCATAGAGCATTGAACCCTGGTGATAATCGCATCCTGATTCAATCCATTCAAGGACTGTTATTTGTTTTTCGTTATATTCCATCACGTTATTATCGCTACTCATCACATTTTGATTTTAGGTTTGTGAAACTTTCTGTAAAGAAAGTGAGCAGAAAAAATAGCAGAAAGGACAGGTTCGGTAAGTGGGTCATTACTGTCCTCATTGTTGTGTGAAAGAATTTTACGACACAAAAAAAAGTCTTTCGACTTTCTTTTGTGTTTTCTGCTAAAATGGAAGGTCATCCTCTGCTCCAGCCGTTTCCTTTTTTGATTTCTTTTTGGAAGCTTTCTTTTGTTTCTCAGCAGCTTCGTCCTGAGTTGGGATGGCTGAAGAAACTTTGGTCTGATAATAACAAGTATGGGTTCTGCCGAATTTGTCTTCTCCGCG
>DIZL01000058.1:21080-154233 GCA_002429385.1 Prolixibacteraceae bacterium UBA6029 | reverse complement strand
AGTGTTAAAAAATTCTGCATGATTAATATTCTGATGAAGGGTGGCAATGAAGGAATTGGAATACCGAACTGACCGCAGGGAGGGAGGATATGCCGAGAAAATTCATTGACGGGTTTCCTTCCATCTAAGAATAAATCTTTGTAGATATTTTATATAAACGCAACATTCCTGACACTTAAAAATAGTGCCTTCGGAAAGGGTTACTCAAGTTAAATCGTGATGTTATTTTAGATTGTCATAAGTTGCAGGACTTCAACTTAGTGTTTGGAGAGGCATCGGGATAAGTAACCTTTTGAGGCTGTGTTAATGTGAGTAGATGACCGGCTTCCAAACTTGAATCAGAACGATATAACAGCCAAGCCACAAGATGATTACCAGAAACAAAAAGCCAACAAGAAATCATGGAACTGGCAGAAAGTGATGATCTCATTAGTTGAAAACAAGAATCCGGAAGGCTACTTGGGAGTAAAATTCCAATTTATTTTGAAAATAGGGCATCCAACAAATATATACAAGAATTGTTCAAAAATAAATATACATTTATACCGTTAATGACGAATATTTTTGAAATAGTTATATTGGAAAAATTGAATTATATAAACTTACTAAATATAACACTCTAATTATTAGATGATTGTATTTAAAGAACTATATTATGAATAATCAAAATAACTTTAAAGTGGACTTAGTGCTTCTCCGCACAAATGCTGAAAAGTTAATAGAACGGAATTCTTTTGAAAAAACCACTCAATTTTCAGAAGTCGATTATCAGAAACTTATTCACGAGTTAGAAGTTCATCGGATTGAGCTCGAAATGCAAAATGAAGAACTTCGGGAATCTAAATTAAGAGAAGAACAACTTGCTACTGAAAAATACAATCAATTATACGATTTCCTACAAATTGGTTGTATTACCCTAACAGCAGAGAAAGAAATATATAATTTGAACCTAAGCGGGGCAAATATTCTGGGCAAGGAAAGAGAAAGTTTAATAAAGAGTCGTTTTGATTTTTTCGTTTCTGAAGATGAAAGAATTGATTTTGATCTGTTTTTTATTCATGTTCTTTATAGTAATACGAAAGCAAGCTGCAAACTTAACCTTTTATTAGAACAAACAAAACCGTTATATGTTCAACTAAGTGCTATATCCTCTTCAAAAGGAGACCAATGCCTGATGACAATTATTGACATCACTGATATTAAAAATGCAGAACTGGAAATAACTCGTAAAAACGCAGAACTTTTAAGTTTAGTTGCTGAAAAAGACAAATTCTTTTCAATCCTTGCACACGACCTTCGGAGTCCATTTAATGTGTTGCTTGGTACTACTCAAATGTTGATGGATCGTGACTCCTTAATGAGCCTGGATGATATTCAATCATTCGCCAAAATGATAAATACATCAGCTAACAATTTGTATGGGTTACTTGAAGATCTTTTAAAGTGGTCAAACCTGCAAATGGGAAAAATAAGCTATAATCCCAAGTTAATAAAGCTTTTGCCTGCAATTTCAGCGGGTCTAAGGTCAGTCACTGAATTGATTGATAACAAATTGATTGATTTTCGCATCGAGGTTTCTCATAATTTGACAGTATTTGCAGATGTTGATATGCTGGAATTAATTCTTAGAAATATAGTTGTAAATGCTGTAAAATTCACCCCTCGTAGTGGTAAAATTACTCTTTCTGCAAGGCAGTTGGATGACCAGTTTATTGAAATATCTATCAGAGATTCTGGTATTGGGATGAAAAAGGTTATGATTGAAAATCTCTTTCGGCTTGATGGGGGAATAAATCGAATGGGAACTGAAGGTGAGGCAGGTACAGGTCTTGGTTTGATTTTATGCAATGATTTTATTAAAAAACATGATGGCAAAATATGGGTGAAAAGTGAAGTTGACAAAGGAAGCACTTTCCATTTTACTATTCCTTCTGAAAATGCAATTGAGAATGAATAATTGCTTTTTTGAAGTTGCAAATAGAACTTAATTTAAAAGTCAATACCTGGCATATTTTTGTTTATCTTTCCTATCTATTTTTGTAGGATTCTTATTAATTCTCTCGTTTTCAGAACTTGTTGCCGGTTGCATTTCTTTAGTCCCATATAAATCAATTTTCCCAGCTTCAGTTAATTCCAGATAAGGAAATCCCTTATCGAAAAGTTCTTTGCAGATTTCCACAGGGATATCATCCCTGCTGAAATCAATTTCGCCGTGGACGGGTACAATGACCCGACCACGGCGAAGTTTTATAAAGTTAAAGTACTTGGTCCACATTGGAATTAAACGGGTAATGCTTCAGTCAAAGGAATATTTCCGGGATAGATATACAAGTTTGGAGTCTTGTAAGTGAATTCCATTGAAATCCCTTTTCGGGCTGCAGTTTCTTTTCCGGTACCAAATCCATCAGGAGAACCTGCATAAACGGCTGGCCGGAGTTTATCACCCATCAGGTATTTCTGACCATCACTATCCTGAACCACAAATACAAGATTATCGTTTTTGGCTGCATTGATAAAGCCAAACAAGGTATCTTTTAGTCCGGGATGGAAAACGGTCAAATGAGTCACGAATGATTTGCCATCCAGTTCCCCAACCGGTTCGATCAGAAATTCACCGGTATCATCGGTGATGTACATTTTGAATAGTTTCTTTCCCGGTTTCATGATCAGTTCACCAGTAAGAATAGCATTGGCAGCGAGGGTAGCCGCGGCTACCGGAGCGGTTGGCCAGGTCAAAACATCGGCGTGAAAGCCGTAGTAAATTTCCTGGGTTAATCCACCCATGTTTTGACCATTGGGTAAATTTTTATTGATGTCTGTAAATTCTAGCATAGTATAAAATCAATTAAGCTGTTAAATGAAACCACCAGCAAAAAAGCTGATGGTTTCGTTTTCTTCGTTTAGGCTGTTTTTGCGATGTTGGTCCAAACTGCCTGGTTAATTCCGAAACCTAAACCTTCTGACCAGTCACCTAAAACACAAACTGAACGCTTGGATTCTTCGACTTTGAAGCTGTTTTTGGTAATGGTTGCCGGAGATATATGAAGGAAGTTTTCAGTTGGGGTGCAGAAAATATCATCAGTACCCACCATTGAAGCTAATCCTTTGACCGACTGAGGGGTGAAATCAATATCCGTATTGATATCCTTGTCAGATTTGTTCTGATAGAATCCCTGTGATCGTTTATCCTGAAGATATTTTTTCACCCAATGCTGACTCATACAAACGTCCATTGGGATACCCTGGTAAACTTCTGTGATTTTGTCAGTGAATGCTTCAACCTGGTCAAAGATGGTGTCAACATGCAATGCTGCCATTGGAACCGTGTTGATGGTGCCATCATTCACTCCGTCCTGCAGGAGTTTTTTCAGTCCGTTCATTCCGGTTCCATCAGCTCCGGCAACTCCGGCTGCAGGAGTGGCATAAACGCCTTTGTAGTATTCGTTCAGTTCCATATCCTGATCGATCTGCCTGGAGTAATAGACTTCGAACAGCCATTTCACGAAGGGCCATTCTTTACGGTCAACTTGTTTGGCAGTTAAGAATCCAAGCCAGGTGGCATAGAGTTCATCAGGCATAAATTCATCATCAATTTTGAACCGATACTGACGGATTTCATTGGGAACAATTTCGACACCACCTTTTTGGGTGAAAGTCTTCTGGAAGGGTTGCACCAAGGTGCGAAAAGTTGCGTTTGCTAAACGGAAGATCGTATCGTCCGTTTTGATAGGGGTTGCCAGATTAGTGATCTGGCGACCTTGGGAGAGCATGGTAAGGATGCGTTTCTTATTCTGTCCGGCATCCTGGTAATAAGCTCCATACTCTGCAATGACCGCTGCTGTAGTAATAGCCATGATATTTAATAATTAAGAGTTTTTGTCTACTTGTTTGTTGTGTTCGAGATTGTTGATCACATCCCATTCAACTCCATCAGAAACCGGATCTCTTTTCCCCATGTTTCCGGCAGGCTGAGTAGCAGGTTTTTTAGAGAGAAGTGCACGAATAGCCAGAACTTTAGCTTCTGGAGTTTCTGCGCTGGCAATGGTTGCATCGATGGCATTGAATGGGTTCAATGCATTGGCAAGGTTGGTGCTGACAGTTTCGCGCTCCGCAATAGCTGCATCCCGTTCGGCAACAATTTGCTGATCCAGGGCCAGTCGGTTCTCAATTGCTTCGAGCTGCTGTTCATTGAGAAAAACGCCATCGGCGGTTGACTCCAGTTTCTCCACAGTCAACACTTTATTGACGTTCAAAAATTGTTTTTTCATTTCTGTTTTTTTAGGTGTGTTTTCACTTTGTTTATTGATGATTTTATTCCAGATGCGGTTGAACATGGATTCTTCGGCTTCGAATGCTTCGCGCTCAGCCACCGAAGCTTTGAATGCCAATTTTCGTGGTGGTGCCGGGTAATCGCTGGCGGTTATCATGGCAACCATTTGAAGGTTTTCGATGTAATTTACTGCTACCTCAGGAACAAACACTTCATCGACAAAGCCCCAGTTCTTAGCTTCCTCTGCCGTTAACCATGTTTGTTGTTTCATCAGGCCCGTGATTTCATCCAGGGTTTTGCCAGTCTTTTTCACATACATTTTGGCTAGTTGAAGAGTAACTTTAGCCAGCTGCTGTTTCTGGGTTTCGAGTTTGGCGATCAGTGCGTCAATTTCGTCCTCGTTCATGCTTCCCCATTCATCGACCCAGTTCATGGCTTTGTGAATCAGGTAAAATGAATTCTCGTTCATTCGAACCGTTTTTGCACCCAGGGAAATCAAGGTAGCCGAACTGGCGACAAAAGCTGAAAGCTCAGCAGTTACGTTGCCATGCTCCACAAACTGATCGTAAATATTCAGGGCATCATCAACCGATCCGCCCAGGCTGGAAATTTTAATAAGAACCGGATTTTTTGATTGTCCGGACAATTCATTTCGCATGAATTGTTTGGAAAAGGAGTACTGGCCGATCGGTCCATCAATAACTATTGTCTTTGTTGCCATTGCTTGCTTTATTTTCAGCAAGTTTAGGGCATTAAAAAGGTGGCCTAAAGGACAAAGACCACCGTAAAAAGCAGAAAATGATAAGAAAAAGTGTTTTGTTGAACTATTTTACCACATTGAAAACTACCAGAAGTGGCTAATTACGCGCTATCTCATACCAAGCAGACAAACGGCCTGAGCGGAAAGACGCCCACCGAAAACCACTTTTGCCGAACTTTGGGTAGTTGAAGTTATGCGCGTTTTTTATTCCTTTAATAACTTTAATATTTCAAATTCAATTCTATTGTTACTTGGTCTTAGATCAATACCCTTGTATACCAAATTCCCTTTTTGGTCGATAAGGGCATACTGCGGAACACCATTCATTTCAAACAATTTATTTATAAATCTGCTTTGATCAGGTGTTGCAAAATAATGACTCCCTCCTTTTCCCATCTCATTAATAATTGCTTTCCAAATATCTTCTTTCGAATCAATACAGATATAAACAAAAGCTACCTTATCATTATTTAATTTCTTTTCTAATATTTTCGAATGTGGCATTTCTTTACGGCAAGGGGAGCACCATGTTGCCCAAATGTCCATATAAATAATCTTGCCTTTATGGTCTTCCATTATTTTGCTAAAGAATTCTTGTGCAGGAGTATTTTTAACATTTTCAAATGCCGCTTTTGTGCCTTCCTCTGGATTCTCAAAATTATGGATAGTTGCAATGTATTTATTAATCAAAGGCTCCCTTAAATAGGGCTTTTTGATTGTTTTTTCAAATAGAGATAGTTTAGTCTCAAAAGATTTTAATTCCTTCTTATCAAGCATTCCATATAATTCTCTGGCTATTAATAATTCCTGTACCGAGCTGTTTTGTGTATTTTCTTGAATGACTTTAAAAATCGCTGGATTTGCTTGTCCTTTAAATACCCATTCGTTATTATTTTTATATAAATCCCCATTTGCGATCATTAATGCATTAACCCTTCCGAATCTGTAACGACTAATAAAGTCAACTGACCGCGAGTTAATTAAGGCTTCATCAGGTAATGTTGTATTCATGAAATCGTAAAAAGACAATGGAACTAAGTCATAATAATCCAGATTGTTATATTTTGCATTATGGTAAGGATACATGGCAAGTTTGTAATTATAGTCCATGACTATTTCATAATGCATCCATGTCTTTAATTCAGTTGGTGGATTTTGGTCATTAATAAAATTATTAATAACAGTTTCCTGAACTGATTTTATGCTGTCAAGACATTTTATAAATCGAGATGGAGAAAAATCCTTCTCATATTGGGTATATTTTTCCAGAGGAATATATGTCTGAAATAAAAGGGTTTTAAAGATTATGAGTTTAGAATTTATTTCGACGGCATCACCTGAAAATTGAATTGTCTTGGATAGCTTTTCTGGATATAAAAAATTGTTTGCATCAAATTTTATATGGATGCTGTCATTTGGATGTGTTATAAGAGTTAATGCGCCATTTCCATATCGAAGCCATAAATCTTGTGGATAATATTGGTCAAATTTAATCCGAAAATTTCCTGAACTATCTATTAAGCTCACAAAAGTTATCTGATCTCCAGATAATAAATCATTTGTGTAAACAGTAATAGTACTATTTTCAGGACTATGATTCATTATCTCGCCTGTTATTAAAACGGGTTTTGATGAAAGTTTAACCTGTTTATAATCTAGTCCTAAAGTGAACGAAGTAAATAGTAGAACAAAACTAAATACTAGAATTGTTGTTTTGAAGTCCATTATGGATCGTATTTTCATAATTTGTAGGTCCTTTTTTAAAATGTGCATAACTACCGAATTGCGGCAAGTTTATCGTACTTTACCGTTTTTGACTTTACAGTTAAATTTTTCTATTCATTAAATATTAGAAAATTACATTGAATTTCCGATGAAATTTTAACCATGTTCAAAATTAAATAAAAACTTGAATATTATGAGTTAAATAGCAAATAATAAGTTTATAAAGATTGATTGACTAATATTTTAATTTCCTTACTCTGCAAATGGATCGGAAATGAATTTAGCTTTTGAGCTTTGAGTACCGAAAAAGGAAATGGAATGACCGTTTCGGTCTGGAGTGTCCACACCAGTATCCAGGTCGAAGGAAACCCGAAGCGGGATTTCTGGAGTACCGGCTACCTTGAACTTTTCGTTTTGGTCCAGAATTATTACTACCCATCTACGACCTGTCATATCATTAATGATTGACTGAACCTGCTCAGAATCTTTCGGGATAAAGGCATTGATTTCATTTTTATACCCAAGTCCATATTTTTCCTGTGTCATTTTTTCTGTAAATGAAATACTGCCCGGGGAGCAATACATTTCAACGATGTTGTCAGTTGTGATAAAACTGACAGCATTGAAACTTATGGAAATGTCACACGGAGAAACGGCCCAGATTTTAAGGAGCCCTCCCAAGTTGTCAGATGGTTTATTCAGGTGCTTCATACTGGGTTTTTGCCTTTTTACTTATTGTCCCTAAAGTGTACAGATTGCGCAAAAGTATTTCATCAATTTTGCCAAATATTTCTTTCCCAAAGTCAATTTTTGCATTTATACCATTCCGATAGAAATCTTTTTTTATGGTTTGGTAGTCCCAGTGTGCATCATCAAAAAGAAACCTTTCCTGAAACAGATTGATGGATTTAAAGATTGGCATCCCTGCAGCTACATAAACCCCAACAAACGATCGCATCATAAATTTGGCTTTCTCTTCGAAATGCTGTCCAAAGGCTATAATGTCAGTCCGGGTCAGTTCCCAACCGTAATGGTAGAAGTCATGCTGAGAAATGGCAACTTCCATTAAGGTTGTGTAATTAAAAAGATTTTCCGGATAACGTTTATCCTTTGAATTATCCGGTTTTTTGAGCAGGCTCAGAAAAAACTTATTTTCATCAGGATTGGAAGTGAAATTGGCCGGGAATCCGTAATTAATCTCAATAAACCTTTTCACATAAGGCTTAACCGGCAGGGTAACAACAAACTTTTCAGGCATAAAAAATCGGGTAAAATGGTTTGAAACATTTCCCCGGACAGATGATACGAAGATAATCAATTTTAATTGCTGACATTTCATTTAGGACCATGTTATTCCGGGAAAACTGTTTTTTTTTGATCTGATTTTCCATGTTAGTGGAATGCTTTCTGCCGAGGTATGCAAAAAAAATGTTACAATTGTACATCTTGCTTAAAAGCTCTATAACAATCTGTATTACTGACAGATAAACCTGTAACATTGTGTTTTTTTATTTGTTTCATTTTGTACAAATTGTTACATATCTTCTCTTTTAAAAACAATTGTAACAATACCTCTTCTTTTAAAAAAATAAATGTTACACTCTAACTTATTGTATTTTAATCTTTTTGATTGATTTATAACAATTGTAACAGAAGTAACACATATTTCAGAAATTTGTCTTTTTGGGATCTTAGTATCTTTTTTTGTTCAACAGTGGGAACAATCCTTTGTACTCTTCTTCGGTCATCCAGTCTTTCGCGTAAAAGGTACAGCATCGTCCAACCCGCTTTAATTCTTCTGTTTCTCCATCAGCTTTGTTGTTAAAAAAAGCATACCGGGTTAGTTTGCCGGGATTGATATTATAAATTGCCGCCAACATTTCCTTGATCTTAGATTTTGAAAATTTACATTCAGAATATTTGTTGAGTTCCTGCATGATGTCGGTTAAAGTGTAGTTGAGTTCAATTTCCCCAAAGGTTAAAAAATTGTCATTCAGCCATTCTTCCAGTTCCTTTTCCAGGATTGATTTCGTATTATCCATCACCATTTGCAAGGCCTCGGTAATGTAAACGTCATCAGGGAACCAGAACCGGGTAGTTTTTACAGGGTAATGCAAACGTCGGTTTTGCAGAAAGTTCAAAAATGCCGGAACTTCTTTTCCCATCTTATCCAGCATATCGGGATCGTCTTTCATGCCTTTTGCCCTGAAAGAGGGTACCTTGAGCACGGCAAAGCGGTTTTCACCGGAGTCGATCTGCATAAAGTTGCGCTCATCATTCGAACAAAAAATCAGATGCGTAAAGTTCTCTATTACTTCAGCATTTGAACCTTTGCCTTCCAGCCACATCATCTTGCCTGTTGCCATGTTCTTAATCATTTCCTTGGTGGTTTTATCGTGCAAGGGGATATGACCTTCATCAATGGCTACAAATAGCTTTCCGGCAAAGTGGCTGGTAAACTTGGGGTTGAAACGCTGATTGTCCAGAATAGCCATGTTTGCCCCATAAATCAGTTTTAGAAAATCCAGAAAGGTGCTTTTACCAGTATTCCTTTCACCGCTAACCAATGCCAGGATCGGAAGCCGCTGTCGCGGATTCAGGTATGACAGTTGAATATAGTCCAGACCAAACTGGTAAAGAACTTCTCCATCAACATTGCAGGCTGAGAAGATATGTTTCAAAAATTTTTCAATGGTTGGCCACTCACCGGCCACCGGATCCCAATCAACCGGGTGATAGATATTGAACAAGCTACTTACAATGCCTTTGTGATTGGTGGTAACAACACGCTGGTATTCAGCAGAGTTATTGGGTTTGTTTACAAATGAATCGTAGTGCGGTACCTGATTGATAAAATCCTTGCCGTAATCCCTGCCGATTTCGCCAACAGACCAGGGTTTTAGCACTTCCTCAAACTGGTCGTGTGCATTATTGATCATGATGCGCTTGTAATAATATGGGCCAACGCGCAGAAAGAGTCTAGTGTCAGTGTATTTGATCTTTTCCAGCTTATCCCCATCGTGGCAATAGCAGACCGATTTGAAAACAAACTCATGTTGTTTCAATAGGTCGGCATGGTAACTGTAAAAGGTAAAGGCATCATTCAAACGTAGATGGGAAAGCAGTCTGTTCAGACTATTCTCTGTCAGGTTGATGCAATCGAAAAACGAATTCTCCTGTGATTTGAAATTCTGAAGATGGATAAATGTGCGGTCGGGATGTTTCTTCTCCAGATCATCAAGGGTGATTACCTGTTCAAACTGAAACTGGTGTTTGATGTTGGTCCAGATCAGGGTGATATCCCTATCGAAGGAATTGAGCAGGTCCTTGAACTTTTTGACTGCGAAAAATACGCTGAACAGTGGCCAGGACAGGTCTTTATCGCTACCGTGGGAAAATCCGGGATCGAGCACATCGGAGTTATACACCAACACAACAGTATTTACTTTTTTTTCTTGCAACAGTTGGGTAAAATCGGGGTGCAGCACCTGAAGGTTTTCGCTATACTGGTTGGAGATTCCTTTGTAACCAACAATTGGAATACCTGATTTTAGAGCAGAATCGGCTGTGAATGGCAGATCGGTAACAAAAAGGGAAGCAATCGTTTTTTGATCGCTTATTGCAACCGGGAGATAAACTGGTTTCTCGAATGCCTGCTGAATATTCAGCATGAGCGGTTTGTAGGATAAAAGGGGTGAAAAGCCTATTATCCCTTTTGAATTATCTGTGTTCATTCTATTATTTGAGTTGATTTTATTGTTGGGCTTGTTTTGCTTGTTCCAGAATATGCAGACCAATGGCCTGCCTGTTCTTTATTTTGTTGATTGCTACCATATCGCTCACACGAGGCAGGTCTTGTTTGAAATGATCTGCCTGGCTCATGGAGATATCGGCTGCCGTGCGCATTCGCTCCTGGACGTATTGTTCGAACCAGGAGAGAACTTTCATCCCATCGATTTCGGCAAAGAGCTGACCGAATTCCCCTTTTTTAATCTTTCGGAATACCAGGTTAATATCGGCAAGATTGAGGTAAGAGTATTCCTGGACAATGATGGTAGCAGTTTCTTCAATCTGTTCAGGCGACATTTTTCTCAGTGCATTCACAAAATCGTTTAGATTGACGATCCAGACAGAAACATAGGCAATCTGGAAATCTTCTGAATATTCCCGTCTGATACTGGCAAGAGAAGGTGCAGAACTATTGATAGCTAAGGCCGCTGTATTCTCCCTCGCAAACACCCGAAGGCATTTGGACGGAGCGTATTCAGCCAAAAAGCTTTGTTTTGTCGCCGGAAGATTTGATTTTGATTGGTATTTTACAATTTCATTCATAACTATTCAGCTCCTAAACGGTTCATTAATTGCTGTTTGTAGTCGGTTTGCCGCTGATCAACTAATTTTTTAGTTATAGCTTTTTGATCTTTAAGATCAAAGAACCCTTTCCAGCCTTTTTTGATTGATTGATGGATGATCTCAATGGCTTTTTCCATATCTCCACCTGAAAGATCTACCAGATCTTTCAGCGCTCCCTGTTCACTGATTTGTTTGTAGGCAAACTGAAACTGTTCTTTTTTGAAGTTGGTCCACAGTTTCCAGGCTTCAACAAACCGATCATCTTCCCAGGGAAGTTCTACCTTGATGTTTCCATCAAGCTGATTGCGTATCCAGCTGTGAAAACTGACAAGAATCTTTTGTGATTGATCATAGCGTCCTGCCTGACCTCCTGTAATTTTTCCTTCTTCGGCCAGTTCCTGAAACAATTCCTGAAGTTGGCCAACGGCTTTAACGTATTGTGGGATCATAGTTTGGTTTGTAATTTATACTCAATGTTTTAGTACTGTATTGATCGCTTTTATAGATCGATTACCCATCCCATTAATGCCCGAAATATCTGGTAATCGTCTTTATCCGGATATTTTTCAATCAGGTTGTCAATAGCCCGATTGGGAATACTCATACCGGCAAAAACTTTACTTGAGCTCCAATTTCGTGCAAATCTGAGATTCCGGAGCAGTGTAATTTTCGTAGCTATTTTGGCATTGTGCTGATCAACTTCCTTGACGATCATTCGGAACAAACACCTTGCATCTGATAATTCCTGATCTTTCAACTCATCAAGTAAGCGGCGAAATTGATCATCACTCACAAAGGCTTTTCGCATACTCAATTGTTCTCCGGCCCAATACTTGACTATTTGAAACTGCTTCCTTTGTTTTTCTTCTGTTGTCATTGGATGATTGGATTTAAGAATTGCAATAAATCTTAAAGCGGTCGAGAAATTCAAGTTTTGCTTTTTCCGGATTCATATAGGTAATTCGTCCTTCTTTATAAAAAGCGTTGTATTCCACTTCCTGAATAAACAGATCGGTAGCTTTAATCAGGTGCAGGCTGGAATAGTCCATTTCGTATTTTGCACAGATCGCTTTCATGATGTTTTCTTCCACTTCGGCAAACTGAGGAATGCGAACTTTCAGCGGTTTTATCATATCCCCGATGTATGCTTCAGCAGCATCGTGCAGAAGAGCCAGTAGTTTCAGTTTAGGATCAATGAAGAAATCCCAGAATGCAAATTCATCGCAAACCATTACACAATGCTGGGCAATGGAGAAATAGGAAGGTGTCAGTCCGGAGAAATGACCTTTGTTTGATAATCCGGTGGCCATATCGCGTATGTCGATCATTTCAGGTGTTGGTTCAAACAGGCTAAACTGTTTTCCTGTAAGGGTCTGTATGATTCCGGTTTCTATGGAAAGGTCAAGAATATTCATGGTTCAGAGATTTCAGGTTGAAGACTTAAACTTTGCTGATTGGTAGTATCTATTCGTTCCCGGTTAATATGAAGAGCCGACTGCAGGATGGATTCTGCCAGGAGTTCATCCCGAAGTGCACACTGGGTAAGCATTCGGGTTATTTCAGTTTCATTGCCCATATAGGTAACGGCGCATTTATTCCCGGATTTAATAATTGAAAGTGTTGGCATTTTTCTTTTTTTTTAATTTTTGTATGGTTCTGTTTATTTAGAATTGCAATGAATAGAAAGAATGGGGGCACCGATCAGGAATCTACCCCCATATCTGTCCGGATAAAATAATTAATTGTTTATTCAATCCTCTGGTGTTTTTTCACCTGAGGATTACCTTTTTCGTTAAAACTGGTGGGAAAAACCCTACCAGTTTGTCATTTTTGGCGCAAACTGTATGGTTTTTTCCGTACAGTTATGTTAAAATCTGATGCTTTTAATCCGGGTACTTGTATCCAAACCCTGTTTTAATCGGCTTTTTTACCGAAGATTTTGGCAAAGTCAGATCCTTTTGGAGATCTACTCGGAAAATTCAATTGTCTTTTTCTGATGTGCAAAAGGAAGACTATATTGATAGCGATTATTTAAAGCCATAAATAATTGCTGTTGGGTAATTCTAATTTCATGACCGATTGAACTGTAATCCATCTTTAGACTTTGAAGTTTTGCATTGAGTGACCCGATCATTTTCTGTTCCTCGGCGGCACCATATAAAAATTCGAAGATCAATTCCTGGTATATCAAAAGTGATGGACGAAGATTCTTGTCAATAATATTCGGGTTCAATAGCTGAATCCATCGAATAAAACCTTTTTTATCCAGGCAAAAGTGAAGGTAATTGTCTCCAAACAGCATTTTGTTACTCTTTTTTGCGTAACAATTTGCCAAAATCTGGTCATTTTTAATTTTTACCACCTGCTTTTCTGTGTCAATTTTGAAGAAATCACACAAGGGTTTGATAAAAATATGTTCATTATCATCCTTCACTGTGGAAGTGAACATTTGTAATGCTGTTTTTTCCATTTGATTTTAATGATTTTTAATGTTGATAATTTTTAAGTTGGTTGAATCGTTTCACTGGCCCATTAGATTTTTGAAGCAATACTTTGATTCATTGGATTGTTGTTTAAAATGGCAAAACATTCCATTTTGAAATCCAGCAATCCAGGTGCATCGGATTCAATCTTAAATAACCATCCGTAAAAAATCCATTCTGGCAGACAAACCATTTTTTGAAGTTCCCCATCGATTGAAACTATGGTGTGTTCGGATGCGTGTTCGGATAGAAAATCACTTTTTTCAATCTTCGCAATCTCATTGGAATAATCAACTTCTAGTACTTCGCATATTGGTTTTATAGCAATCCAAAACTGACCGTCTGAGGCAAGGAAATGAATCGACTTGCCATTGAACTCTAAAAATTTTCTAACTTTTTCATTCATAAATCTTTGATTTTTAATTATTGAACCGTCTCTGAAATGAATGTCTGTGACTTTATTTCTTCAATGTTTGCCCATGGTTGATTCGCTGTGATTGCCTTTCTGATATACTTCGGATATTTGAACAGAATTCGATTGATATCCGATGGAAAAACATCAGTTAAATTCATTTCCTTTAATATTTTGCTCAGAGTCTTATTCGTGATTCCCAATTGTCGGCATGCTTCTGTTTTTGACATTGGGGCAACTTTTTTTGAATCGTTTGCAGTTATTTCCTCCCGGATTGATTCGCGCAACATACTCCGAAAATCCTCCAGCGATAGCCCTTCAAGAATGATCTTTCTATCCATATAACTATTTTATCCGGGTTATTTCGATCACTTTTGTTTCTTTGTTTTTACGGGTAACGAATCGCATCCCATGTTCATTTTGGATGATCTGTGCAGTAGTTCGGACCGAGGACAATCTGGCAATCGGGAAGCTGACTGTTTTGAATAGTTCAATACTCTTTAAAACTGGGGCAATCGGTGCTTTTTTAGCTGGTTTTTTGTCTTTTTTTTCGTTCATCATACCTTTATTTATTTATTTATCGAATATTAATGTTAGTTTTGTCTTAATGGTTCTTGGATAAAAGTATTAGTATCATTGAATAAAAAAACAATTAATAAAGAAATATTCAAAAAAAGTAATTAACATGAATATAGGAGAGAAGATCAGAGACTTAAGGATAGAAAAAAGGATGTCTCAAAAGGATTTGGCGGAGAAAATGGGTCTTGCTGTGGCTACAATTAGCAGCTATGAAGTCAATAATTCGCAACCGAACATCGAAAAACTTGTTCACTTATCAAAATTATTAGGCGCATCAATTGATGAAATTGTGGGTAATTCCGGGTATCCTACAAATCATATTAACAGCAACGATTCTACCCGGATAAAAACGATGATTTATTATGACATTGATGCATCGGCAGGCAATACATCCATGTTTGAAACATGGATGCAATCTGAATGCAAAGAAATTAGTGTGCCTGGCTTTGGTGATTGTGATTTTGCTTTAAATGTCTGGGGGGATAGTATGTTTCCAAGCCTTCATAATGGGGCAATCGCTATTTGCAAAGAGTGGAAGCAAAGCTTTATTGAATACAGACATATTTATCTGATCATTACCAGTGAAAATCATCGGATGATCAAGTATATAATGGCGGGAAGTTCGGAAGAAACAATTACCTGTGAAAGTGAAAACACGTTATACCCACCTTTTGAAATCCGCAGGGATGAGATATTGAAACTCTATATCGTAAAAGGAAGTATTGAAAGGAGCTCTATTTAGGCTCCTTTGCTTTCTTTTTCTTCTGTTCATCCTTGCTTTCTCCCAGCCAGATGTCGTAATCAGCTAATTTCTCAGTCATCAAATCTTTTTGGATAGCCTGGGTATATTTATTAAATGATTTTTCAGTCGTATGGCCGGTAACGGCCATAATGAATTGCTTGGGAATACCACGACCTAAAAGGTTACTTGCAAAGGAGCGTCTGGCAGTGTGGGTTGTAATGAGCTCGTATTTGGGTTGGGAATACTCTACCCTCCTACCCCCTTCGGTTCTTGAATAAATTACGTTCTCATTTATCTTGGCAATCATGCCGATAATTTTTATCTGTTTATTGAATTTTTGTTGACTGATGGTTTGTGGAAATCCATCACGTTCCACAATTTGCCGGACAAGTTTATGCATCGGAATTTTGAGCTTTGGCCCATTTTTATTGGCAATGGCATGGATGAACCCCTTTTCAAGATCAAATTGTAATTCCGGATCTATTGACAGATAGTTTTCAACCCGAAGTCCGGTCCAACAACCAACAACAAAAAGTTTTCTGGCCCTGTTTAATGCATCAATCTGGCGATGAATATTTGCTTTGGTAATCATGGCTTGATGATCCTTATTGGAATCTATAGTTTTGTTCCCCTTTTGAAGCTGTTTCCGTTTGTTCTCTTTTTGGATTTCGATGATAATTTCTTCTGTAATCTTGGCATCATAAATCCGTTGAATTTCCTCTTCAGTTAGGTAAATATTAAAAACATCTTCAGCCATTACCTTGAATGATTCAAAGGTATTTAAAGTGTTTATTTCATCTTCTGATGCTTTATTGAGTATTCGTTTCAGATCCCGGATCATTGAACCTGTATAGTTTGCGGAAAAACCTTTCGCCTGTAACCAATTTACAAACTCACGGTAAAACTTCTTGTCTATCCTCTCAAAAGTCAAAGTAGGATCAAATTCACGCAGCTTATTTAATACTGTCCGGAAGGAATTGGCAAATTCATGACCCTTGCTCGCCTTTGCCTGATTCACAAACTCTTCCGAATAATCAAAAAATGATGTATGGGTGGCAGGCTTGCCGTATAATTTTTGATTGATGCACTGCACAAAAGTTTCATTGGTTAATTGAAATGGATCCACTTCTTTCATAATGTCAATAATGGCATTCTCAATTTTCACTAATTCATTATTTTTCTTTTCATCTTTGGTTCGTTGCTTGTCCTTACGCCAATCATTCGTATTTTCAATTGTGATTCCAGGATAATAGGTGAGATTAATTCTTTTTCCATTTTTTTGAATCCGATAAATTGCATAGACTGAATCTCTATCGATGTAAAATCCTACTGACATATTTGGGTGAAATTTGGAGGTGAAAATTATGCAATAAAGATAATTCATTCCTACCACTTTCCTACCACTATATTCCTAAAACATATCAACAACCTCGAAAATAATAAATGAATAATCTCCTGTAATCCTTACTATCATTGATTTTATTAAATTATTAAAGGAATTCAAAGTGCATATATGTTATCTTGTTCTGGGCACAGAAAGAAAACGAAAAACCCCTGAAGAAAATATCTTCAAGGGTTTTGTTATTTTAGCTCTTCAAACTTTTTATGCATCAAGCGGGATAAATTTCTTTGACAGGAATGTGTTTCTAAAAGTTCAGTAACTTGGTTTGAAATATCAGATTTCAGGAAATCAATTCCAGACCTGGGGCCAATCGCCGGGAACCAACTCAATCCTTTATGTATGCCATATCCAACTTAACCAAAAATCTCCCTCAACTCTTTATTGCTTAGCTTGCCTATCCAGTTTTCACCGGTTGCAACGGTCATGTCAGCCAGGTGTTTTTTCTTTTGGATCATTTCATCTATCCGTTCCTCAAAAGTATTTTTGGTGATAATGCGGTGTACCATAACGTTTTTCTTCTGCCCAATCCTGTATGCACGGTCAGTAGCCTGATTCTCGACAGCAGGATTCCACCAGAGATCATAATGAATAACATGAGAAGCAGCGGTGAGATTTAATCCCGTCCCGGCTGCCTTCAATGAAAGCAGGAATATCTTATCTGCCCGGTTGTTTTGAAACCGGTCTACCATCTGCTGGCGTTGAGTTACATTGCAGCCACCATGATAAAACATTGGTTTTTCGCCAAAACGCTCTTCAATAAAGCGTTCGAGCAGCTTTCCCATCTCGCTGAACTGGGTAAAAATCAATACCTTTTCTCCACTGTCCACAATGCTTTCAAGCAATTCAAACAACAGTTCGGTTTTTCCTGAAAGCGAAGCATCGAACTTTCCATTTTTCAGGAATTGGGTTGGATGGTTACATATTTGCTTTAATGCCAGGATCATTTGAAGAACAAGCCCCTGACGTTTAAAAAGTGATTCATGATCGGAGGATGAAATCCCTTCAATTTCATCCATGGCCAACTGCATGGTTTTTTCGTACAAAATGGCTTGAGACTTGGTGAGTACCGAAAACTGGTTCTGTTCAATTTTGTCAGGAAGATCAGAAATGATGCTCTTGTCGCTTTTCATACGGCGCATCATAAAAGGAGCGGTAACTTTCCGAAAACGCTGCACCACTTTCTCATCGTTAAAAACCTGAATGGGTTGCGCATAATCTTCTTTGAACGATTTGACAGTACCCAGGTAACCCTTGTTCGAAAAGTCCATGATAGACCAAAATTCGGATAGTCGGTTTTCGACTGGTGTACCGCTCATGGCAATCCGGATTTGTGAACCAATGCTTTTTACGGCCTTACTTTGAGCAGTATCATGATTTTTTATATTCTGGGCTTCATCAATAACCATCACCTGCCACTTGTGTTTTTTAAGCAAATCGGCATCGCTGCGTACCACGCCATAAGTAGTCAGCATGACATCAGCCTTAAATTCTTTAAGGTTGCGTCCAGTACCATGGTGAATGTGAGAACTGAGTGAAGGGGCAAATTTCTCGATTTCAGACTGCCAGTTAGTTAGCAAGCCAGTTGGAACTATCACCAGGGCTTTGTGTTTCTCATTAATCGCCTTTTCTTCCTTAAATTTAAGAAGTATAGCTATGACCTGAAGGGTTTTTCCCAATCCCATATCATCGGCAATAATGCTACCAAAGCCGATGCGGCTGTTGCGGTACATCCATGAATATCCTCGTAATTGGTAAGGTCTCAATTGGGCATTCAGGTCTTTAGGAAGTTTAATGTTTTCGTTGGAAGTAAGCTCAATAATCATTTTTCGAACTTCATCGGAAAGTATCACCGGAGCGCCTTCATATTCTTCGCACAAAGCCGTTTGCAACATTTGATACGAATTCAGAGGCTTGGTTTGTGTAAAATGTTTATGCAGTTTTTCAAGGTCGGCTTCATCCACATAAATGTAATTTTCCTTGAACTTGATGAGACCTGACGCATTCCTGATCAGTTTTTCGTATTCTTCGGGCGACATGACCTGATCGCCAATGGCAACCTGCCAATTGAATGAGAGTAAATCGTCTAAGCGAATAAATGCCTGAGTTTCGGCTTCATTTCTATTCAGTTTTACAGAAGCCTTTGGCCGAAGCAATTCCTGAAGCGATCTTGGAAGCATTGTTTTTATATCCAATAGGCGTATTGCAGGCAACATTTCCATTAGGAATGGTGCAAACTCTTTATTGTCGAAAAGAATAGGCCGGGCACCCTGAAGGTTGATGCAATCATCTAATCCCCTGATAAAAGGCGATAACAGCGATAAAGGCTGCAATATTTTAAACCGCTGTTTTTCATACTGCTGTTGTGTGAGTATTTTATTTAGCGGAATAGGAAGTTGTTCACTGTTGGTAGTATCTTCGATACTGATTTCCACTTCAAAATTTTCATCATCGAGTTCGGTAACGGTGATCACCGGTTTGTAAGTTTCTGATGTGAGATAATAGCGATCGAGCCAGACTTTGATACCCCCGCTCAAAGCATTTTCGCCAACACCCTTAAAATCCTTTGATTTATTGCTGAAAAACAAATCTGCAAAGATATCCTCATCCGTAGATTTCGACAATCGGGAAACCAATGAAGTAATAAAAACCGAAAGTAATTCAATAGCCTGGTTTTGGACTGATAGCAACTGTTCTTTTTTGCGGACAAGCTGGTTAACCAACATCAAATCAGGAGGAAGAATCTGAGTTAATTTAGCAACTAATTGCTTTACCCGATTATCAATCATGGCCGGAAGCCAGCGAATGGCAAAGCTTTTGTTTTCGAGTTGAATAATTTGCGGAACCACTGCTCCATTGGCCAGCAAATGTAAAGCTGCATAAAACACTTTTTGAATAGCAGCAACCGAAGGCTGAAAATCGGACAAATGCTCAGGGTTCAACTGAAAAAGAAGCGGAATTAATTGGCTAATCTCTTTGCAGTTATGGTTTTCGCCCAAGATTTGGCTTTTGCTATTGCCATCAACTATAACACTAATCGTAGAACGGGCATTGAATGGTTGTGTGGTATTTTTTGTTTGATATACGGCATCAAATGCGAGTTTTTTAGTCAGAATGCGATTGGCATCTCTCGAATTTCGGGTAAACTGTTGGGCATATTTCTCTTTGAAATTTCCGCCGGGATAAAAAGGGGGTGAATCGGGCAACAGCTGGACAATCGGTTCAACAATGTTTTGCAACTGCGAAAAATCAATTCGTTGATAAGCCTGTTCCTGATCGAAATCTTCAGGCTTATGACCTTTCAACAAAGTTGTAAACTGCACAATCTCGGCTTTCTTCTGATCAGCAATGAATATTCCCCGTTTCTTCAACTCGTCAATCAAATTAACCTTGTGAATTTCGAAAACCAGAAACGGATTATTGTCTATTTCACGGCTCACCATGTAAATAACAGAAGCCAGATGTTTACAAGGAACAGCCCAGTCGGGGCAAGAACATTGCATCTTGAAATCGGTCCATTGTTTAGGAAATACCTTCAACCCGACCCGTTCGGCTATATTCAGGATTTCAGGATCCAGTTCGCGGTTCAATAATTTGGAAATCAACATGGGGCGATCAATAATTTTAGCCATCAGCAACTCTACCTGATCTTCGAAGAATGGCGGTACAATCAAGTTGACTTTATAAGGTGAGGGACGGCTACCCGCAACTTTTGCTATAATCTGATTTTCCTTGAACTTCACATCTTTTACATGACCGCTTCGTGCATATGAAGTCCCACGGGGCAAACGGTTGTCATAGTCGATATTATCCAGCGAACGAAGCCAATGTTCGCCCCACCATGTTTTTCCGAAATTGTTTTCCATAACCCATTTTCTAGTAGTTGGTTTTTGAAATCTATCAAATCTACAAAACTATCGATTTTTAAGAATTATCTGGGTTTGAACTCTAATTTATTCGCTCACCTGCCTGCGATGTTGTCAACAAAATTAATTTGACAAAAATAAGCATATTGCTCTTGAGAGATAAAATATATTTCAACGGAGGGAATGAATATCTCCGAAGATAAAATGAATTTTGCCCTAATAACAGTTTACCTTTTTTTTTAGTCTCGAACTTTGTCAAATGCTTAAATACATTGCTGTATATCATATTAGTCCCAAAAAAAGCTGTCCTTTTTGAGGACAGCTTTCATTTATAATTGAGGTAAAATGATACTATTTGATCAGTTCAAAACTGCGTTTAACGAATTTATCAAGGTCTTCGCCTTTAAGCATACCGTTTGCCAGAAGGGCCAAATCAACCAGTTGTTTTGCCAGTTTGTTTTCCTTACCAAAAGATGTCAGTTTCTCTTTCTGTTCATCCTTCAGTGTGTTGATCGTTTTTTCAAGTTCTTCCGATTTCTCCTTTACTTCGCTTGGGATTTCCTCATCCTTTTTATCCTTTTTCGACTTATCGAGTTCATCCTTTTCCTTTGTTATAGCCTTGATTTCAGTTTTGATTCTTTTCAGATCATCTCCCATGAGTGTATCACGCTCCTCGAAAATATGCTTTACCAATGGATGAGAAGTGTTTACTACCAGATTAAGATTTTCAGGCATATCGCCATAAAAGCTCATTCCGCCTCCGCCCTGCATCTGGCTCATATCTTTCATCCTACGCATAAATTCGTTACGCGTAATAACCATCGGGAAACTGTTTTCACCCAAATCCTTGAAATCAACCACAAAACCATAATCTTTGGTTTCAGGACAAACAGCTTTAAAAATAGGACTCAGTTCGTTCTTTTCTTCCCAACTTAACTCTTTAGGCGGGTTTTCTTTGGCAATCAGGTGTTCAATGACATCTGAATCTACACGAACAAATCGTCTGTCGCTGAATTTCTGCTCCAGTTGGTTAATGAGGGGAGTTGACAGAACGTTGTTCATGACCAAAACATCGTATCCCTTGTTTTTTGCAGCCTGAACAAACGAGAATTGTTCTTCCGGGTTATTGGTGTAAAGATAAATCAGGTTTTTTTCCTTATCCGTTTGTTCACCCTTAATTAAGGTTTCATATTCATCCATGGTAAAATATTTACCATCCACATTTTTGAATAGGAAGAATTTTACAGCTTTTTCATAGAACTTTTCTTCGGTCAGCATACCATATTCAATGAACAGTCTCAAGTCGTCCCATTTGGTTTCGAAGTCTTCTCTTTTTTCAGTAAACAACAAGGTCAGGCGGTCAGCCACTTTCTTGGTTATATGACTGCTTATTTTCTTCACATTTGAATCGCTCTGAAGATACGAACGTGACACATTCAGCGGGATATCCGGTGAATCTAAAACTCCGTGCAGTAATGTCAGAAATTCAGGAACAATCCCTTCAACCGAATCGGTTACAAAAACCTGGTTCGAATAAAGCTGGATCTTGTTCTTCTGAACTTCCATTGTATTCTTCAGCTTCGGGAAATACAGAATACCAGTCAGGTTAAACGGATAATCCACGTTCAGGTGAATATGAAAAAGAGGATCCTCGGCCATCGGGTAAAGCTGATGATAGAATTTGTCATAGTCTTCATCGGTCAGATCAACCGGTTTTTTTGTCCATGCCGGAGCCACATCGTTGATTTGGTTATCTTCATCGGTATCCACGTCTTTACCATCTTTCCAGGTAGTCTTTTTACCAAAAACTACCGGAACCTGAAGAAACTTGCAGTATTTATTCAGGATACCTGAAATGCGTGCTTTGTCCAGAAATTCTTCTGAATCGGAATTAATGTGCATGACAATATCTGTTCCAACCTCTGCCCTATCCGATTCTTCCAGGGTATACTCAGGACTTCCGTCGCACTCCCAGCGAATGCCGGTTGCACCTTCTCGGTATGATTTGGAAATGATCTCAACCTGGCTTGAAACCATGAATGAGGAATAGAATCCCAGACCAAAGTGACCAATGATTGCATTGGCATCGTCCTTATATTTTTCAAGGAACTCTTCAGCGCCTGAAAAAGCAATCTGGTTAATGAATTTTTCAACTTCTTCAGCTGTCATACCGATACCACTATCCGAAACAGTGATGGTTTTTGCCTTCGGATCGATTGTTACACTCACTTTGGCATTCGTCATATCACCTGCATATTCCCCGCGTAATGCCAGGGTACGCAATTTCTGAGTAGCATCAACTGCATTTGATACGATTTCACGAAGGAAGATATCGTGATCAGAATAAAGAAATTTCTTAATTATGGGAAACAAATTGTCACTGGTTACACCAATTTTACCTTTTTGCATCTTTCTTATTTTTTTAGTTAAACATTCTTTTTAGTGATTTCTATTTTTCAAAGACTATACCACGAGTCAATAATGACTTTTTGTCACCGAAGTTGACATGATCAGAAGGAATGAGGTGACAAAAACTGATTTTATTCTGCTTTTTTCTGACGGAAAGGGCTTATTTTGCACCGCACTATTGAATACAATAAAATCGATGACAAAGTTCGAAGCCTATTTTGATTCGTATCGTAAAGAAATTGTTGGTATTGATCAGCAATTTAATTCACCATTCGGTGAAAAAAAGATCATATATGCCGACTGGATTGCAAGTGGCAGGCTTTATCATCCCATCGAAAGACAGATCACCGATGTTTTTGGTCCATTAGTCGGGAATACTCATTCAGAAACAAGTGAAACAGGGGCGTTGATGACCCATGCCTATCACCAGGCACAGCAGATCATCAAAGCTCATGTGAATGCCGGACCAAACGACATCATCATTACAGCGGGTTCAGGAATGACAGCTGTAATCAATAAGTTTCAACGGATGCTTGGGTTGAAATACTGTGGAAAGGTCAATCATACCAGTTGCATTGCACAACGCGAACGGCCTGTGGTATTTATCACCCACATGGAACATCATTCGAACCACACCAGTTGGTACGAAACCAATGCTGATGTGGTTATTATCGATCCGGACATAAACCTCCAGGTTTCGACTGAAAATCTACGTAAGAAACTCAACGAATATAAAGACCGGTTATTTAAAATCGGTTCATTTACGGCCTGCTCAAATGTTACCGGTATCCATACACCATATTATGAGATGGCGCAGATTATGCACGAATACGGAGGTGTCGTGTTCATCGACTTCGCTGCATCGGCGCCTTACGATCAAATGGATATGCATCCGGCCGATCCAAAGCAAAAACTCGATGCCATCATGTTTTCGCCCCACAAATTTCTAGGTGGTCCGGGTTCTTCCGGCGTACTTGTCTTTGACCAGTCAATGTACCACAATTCAGTTCCCGATCAACCTGGCGGAGGAACTGTTGACTGGACGAATCCATGGGGTGAATACAAATATGTGGATAATATTGAGTTGCGCGAAGATGGAGGAACTCCCGGTTTTTTACAGACTATCCGCACAGCGCTTTGTATCCGGCTCAAAGAAAAAATGGGAATAGAAAATATCCATCAGCGTGAAAATGAATTACTAAAAATCGCCTTCGAAGGACTCGATCGAATTCCTGAAGTTAAAATAATGGATAACAAACACCGTGAAAGACTGGGAATTATATCCTTCTACGTTGTTAAAATTCATTACAACCTACTGGTCAAATTACTCAATGATCTGTATGGTATTCAGGTACGTGGAGGTTGTGCCTGCGCAGGAACCTACGGTCATATTTTGCTGGAGGTCAGCCACGAACTATCGGACGAAATAACCCATCGGATTGATCAGGGAGACCTGTCATTAAAACCAGGCTGGGTGCGCTGGTCATTGCATCAAACGATGACAAACCTGGATGTAGAAATCTTTATCCTGGCAATTAAAGATATCGTTGCCAATCATGAAATATATGCTGCAAATTACACCTATTTCCCCAAAGAAAATATTTACAGGCACCGCAATGAAAATCAATATTCATCCATTGTGAAAGATTGGTTTGACCTATGACCTGACAATTCTAGTCATTCACCATCGGTAAAAACCCGTAATCCCTGCTGTAACGAAGCATTTGTGCAGTATAATCTTCTTCATACCGGATAAGTACATCGCTTGGTTTACCGCATGGCCAGGTTTTTAGTTCATAAACCGGATTTAAAAATCCCGAATACGGAGCCAGGTCAAGCTTTTTAAAACGTTCCAGTATTTCAACATGAAGAATTCGATCCACCTTTACCCCGAAGTTTTCAACCAGATCCCGGGCAGCTTCCAAATCTCCTTCTGATTTGATACGCTGGATTTCTTTTAGAAGTCGGCCAAACAAACCTCTCAAAGCCTGGTAGTCATTTATCTTCACATACGTTTTATCATTTAAGCAGACAAACTCGACCACCTTTTGTTCTTTTCCTCCTTCAAAAACCCAACGGCAGATCAACTGGCGGTTGCGCATATGCGATTCTTCGATGTCTTTTCCTGGCTTTATGCGGGTTAACTGAGTTAGCAATCCATTGCGCAGATAGGCATCAAATTCTGCCTTAGCGGCGTCGTTTGACGTCAACAAACCAAGTTTTATCACTTGTTCGTCCATGATGTAATACAAGGCGAAAAGATCAGCCCTGGTTTCTTCAATGGTCGAATAATAATTCGCTAAATTGTCGGTATTTACCCCTTCCTTTACTTTGCCCGAACCGTGACCCAGACATTCATGCAGGTCAGTGTGCAGGTTTCCCGCCTGATATCCGTAGGTACGTGCACGTTCAATTTCTTCGACTGAAGATGCAAATTCCTCCAACATCCCATTATTCATCGAATCAAGGAAATAAGCCTGGGTAATATTCTCAATAGTAACCGACTTCGATCCATGTTTCTCACGAATCCATTCAGCATTCGGTAAATTTATGCCAATCGGGGTCGCCGGGTAACAATCACCTGCCAATATAGCCACGTTAATTACCTTCGCACTTACACCCTTAACTTTGGTCTTTTTGTATGCAGCATCAACAGGTGAATGATCTTCAAACCACTGGGCATTTCCACTTAATATCGTTGCCCGTTTGCTGGCCTCCGGATCTTTATAATTCACAATAGACTCCCAGCTTCCCTTGATACCCAGCGGATCACCGTAGACTTCAATAAACCCGTTTACAAAATCCACGTCACCTTCCTGCTCTTTGACCCATTCAATGCTATACTGATCAAATAATGACAAATCCCCTGTTACATAATACTGAATCAGATGTCCAATGTATTTTTTCTGAAGTTCATTCTCAGCATATTCAATGGCTTTGTTCAACCAGAAGACAATCTGATTTATGGCCAGACCATACTTCCCATCAAGTTTCCATACGATTTCAGTTAACTGACCCTCTTTTTTTACGAGTGTTGAATTCAGTCCAAATGAAATTGGTTCAGCTCCTCCTGTCGCTTTTAATTCAACATAAAACTTCTCAGCTTCAGCCTGTTCTACATCCTTATAATAATTATTGTACGACGAGCGCAAAAGGTCACTTTCTGAATCAAGACTAACCCGCTTAATTTCTTTCTCCGGATTAAACAGTACATCCTTGATTTCATCAATAAAGATCTTTAGTTTTTTCCCCGACAGAAAATTAAATCCTGGCCATTTGGATCCGGAGACTAATTCGTCGAAATAAGATTCAGCGAAACCGGCAGGCAATTTATCAGTCGAATAATGGTGATGAATACCATTTGAAAACCACACCCTCTTCAGGTAAATTTCGAACTGCTTAAATTCGGGCGTTTCGCGATTACCTTTAAACGTATTCCATATGGTTTCAAGAACATAGCGGACTCTTAAATTATACCGGTTATTCTGGTCCCAAAGAATATCACGGCCACATAGCGCCGCCTGAGACAGGTAATAAATATAGATTTTCTTTTGCAAATCGAGTTTCCCGAATTCAGGTACCGAATATCGAAGTATTTTCAGGTCAGCAAATTTCTCAGCAAAAACATCCATTGGGCTCTTTATTAAATAAGTTCTTCAAATTTCTTCTCCAGCAGGTCAGCTCGTTTGATTGATAGTCTCAACCAGTGAAGTAAGAGCTTTTGCTTCTCCTGATCGGTGAGATTCCAATCGATATCCGAATGATTCCGGAGCTTGTCGGTCAGATGATGGATTGTAACCGCAACAGAAACAGAAAGGTTCAGACTCTCAGTAAAACCAACCATCGGAATCTTCATAAATTCATCTGCCTCATTCTTCGCTATGTCGGTTAATCCGGGGCGTTCCGTTCCAAAAATGAATGCAGCTTTTCCCTTCTCCAGATTAAAGTCTTCCAGGTCAACATCATGCTCATGAGGGCTGGTAGCAATAATCCGGTATCCATCCTGTCTCAGTTTACGAATGGCATCAATCGTATTCATGCTTCCCCGGTTGTACCGGTTAACCGTAACCCAGTTGGATGCTCCTCTTACCACATCCGCATTTACCAGAAATTCATTTCTGTTTTCAATGGCATGTACATTTTGAATGCCAAAACAATCGGCAGAACGCAGAACGGCACTCGCGTTCTGAGTCTGGAAAATATCTTCAAGAACCACTGTGATGTAATTTGTCCTGAACGAAAGTATTTTATTAAACAACGTTAATCTTTCAGGAGTAACAAATCCGGAAAGAAATTGAATTAATCCAGGTTCCATGTCTTTTATTTGGCCGTACAAAGATAAAAAAAAGGGACGCATATGGTTATGCATCCCTTTTGTAAATTTTTCAGTATAATACTAGATAGTATCAGCCAATTCAGCACCTGGTTTAAACTTAACAACTTTCTTTTCTGCGATGTTAATAGTTTGACCGGTTTGAGGGTTTCTACCTGTTCTTGCGCTGCGTGAAGCAACTGAAAAAGAACCAAATCCAATAAGGGCAACACGATCGCCATTTTTTAAGGCATCAGAGGTGGCATCAACAAAAGCATCTAATGCTTTCTTAGCATCGGCTTTGGTTAAATTAGCTTTTTCAGCAATTGAATCGATTAATTGTGCTTTGTTCATAAGAAAACATGTTTAAGGTTAAAAAATATCTGAATTAAAATCATTCGAAATTATTAATTAAAAATAACCAATAAATTTGAAACCTTAATAAAATCAATGCTTTCAAATGGTTAATTTTAATCTGACACTAAATTCATAAATATGATTCAAAAAAACAACCCTTATCCAAAGTTTTTTAAAAAAATATTTTAGTGCAATAAACATCAATTATTTTTGCAGTTAAATAAATTGTTCTACTTTTGCCACCGCGTTTGGAGAGATGGCAGAGTGGTCGAACGCGGCGGTCTTGAAAACCGTTGACCGTGTGAGCGGTCCGGGGGTTCGAATCCCTCTCTCTCCGCTGAGTTAAAGGCCTGAATTTCAATGAAATTCAGGCCTTTCTATTTACATATCAAAATGGAACTTATTATCTTAAAATAGTAGCCCGGATGGACTATTATGGAAAATAAAACGTCCCTGAATCCTAAAAAACCCGCGAAAAACTCAGTAAATATCTTAATAATCCAACTGAAAAATAGCAGTGGATGGGCATTCTGAACCTGCAATCGTATCCTATAGATCCAAAAATAACTCTGGTTTATGGTAAAAATGAAGGCAGATAACTGAAATCTGCCTTCATTTTTATGATATTTATTCCTTGAATGTCGTCATCGGACGCTTATTTTCAGTCTGAAACGCACAAAAGTGTTTTTTTAATAGACCTTAGACCGTAGATTTTAGACCGTAGACCAAAAGCCAATTCATCGAGTCTAAAGTCTGATATCTGATATCTAACATCTTTTTTTTCGCTTTGCCCTTACCAGCTTAATTCCATACTTTGTCCTTTTTTCAGGACAATCTTCTTTTGATCTTTACCATAAAAGAGGGTCGTTTCACCTGATCGTTTGGCCAGTATGCTAAGTTTCTTCAGGATCATGTTGTTCCATTCCATCGAAACCTCAAACCCTCCGCGGGTACAAATTCCACTAACCGATCCATCTTTCCAGCTGTCAGGGATAGCCGGTAGTAAATGAATCTCATTTTCAGTTGATTGAACCAGCATTTCTGCCACTGCCGCTGCCCCTCCAAAGTTACCGTCAATCTGGAATGGCGGATGAGCATCGAATAAATTCGGATACGTCCCTCCCCCCCGGGCATAACTGGTTTTAACCCCATCGGGATCAACATATTTAAGCAAAGTGCGGTACATTTTATACGCATGGTTTCCGTCCAGCAAACGGGCCCATAAATTGATACGCCATCCCTTTGACCATCCTGTTGTTTCATCCCCCTTGATTTCAAGCGTTTTCCGGCATGCATTGGCCAATTCAGGAGTCGTGCCCGGAGTGATCTGAGAACCTGGAAAGAGTCCGAATAAATGCGACTGATGCCTGTGTTGCGGGTCCTGATCTTCCCAATCGTAATACCATTCCTGCAGATTGCCCTTTTTACCTATCTGGTACGGATGCATTTTTGCAAGGGCCACTTCAAGCCGGTTCCTGAAATCAGCATCTACATTTAATACCTTTGATGCCTGAATGGTTTGCAGAAAACACTCGCGTATCATGGCCAGATCGGCAGTTCCGCCATACAAGGTAGCGCCATTATACCCATCCGGTGTTTTGTACAGATTTTCAGGAGAGGTGGAAGGCGAAGTGATCAATTGTCCTTTCTTATCTTCAACCATCCATTCGAGACAAAACAAGGCAGCGCCTTTCATCAGGTCGTATCCTTCATTTTTCAGGAATTTCAGGTCACCTGTAAAGAGGTAGTGTTGCCAGAGATGAGTGCTTAACCATGTCCCTCCCATGTTCCAACATGCCCACACCGGATCGCCATTCCCAAAATCGCCTACAGGATTACTCATGGCCCAGATATCCGAATTGTGGCAGGCAGCCCAACCATCGACACCATAGAAGGTCCTTGCAGTCACCTTTCCGGTGATTGCTATATTTTTAATGAAACTTAACAATGGCCGATGCATTTCAGAAAGATTTGTATTCTCGGCCAGCCAGTAATTCTCTTCGGCATTAATGTTGATGGTATAATTACAGCTCCACGGCGGGCGGATGTGCGGATTCCAGATTCCCTGCAAATTGGCCGGAACGCCCGTTGTGCGCGAACTGCTGATCAGTAGGTAACGTCCAAACTGGAAATACAACACTTCCAGGTTCTTATCCTCTTTTCCTTCGGCATACCGCCTCAGCCGTTCATCGGTAGGCAGGTCAGGAGCAGTAGTTGAACCTAAATTCAGGCTGACCCTTTTAAAATACTTCTGAAAATCAGCAAGGTGCGATTTTTCCAGTTTATCGAATGATTTAGGAAATGCCTTTTTTAGTTGATTGCCAGCCAATAGTTCAGCATTCAAACCTTCAGTCGCAGGATTTTTATCGAATCCGTTAAAGCTGGTTGCTATCGATACGTATATTATTGCTTCGGTTCCTTCGGATAAGCCAATGGTTTGATCAGTTGAAACCAGTTTCCCATCCTTATTCTTAATCTTTACAAGGGTTGCAAAACGAGTCCCTTTCTTTTCATTAAAAGTCACCGCATTTGACTTTTTACTACTATAATTGGGTTCGGCATGAGTAGGTGCATACCCCTTTGCGTTCAGGGTATTGGCCGTAACAGCAATTGAATTCTTCAACTGACTTTCGAATTTAATGCCGAAATTCAATGCTCCCTTCTGACTGCTGATCAGCCTGATCACCAGCATCTGATCGGGATAGGATACAAAATATTCGCGGGTAAACTTAACCCCTTTCACTTCGTAACTAACTCTGGATATAGCTTCAGAAATATTCAGTTCCCGGCGATAATTCAGAGGTTCGCCCTCATGCTTAAACTCCAGAAAAAGAGTCCCAAGCGGTGCATACGATTCTGAAAAACTACCCTGTACCTTTTTATTCAGCTTATCTGCCAGTTTATAATCATCATTCTTCAGCGCTTCGCGAATCGCAGGAATATTTTTATACGCTTCAGGATTCATATTTGGATTAACCGGTTCGCCCGACCAAAGTGTGATATCGTTCAGATAGATCTTGTCAGACTGAACACCTCCAAAAACGGAAGCTCCGACTTTACCGTTACCCAGCACAAGGCTTTCCTCAAAATACTGGGCCGGCTGTTTGTACCATAAGGTGTTGGACGATTGCGACCGGCACACTTCAGCACCTAACATGATGATAAAAATGGGCAGAAAGAAAAGGGTTTTCTTCATTTCAGATGGATTAGGATTTTGTATTTCAAAGAAACAGATTTTTGAGTACTTCATCCACTGATCCGATAACAAATTAAGAAAAGAATTCAATTTAACTGCAAAAACTACTTTCAATCAATTTCTATACACCGAAATACTTCAACATCCTCATGGCCCTTAAGGTATTCCACCTGCTTAATCCCCAGGCCTTCCAAAGAGTAATGCTTCTAATTTCTGTCGTACCTCTTTCATACCTCTTTCATACCTCTTTCATACCTCTTTCATACCTCTTTCATACCTCTTTCGGTATAAATTCGATACAAATTCGAATCAAATACGTAACAAATACGTAACAAATTCGAAGCTGTACGAATTTGTTACGTATTTGATTCGAATTTGTATCGAATTTGTACCGAAAGAGGTATGAAAGAGGTATGAAAGAGATATGATAAAGGTACGACAAAGGTATGACGAAGGTAAAAACAAATTGTATTGCAATCCGTTAGAAATTCCATTCCTGAACAGGAGCATTTGGTTTATGCATAAAAATGGGGAAAAGACACACAGCAGCCCATAATGAGATTTCCAGAGAAAAAATCACACCCTGCGATAAGCGATTTTACTGAACCCTTTTCACCCAATTTACAAACGGAGGTATTCGGTACGTCGATCCTTTTTAGTTCTTGATCAGTTTCATGGTGGAAGTGTTTCCATTCGTTCCTTTTAGCGATACGAAATAGATGCCTTTAACTAATTTGCCGATATCAATGCCTTGAGACAGAACCGGATTCTCCATCTGCATGACATTCTGCCCTGAAAGATTGTGAATGACGATATGCCTTAGATTATCCGTGGCACCCGAGACAAAGAAACGGTCGTTGGCAGGATTGGGATAAACGTTCAGTGTATTTGCTGTAAGAGCAGGATTGATTACTGTTGTAATCCGGATTTGTGCAGTATCCATCACATGATACAAAAAGTTGATTCCCTGCGGTAAGCTGGTAAACAGGCTAGACACATGATCGCCATTAGGGTCCTCAACATAAGTATGGGGAAGATTGTATTTAGTCAGGGTATCGGAAAACATTTGATTTGGGGTGGCAAGTTTAAATTCATCCAGGTCTCCACAGTATGTAAAAACAGCCATCGCAGGATTTCCTTTCCATTCCTTGATCAGGTTGATCGGATTGTAGTTTTCCCACATCCCCAGTACTGTTGGATTGATTGTGCCATCGGGATTTACGGGTAAAATCACCGGAGGCGTGGCTCCAGAGTTGGGAGAAAATGCACCGGCCATCGAATAGACCAATTGGGACACGCTTCCTGAATAGGTGATATCGTAAGGAGGCGTTGTACCATGCTCGGCAAGTAATATTGGAAGAATATCCTGAAAATAAGTGATATTCAACGGTCCGCTCAGGGAAGAGACCCCTATGAATTTTTCAGGATACTTTAAGGCGATCTTCATTGCGCCATACCCTCCCATGGAATGCCCAATGATACTCCATTTTTCGCGGTGGTTGAAGGTGTGGTATTTACTTGCAATCTCAGCGACCAAATCCTTTGAGATATAATCTTCATAATTGCCATAGAGCGAGGAATTGGTGTAGAAACTTCCCTTGTAGGGTTCGCATGATCCGTCAGGAATAATAAAGATGACCTTGAATAGTTTATCGAAGAGTAGTTTGGTTAAGAAATTACTTAGAAATGGTTCGAGTGAATTGACCATGTCAGTTGCATTAACTGAAGCTCCGTGAAGGAAGATCATGACCGGATATTTTGTGATAGTATCGGCTTCATTGTACCCTGTAGGTAATCCTACATAGTAGGTCTTATTCTGCTGAAGGGCTTTGCTTGAAAGTGTTCTTTGCTGAAAATACTGGCCTGAAACCTGGATGCTTATCAGTCCGAACATCACTGTAAGAAATAAGTAAATCTTTTTCATATCGAAGTTTTAAGTGTTGCCAAATTACAATAAATTCTTAATAAATGAATGCAATTTTCTAAATAGTTTGCTTCCGGTCACGACGTTTTAATTTCAACTCAGCCAATTGACTCTTAATGTATTCCTTCTCCTGTGCAAAAGTCATGTCCATTATTTCAAGGCTTAATTTGTCCCGAATCTCACGCATTGTTTTAACTATATCCGCTTTACCTGTTGTTGTCTTCATAATTAAATATCTCTTTAGGTGTTCTGATTTCTGTCATTTGATAACCTTCTCTAAAATTTATTGAATTGTATCCACGTATTCGCTCAAGGTTCACAATATGCTTAAAGTTCCAGCTTGCCAAAACATCCGCTTTGTTTATTGTCGCCAGAGCTATATGTTGACAGTCCGCCAGACTTGCCTTACCAACAACTTTTTCAGAAATGTACTTTTCAGCAAGGTCTTTGACTTCGTCCGTTAATTCAACTCTTTCAATCAATTCTACTGGTAAGGATTCATAAAAAACCAGAACATATTCTGGCGCCCGATACAACTCTAATTCCAAAACTTCAGAGACTAATATTTTGATACGTTTATCCAATATTATATCGAAAAAGGGTTTGGTTACATCTTCAAACTCTTTATCAAAGTATCCGCCAATAACGGAAGTATCAATATAGACTCGTTTTATCATTACATCAAATTTACGAATTTTTAGTTCAGATTGTTGTTTGTTTTTTCACTAAAACAACTAATCATATGTATGTCTAGATCTTCCATTTGGGATTGAGAGCAGAAATCCCTATTCCGGGTTGATCGATTAAAGTCATTTTCCCATTAACCACCTGAACACCTTTATACGGATCGTTTGTGATCAGAAGGTTACCGTCCAGATCGACCCAGTCGGCTTTGGGCGAAAGTTGTGCCGCTGCTGAAACGGCGCACGAGGTTTCGGTCATACAGCCAATCATCACCTTCATATCCAGCGATCTGGCCAATGTCAGCATTTCGTGAGCTTCGCGCATCCCGGTGCATTTCATGAGTTTAATGTTGATTCCGGAGTACACACCTTTGGCTTTAATTACATCAGGAAGTCGCTGTACTGATTCATCACCCATGGTAGGTAAGGGACTGTTCGAAGTCAGCCAGGCCATATCATCAACCGATGTTTTGGGCATAGGCTGTTCCACAAAAACCACACCCTTTTCCTTCAGCCAATGAATCATATCCAGGGCCATCTGCCGGTCGGACCATCCCTGGTTGACATCCACGCAAAGCGGAACATCTGTAACCGAACGAATGGTTTCAATCATTTCACGGTCAGTCTTCTGACCCAGCTTGACCTTCAGAATCCTGTAGGGCTTGGCTTCAGCCACTTTCTGCCTAACCACTTCGGGAGTATCAATACCTATGGTAAAGGAGGTATTTGGCGTATCTGCAGGATCGAACCCCCATATTTTATACCAGGGCTGACCCATCATTTTGCCAACCAGGTCATGCAGGGCAATGTCAACAGCAGCCTTTGCGGCACAATTCTCGGGCATTACCGAATCAACATACTTCAGGATATCTTCCATCTCAAAAGGGTCCTTAAACTGGCTCAGATTGAGTGCAGAAAGGAATTTCGTTGCACTGGCAATACTCTCACCCAGGTAAGGCGGCATGGACGCCTCGCCGTATCCTGTTACCCCTTCAAATTCAAGACTGGTCAGCATGTCAGGAGTACTGGTACGCGAATTGTTGGCTATTGTAAAAGTGTGTCTTAACTGCAGTTCATAAGGTATGAACCTCAATACAAGACCTTTTCCTGAAGCTTTGGATTTGCTCTTCAACCCTGCAAAAACAGTTTCGAAACCGGCAATGCCGGCCATGGCCGTTAAACCAGTAGTTCGTATAAAATTGCGTCGACTTCCCATACTATTTAGTTTTATTTCGACCCATGGCTTAATACCAGGGATGGTTTTTTAACAAAACAATACCCTCCTTATTCAGTGAATTCAGAACTCTGCCTGAGCCAATTAATTGTTTACGTTCAGTGATATCATAAGCCGGATCATTTGGCCTGATGCTGTTGATGCGTACCAAACCCGATGACTGGATGTATTTCCCATCCCCAAGGTACAATCCAACATGATTGACACGCTGAGGGTTGCGTCCAAAGAACAGCAGATCGCCAGGCTCAAGAGACGAAATATCCTTAAAATCAGGATGCTTTCCATATTGGGCTTGCTGCGAGGCGTCCCGTGCCAGAATGATACCCTGTGAATAATACAAAGTCTTGGTAAATCCTGAACAATCAACGTTCTTGCATGAAGTTCCACCCCACAGATAAGGTACGCCCATCATCTGCATACCAACCGAAATGATGGCCTGGGCATCGGGTTTATGGCTGGTCCACTCCTTCCATGAAAGGCAATCTTTCTTTTTTACGTATGCGGTCCGGCCATCCGGGATTCTGATCTTTACATATCTATTGGTTACAGCCTCCGCTTCAAGAAGATCACCTAACAATAAATCAGATACGATCATGCTTTTCCGTTTTGCCAAGGCAAAAGCATTCCCGCTTATCCGGTTATAAACGTAACGGTCTGATTTTCTCCATCGCACCATTTCAGTGGAGGTAAAAAGCGATAATCCGTGACCTTCCATCCAGCCGATATAGTAATCAGGAGTTTGCACCCTGTACCAGCCATCCTTAGTCTCCAGGATTTTTAAGGGAGTCCCCATCAAGGCCTGAGATACCATTTCAGAAGCATGATCGGGCTGTGAACGCATACTGGCGGCTGAGAGTGTGGTTAACCCCCAGGTTTGATCACCCAGGGAGGCATCAGGAAAGAGTCTGATGGAATCAATATACTGGATTCCTTTCTCGGACAGTAGCTTTAAAATCTGTTGTTTCGCTTCAGGGAGATTGGTTTCACCTTTTACTATTACTATTTTCCGGAGAGTATCTTTGATCGAGATCTCCAGAATAGCCGTACGTTTGTCAGGGACCAGCTTTTTCTGAAGAGACTGAATCTCTCCGGCCAGGTTCTTGAAATTGGACGTTTGAGCGTTGGCACTCCATCCGGCAGTTACAGCCAGAATGAAAAGGATCAATATTCTATAAATATAATGCTTCTTCATAATCAGGACTCCTGTTTATTTCCAACACAAAATAACGCTTCCTGTTCAACATTTCACCCGATAATCGTAAATAATCTGAACAAGTGTATCTTTATTTGCCAATTCATCTCATACCAGACGCTGCAAATACACCTACGCCACACAAATCTATTCCATATGACATCTAAGGATACAATACGTATTTTGCACGTAGTTTCCTGAAATCAGACAAGGCGGGTTCCCAGGATTGTCGAATCTCCTGTTCCGATTTTCCCGCTATAATCTGTTCCCGGAGTAAGGTCACACCTGCCAGCTTATCGAAGTTCCCAATCTCTTTGCTTTGCTTAGAATCGAAGAATTTATCTTTGTAGGGATAGGCCTTATACATTTCGAAGAGCCATTGCAGGTTGATCTGTCCTGTTTTTCTGATTTCGCTGGTATCGTAATTCCTCAGATCAATGCCATAACAGGTCTTGTTCTGATGAAGCGGAGTTTCACTCATACCCTTAATACTGACCGGAGTAAACGAGAATGGGTACTTTCCTTTTAAATCAGGATTGCCCAATACAGTAAACGGAAAATACGTTCCACGCCCCTGACTTATGATGGTGCCCTCGAACAAACACAGTGATGGATACAAGAGGATAGACTGCTGAGTATTCAGATTGGGTGATGGGGCAACAGGCAAAACATATTCCATATCGTGCGAGTAATTGGCAACCGGAATCACCGTTACCTTACATTGAAGCTTATTGGCCAGCCAACCTTCACCGTTATACATCCCGGCCAGTTCGCCAATCGTCATACCATGTGTAATTGGAATGGGGAACATGCCGATCCCTGATTTCAGTTTCATATCTAAAACGGGTCCGTCAACGCTAAACCCATTAGGGTTGGGACGGTCGAGAATCAGCAATTCCATGTTATTTTCGGCACAGGCTTCCATCACCTTGGCCAACAGATTGATGTAGGTATAGAACCTTGCACCAACATCCTGGATATCAAAGATCATCAGGTCAACATCTGCCAGATCCTCTTTTGACGGTTTACTTTTCCTTCCATAAAGCGATACGACCCGAATCCCTATCCGGGCATCCATATTGTCGGCAACCACAGCTCCTGCGCTGGCTGTTCCCCGAAACCCGTGTTCAGGACCAAAAATTTTCACAACGTTCACCCCCAATGATTTCAGGCTGTCGATCAGTGAAGTCTTTCCTATGACTGTAGTTTGATTGGCAACAATTCCAATTCGTTTTCCCTGCAACAAGGAGATATACTTTTCTATCTGATCGGCTCCGGTTTTGATCTGTGTTTCGGCAGATGGGGTCGTTACCGGCAGATTCACTTTCCCTTGCCAGGCAAAGGAGCATAGAGATGCAAGAATGAATGCAAAGGCCAGTGTATGTGAATAAATCGATTTCATGGTTAATCAGTTGAGATTGTTTATCTCCAGTTTTTTAAATCCGTTTTTATCTTTTCAGTCAGGTATAGGAAGGTATCCTGATTTAAAGTTACCTGATCCAGAATATCAACAATATCCTCTTTGGTAATCTTTTCAAAATCTTCCTTCCTTGGAAGTATAAAAACGCCTCCAAAATCAACAGAACCAGGGCTAATCAGGATCTGCTCCCCGCCTGTGGCATAAAACTGAGTCGGGCGATGGGCCTTCCGGGGAAAAAGATGAATGGTCCACTTTCCGTCTGTAAAGCTGCAAAGCGCATTCATCATGGGTTCAACCTTTTCGGGTTGAATGGGCTGAAAGTGCCTGTAATACATGCCGATTACTTCAAGTCCCTCATTCACAGAATTGGTTTCGATTGAAATCATCTTCCGCAGATAATGATCCACCGCCCATACCTGAGTGTGTTTTCCGGCATAAAGTGGTCGACTGGTCAGTTTCAACCGTTCAAGATCCTTTCCTATTGGCATAAATCCATTCTCTCCGGCCTGAAAATGCAGGTGGTCAGGAGCGGAAGCCCCGCATTCAGGGCCGTTGTAAAATACGGTAAACCCTTCCATAGTTGCCGCCAGATCAAGCAATGTCCCAACATGGGGAAGAAATCGCTGATCAACATGCGTATTGGAGGAGATAGTAAAATGATAGCTAAAGATCGGGAACGGATTAACCAGGATCAGGTACTGATCACGAAAGGCAATGGCATCCTGTTCAGGTGGTCGGTTTTCGTTGCACAAAAAACACATTCGCGCTGCAATAGTATCTTTATCCACATTGGCCACTGATGATTTCATCCGCTCAGGATTAAACTGAACCTTAATCTGAAAACCGTCAAACTGAAACTGTTTCATCTTCACCCTTTCCAAACTCTTATAATTGGCAGCAGCCAGAGGCCATGATTGCAATTGAGCTTCGGTAAATTCCTGCAAGACCAGAAGTGCAGTCTTATTTGTATTTGCTATGATTTCGAGTAACTGTGTCATTATTATTTCATCCTCCAATATTTTAATATCTGTCCCATGAGTTCATTTCGTTCTATTTCATTAATGATCGTTTCAAATGGGAAACCGAGAACTATGGTTTGATAGTTTCCGTCAAAGCAAACTCCGGCTGTTTTATTATCTCCTTTGTAACGAAACAGAACTTTGGCATCATTTCCTTTGGGCTCTATGGCATCAGGCGATTCAACTTTATAGATGGTGGGATTGTAATCCTGAACAAAATGAAACTCAGTAGGAAATTGATCTTTCACTGCATTGACCGGATAAATGCAACCACTTTTAGTGGCATGATTGGTCATGGGTCGATAATGAAGCACATCGGCTGCAAACCTTCGGGCAAGTGTGTCCCCGCAAAGCTGAAGATCGGTACCAATGTATGCACCTGACAGGAAGATTCTTGCATGCTCAGCTGTTGTATATTCAGCAAGGGCTTCACGCATTTCAGGAGTGAAAATCGTGAAGTCTTTCCTGGAGATTCCATATAATTTTCTGGTAGTCTTTTCTTCTCCGAACAGGATATCGAGTGCTGAAAAGGCGTTTTTATTCCATCTTTTCTGTACAAAAGCTTCATCACTCATGGAAATGAACCCAAACCCATTAGTGCGTAAGGCCTGCCCGTACACAAATGGATAATCGAATGTATTTCCCTGAACCACCCTTGTTTCCTGATCGGCATAGGATGAACCATGGCCAGGGGAATCATTGTCTTTCCAGGGTGATTTGCGGTCAAAGTCATACTGTTCACCTACGTAACTTAAATCGGACTTATAAGCCACTCCTTCATCCTCACTCATCAGGAATCCAGCCTCCTTGCCATTATCGAATGCTGCAGGACCACATATCCTATTAAAACCATTTACAATCAATATCGGTTTTTTGCCATCTACAGGCAGGCTGCATGCCAGTATTTCAGAAGGAAAACTTTCACCACCATCATTAATTGCAGTAATCCGGAAACTATAAATTACCCCTGCTTTCAGGTCTTTAAACCGCATCGTTGGTTCTGAAACATACACCCCATTATCGAATCCTTCATTTTCGATTCGGGTGTATACTTTATAGCTTTTCGCAGTTGCAGTTGGTTCAAGGATATCGATAACGGGGTTCCAAGCCAGACGAATATTACTTCCATCCAGTTCCAGCTGAAAATGATCGACTGGCAAAGGCTGAACCACATAGTTCTGATTATTCTGGAATGCAATAAATTTCAGAATTCCTTTGTAATACGCCCTGCTGAGATCAAACTTGAACCTCGGATCCTGGGCCTGCACCATATCTGCAAAGTTTTGGTGTGACATAAATTCAGAGAGCAGTGTAGGCACTTTCGGACGGGCAGCTTCAGAATATTGTTTGTTCCAGAGTCCCCGTCGTGTCCATTGGGGGTCATACAATTTCCGGATATCATCCACAACCTGAGTCTGAACAATGTCGGCCATATCGCGGCTTGCCCATCTCGACTGTCCATTTGGGAAAGTGGCCGGACCAAAGGTTGTATTGTAAATCATCAGGCTGCCAATAATCGAACTGTCGGGAGTTATGCCGGCATCGGTATGGAAAGCCATGGCCATATCAACCGGAATACCCAAACCCTTGACATTGGGATTTCCAGCAGGTCCGTTTGGCGCATCCATCAGGTAATTGACCCACTCACCACGACTCTGGTAGTCATCTTTATAATCGTTTTTCCCACTCTCCCGTTTGGCGTTTAACGCCGCATCATTTACACGGTTCGAATAATCAACCTTGGCTTTGTTCAGAATGTATACAAGTGAATCGGGCATACCGGTATACTGCAGGTAATATCGGGCGGCTTCCTGGTACCTCGGCCTCTGACTGGAATAAGGGATCCATTTCGACGAATCCATCGCGAATCCTTCCGCATCACGGACTTTATGCAGATTGTCCATATCAGTGGCATTTCCGCGAACAATATTACCCATCCCTCCTCCAAAGCGGACTGCATCAGCCGAAACCGTTCTGCCGGATTCATTCGACTGGTTGGTGAGTTCAATTCTTCCTGATTCAGCATGAATACCCTTATCAAACCTGAACGTTCCCAGGTAAACCCATGTTCCGCCACCCTTGGTTTGATTCACTAAAAAGATGGTCTTTCCTCCTGCATAGAAAACCGTATAATGTGCGTCTGTCACATTTTCATCATTCTGCGAATAGGATATATACACCGCGTATTCACCTGTTTCAGGAATTTCAGGTGTATAATCAATACGTGTATCCTCAGTTTTCTGTGCGGTCATCTTTCGGCTTTGCCCCATTTGGAAAGGGTTTTCACCCTCGAATAAAAACGACACTTTCAGCCCATAACCTTTTTCACTTCCTACCTGAAAATGTTCCCCGGTTTCCCGATAAATTGAACCTTTTGATGAACCGTCCCCATCGACAATGATTTCATGGGTCTGGATGTCGCGTTCGCGAGGAAGAATGACATTGGCTCCGGCATTTTCGAGCATCGGGGTGATGTAGGGAACCACAAAACTCATGGTCCAGAGATCCTCAACGGTCTGAAAATCTCTTCCACGCTGCCATTGCCATCGATCGATCGTATTCTCATAATACCACCCGTGACTGTGCCATAATGCTATATTTCGATTACTCAGGCCTTTAATAGGTATTAGGTTTTTGGATATATTCCGAACGATTGGGAGGTCTGTCTTTTTCGATTTGGCCAGTCTGGAGGAATCAATCTTTACTGAATTTCCACGGTAATAATTGGGAATCAACTCTGAAATTTCTTTCCCCATACTTTCGATAATGATGGAATAGTTCCTGAATTTTCGGCCCAGAAGCTCATGATACCAATTATAGTAACGGAACTTATCTTCAGGCCTGAATGGAAGATAGGAGAATGACTCCTTCATTCTCAGAGTTATACTTTTTGTCAGATAATCGACAATTACCGTATCCGGACTGAACTGATAAGCCTTTCCTAATGAGGCCTTTTTCGCAAATTGTATAGATGCCACGTTTGCCTTTTTTATCAGGCGCACGGATTGTACTCTACAGGGTGAACTAATCATTCCTGAAAGGAAGACCAGAAGGAATATTCCGATCCGGATTGGGTTCACAAACCTTGGTCCTATATGATTTGTATTTCGATTATCCGGCTTTGTTTTCACGGTTGATGATTGTTATATTGTTAACTTACTAAATTTGATTTCTTGGTTAAAATTAACAATCCTGTAAACATGATCAACCCATTCAGCAGCAATAACTCGAAACCGAACTTATATCCCCACAACCATTCAACCGAATTGATATTGATCAGGTAAGTCAGTACCGGTGACAGCAAGCCGAGAATTGGCACCCATCGATCTTTTACCTGCCGTTTGGTTAGTATTCCAAAGGCAAAAAGCCCGAGCAGGGGACCATAGGTATATCCGGCAACCTTAAAAACTGCTGTAACCACGCTCTCGTTATTAATTAACCTGAAAAGCACAATCACTAAAAACATCAGCACTGAAAAGCCAATATGTACCTTCATGCGGGTGGATTTGCTGGCCGGATCTTTTGGATCCAGATTCAGGAAGTCAATGCTGAACGAAGTAGTCAGGGCGGTTAAGGCTGAGTCGGAACTTGAATAAGTCGCAGAAACAATGCCGAGTAAAAACAATACCCCGGCAAGGATTCCAAACTGGTTGAGGGCTAGAAAGGCGAAGAAATCATCAGACTTTGGGGTCACCGGAATTCCTTTTATCTGAGCAAAAATGTAAAGCATAACTCCAAGGCTTAAAAACAGGATATTTGTAACGATGAACGCCAGGCTGAACCAGAAAATGTTCTTCTGGGCATCGCGCTGATTTTTACAGGTCAGGCTCTTCTGCATCATATCCTGATCAAGGCCATTCATCACGATGACAATGCCCAGTCCAGCCAGGAATTGCTTGAAGAAATTGGTTTTCGAGCGCCAATCCCAGTCAAAGATCCTGCTGAATGGATGCTCGTCGATGGCTTTCACCATCTTAAAGAAACTCATATCCAGCCGTTGAGAAATGATTATGGTGGTCAATATTACTGATGTCAGCAGGAAGGTAGTTTGTAGCGTATCTGTCCAGATCACTGTTTTAATGCCTGCACGAAAAGTATAAGCCCAAATCATGAATATGGCTATGGCAACGGTCACCCAAAAAGGAATTCCCAATGCATTGAAAAAAGCAAGCTGCAACACTCCGGCAACCAGGTACATGCGAAAGGATGCACCTATAGTTCGTGATAGTAGGAAAAAGAAAGAACCTGTTTTATAAGAGCTGTTGCCAAACCGCTGATTCAAATAAGTATAAATGGAAACAAGCTGGAGCTTGTAATAAAGGGGAATCAGAACCAGGGCTATGGCCCAGTACCCCACAAAATTTCCCATTAGAAACTGTAGATAAGTCCAGCCCGAATTGCCCACTTCACCCGGAACAGAGATGAATGTAACTCCTGAAATAGTGGTGCCGATCATGGCAAATGCCACCACATACCAGGGAGATTTCCGGTTACCGGTAAAGAAGGTCTCGTTGTTTACATTTTTGGATGTAAAATACGAAATGCCCAGGAGCATCGAAAAGAAACATACGATAATAATCAGTAAGATAGTTGTGCTCATTACAAACAAGTTTCAAGTTCAAAGTTCAAAGTTTCAGATTCGATGGTCATTGATGATTATTAAAAGTCATTAAGGTCATGTACTGATGATAACCGCCAACTGCGACTGACCACTCTTTTTTACTCCACTTCAAAAATCACCGGCTCACTCTCGATGTGCGTTGAACTGATCGCCGTTACCACATAATTATAGGTCGATGGATTAGTCTTTTTATCCAGTTTTATCACCATTGACAGTTCTCCGGTAACTTTAATAATGTTCTCCGGATCTTCGATGTTCAAGTTAGACTTTTTATGGCATTTATAGACTACAAACATTCGATTATTATCTCCACCTTGCCAACTGAGTTCAAAGGTCTTGCCTTTTAACCGGATGCATGCCTGTTCAGGCGGTGCAGGTTTTACGACTACAAGGTGCGGATTAGGGGGCGTGAGCGCAGGATACCTGAACACATCCTTGAGCAGATTTTCCTTTACTCCCAACGGATTTTTTCTCAATGATGTAGCGTTGAAAAAAATACTTCCGCCAACATTCTTGAACGTGCGGTTCAATTGTATTTGTTTGATGATCTCGTTGGAGGTACGCCAGGCCAGATCACGCGATTTCGATCGGATTAAAAAAGGCGCCTGCCCAATATACAAGGGACAGCCGTAAGTGTTTTTACTCCACCAGTCAACCAAAACCGCATAATCGGCCACCTTTTTCCCAATGTACCAATACAATTGCGGAGTCACATAATCGATCCATCCTTCCTTTTGCCACAACAAAATGTTGGCATACAAATCATCATAATTGGTCACCCCTGCTTTGGTAGCTGAACCTGCAGGATCGGTCCTGCTGTTTTTCCACACCCCAAAGGGTGAGATTCCAAATTCAACGTTTGGTTTAATCGACCGGATGCTGTCATGCAATTGTTTGATGATCAGATCAACATTATTTCTTCGCCAGTCATCCTTTTTGTCCGGAGCAAAACCATTGGGGTAAGTGGCAAACGAATTCTGGTCTGGAAACTCATGATTGGCAATGCGGTAGGGATAGAAATAATCGTCAAAATGAATGGCATCTATATCGTAACGCCTCACCAGATCGCTAACCACACGGGCCACATGATCCCGTACTTCGGGAATGCCCGGATCGAAAAATTTCTGATCTCCATAGATCAGCATCCATTCCGGATGGGTGTATGAAACATGATTGGGAGCGGCAACCGTTTTACCAATATCCTGGATCGCCCGGTAAGGATTCAGCCAGACATGAATATCCAATGCACGCTTACGGCATTCGGTAATGGTGAATTCGAGCGGATCGTAATACGGATCAGGCGCAGTGCCTTGTTTCCCTGTAAGCCATTCGGACCAGGGTTCCAACTTCGAATCATAGAGTGCGTCAGCATCCGGACGAATCTGGAAAACCACCGTATTCATGTTATACGCTTTCACCCGATCGAGCAGTTCTGTCATTTCCTGTTTCTGCCGGTCGACTGACAAATATCGGGATGATGGCCAATCCATGTTTTCAACAGTAGCAATCCATACCGCCCGCATTTCGTATTTGGGATGTGTTTGTGCATATCCCAAAGATGAAATTCCAAGAAGAAGTATAGCTGTTGACAGGATTTCTGTCAGGATATTTCGATTCATTATTCTATCATTTACCAAATAAGCTCCGTTTCGAAGGACGAATTCCTTCCGCACGAAAGTATATAAATGATTTTTTTATCATGCAACCTGAGACGGAAATCTTCAGTTGTGATCAAATCCTATCTTCCGATCGACCGCTTGACCCCGGAATGACGTTATTTGTATTACTACGCTCCTCAGGATAAGTATTCATCTTGTTCAAAGTGGCAGGTGCTGATTTGAAATCTGCACCATTTATCTGAGATTATCTGTTGAAATCCCTTTCGAATCCATCCTCATCGTCCGGGGAAATATATATCCTTCCTTTTGCTATTTTTTCTGACCTTTTCGAAACCATTGAGCAGAGCCTACGTATTAAATGATCTATACTAGATTGTCTGTTTAAGTATACACTATGTATAAATTGAGATTAGAATATGTATACCTTATGAGTTCATGAATACATAAGGTACACACAAGATATACTCAAGGTATACTCAAGGTGACAAGTGAGGGGTACCCGATTAACAGGAAATACCCGTATTTTTACCTGTTGCTTATTGAGAAATCAATTATCTGTGAAAGATTTAAACATGAAAAAAGAGTCAACTCCTGGCATTGTGCTACGGGTTGACTCTTTTAAGTTATTTCAGTATTCTTTAATCTTCAGTTAAGTACCACTATCGGGCAATAGCCTATAACTTTTATCGTATAATGAATAAATTCAGACAGAAATTAACGCTACTGGTGCTGATTTGCAATCTGCACCAGTAGCGTTAATTGATATTTCAGTATAAATTTATTACCCGTTCAATTTATTTATATTTACATCATCAAACAGGAAAAGTTTTTCCAAAAAACCCAAGCAATCAATGATATTAATTGCCGACAGCGGATCAACCAAAACAGCATGGAAACTTATTTCTCCTTCAGGTGAAGTTAAAGATATAAAAACCGAAGGAATCAACCCATTCTTCCGTTCCGAAGAAGACATTTTTCAGGAATTGCAGCAGTTTCTTCTGCCTGAAACCGGTGAGGGTATCCGGGAAATTTATTTTTATGGAGCTGGTATAGTAAATGCCGAAAAAGGCAATATCATCCGAAGAGCGCTTATTCGAATATACGCAGATGCCGCCATCGAGACCTACAGTGATGTATTGGGATCAGCACGGGCCTTGTTTGGCAACCAATCCGGCATGGTCTGCATCCTGGGGACCGGATCGAATGTATGCTTGTATAATGGCGAAAATATCAGAGGAGGTGTTTCACCGCTGGGATTTATCCTGGGTGACGAAGGCAGCGGTGCAGTGATGGGCCGTAAACTGCTGGGAGATTATTTCAAGGAAATAATGCCGCCCGATCTGCGCGAGGAATTTACCCTTCGCTATAAGCTGACCCGTGAAGAAGTATTAAACCGGGTCTACCGGGGCGAAAAACCCAATCAGTTCCTGGCTCAGTTTACCCCCTTTTTATCTGAACACATCGATGCGGACTATTGCAAAGAATTTATTGAACTAAACTTTATTGAATTCTTTGAGCGCAACGTATGCAAATTACTGGATTACAACAACTATTCGATAGGCTTTATTGGTTCGGTGGCTTATCATTTCAGTTCTGTTTTGATTCCGGTTGCCCATACCTTTGGCTTTGATCAACCAATTATCATTAAGGACCCGATCGACGGATTGGAAAAATATTATACCAAAAGTAAAATCAGATAGTAATTAATCAGAATACAACCATCGAATGACAACAGAAAGTACAACCGAATCGGATTCATTGTATAATGATCTGGAGCAAAAATCGGTAAAAGAGCTTTTATTAAGCATTCATGAAGAAGATAAGAAAATACTGCCTGCCGTTCATGCAGTCCTTCCGCAGATTGAAAAACTAGTGGAGCAAATCTATTCACGCATGAAAAAAGGCGGCCGTCTGTTTTACCTCGGAGCAGGAACGAGCGGCCGCCTGGGCATTCTCGATGCCTCTGAGATCCCACCAACATTTGGAGTCGGGCACGATCTGGTGATTGGCCTGATTGCCGGTGGTGATCGTGCCATTCGGAAAGCGGTTGAAATGGCTGAGGACGATGAGCATCAAGGCTGGAAAGACCTTGAAAAATACAATATGAACAAGTTGGATACAATCATTGGGATTGCTGCCTCAGGACGTACTCCTTATGTGATAGGCGCAGTAAAAAAGGCCCGCGAAGAGGGAATCCTGACCGGCTGTATCGTCAACAACCGGAACAGCGCCCTGGCTCAAAATGTGGATATAGCTATTGAAGCGATTGTAGGACCCGAATTCTTAACAGGAAGCACTCGAATGAAATCAGGTACTTCGCAAAAACTAATCCTGAACATGATCACCACCACGCTGATGATTAAACTGGGGCGCGTTAAAGGCAACAAGATGGTCAATATGCAGCTCACCAATCAAAAGCTGATCAATCGCGGCATCCGCATGATCATTTCTGAGCTGGGTTACGATGAATTGAAGGCCAAAAGGTTGTTACTCCTGCATGGCTCTGTGAATGCGGTATTGTTGGCTGAAAAGGAGGAGAATCCATAACATTTAAAGTAACCCTATCGGGAAAGTTTAAGAGATCACTGCGACTGACCACTCAATGCTTCCATTTCCTCTATCCTTTTTCCTTTTTTCCGAAATCAATGCGCAGGATTCGCCTGTTAAAAAAGCTTTGATCGAGCTTGTACTTGTGTGCATCTTGTGTGCTTATGCTGTGCATCTTGTGTGCTAAAATGGTTCCTGAGCACAGAAGTAGCACAGCATAAGCACACAAGATGCACACAAGTACAAGCTTTGGTACTGTTTTGTCATTATCGGATCAAAGACGCTTGTTAGGTCTGTTACTTTTTCAAAACAGGAAAACCGGTAAAAAGACTACTCTCTCAAGTTCACTATTCCGAAATCGGAATGAGAAAGTATAGTATACAAAAAAAAGCTCCAATAAATTGAAGCTTTTTGCGGTGCGGACGGGACTCGAACCCGCGACCCTCGGCGTGACAGGCCGATATTCTAACCGACTGAACTACCGCACCATTTTTCAGTATTTTAATACAGTAACATAAATTTTGAGAGGGCGGTGCGGACGGGACTCGAACCCGCGACCCTCGGCGTGACAGGCCGATATTCTAACCGACTGAACTACCGCACCAGAGTATTATTTTTTGAACCGGATGATCTACAAATCAAGTCCGATTAATCAAAATTTACAGTACTTTTTAAAGAACAAACCTCTTGAAATCCGTTTCTGAAAAGGCTTTGCAAATATAGCCTTTCTTTTTATCCCCACAATAGGACGTCTTAAAATATTCAGCTTATTTGCCTGGAATATTATTTCATATAAAACATTACAAATAAGGACATTATATTGCCAGTTCAGAAAATACAACGTTTAATTCATTCAACTTCGCCTCACCACTCCACCGGTATGCCATCAATTTGCCAGTTCTGGTGACACAGGAATCAACGCAACAAAGGTTATTTGTCAGTATACCGCAGCATTGCTTTAAACAATAATGGCCGAAGAAAACGATGGGGTCATTTTCAGGATAAGGAATCCTTTTCCGGATAAGTTCTGTTGGTATGGTATAAGCCGGAAGTTCAAAGCGGCTTTCGAGCGAATAATCCTTAAACGTTTTGCCTTCAGTATCTTCCCACCATTTGATGCGAAACGAGCGATGAGGCCTTCCCTCTTCATCAAAGACCAGCAGATCTTTGGGCATCTGGAAATCTATTCCTTTGCAGGTTTCCCAGAAACTACGGGAGAATTCAGTTTCATTCAGGGCAATTTCGCGCAGGACGGTTTTCGAAAGTTTCGGTTCAGTAATTGTTTCACGCAGTGATTGAATGTTCTCATTGTCCCAGCAAGCATGAACAACACGGATCTTGCCAAAATCGAGGAACATGGGTAAAGACCTCATCCACCGTAAATGGCCTTTGAACTCATCTTTGTAGAGTACAAATTCATCCAGGGTTTGATTGATCAGCAACTGGTATTTTGGAATCCGCTTTCGGTAATACTTCCCTTCAATATCGCGCAAATAATAAAGCACGGCATACATTTCATGATTTCCAAGAATGGCATAAGCTGAGCCCTTCTCGACCATCTTGCGGATTAAGATGATGGTTTCCCGGATTTTCGGTCCGCGGTTGATAAAATCACCAACAAAAACAGCCTTCCGGGTTGGATGTGAATAATAATCATCCTTGAGCAGGTAACCCATTTTGGTAAGCAGGCTCCTCAACTCATCGGCATGGCCATGAACATCTCCTATTATATCGTACATAACAAAATTGCCCGAATGGTTTATTCGGGCAATTTAGCTATTTTTTAAATACCACCGTTTCTTTCAACAATGAAACGATAACGTCTTTCGGTTTTCTACCAGAAATACATGTAGAATAAAGAACAAGCCAGAACTACACCTAACGAAGCAATTACATCCCACTTGTTCCAACTATTCCTGACAAGGGTTTTGTAGTCGCCGGTGAAAGTGATAAACTCTATCTGCTGAGCGGTAGGTTTTGGAGTGAAAATCGAAACTACAACCATCATCAACATGATGAAGACGAGCAACCATATCTCAAAGATAAGCCAGTTGGTATGCCAAAACCAATGAGTGGATTCCCAGTACCAGCCTGTCATTACGTTTTTACAACTACCTGTAATAATATTTGTCATTAAGCGTGCCATACCAATTAGAAAGCCAACTATCATACCTGCTTCTCCAGCCTTGGGCGTAATTCTTTTGGAAAATATACCCATTACGAATACGGCTACCATTGCAGGAGCGAGCAGCGATTGAATGTCTTGCAAATATTCGTAAAGGCTGCCGAGACTCATCATGACTGGTATCCATATAATCCCAAGTACTACAACCACAACAGTTGCAAGCCGACCAGTCAGCACATAAGTAGCCTCGCTCTTACCTTTGAACATTGGCTTATAAAAATCTTCAGTAAACAGCGTAGCACAAGAGTTGAAGAATGCAGCCAAAGAAGCAACCAATGCAGATATAAAGCCTATGGTAACAATACCTTTCACACCAGCGGGCAATACAAACTTAACCATTGATCCAAAGGCGGTATCCGGGTTTTCCAACGTAAAGCCACTGCCTGGACGCGCAGCCAACGCCGCTGCTATCATACCGGGTATCAGGAACATAAATACAGGCAACAATTTAAAATAACCTGCAGCGATAGTCCCTCTGCGTGCACGCATCATCACTGCGTCGCTGGGCTCGCCTTTTCTTTGTCCGAGTACACGCTGAACAATGTGTTGGTCGGTAGCCCAATACCAAAAGCCGATGATTGTTGCTCCGATAAATACCCAAAAACCAGGAAATTTGTCATACATCGGGTCGCCCGTCTCAAAGTGGAACATGTGGTTTGTGCCGTGGGCAATGCCATCAGTTCCAACACCTAGCGATTTAGAATAGTCGATCATTGCAGTCCAGCCATGAGCAATACTGCCGTCTCCAAGTGCCGCCAATCCAAGGAAAAGCACAAGGAATGAACCAATGATAAGTATAGGCGTCTGAATTGCCGAAAGTGTCATCACACCCTTCATGCCTCCCAAAACGGTGAAGATACCCGTTAACACTATCAATCCGATAGCTCCGTACCAGAAAGGCAAGCCAAGAAGACTCTCCATGAAGATACCACCGGTAAACGCTGTTACACTCACCTTGGTCAGTACGTAGGCTATAAGAGTGATAATAGACAGCCACGAACCGGTACGAGGCGTGTAGCGATTTTTCAGAAAGTCGGGCATAGTGATGATTTTCCCCAACTTAATATTCATCAATTGATAGAACGGTACAAAGAGCCAGCCCAGGATGAGTATCATCCAGCCTTGCATTTCCCAGTGCGCCATGCCTACACCAGCTTTTGCGCCTGTGCCGGCAAGTCCGACAAGGTGTTCAGAGCCGATATTTGCAGCAAAAATAGCCGCACCAATGATATACCAGGGCTCACCTTTACCAAACAGGTAGTCTTCGCTATCGGCACCCTGTTGCGAACGTTTGTGTTTTTGTATCGAACGCCATACAGCCCACCCTACAGCCAAAATCCCAACTGCAATAATTGCCCAGTCGAGCCAAATAAATTCATGTGAGTTCCAATTCATAGTTTTTATAGTTTATGTTATTATAGTTTAGAATTTAATGATCCGATCAATATCTATTTCACCGATATTGCTTTTTACCTTGTAATAAAATGCACCTTTCCTCGATTCAGATGTATCTTTCTTGTCTAATCTTTCGAGTACTCCAAGTGAAAGTATCTTCTTTCTGAAATTTCCCGGATCCAATTCACGTTGAAGAATTGCCTCATAGAGTTTTCTCAACTGAATCATGGTGAACATTTCAGGTAATAATTCGCTTCCAACCAGACTATAACCTGCTTTTTGCTGTAGTTTAACCAGAGCTTTCTCAAACATTTCCTGATGATCGAATATCAGATTTGGGAGTTTCCGGATGGGTATCCAATAAGCACCGTTTTCCCTTACACATTCTTCATCATGCAAGTCAATCCTGATCAATGCGTAATAAGCCAGACTAATTACCCTTGCTTCCGGATCGCGATTAGGATCAGAAAAAGAACACACCTGTTCCAGGAAAATCTGTTCCAGACCCGTGGTTTGTTTCAATATACGGGCCGCCGCCTCATCGGCTGATTCATAATCCTCAACAAAACCACCAAGTAGTGACCAATTGCCTTTGTATGGTTCGAAGCTACGAGGATAGAGTAAAAGTTTAATTTCTTCATCCTGATAACCGAGTATTACACAATCAACAGACACGTAATGCTGCGGATGTATTTTATAGAATTCCATAGACTTTTGCTGAGAATAATAACGGCTAAAGTATAAAAGTATTAATTACTTTTATTACCAAATGTATATAAAAGACAGTTTTCTGCTGGAAAACATTTTTTGATATAAACCACTATTCAGTTTTAACTGAATCAATTCGTTTCTGTTTTTCCTGTTTTTTACGGAAAAACAGAAATGAATAATAAATAAAAGGCTGAAATGAACATCAAATAAAAAGGAAGAACCATTGCTGATCCTTCCTTTTTAAATATTATTGAATTGAGTATTCTTTTTAAATCACACTACTTACTTCTGTAGGAATATCCTTATTGACATTCTTACTACCGATTAAAGCATAAAACAACATGTAAGCCATACACAAGAAAATTACCCAATAACTGGATGTATAACTTGTCAAATCGGCAACTTTACCCTGAATAAGAGGAATGATACCTCCTCCACAAACCATAACCATAAAGAGACCTGAAGCTGCTTCTGTGTATTTACCAAGTCCTTCAACTGCAAGGTTAAATATACCACCCCACATTACCGAAGTACATAATCCACAAAGAATGAGGAAAGCAATGCCAATTGGAACCTGTGCCCATCCGAACGCAAGATTGGATTGGAAAACCGGCATATCAATAGTTGAAGAAACCGGAAGCAGAATGCCAAGCAACACAAAAACCAAGCCCAGGCCTGCTGCAACAGAAAGCATGGATTTGCTTGAAAACTTCGCACCCAATGATGCACCGACAATTCGGCCTATCATCATCAGAAACCAATAAGTACCTACTACAAACCCTGCAATAGTGGCATCCATGCCTAAACCGTTGTGCGCAACATCAGATGTCATGAAAAGGTTAGCAGTACTTGGAATACCAATTTCAACACCTACATATATAAAGATTGCAATTGCACCAAAGATAAAATGGCGGAAAGAAAGCGGACTGTGTTCATGTTTGATTTTCACTTTACCAATCAATCGTGGTTCAGGAATTTCCATGATATAAAGAACAACAAAAACCATAGCAAAGATACCCATTGCAATAAACAGCGCTGGATTTGCCTTGTCAATCGTACGCTCTGCAGCATTGGCGCCCATAAGGTAACCTACAAGAACTGGAACAATGGTAGCAGCTACCGAGTTTAAAGAACCTCCTGTTTGGATCAACTGATTTCCTTTTTTTCCTCCACCACCTAAGGTATTTAACATCGGGTTTACCACTGTATTCAACATACACATTGAAAAACCTGAAATGAATGCACCTGCAAGATATACAGGGAAACTACCAAGACTACCTGACAGGAATTGAACTCCAACACCAGTAAAACCAACGACTACGGCAATTAATGCTGTTTTCTTATACCCGATACGTTCGAGTAAAATCCCGGCAGGAATGCCCATGAATGCATAGGCAATAAAATTGGCGAAGAAACCTAATTGGGATAAGAAATTCGAAGCGCCAAATTGTTTTGCAACGATTACACCCATCGGACTTGGAAGTCCGGTAACAAAGGCAATCATAAAAAAGAGGGCAAACATCATTGCTATTGGCAATGCATAACTTTTTTTCTGTGTCATAATTTTAGGTAATTAGTTTGTTAATTTATGAAGTTAATGTTTGTGTTGTACATTTCAATTTAGTCTTCGAATTTGCAAAAAATAACTTAGTATTTATACATGACTTGCAAAAAAAACACTAAACCACTATAAAACAAACATTAACCTCGTTATATAATAAAGCGAACAACTATCAGTTTGTTTATATTTGCTTACAGATCAAGTTTTATTGATCCTTTTGCACGAATAAACAACTTGTGGCATTTGCCCTCGCCATAGACATGTTCGAGCGTTTCGACATATTTATCCAGCAAATCCCGGGGCACAAAAGCCTGAATGGTTCCACCAAAACCTCCGCCATGAACACGCCATGCACCTTTTCCTTTCAGAATCATTTCACTCAGGGCCAAAGCAAGCGAAACTACCTGATCGTCTTTATGAACTACATCAAAGATATTTTGATTGTACATATAAGAACTGTATCCTGATTCAACCACCATCTTCAGGAAGGATTGAAAATCATTGTTTTCAAGCGCTGCCACCTGATCAACAACACGTTGATTGTCGCCCTGGAAATGATAGGCGCGAAGGATTGCCCTGTCACCTGTTACTTTACGGATTTCAGGAATCTTATCAACAATCTGTTCCAATGTTACTTCTCTTAAAACTTTAGCACCAAGTACTGCTGCCACTGCCTTCATTTCAGTTGGAAGAGATGCATATTCTGCCTGAGAGGCTGCATCATCATGTCCCCCGCCGACATCAGTAATCACCAATGCAAATCCAGTAGAAACAAAATCAAAGTCAACCTCTTTCACAATAGGCTTGGAAGGATCTTTGAAGTCTATGGTAATTAATCCGCCAACAGAACAAGCCGTCTGATCCATTAAACCACAAGGTTTTCCGAAGAAATTATTTTCAGACCACTGTCCAATGATTGCATTTTCAACGCCACTCATTTTGCCGTCATTGAATAAATGATTTACAACTGCGCCAATGAGGACTTCGAATGAAGCTGAAGAACTTAAGCCTGATCCTTTTGGTACACGGCCTTCAATACATGCATCAAAGCCCCCGATTTCAAAACCCAGTTGTTTCATCCGTGCACAAATACCTTTTACCAATGAGGAAGAAGTATAGAATTGAGATTCATCGATTACAAGTTCCGAAAGATCTACCTGAAATTCAGGATATCCGGCAGATTTAATACGGATTACATTTGTTCCGTTTGTAGCTGCAACCGCAATCATATCGAGGTTTACAGCCCCTGCCAATACTCTTCCGTAGTTATGATCGGTGTGGTTACCTCCAATTTCAGTACGTCCCGGAGAACTGAACAATGCAACATCGTCCGTTCCGTATACTTGCTGAAATTCGTTCATCAATGCCGCGTAACGATCGGCCTGTTCTTTCAGTACTACTTCATTTACACCATATAATTCCTGAAACAATGGATTTTTTCCATTGGCAATCTTTTCGATTAATGAATTAATCTTAGTCATAGTTTTATTATTTTAATTATTTATTGGTTTGTTTCTTATAATGAACCTCAGATAGATCGCGCAAACGCTGCGCAGCCTGTTCTGCTGTAATATCCCGCTGAGGGCTTGCCAGCATCTCGTATCCGACCATAAACTTTTTAACTGAAGCCGAGCGCAACAAAGGGGGATAAAAATGCATGTGCAGATGCCATTCAGGATAATCATTCCCATCTGTTGGTGCCTGATGGAACCCTGCAGAATAGGCAAACGATACTTCAAAGAGATTATCGTATTTGATTGTAAGCTTCTGATAAATATCGGCCAAAGAAGTCTTTTCTGCATCGGTTAATAATGCAATAGTTTGTATAGGACGTTTGCTGATGATCATGGTCTCGAATGGCCAAACAGCCCAATACGGAACCAGTGCGACAAAATGCTCATTTTCAACCAAAATGCGATCTCTTTTAACCAATTCAGCCTTCAGGTAATCGCCCAACAGGGTTGTTCCATGTTTTTCGAAGTATTCCTTTTGTTTAGCCAATTCTTTGGCTGGTTCGGTTGGTACCGAAGATGAGGACCAGATTTGTCCATGCGGATGTGGGTTTGAACACCCCATAATCGCACCTTTGTTCTCAAATATCTGGATATAATTAATCATTGGATTCCCAGCCAATTCTTTAAATTCATCGCACCAAACATCAATTACTTTACGAATATCTTCAACTGCCATTTCAGGAATGGTCAGGCTATGATCATCGCTAAAGCAAATCACCTTGCAAATACCCGTTTCACTTTTGGCCTGGAAAAGATCACCTTCATCAATAAGTCCTGCTGGTGAATCGGTTAATAAAGCGCTAAAATCGTTTGTAAAAACAAAGGTTCCCTTGTACTGAGGATTATACTTCCCTCCTGCCCTTTCATTTCCGGCACACAAATAACAAGTTGGTTCATATTTCGGACGTTCATCCGACACCGTCTTTTCAACTTGTCCCTGCCAGGGTCTTTTTGCCCTGTGAGGTGAAACTAAAATCCAGTCACCTGTTAGTGGATTTAATCTCTTGTGCGGATAATCTTCTATACTAAACTTGCTCATATTAAAAACTGTTGTAACTGGTAGGTACTAGTGGGTAAAAATATTGATTTTACCCTTTCCAATCGAATTTGAAGTTGTGTTTAGAAACATGTTCGTAATTGTAATTGATCTGTACTTTTCAGGTGAAAATTATCATCAGCGAATTTTTATCTATACAACTTCAAATATGTGGTTCAGATTATAAGTATTCACCCTAAAGTGAATTTCGTCTGATTAATGACGATTGATTCCTGATTTTTCCGGCACCACGGTTCTGAATCATCTGCGCAAGTGTTTTTCCCATCACCTTAAAATCAGTTGAAATTGTCGTTATCCCATCTGCTACTACTTCCTTTAATACGGTATCATTAAACGAAACAATTCCAACATCCGTACCCAACTTCAGGTTTTTTTCTGCAGCCATTTTTATCAGGCGCACCAAATCACGGTCGGAAGGAACAAAGTAAGCTTCTCCCCTTTTCATTTCCCTATTCTGTACATTACGGATACTTTCAAAGTTAAATCCTTCTTCATCGCAAAACCGTTCAAAGCCATATAACCGACCTTCCGGCTCTTTCCCTCCCGGGAAGATCATGATCAGCTTCGTATATTTCTTCAGCAAATCAAGACCCTGTTTCAAGGCATCATAAACATCCTGTTCAAAATCCTGATAAACAACAGGATAATCAACCAGATCATCTTTCTTACGGTCAAGGATATAAACTTTGTCTTTTGGTAATTTATTAATGATGTCTGAAGTAAAATCGAAGGTAGCCGGCATAATGACATACGAGGTATATTTACCAACACTATTAGAGATTAAATCTTTAAAAACCTGGTAATTGAAATGATGAAAATATATATCTATGGTCGATTGGGCATCCAGACTATTTAGAAAAGAGGTGTATAAATCTTCTTTAAATACATTCAGTTCATCAAAAAGCACGAATATCTTCTGATCCACTTTAATTTCGATACTGTTGATGTAATATCCTTTACCCGGAATAGAAGTGATAATACCTTTTGCCTTTAATTCGTTGAAGGCAACCATAACCGTATCGCGCGACAGATCAAATTCTGAACAAATCTGGTTCAATGAAGGTATCTTATCACCCAGTTTCAATTCACCCATTGAAATTGCCGTATAAATAGAATTAATAATTTGCCTGTATTTGGGGACACTAAGTAAATCATCAATCTGAATATTCTTCACCGTTTTGTTTTTTAGTTAGATTATCAATTCCCAAATATAAAAATAAATCAGAACAATTTTCACCACCAGTACCCACCAGTAAGATTTAATAATGGCTCCATGAAGTTTTAATGCGGGTTTATCCTTTTGCATCTTCAACCTACAAATATCAATGCATTCCTGTAGGACAAAGACAGTATACCCAAATTTCTCTGTTAGGGATGTTTCTATACACTGTTATGTCTATTGTACATTTTATGGATTACTTCACTTATTTGAAATGAATTCTAAACCAGGAATAAATAGATATTTGTCATAATCCTTAATCGCTCCCCTCAAATTCCCCATCAAGATAAGCAATGAAAGAGATCTTTAACCGGTTTACCCCCCCGATACAAACGCCTGTCTAAGGCCTTTTATAATTTGCATGGTTTTAATTTTATTTTAATACGGTTTATATAAGTCAACATACAGAAACCTTACAGAAACCTTACGTAAAACATACACAAACCAAAGCGCGTTCATATCCCCATCCCCTGCAATTCCCTGTTCGGTATGATTTCAATCCTCATGTTCTGCCCTTCATTTTTCGAATCGTTCGGATAGGTTATGTGGGTTCAAAGACTTCCCGTGATGGTGAGGAATCGGGGCAAAAAGAAGAATGGAATCGTTTCCTGTTTAATTACTCATCCTGACCTGTTCAATCGGATTCCCCACAAGAATATCAAGTGATCCCATTTTGTCGAATTAATTTTCACCCATACCATACGTCATAGAGCCGGAAATATTAAATTTGCATAATAAATGGATTAATCGGGAGATTAGGAATATACCCGGAAGCCCGTAAAATAACATTCAGCAAACACAACAGTTATCTTCCAGACTTAAGAATCAATAATTAACTAAAATAGCTAAACACATGAAAATTACACAATCACGCTTCGGCATTACACCTGACGGAATTGAAGCCGACCTGTTTACATTGTCAAATGACAATCAGATTACAGTAAAGATTACCAATTACGGGGCCATCATAACCTCCATCGAAACGCCGGACAAAAACGGAGTTATAGCTAAAATCAACTGTGGTTTTGATAAGCTTGAAACCTATCTTTCACCTGAATATCTGGGAAGTTATCCTTATTTTGGATGTATTTGCGGACGGGTTTGCAACCGCATTGGCGAAGGCAAATTTATTCTCGACGGTAAAAACTACTCTCTTGCAGTAAATAATGGACCAAACCATTTGCATGGCGGATTGGTTGGCTATGACCGCCGGATTTTTACTACTGAAATGATTGAAACAGATGAAAAGATTGGGATTAAACTGAGTTATCTTAGTCCTGATATGGAAGAAGGATACCCGGGGAATCTGAAAGTGACCTGCACGTATACGTTAGCGAATAATAATGAACTGACTATTGAATATGGTGCAGAAACCGATCAAACCACCATTGTAAACCTGACCAATCATACGTATTTTAACCTGACCGGAGGAAAGAATCAGATACTGGATCACGAATTGGAATTACCTGCAAAGACATTTACCGAATCAGTCGGTGCTATTCCAACCGGGAAAATTCTTTCGGTTAAAGGAACTCCTTTTGATTTCCTATCAAAAAAGAAACTTGGAAAAGACATCGAACCGCTTCCTGATGGATATGATTTGAATTTCGTACTGGATAATCCCGACAGTAGTTTGGTTTATGCCGGGTGCCTGAGCGAAGAAACTTCAGGAAGAAAGGTTGAAGTACATACAACACAACCTGGAATTCAGCTTTATACCGGATTCTGGATTCCTGAATTAACCATCGATGGTCAAAAGAAGTTCGGACAATTTTCTGGTGTAGCTCTGGAAACCCAGCATTATCCAGATTCCATAAACAAACCGGAGTTTCCTTCAGTAAAACTGGAACCGGGACAGAAATTCTACGAAAAAACGGCCTATACCTTCGGAACAGAATAAAAGAAGGGCTTCGGTTCTTCTTTTATTCTAATTCCTGAAAAATAAAAATTGTACTTTTGGATGAAATTGACCAACAAGGAACTAAACTCATGAGAACCATAATCGAACTCTTTGAAACCAGTGTAGCTAAATTTCCCAACAACGTTTATCTCTGGGAAAAGAAAGACAACAAATACGAGGGAACTACTTACCGTCAAACACACGATCTGGTATTCCGTTTTGCTGCAGGTTTGGTATCTCTTGGACTTCAGAAAGGTGATCGTGTCGGCCTGATTTCGGAAGGACGCAATGCATGGATTATTTCAGAATTAGGTATATTATATGCCGGAGGAATCAATGTTCCCCTATCGGTAAAACTTGAATCGGGCAACGAACTCAAATTTAGACTAGCCCATTCAGGAAGCAAAATGATCGTGGTTTCAAGAGGTCATGCCTCCAAGGTAGAAGAAATCAGGAATGAACTACCTGAACTCGAAAAAGTAATTTATCTTGATGGAAAAAATAACCCGGATGCCAATGACATTTCATTCGATCAGGTTTTAACTCTGGGAGACGAATATCTGAGAACAAATCAGGATAATTTTGAAGCCATATATAAAACAATTCTGCCGGATGATATTGCCAATATTTCCTATACTTCAGGAACGACAGCAGATCCAAAAGGAATTATGCTTACTCATTTGAATTATGCTGCCAATGTTGTTCAGGCAAATACATTGATGGATATCACGGAAGAATGGAAAACACTGGCTTTTCTTCCATGGGATCATGCCTTCGCGCATACAGCTTGCCTGTATTGCTTTATGGTCAATGGAGCAAGCATTGCTTCTCTTGAGATTGGGAAGTCACCAATGGAAACTTTAAAAAATATTCCCAGGAATATTAAAGAAATTCAGCCGACAATAATGATGAGCGTACCTGCGGTTGCTAAAAACTTTCGAAAAAGTATTGAATCAAACATCAGGCAAAAAGGTCCCATTGTTGAAAAATTATTTAACCATGCACTGAAAGTTGCCTATCAGTACAATGGTTCGGGATGGAATCGGGGTAAGGGGACTCGTATATTCTACAAACCACTACTCAATATTTATGATAAAATCCTATTCTCTAAAATACGTGATGGATTTGGCGGAAAACTCGAACTGTTTATCGGTGGTGGCGCTTTGCTTGATATAGAATTGCAGCGCTTTTTCTATGCCATTGGAATGCCCATGTGCCAAGGATATGGCTTATCTGAAGCCTCTCCTGTGATTTCGTCAAATGCACTTCATGCCATTAAATTCGGTTCTTCAGGTCGTTTGGTAAAATATATGGAATTAAAAATCTGCAATTCAGATGGCAGCGAACTTCCTCAGGGTGAAAAGGGCGAAATTGTGGTAAAAGGCGATAACGTAATGAAAGGTTATTGGAACAATCCAAAAGCTACTGAAGAAACCATTAAAGATGGTTGGTTATTTACAGGAGACATGGGTTATATGGACAAGGATGGCTTTCTTTATGTGTTGGGACGTTTCAAGAGTTTATTAATTGGAAGCGATGGCGAAAAATACAGTCCTGAAGGGATTGAGGAAGCCCTGATTGATCAATCTCATTACTTTGATCAGTGTATGCTGTACAATGATCAGAATGCCTATACCTCCGGGATGATTATACCGAATATACCAGCCATAAACCGGGAAGTTGAAAAACGCGGCTTTACAAAAGGGACAAATGAAGCATTGATCGAAGCACTTAAAATTATTCAACAGGAAGTTGATGCCTACAAAACCGGAGGAAAATTCGCAGATGCCTTTCCTGAACGCTGGATTCCAACAGCTATTGTCGTATTGCCTGAAGCATTTACAGAACAAAACCATTTGCTAAATTCAACTATGAAAATGGTACGTGGAAAAATAACAGAATATTTTGCAGAAGAACTTGAATTTCTTTATACACCTGAAGCGAAAAACATAATCAATCAACGGAATATGGATGCTTTGAGGAAATGGCAAATTGAATAAATGACATTAAAACAACAATTACAATGAAACGAATTGCATTATTATTCTCTCTGATACTTTTCTTGGGAATAAGTTCATTTGCCCAGAAAATGGGTGGGTTTGGCGGAGAACTATCAGTTTTGAGTTTAAAACCAAATCTGATAATGTGGGTTTCCAAAGTTACAGGATTCGAAATATTTGGAGGAATTGCTTCAGAACTGGGTGATTTTAAACCAAACGATCTGGAAGCAGGGTTTAAATTTCTTCATTCCATTCAATACGACCGGACCGATCGAACCTACTTTGGAATTATGGGTAAATGGAAATGGATAAATATAAATGATGCCACTCAAAAGACAAACTTACCTATTCCAGGCATTCTGATTGGTAAAGAATGGTATAGTAAACGGATCAACCGCAAAGGATTTGCAGTTGAACTGGGTTATCAATATGGAACGAGAAATTATGGGCCATTGAAAGAGACTGTCAATTTCACCGAATTCCCATTTATCCTTAATTTAAGATATACATTTTACAAGAGAAAATAAAATATAACTCTTATGACATTATTCCATTATTTCTAATCTATAATTCTTTATTGTTTGAACCTCCCAAAAAGATTTTATCTTTAGTAAAATAACACATATCTGATACTCCAATCTTTGTACATCGTAATATTATTTTGCTGTTGTTATAATTTTAAATATATACATTTCGATGCAAACCTGAAATTTATCAACTAACGAATGATTGCATAAGAGAAATCAATGATTGAAACAAAAAAAACAAATTCAAGAATAATGAACCACCTTGAGGCAAGCCTGCAAGTATCATACCAAAAAGAGAATAACTACATACTAAATATAATATGCTGACCATTAAAAAATTATTCGTTCCATTCATGTTTGTCTTTTTCATTTCATTTTTGTCTCATATTAAAATTTATGCTCAGGTATATGAAAAAACAAAAAGAGATTTAGATATCGTTTTCATCGGAAATAGTATCGCCACAGAGACGCAACATGAAAATCTACAACAAAATGACCCTCAAGTCATTGCCTGTGAATGTTTGCGTCAATTTTCTGAAGTCGGTGAAGTTGAGTTTATAAATCAAGGGAGAAGCGGATTTACAACAGTTGATTATTTGCCATCGAAAGGAGGGGCTTTAGAAGAAGTAATTAAAGCAACCCATCAATTGCATAAAGATAATCAACGCTTATTGATTTTTTCAATATCTCTTGGGGCCAATGATAGTGCCGAAAATGGTCCGAACGGATCTCCTGTTAGTCCCAAAACTTATCACAAAAACTTTCATTCTATTATCAAACAATTATTAATTAATTTTCCAGATTGCAAAATAATTCTACAACAACCAATATGGTATAGTCCAAATACCTTTAATAGTTCTGAGTATATGGTAAAAGGATTGGCTCGTTTACAAAGCTATATACTTGAATTGCAGAAATTGGTTTATGAGTATTCCCAAAGGAAAGCAGATCATATATTTCTGGGCAATGAAAAAGGATTTGAATATTTCAAAGAAAACTATTTGAAACTTTATACACCTGAAGCTGGTAAGGAAGGAACCTATTATCTTCATCCTAACAAAGAAGGAGCATTTGTTCTTGGTAAATTTTGGGCTGCATCCATTCATGAGCAACTTTTATTTGATCTTAATTCGTTTGCGCAAAAAATGATTGGATTTGGTGGAGAACTTTCAGTCTTGAGTTTAAAACCAAACGTAAGAATTTGGGCTTCAAAATCTATCGGATTTGAAGTATTCGGCGGAGTTGCTTCCAAATTGAGTGATTCTAAACCTACGGATATGGAAGTTGGCTTAAAAATTCTTAAAACATTACAATACAACCAATCAGATCGTACATACTTTGGAATTATGGGTAAATGGAAATGGGTAAATATAAATGATGCCACTCAAAAGACAAACTTACCTATTCCAGGCCTATTGATTGGTAAAGAATGGTATAGTAAACGTATCAACCGCAAAGGTTTTGCAGTTGAATTAGGCTATCAGATCGGAGCAAAGGAATATGAAATATATAATCCAATAAATCACATTGCCATTGGAAAGGAAAATTTCACTGAATTCCCATTAATCCTTAATTTGAGATATACATTTTACAGGAGGAAATAAATGAAATGATCATTTCTACCTGAAGTTTTATTACAGATTACCAAAGTTTTTCAGGATAGATTCCCTGATTTGTCAGATTCTGAATCTGTTGAATCACAAAAGGTTTATCTTCCTTATATGTAACCCCGAACCATGGGGAATCTGCCGTTAAAACTTCAACAGCTACCTGCCCTCTTTTAATCATTTCAAATACAACAAAAGGAATATAAAACTCGGACTTTAGGTGGTTGAGGTTGTTGGTTAAAAAATCAATAAATTGATTTTCAATAGATTCGAAGATTGATGGTTGAAATCCCCAGAAATTCATAGAAACAGTTTCTTTTCCAGTTAATTCCACTTCTACATTATTTTCTGACTCACATAAAATATGGTTGCCTTCCATTCTGATTTTATGAGTTTCAGTGATCTGAGTCAACTGATTATTACTGTCGGTAATACAAATTCCACGGGATACACTGCCAAAATCAGATAAAGTTTTATTTAACTGATAACCAACCATCGCGTATTTCTCCGGGATTACTGATTGTTTAAGATATTGGGCAATTACCTGATAAGCTTCGGCACCATAGAAATCATCCGCATTTATTGCTGCAAATGGTTCTTTAATTAAATCTTTTGCCATCAATACGGCATGACCGGTTCCCCAAGGTTTCTCCCGGTCTTCAGGAAGTTTAAAACCTTCAGGAAGTTTATCTATTTCCTGGAAAGCGTATTCAATCTTGATTTTTCCTGCAAGTTTTGGTTCAAAGCGTGTTTTAAAGTCATCAGCAAAACTTTCACGGATAACAAACACCACTTTCCCAAATCCTGCACGGATGGCATCGAAAACGGAATACTCGAGAATTGTTTCTCCATTTGGGCCAACAGGTTCTATTTGTTTAAGTCCACCATAACGACTGCCCATTCCTGCTGCAAGGATTAAAAGGGTTGGTTTCATAATTCGTATTTTAATCAAAAGAGATTCAAAAGTTTCTGACAAAATTAGTCTTTATCTTTATTTTTTAGAAGTTTATTTTGGAATGGATAAACAAATTTTTATCAGAAGTCTGTTCTAAAGAAGAAATGGATGCCTATCTGACATCCATTTCTTTTTTTTCATATTTATTTGTATTTAATCACATAGTTTTAACAGCCTTATTTTCATAAATAGTTCTTAAATAAACTGTAACAACACCATATATCATACCGATTGCACAATAGGTCAAAATGGTAATTGCGGATGAAGTCATTGTTGCATTCGGATATAGCTTGCCAAATGCAAAGAATACCGCTGAGGATACAAATAATGCCGGGACAAAATCAAAAAGAGATGGAGCTCTTTCGACTGCACACATTGGAACAACTACGACCAAAACGGCCAGCGGAAGAGCCCAGAATCCCGTTGATCCAAATATGCCAACAAGATAAATAATCGAAACGGCTGCCAGGATGCCCATGATATAACCCAGAAAAGTGCGTACTCCGCCCTTTATGGTACAACCCGCAAGAAAATACATAGCCCATGCCTGAAAAGTTACCCAACCAAAGCCTCCCTTATCAGCGATCGGCATTAAAGGATTGAGAAGTTGGTCTATTACAATAAATGATGCTGCCAGGATTGCAATAAACACAGGAATTACAATAAATTTTTTAAAAGTCATAAAGTCAGATTTAGTGTAGGTTATTAATAATTATAGATATTCTTTGGTTTTTCTTGTAATAATATTGGGTAAGATTGGACATTTATAAACTCATAATTGTGTTTAGTTAGTTAATCGTAAATATAGAAAATAAATCAGAATAGAATTTACCAGGAAATAAAAAGCAATAAAATTTTAGCAGTAATCTCAATCGACTTTCCTGCATAAAACAAATCAATTCAATTTGATTGAACTAATTTGTTTATTCCCATGAACAACTATAGCCCGATAAAATCGAGCTTAGTTTATGAATGATATGTTTGTTTTTAAACTTCTGAAAACCGGCTTGGGTTCGAAAATACCTGGGTTGAACATGAACAATTAAGGAACAAGTATTAATCGAAGGCCAAATCTGGGGCGAACAACATAAAATATTTTTAAGAACAATTATTAACTATGAAATAAGTACTAATCGTTAAAACACTTTGAACAAGATTTGAACAAGTACTAATCATTAAATCATTTGAACAGGAACAGAACAAGTATTAATCATTAAAACATTGATGCGAAAAGGTTTGCGAACGAAATTGTATTTTTTATTGGATTGTATTTTTCATCTTTATCAGGATGGCCTGCGCTTGTTGCTGGTAGAATCCCCGATTATTTGCTATCTTCTTAAAGAGTTTGTATGCTTTCCTGTTTTCATCCGTTTGCAGATAACACAATCCGGCATACCATTGAGCCTGCTCAACGAAAAGGTTATCCTTATCTACGATGACAGTCTCATATTCTTTGATGGCATTCATGTACTTTCCCGTTTCCTGTAGCGAAATACCGGTGTAAAAATGTCCCACCATATTATTTTCATCCCTGGCTATTACTTCCTGCAACAGACCCAGTGCCGCTTCATACTCCTGATTGTTAATCTTTTGCATGGCCATCGTAAGGGTTTGGTCTGCAGATAGGGTTTCAGAACGCGTGATGCCTGTTGTTTGATAAGACGTATAATACTTCTGGTACAGTTCTTTCTGTGATGATTGCCTGTTTAGCAATCCGGTGATTCCCAATATAAGGATCAAAGAGGCTGCAACCGATGAAAGTATTACCCTGCGGGTTATATATTTGCCTGACAATGTCAGTGATCGCTCAGTTTGTTTCTCCGTGGCGGCTTCTGCGGCAATCGACTGAAGGTTGCTCCGAAGTTGCATAATTTCACTTTCCTGAAGGGCCTGATCGATGTTTCTGATTAAGTCCACCTCTGATATAAGTCCCTGGTTTGATTCCAGTTCAGACTCAAATAAAGCCAGGTTCTCTTCCGAAAGTTCGTTATAAATATAGCCTTCTATATCTTCAATCCTGGATGAACAGTTAAATTCTGTCTTCTGTATTTCAGCCAGTGAAGCCCTTAGTGCCATAATATCATTTTCAGTCCCTGCAAGGTCTATTTCCCTGCTCAGACGCACATCTTCAGTCAGGCTCATATTCAGCGCCAAGGCCTCTTCAAATCGGGCCTGTAGCTCCGAATCCATCCGTCCATTAATATAATCGTCAATTTCTTCCGACGAGTATTGATGTGCCGGCATACTTTGTGCTATTTGTTTCAAATTAGCCCTGATATCCAGTATATCATGCTCTCCAAGGGCATTTTGGATATCATCAAAAAGTTCTTCTTCATAAGGACTATTGTATAAATCTTCTCCGCTTAGCGAATCCGATTCAAATTGTTCCTTATAAAATTGATGGGTGTTTTCTTTACCTGCAATCTGATGCTGATAAAGATGGATTTTGGGAAATGAATGTCCGAAGTCGAGCATATCCTCTATACTTACCGAACGGTTCAGGTTTTTGTGTGATGAAAACTCTTCAGATAATCCAAAACTGAATGAATCAAAAATACTGATATTTTCCAGATGTGCCTGATCAGGTTGATTTTGAATAATTTGGTTCAGGTTGATGCGTAGGCTAATAATCTCCTGTTCGCTCATGGCCTGCTCCACATCCAGATGAAGGGTTAATTCATCGGCCAAGTCTGAATCGATCTCCAGTTGGAGTTCAAATTCTCCTAACTCGGATTCTGTCATCTCCCGGTTTAGGTACTTGTCTGTTTGTTCAAAATAGTCTGAATTGCGTATCATATCACTATGTATTAGGATGTTATAAAACCGTGACCGGTATTATAAATGGTGTTCAGTCTCAAACCGGCAGGATACGGAAAATACCATCCTTGCAGGATTAGAATGAAAATAAATTACTAATGAATTAAATCTGAATATCGGTTAATTCAGTGGAACATATACATCTTCTGATTTACCATTCAGCGGAACATATACATCTTCTGATTTACCACCTTTTACCAAAGAAAGTTCTTCAGCGGTTAATACGTCGAAAGAGAAAGAATCAAAATTTGGGGTTTCGTTGTTCGCAAATAAAGTTTTCATTACTTTTGGATTTAATGATTAATACTGGTTCCTTAATTATTCTTGTTCGATGGTTTATTCCAATAGCGAGCAAAAGGTAACCCTGTATTTTGAAAAAAAATAAGAAATAACATTAAATTATTTTTAAAACCCAGATTTTGTGGGACTTATATATGCTTTAAAATGAAGAAAAGAATTCTTTTAATGGCTTTATTAGTATTTTTTTCTTCTTTGGGTTTTACCCAGAATATAAAAATATCAGTTCAGGACAGTTTATTGTCTCTAAAACTGCATGGAGAAGGTGTTATAGCTGGACGACTTGGTGATTTTGAAGAGGCATTGTCTTTTTTCGATCAATTATATAAACTTCGGCAAAAAATATACGGCTCAGATAATTATCGTTTGGCTTCTCCATTAATAAATATGGGGATTCAATATAAGAATCTTCAAAACCTTGATAAGGCGTTAGAATTATTTAAAAATGCTGAAAAATTGTATATTTCTGAATTTGGAGAAAACTATGTCTGGCTAGGTGCCATTTATTCAAATCTGGGAATCATCTACAGTGTGAATGGCGATTACAATCAGGCCTTAAAATATCAACAAAATGCCTTGCGTATTTTAAAAATGGATAGTTTGAAATTTAGCGATCTTTTTCAAACTTTGAAATATAACCTGATTGAAACCCAGCTAAAACTTGGACATAATGATATAGCAATCCAGTATGCGCAATCCAATATAAAAACAATCCCGGCACGATTAAAACCCAGATTATATGATTTGATTGCATTAGCCTATAACAAGGATAGAAAATATGAACTGTCAGAGAAATACTTTTTATCTGCTATAAAAAGCTGGAATGACATTCGCGGTGAAAATAATATTGAATTAGTAACAGAATATCTGGCCTATTCTTCTTTCCTGATTACTCAAAAAAGCTATGATAAGGCCTTTCTTTATTCCAATAAAGCAAAATCAATTGTTTCGAAGTTTTATAAAGATAAAAGTACCGCCTATGCAGAAGTTGAGTCAAATTTCGGGGATTATTACTTTAATAAGAGTTCGGAAGCAAGACAAATTGAGGACTTCCGTTCCCAGCGAAAAATAAATCTCAACCAGGCCATTCAATATTATCAAAATGCGATCGTAGCTCTTGTGGATTCTTTTCAAATAAAAGACCCACTGGTCGATCCTCCTTTGAAAAATATTATTTCGGATATACAATTAGTCGAATATTTTAAGAAAAAAGCATCGGCCATGGAGGTGCTGGCAGATATCTATTTGTCTGAATTCGATTATGAAAATTCGGTTAAATATTTAAATGCAGGACTCAACTCTCTTACCAGGACTATACAATTGATCAATCGTCTCCAAATCGGTTTCGAAAATGAAGACAGTAAATTATTTCTGTCTCAAAATCAGGAATCCACCTATTATGAAGCCATAAACATCTGCTATAATTTATACAATCAAACAAAAAAAACAGTCTATGCAAATCAGGCATTTGAGTTTTCTGAACGGAGTAAATCTTCAAATTTATTAGCCTCACTTAAAGATGTAAAAGCAAAAGAATATGGTGGAATCCCGGATTCGTTACTCAAAAGAGAAAATACGTTAAAAGGGAACATTGCAAATTATACTTCAATGTTATTTGAAGAGAATCAATCGAAGGAACATGATATACAAAAGGCAAACTTATATTCCGCTAAGATATTTAAGTTTAATGAAGAATATAACCGATTGATTCATTCGTTTGAAAAATCATATCCGCAATATTATGCGTTAAAGTTTGAAAACAAAGTCATCGGGATTACGGATATTCAGCCCAAATTAAGTACCCGCCAGGCATTGATTGAATTCTATGTGAAGGAACCCGAATTGACATCGGATATGGGTAAACTTTACCGATTTGTAGTTACAAAGGATTCATTGAGCTTTACAAAGGAAAACATCGATTATTCGTATGTAAAGAACATTCAGTCGGTACACAATTTCTTAACCAATCCCAAATATCTTTATACGAAGAAGAAGGACTATGTTGAATATTCTGCCGCTGCTTATGAATTGTATGAAAAGTTGCTAAAACCTATGTCAAGGAAGATTAATGGCAAGGACCTTACTATAATTCCACATGATAAACTTTCCTACATACCGTTCGATGCTTTATTATCTCAAATGCCGGATACAAGTGTAATGAATTTTCGTAATTTGAATTATCTGGTTCGTGATTACGCAATTAATTACAGTTATTCAGCTACCCTGCTTTACAATTATTCTAATAAAAAGAAAACAGCACAAAAAAATCTCATGGTATTTTCTCCCCAATATATTTCAGGAGAGCCAAGAACCGAAAAGGAAAGTTCCATTCAACATTTTTTCAATCCGCTTCCCGGAGCGAAAGATGAGGTGAAGGGGATCTCCGGGTTTATTCATGCTGAAACCTATATTGATCGGTTGGCCCAGGAAAGCACTTTTAAAGAAAAAGCAGGGGAGTTTGATATTTTACACCTGGCGATGCATACGATTATTAACGATAGCATCCCCATGTTTTCAAAACTTGTATTTTCAAAGCCTGATCAAAATTCTGCAAATGATGGCTTTTTGAATACCTACGAGATCTATAACATGAAACTCAATGCACGCCTGGCTGTCCTAAGCGCATGCGAAACCGGATCAGGTAAGCTGCAACGCGGTGAAGGAGTAATGAGCATGGCCCGCGGATTCATTTATGCAGGTTGTCCGGCTATTGTTATGACCTTATGGCAGGTCGAAGATAAATCCGGAGTAAAGATCATGGATGATTTTTATTATTATTTGTCCAAAGGAAAACGAAAAGATGTTGCACTTCGGATGGCCAAATTAAATCACCTGAGGAATTCTGACCCATTAACCGCTCATCCTCATTATTGGCTTGGATACGTGAATATTGGGAATCCAGAACCCTTGTACACCAGTAAAAACATCTATTTTATACTTCTGCTGATTCTTGCAGTCCTTTTGGTTTTTTCAGACTGGTACTTCAGAAAAAGACCCCGGAAAAACCGAGGTCAGATATAAATGGATTAATTATCTCCGCTTAGAATCTTAGTATATTCCAGATCTTGCTTTATACTTTTTATTAAGTATTCCTTACACTTAAACTTGCGCTTTTTCGCATATTTCTCACTCTTGAAGCCCATGATCTGGGCGATGCTTTTGAGCGGAACTTTATCAAAATATAATTGCAGGATCTTCTGACAATCCTTACCAAGATTAGTAAAATGTTTCTGATATAATTTGTAACGTTCATTTAAATCGGCTACTTTATCCAGCCCATCGTCATAAATATCTTCATTATAATCGTGGTTGTCTTTTATCTTTTCTTTTTCGACCTTTCGCTTATCCAACTGTTTTAACCACAGGAAGCGGCAAACCGAATATAAATAAGTATCAAAAGTACAGTCTAAAACCAACTCATTGGCTTTAAGTTTTCGGTAAATAATAATGATGGCCTCCTGAAAAATATCATTTGCATCATCATCATCCCCACTGTTTTTCTTGATGAAAAAATTAATTTTGGAATAGAAATTCTTATAAATGAATTGCAATATGATGGTATCATTCCTAAGAATTCCATTTAACAGGTCAAGAGTTGTATAATCAATCATCCTAAGAGATTAAAGCGTTAAAATAGTTTAACAGCTCAATGGAATAGTTTTTCTGATCCATTCTAGCTGATAAAAATCACTATAAAATGTTAAAAATGCAAATAATTGCAAATGTTTTTATTTCAGGAATCACTTTAATTAAAGTATTTCCTGATTATAAAGCATATTTGATATTTTCGGACTGGAAATAGCAATGAAAAGTTAATGAAATCCAGGACTGGAGAATATAATGCAGATATCCTTTTTACAGGGTTATTGAAAGTTTGGAAAAACAAAAAGGTAGGTTGAATAACCTACCTTTTCTCTCTTAAACTAACTAACCTAACTAAACCTAAACTTATGAAAAAAAATGTACTGCAAATATAAACCTTTGAATCCAAAAATTGTCAAAATATTTGTTAAATGTTGTTAAAGTAATTGTAACCTTTACGTTAATTATTGATTCTCAGTAAGTATTATATTCCACAACTATCGTGCCACAAGACAATGCAGCCACTTCTATTCTTGATTTTATTTCAATGGTATGGCTGACTGAGTAACCATATCTTTCACTGTGTTTACCTGTAGAAGCAAACAAAAAATCAAAATACGCTGATTTTATTTCAAGAGGAGTAAGTATACCTTTATCTCCCATATTCAGTAACCAACCTCATAAAAGTCATATTGACATCTGTTTTATCGTGAGGAATAAGGACGTATTTCCATGCCTTTTCGTTGCGCTGTTGGTTGATTTCACTGGCTATGGTACAATATTTAATTGCTGCCTCTGATTTCTTTTCAACAATCTTATCTTCCAATGCAATATCGGCTTTAATCTCAATCAAATATATGACATCAGCTGTTTCGGCAACAAAATCAGGCACATAACGGTCCGAATTATTGTTATACCAGATGTTGAATTGCTTTGAAGCCGGACGAAGCCATTTAATTACTTCATTTGGCTTTTCAAGTATCTCTGCAAATCTCTTTTCAGGTATAGAATCAAATTTATATCTGTCGTGACATGATTTTGAAAATCCGTTAAAAACCTTTGAACTTAATAATTTAGCGCTTACTGTTTCTTTATAGTTTAATATTTCTTCATCCTTCTCCTTGGCGTAATTTCCACTCAAAAGCAATGAATAAGGTTCTGCTTCAAGTTTCGATTGCACGGTCGTTTCAATGACAATATTGTTTTTTACCTGTGCATAGATCTTATTTGCTATCAGTTCCCTGTACATCAGAATGGTATCGCCAAGCGTTTCGGGTTTCTCCAGTGAAGCTTTAATTGCATTTACAGCCTGATTGCAGAGTTTGTATAAAACTTCGGAATTGTTGTCGTAATCAATTTCTGACTTCTTCTTTAACAGGCTTAGCAAACTAAACTCGGGTAATTCCAATACATGCGACCATATTTTGATTTTATCCTGCTTGTGATCGTATATGGTTTCCCTGATCAGTTTAAATTCCTGCTGTAAAATGTTCTCCGAAAAGTGACTGGTGTCCAGATCAAAATCCTTGATCACTCCTTTATTCTCAGCGATAGTAATTTTTATATTGGGTATGAGCATATTGTTCCTGACAATGTTCTCTACGGTTCTGTTAAAGATATTTTCAGCTTCATTTACAATATCTTCTTTTTCTTTCACAGGTAATTCAGGATATTCATTCCTGATTCTTTCCCTGATTTCAACAATCGCCTTTTCTTTCACCTGAACAGAACTCAATTCCCCCGGTGTTTGAATCTCCTTTTTAGCAATCGTTGAACTGATCACATAATGAATTGCTGCTTTTGCTAGATGTTGATGTTCTGCTTTTTGGCGAATATCAACATCCTGTATCTGATCTATCTTTTTCTGTTCTGTTTCTAATTCAACGATATCATGTGTTTTTGATTCCACAACTTCCTTATTTGAATTCAAATCAGACCTGCTCAACTGGATTTTACCAATCGAATATAAAATGGAACTTTTATCGTTGGCAGCATCAACGACCTCCTGAAACTTGTCGTGCATCATGATCGAAAGCATGTCTACTTTCTCAACACCCGTTCTTTTTCCTCCAAAAGGCAGGCGTAATCCCCGTCCGATTGTTTGTTCAATCAGCGTCAACGCATTCGATGCCCGTAACGGCACTATGGTATATAAATTCGAAACGTCCCAGCCTTCTTTAAGCATATCAACATGGATCACAATTTCAATTTTGTTATCCTGCTTTTCGAGGGTCAGCAGTTGATTGACCTGTTCTTCTGATTTGCTTGTAGAATCAATCTGTATGGTTTTATTCCTGAATTCTCCTTCGTAGAACTCGTCTGAAGTAACAAAGTCATAAATGTATTTCGCATGGGTTGTATCCTTACACGAAACAAGAATGGTTGGTTTTACAGGATTCAGATCATTGTCGGCAACATAGTTCTGAATGGCAATTTTCGTATCCCGGTGCATCTGAATGGCGTCCCTCAATTTAAGCTTTTCCACTTCATCAGCATTCATGCCTGTAAAGTCGGTATCGGCACGGGTAACTACAGCCGGATTTTTTATATACTTTCCATCTTTCAGGGCATCGGCAAGGCCATATTCATAAACCACATTTTCAAATCGTTGATTGGTTTTGGCATCAATGGGAGTTGCGGTCAACTCAATTCCAAGAACCGGATTCAGTTCGTTCAAGGTTTCCATACCACGCTCGCCACGATAACGATGCGATTCATCCATAATAATGACCAAATCTTTCAGGTTGACAAGATAATTGTAGTAACTGTCGCCTATCGTTTCCCGAAACCGTTTAATCCGCGGTGGTAAGGTTCTTCCATCTTTGGTGGTGGTTTTAACATCAGCATTGATTTTACCAATATTAAACATGTTGATTTGAATGGAATCGTCCGAGGCTTTGATGCCTTTGGTTTCGTAATCCTCGCCGGTAATAATTACTGCGTTATTGGCGATTTCTGGCAATCCCTTAAACACATACTTCTCTGCACCCTTATTCCCAAAATCATCTTTTAATTTATTGTAAATGGTAATGTTTGGCGAAAGAATAAAAAAGTTCTTAATCCCTTTTTCTTTGACCAGATAACTCACGAAAGCGCCCATTAGCCTTGTTTTCCCTATACCGGTTGCGATGGAAAAACATACCGAAGGAAAACTCCGTTCAAATTCTTCGAACAGCGAAATCTCTTTTTTGATCCGCTCTTCTTTTGTTTCCAATTCAGAATCCCCAATGAGTTCCTGTTCAGATAGAAGGTTTTCCAACAACTCAAGACTTTGCCGGAGAGGTTCTCTCAAGCTCATGGTGTTGCTAATGTATTCTGTGCTTCTGCTCATTTGTGTCAATTATGCTGATAGGTTGAAGGTTTAGTTTTTTAAAAGCATCGAATTCGATGCCTTTAAACTTGTGGCTTTATGATGATCATTTTTTATCAATTTTCTTTATATCTTTTGCAGGCGGGAGAAAATTTTCTCCTGTCACTATACTCTTACCTGTTCTCGACTCCAATTCTTTACGTGCATTTCTGGCAACTCCGCCTCCCTTCTTGCTCGCTTTTGCATTCTCCTGTAAACCTTTTGCTTTCTCAGATTCAGCTATTTGTCGGGTGGATAGTTCTGCTAATGCTGTAAAAATCAGTTCCGCCTCGCTCATATGGTCTCTTAAGTTTTGAGTCTTGAGACCTTTTAAGTCCTTATGTTTTTTCACAGTTAATCCTGTCCATTCCTGATGAATGATATTGGTGAGCAGCGCAAATTCATTTCGTTCTTTTACTCCGGCATCTTTCCAATAATCAGTCAGTTTATTCCTGGTCTCCTGCCCTGTCATACGCTGCTGAATCCACTTTTCACTTCTGCCCAGTTTCTGCCAATTCTCTCTTGCCCTATCAATACTTTGACCGGGGTCTGAAATTTCCTGTATGCGCTCGTATCCTACTTTTGCCAGCCATTGTTTAAAGGGTTCTGCTTTGGGTGATGGAATCGATTGAATAATTCGCAAAAGTGTTTCAGTGTCTGCAACATCGGTTACTCTCATCTTTCCATCTGTAGCTTTTAATTTCAACTGTCGACAAACTGTCGACAGTTCAAGTCCTTCTTCAGATTTTATCCTCAATTTCATTTTAAACCAATAATCTCTTGGATTCGTACTTTCGCTCAAAATTTCAACCACATCAATAACCGAAAAATACCACTGTTCTTCTTTCTCATCCCAATGGCTTCTTACCTTTTTGTTCTCAAATAATTTGATATCAGATTCGCTGGTCATAATCCCAATTATTAAAAGAGTAATTTTTATTGTGTTGTATCTTCCTTTTTAATCTCTGCCAAACCTGGCTTTATTTCTACGTTAATATACGAGGGCGCAAATTCATTCCCTTCTTTTAATCAATCATCTTTCCATCAGCATCTTCTAATTTCAGTTGTCGACAAATTGTCGATAACTCAATTCCTGTCACTATACTTTTACCTGTTTTCGATTCCATCCGCTTGCATGTTCAACTGTCCCAATTTATGGGACAGTTCATTGTTCTTCTTTCTCATCCCAATGGCTTCTTACCTTCTTGTTCTCAAATAGTTTAATGTCAGATTCGCTGGTCATAATCACAACTATTAAAAGAGTAATCTTGACTGAGAAGGATCTTCCTTCCTAATCTTTGCCGGACTTGGTTTTATTTCAGAACTTACATACGAAGGCACAAATGCAGGCTGGTCTGGATCAGCAGGCATGTTAATGATGTTCGTCCCGGTGCAATAATCCTCCTTCTCAAACTCACATTTACCTAAGATTACATCAGGGATCTTCCTGATCTCAATGCGTGTGCTGATTTGGTCACATTCTTCCTTAAAGGCGACACAGCAAATCAGCAGGCTCTCTTCGGGTTTCATCTCACTCAGTATCTGTTCTACCACATCAGGAGTTATTGTGTTCGTTGTAGTGAAAATGAAATGATGTTCGGTGGCGTATCCCTGTTTCCAAACTACCGATTCGCTGGGACAAAAGGTAAAACCTTCGTGGCGTGCCATGGCCGCAGCAAGCAATTGCCCGTTATAATTGGGATTAATGACCCATTGGTTGTATTTATCTTTATTGAGCAGGCTTGGAGCTATGCCATAATACTTAAACCCTCCGCCACCTTTCCATTCCTGCGCTTTCGAAATACCGCCCTGATCGATACCATCACAAACCATTTTTAAGCGTGGCAAACAATGGGTATTGCAATGCTCGCCTAATTCTATTCCTATCCATTTACGCCCCATTTTGTGAGCTACTGCCGCCGTCGTTCCTGAACCCAAAAACGAATCAAGTACAATATCCCCTTCCTTGGTCACTAGTTCAATTAGTCTTTGAATTAAACTTTCAGGTTTCGGATAATCAAAGGTATTTTCTTTCCCAAATAATGAAATAGTTTCATCATTTGCATTTTTATTTGTACCAACATCATCAATTATTGATCTCAAAACCTGACCTGAAGGCATATAGACTCTATGATGTAAAGTCCATCCATTTCTCGATTTTGTTAACTTAATTTGTCCATTAATCAACCCAATGTTTATTGTATCTATCGACTTCTGAGAATTAATAGACAAAGTTGTTCCATCAGGACAATCAATAGTAATTGGAATTGGATTTTGCAATCCATCTCTAGCTAAAGTATCCCAATAAAAATGCTCACCGTTCTCATCTATTTCTTTATATCTTTTTAAATACTCAACTGATTGAGATACTCGCCATTTCGTTTTATGAACTTCTTTAGTCGCTTCTTTTGCAAATAAAATTATGTAATCATGATCAAGAGCTATAAATCGAGAATCATTACCCCCACCTTTCCTCTTTTTCCAAATAATATCCCCAATAAAATTCTTTCTTCCAAATATTTCGTCAAGCATTACTTTCAAATAAGCATGCTCTACTTCATCAACATTAACAAATAACACGCCATCTTTGGCTAAAAGTTTATACAGCAATTCCAAACGTGGTTTCATCAAATTAAGCCACATGCTATGCTCCAAACCATCGTCGTAATGTTCAAAAGCGTTACCGGTATTGTAGGGAGGGTCAATGTAGATGCACTTTATTTTACCTGCAAAGTTTTGTTCAAGCGCTTTAAGGGCAAGGAGATTATCCGCATGGATAAGCATATTCCCGGTGTCGGTTTCGCCATACGATTTTTCGGGGTCTTCAATCAGTACCCGGGGTTCGGGTTTCAGTTCAAGGTCTTTACCGGGCCAGCCAAGTTCCAGCTTTTTATATTTACTATTCATTCAATGGTCTCAAAGGTTGAGATCAAATATAGTTATAATAGTTATATGTTCACTCTTATTGAACCATACTTTTCCTCAAAACATCCTATCCCCTGTTGATTAGGACTTACCAGATAAAGAATAATGCAGGAATCTATCCTAAAACCAGGAATTGAGCAATTGAGGAATTCAATGAACCTGAATAAATTATAGCGTACAGAGTAAATGGAGGTAATAGAGGAAACGGGACACCATCTTGTGGCCTCAAATCCCCACCTGACTATCCCCAGGCTTATACCTGCTCTTTATTATCTGACTTCTATCTGTGTTCTATCTGTGTGTATTTTGGCAATTCAACACAGATAGAAAACAAACAGGTATCAAATTATAAAGAGCAGGTAATAGGTGGGTAGTGCCCCAACATCACTGAGCCACAAATTTATAGGTAATTGTTCCTTTTTGATTGGCAGGAGCTTTTTGTTCTGAATTAAACAGGGTATTTTCAGCGGCCTGGGTTGCATATACCGACAACATTGGATCGCTCGCATTATTAACCGGTCTGGCTTCGGCTTTGATGACTTTGCCACTCCGGTCGACTTGTATGTCTATGGTTATTGTTCCTCCATTCTTGGTCAGATAAACAGGTATCGGCAGACGGACATGGTACCGGTTTTCAAGCGAATAATGTATGTTACTTTTTCCTGAATAAACAGTATTCTTGATCGAATCACGATTTTGACCTTCGGTGATAACTTCAGGCATGGCATATTTCTTGACCGGAGACACCTTCTTTGAGAGTTGTTTATTCACATCGGCAACCATTTTCTCTGCCGCATCAATGTCGCGCTTATAACCAGCATCAAAAAACTTGTCTTTCTTAATCGCATCATTTACTGCCCGATTGCTGCCTGCGCCTTGATCATTTCTATTCACCTGTTTTGATCCGGAACGCTGTTCCTGATTTTTTTGTGACTCTGTTACCGGTTGAGCCTGCTTGTTTATTAACAGTTCTTCCGGAGCAGTAAAATCAATGGTAATGGGTTCTTCTTTTTCTATTTTACCATTTATTTTTAATTCGGCCAATAAAAACCCACCAATCAATAAGATGTGAAAGATCAGGGTTCCCATAACCCCATACGCGCTTTTTCGATATAGTTCTTTAATATTCAACATTCCGGCGCAAATTTAATAAAATAGGGTATCAGTCGGGGTTAATGTACTGAAAAACGAAAAGAGCAATTGATTTAAATATATTGGTCCAGGCCAATTTTGCGTTATATCTTTTTTTCCTGACTTTTTGGAAATATTTAAATAAATTTAAAAACTTGAAAAGTACAGGTTGAAATTATGAAAATTGCATGGGTTATTTTAATACTTCTCTCTTCGTTATCCCTTAAGGGAGAGGAGCTATTCATGCAAAAAAATGATACTGCTGACGTGATTATTCTATCGAATAAGCCTAAAATATTTTACGATAGTTTAGAAATAAAAGCGTCCCGTCACCGGTTTACAAAATGGGTCTATGGTCATGTGCTCCGATCAACAAAAGTATCAGTCAACAAAGATTTGCAATCATACGAATATTACAAAAGTTTTGAAAAAAAGACAATAGGAACAATTCGAATAAAGTCACTGGATGTTTTTGGTCCGGATTTTAATGATACAGCGAAAATCACCGATATATGGATTGAAAGTCTGGCAAACAAACTTCATTCAAGATCGAGTTTAAGTGTTATTCGGAAAAACCTGTGGATAAAAGAAGGCCAGTCATTGGATCCCAATCTGTTAATGGATAATGAACAGTTACTCCGCAGCCTGCCCTATCTGAAGGATGTAAGAATAATTATAAAAAATGATCCTCTAAACGACAATTTGGTTGATATATTGATACTTACCAAAGACGTTTTTTCGTTCGGACTTACCGGAGGAATTGGGGGTGTAAATAAAGGCAATTTCGGAATCTACGATAAAAATATTTTGGGAATGGGTCATGAACTGGGAACAAGCCTCATAGCCAATACCAATAGGTCACCAAATATCGGGTTTGATGCTTATTATGCCATAAACAATGTCAGTGGAAAATTCATTAACTTTTCAACCGGATATTCAAACACCTATCTCAGCCAAGGGGTTTCTGTTTCTTTGGATCGTGATTTCTTAAGGCCACAATCGGTTTATGCAGGAGGATTAACGGCTTTACGAAGTTACAGGTCGAACCGGATTAACGTAAATGACCCTGTGACTACTGATTCTACGCTGAATTATCTTTATCTGGATGGATGGTACGGAAGAAGGTTAAATCTGGGAATTAACCGTAATGACAGCCGTTTCCAAATGACTTTGTCAGGAAGAATAAGGTATACTTCATTTTACGACCGTCCTGCACCAGATATCCACAACAATCAATATTTTGCCAACAGCACCTTTTATTTGGGCAGTCTAAGCTTTTCAAAAAGATCATACGTCAGGGATTACCTGGTCTATAGTTATGGTATTACGGAAGATATTCCAAAAGGATATCTTCACGAACTGGTTTTTGGATATGACCACAATGAGTTTGGTGATCGCTGGTATTCGCATGTGTTTTTATCGACAGGCAACATGTTTAAAAATAAGTCCTTCTATTTGTACACTTCATTGGGCATGGGTACCTATTGGAAACGAACCGGTCTGGAGCAAGGAATGACTGATTTTAAGCTTAATTTTATTTCCCCCTTGTTCCATGTATGGAGTGTACAATCCAGGCAATTCATAAAAGTGAATTATACAATTGGTATCAACCGATATGATATTGAAAACCTGTTATTGCTTAACAGTGACGGCATCAGGGGGTTTGGAAGCCAAATTGAGAAGGGGAAACAGCGCCTGACCTTAAACGTTGAAAATGTATTTTTTCAAAACAGAGCAATCCTGAACTTTCGGACAGCATTTTTTTCTTTCTTTGATGTTGGAGTCGTTGGTCCGGCCGAACAATCAATATTTAAGCAGAGTTATTATGCAGGTATCGGAATTGGCCTCCGGATCAGAAATGAAAACCTCATTTTCAAGACGATCCAGATCCGACTGGCTTTCTATCCTTACAGTCCGGAGGATGTAAGCAATATTGGCTTTATTTTCGATGAAGTATCGAGAAACAGCTTTTACTCCTTTCAGCCACGCGGACCAGAACCTTTAAAGTTCCAATAGATACGTCCTATAGGTTATCCAGAAAATAATTACTTATTTTTTCCATCAGGTGCAGGCGATCATTTCCACGGACATTGTGTTCGTGAGTCGGGTAAACAAAAAAGTCGACCTGCTTATCCAGATCAATACATTTCTTCAGAAACTGAATGCTCTGCTGCATGACTACAGTCTGGTCCTGAACACCATGAATGATCAAAAGTTTACCCTGAAGTTTATCTGCGTAATTCAGCATATTCGCATTTTTGTATCCATCCGGATTTTCTTCAGGAGTGTCCATATAACGCTCGCCATACATGACTTCATACATGCTCCAGTCAACGACGGGTCCACCGGCAACAGCAACCTTAAAGATATCAGGATGCTTAAGTTTCAGGTTAAGGGTCATAAAACCACCATAGCTCCAGCCATGCACTCCAATCCGGTTAACATCGACATAAGGAAGTGATTTCAAATAATCTATCCCTTTCATTTGGTCGTCTGTTTCAACTACTCCCAATTGTCTGTGAATGATATCTTCGAATGCTTTTCCCCGGTTTTCAGAACCCCTGTTATCAAGGGTGAATGAAATGTATCCTTTTGAAGCCATATAATATTGCCACCAACGTGCTGAATTTTTCCATGTTTTATTGACCAGCTGATCGTGAGGTCCTCCATAAACATATACAATGACCGGATATTTTTTAGAGGCATCGAAGTTGTTTGGTTTAATCATCCGGCAATACAAATCAGTGATTCCGTCAGCAGCTTTCAGTGTAAATACAGTATTTTCACCCAGTTCAAAGTCCTTTAGCGTATTCTGTGCCTTATATAGAATTTGTTTATGGCCATCTTTCGTTGAGACTAAATCAACCTGACCCGGCACATCGGTACTTGTCCATGAATCAAGCAGGTACTGCTGGCCAGGTGAAAGTATACCTGAATGCGTACCGGCCTCTTCAGAAAGTTTATCAGTCTTTCCTGAATGAATATTTATCCTGTATAGGTTACGTTCGATTGGACTTTGCATGGTGGCTTCGAAGTACATGAATTTTTCCTCCGTATCAAACCCTAGTAATCTGGTAACTTCCCATTCGCCTCGTGTAACCTGAGAAATTTGGTTACCGCTTGTATTGTAAAGATAAACATGGTTCCAGCCATCCCTTCGGCTCTGGTAGTAAAACTTATCGGGATCATTTTTTGAAAATAGTATTGGATGAATCGGTTCAACATACCGCTTATCCTGTTCTTCAAAAACTGTTTTGATCAGTTCACCGGTTGAAGCGTCATAACGGTTCAGCTTCATGTGGTTTTGCTCCCGGTTCAACTCCTGAATGAAGATACTTTTTCCATCAGGACTCCAGCAAATGTTGGTGAGGTAATGATCGTCAGGTCCACCCGTTTTCATGTAAACGGTCTGTTTGGTTGCCAGGTTATAGATTCCAAGGGTTACCTTGTGACTGGTCATCCCGGCCATCGGATATTTAACGTTTACCAATTTAGCTTCACGAGCCATGTAATCAACCAGGGGATAATCCCCCACCATGGTTTCGTCCATATGATAAAATGCAAGCTGATTTCCTGAAGGAGACCAAAAAGTGCCTTTCTCAATACCGAATTCGTTACGGTGAACTGCTGCACCATTAATAATATGCAAATCCACATCAGAAGTAATCTGCTGAATTCCTTTGGTTCCGGTGATATAGAGATTATTCTTTATCGTATAAGCCAGCATTGAATTACCTGTACAAAAATCTAAAAGGTCAGCATCCTCAGCATAAGTAAAGTATGTAACAATCGATTTGTTTTCAAGATTGAGAATTACAAGGTGTTTATCAACCTGGAACCAGATCTGCGATTCGTTGATGAATGAAAATCGAGGGAAGGCGTCCTGCTCCTTGATTTGTTTTTCTTTCAACGCCATGTTCAGGTCTGCAAGCGAAAATAATTCTACCGAATCTTTAGCCTGGGCATTATACTGAAACAGATTGTTATTCTTAATCATCACATAATGCCGGGCATCTTTCCATTTCAGTTGTTCCGGCATTGCAGGCTTTAAATATGAACTGCTGCCAAGAGTGGCGTCTTTCAGACTCAATGTCTTTTGTGCACTGACATTTAAAATGAAGAAAAACACAACGAATAAGACGAAAATCTGTTTCATGTTCTAAGTTTGATCGGTTCTTTATTCTGATTTTAATTCTATTATCTGCTTTGGTTAAAGGACTAAAATCCTTTGTAATCAATTAGAAAAATATGGATGCAAATGTATATTGAAAAAGCAATTAGGCAAACACTTCTTTAGCTGAATAAACTCATAATTTCTTCTTCACTTACAATATTAAGCGGATTGTTTGAGCTAATGAACTTTTCAGCCAATGCCGATTTCTTCGATTTCAAAGTCTGAATCTTTTCTTCGATTGAATCTTCAGTAATAAAACGATAAACAAATACCTTTTTATCCTGACCAATACGGTGCGCACGGTTTATGGCCTGATTTTCGGCAGCAGGATTCCACCAGGGGTCAATAATGAACACATAATCGGCAGAGGTGAGGTTGAGCCCTACCCCACCGGCTTTGAGCGAAATCAGGAAGATATGATTATCCGGGTCTTCCTGGAACTGCCTGATCACTTCCTGCCTATCGACTGTTTTCCCGGTTAGCTTTGAGTATTTCCAGTCTTTCGCTTCAATTTTAGTCTGAAGCAATTCCAGATGTTTAACAAACGAAGAGAAGATCAATACCTTATGGTTTTCAGCAACCAGATTCTTCAGGCACCGATAGATTTCATTGAATTTTCCCGATTCCGATTCATCTTCTTTACTTACAAGCGAAGGATGGTTTGCCAACTGACGAAGTTTTGTTAATCCCTGAAGGACAACAAGAGCCGATTTCTTCATTCCATTCGTCTCGATGTTTTTGAGTATAGCGTTCCGTATAGCTGATTTTTCGGTATCGTAAGTTTCACGCTGTTCATCGGTCATTTCGCAAAACCTGATCTGCTCGGTCATGGCTGGTAAATCACTGGCAACTTCCTCCTTTGTTCTTCTCAGCACAAATGGGCGAATCAGTTTTTGCAATTTAGCTTCCTGTTGTTCATCATTCTTTTTCTCGATTGGAGTGATAAACTCACGTTTGAAATAAGGCAAACTTCCAAGCAATCCTTTGTTTAGGAAGTTAAGCTGAGACCATAAATCAGACAGGGAATTTTCTATTGGGGTTCCGGTAATAACCAGTTTATATTTTGAACGGACCTCAATGATGCTCTTATAGGTTTTAGAGGTCGGATTTTTAATGTTCTGACTCTCATCCAGGATCAGGTAATGAAAATTGAACGACCGTAGCATCTCGTAATCGTTCCGTAGGGTTCCATAGGTGGTTAGAATCACATCATAAAACCGGACAGCTGAAGCCATTTTATTCGACTTATTCCTTTGGCTTCCAATATGTTTGTACACATTAAGTGAGGGAGCAAATTTATGAATTTCATTGGCCCAGTTGTGTACCAATGAAGTAGGCATGACGATCAATGATGCAGGCTGAATTTCAGTTGTTGTTGTGCCTGATCCGAAAAGGGATAGTTGAGTGATATGATCAGCTTCTGGTTCTTCCAGAAATGAAAGCGTATTCTTCTTCCTGATTTTCAACAGAAGTGCAAGTGCCTGAATTGTTTTACCAAGTCCCATATCGTCAGCCAGACATCCTCCCAGCTGGTTTTCATATAAATGATACATCCATGAAAACCCTTCGCTTTGGTAATTCCTCAGCTGTGCATTTAAATCAACAGGAAGTTCAATGGGCAGATTAAAACCTGAATTTATTTGTTCCAGATTATTGAAATAATGCTGATCAATACCTTTGATCTTATCCTGTAAAAGCTGGAAATGATGTTTTTTGAGCTTCAGTATGTTGCCATCAACTTTGGCAAACGGAAAGATATCACGATAAGAAGCGAACCATTCGAGTGGCAGAATTGCAATTTCTCCTGAAGGAAGTTCAAACTCCCTGATATCATTTAGAATGTATTTACGAAGTTTGATAAAAGGAATCTGGTAATCCCCGAATTTGACTATTGCATGAATGTCAAACCAATCTTCATTGCTCTTTATCTGAACTTCGAGCAACTGACTACCTGTGAAATATTTCTTATTGAGCTTGCTCTGTTGAATCTGGTATCCGGAATCATCAAGTTCCTTCCGATTCTTGGTTAACCATTGAATAACCCCGTAATAGTTATCTTCTTCAGATTTTTGTTTATCTCTATCCGTATACCAATACCCATTATTGTATTTCAGACCAAGTTCCTTCAGTAATCCAAGCTGTTCTTCCTCCCATTTTCTGTCCCGAACAAATTTCTTGAATAAATAGTTCCCATGGCTCTTTTCAAAACTCACAAACACACTCGAAACTGCATCAGCAAGGTACAGATTGTTTTCATACTTAAATTTAACGATCAGAACCGGACTCAAGGATAAATCCTGCTCGAGCGAAAGAATGGTCTTTCTTGGCGGAAGACTTTCAATAATTTCAAATCCGGTGGCAATAACCTTTGATTCCTTAATTGTATTCAGGACAAAGGACTGGTAATATTTATCTTCTGATTGTTTGGGAATTGAGACAGACTCTTTGGTCAGAAATGGAACTATCTTTTTCCCTGATAGTTGCTTGAAAATATACAGCTGATTCAGGTGGACAAAACAACATGGCGAGGTACATACCATACGGATTGTCTTGTGCAGCAATTCTACCGGTTGCCCTTCATGATTAATTTTCAACTGGTATTGAGTGCCGGTCTCATCCCGGTTAAAATAGAAAACACTTTCCGAAAAGGTCTGGTTTATCAGGATTGCATCTTCATCATAAAGGTGTGAATATTTGGCCTGTTTGAAAAACAAACGGGTATTTCCTTTCATCAGCAGTAAAACACACCTGAAAATGTATTTGTCGATGTACGGAATAATGTGTTTCTGAAACAACTCACCTTCCATATTCTGGAAGAAGGTTGTTTTATCGCCTTTCTTGGAGAACTTTTTCAATAGGTTTTCATCGCTGTAGTTTTCAATGAACTTAAGCATTTCCAGTTCGGTTTCGTTCAGTACTACCTCTCCGCTTTTGTAGTCACGTAGCTTAACAACTTTTTTTACAGAGTAATACGAACGTTCTTTCTCGATTAATAGAGGAACAAAAATATTGCCTAGAGAACGATGTTCTGATATTGCGATGATAAATTCCTGAGTCAACTTTTATCGGTTTATTGAATGTTAAACTTCCTGAACAGTTTTTCATTTGAGTTTTCGGACGCAAACAAAACTTTAAAGATAGGACTTTCTTAATTGGGCTGGCGATTTTCTCTTTTTGATGCAGCGTTTTTCATTTAAGCTTAACCTTTTTACCCAAATGAGGTTTCATAAATTTCATTATTAGTTGAGAATCCCAATTGGTGAGTTTTAAAAGTGATCTGGTGAGCTTTCATCCAGGAGTCATCGTTAAATCATTAAAATCTTGTTCAGACATTGTGCGAAAATCTTATCTTTACGAAAAAAAATATATTTATGGACTTACAGTCGAGGAAAATACAGTTTATTCAGGAATTTCTGAAATATGCCAATACCAACATTCTTGACCAATTTGAAGAAATGTTAAAACATGAAAGAGAAAAAGTGTTCGAAAAAGAAATAGAACCGATGACTCTTAAGGAATATGAACTCCGTGTTGAAAAGGCAATTGAAGATGTCAAAAGTAATCGGGTTAAAAGTGCCAGAAAGTTAAAGCAAGAAATTTCAACATGGAAATAGTTGTTGTTTGGTCGGATAATGCCATAGAGGAACTACGATCAATCTATGACTATTTGTATTTTAATGTAAGTAAGAAAGTTGCAGACAAGTTTTCGAATGCCATTGTTGATAAAACAATACTGCTGGAGCAAACACCTCGTGTTGGACAGAAAGAGGAGATGTTGGCACATTTGAATAAGGAAATACGGTATTTAATAGAAGGAAACTATAAAATTGTTTACTGGATTGATGAAGATATAATTTCAATAGCTACCGTGTTTGATTGCAGAATGAATCCCAAAAAGTTGAAGAGAAAGAACACATAAAATTAAACCACTCGAATAATAGACACGATTAAAAATGTAAAGGTTGCAAGTGAGTATTGCCTTTGTGTGGAATTTTCAGACGGTAAAACCAAGTTTGTCGATTTTGCAACTTTTTTTGATTCTCGCAATTAAAAGACCCGGGTTACTTTCGGCTGGTGAAAAATAACGGCTATTTTATTGCCTGGCCAAACGATCAGAAATTGAGCGCCGATACGCTCTATTATTGCTGATTATTAGTCGTAGTTCATGGACACCATTAATTCCATCTCTTTTTTGAAGGATGGAATGTGTAACTTTTTTCCTCTCTTTCCTTCAAACAACTCCTTTTCATTCTTAACACTCAGTTAAGATTAGTCTTCAAATAACTTAACCTTGAAAAAAAGAAAAGGCTAATGAGTATATATTCTTTGTACAATGTTATTTTTGGCGTTCATTTCAAAAAAACTATTTAAAACGAGTATAATGAACCAGATAGTAGAGAAGGTTCTTTTTTCCGAAAAAGTAGCCAAGTTTGTTGTTGATGCTCCGCGAATTGCCCGTTCGCGTAAGCCTGGTCATTTTGTGATCATACGAGTTGATGAAAAAGGGGAGCGCATTCCGCTGACCATTGCCGGCGCTGATCCTGTGAAAGGAACTATTGATTTAGTGGTTCAACGAATGGGTGTCAGTTCCTCAAAACTATTCGAACTGAATGTGGGAGATTCGATCCTTGATGTAGTTGGTCCCCTTGGAAAAGCTACTCATATTCATAATGCCGGAACGATATTGGCTTGTGGTGGCGGTGTTGGTGTTGCACCTATGTTACCCATCGTTGAAGCTTTCAAAAAAGCCGGAAGCCGCGTTATTTCCATTTTGGCTGCCCGCAATAAAGACCTGATTATTCTGGAAGATGAAATACGAAAATGGTCAGATGAGGTGATTGTCATGACTGACGACGGATCCTACGGAACCAAAGGGTTGGTTACAGCCGGCGCTGAAGCCGTTATACTACGTGAAAAGGTGGACGAATGTATTGCCATTGGTCCTGCGGTGATGATGAAATTTACTTCGCTTCTGACCAAAAAATACGAGATACCTACACAGGCCAGCCTTAATGCCATCATGGTTGATGGAACAGGTATGTGTGGCGCCTGCAGGGTCAGTGTCGGCGGACATACTTTATTTACCTGTATCGATGGACCTGAATTTGATGCCCATCAGATTGATTTTGACGAGTTAATCATGCGATTGGGTGGATATTCAGCTGAGGAAAAGGTAGCTAACGAACGGTATTTGAAACTCAATTAATCATTAGAAAATGTCAACAAACAACGAATATCTTCGGAGTGAACGCGAGAAAGAATGGCGTACCGAATTAAGAAAAAAGATTGCAGCCAAAGATCGTACAGCAATGATCAGAGTCAGGATGCCCGAGATGGATCCTTCTGTTCGCATCCGCTATCAGGATAGGGAAGTAAATATCGGATTAAGTGAAACACAGACCCAATCTGAAGCCGCCAGGTGTCTCGATTGTGTGAATCCAACCTGTATTGAAGGATGCCCGGTCAGCATTAACATTCCGAAATTTGTCAAATATATTGAATTGGGAAGTTTCCTTGAAGCAGCAAAAACACTGAAAGAAACTTCAGCCCTTCCTGCTGTTTGTGGCCGTGTTTGCCCTCAGGAAAAACAATGTGAAGCCTCCTGTTTCTATACCCTGAAATTAAAAAAAGAACCTGTTGCCATTGGCCATTTAGAGCGATTTGCTGCCGACTACGAACGCGAAAGCGGATTTATGTCTGTGCCCGAAGTTGCGCCCCCAAACGGAATAAAAGTAGCCGCTATCGGCTCAGGTCCTGCCTCCTTGTCATTTGCAGGCGACATGATTAAACTGGGTTACGATGTAACCGTTTTTGAAGCTCTTCATGAAATAGGCGGCGTATTGAAATACGGTATTCCCGAATTCAGGCTTCCTAATAAGATTGTTGATGTTGAACTTGACAACCTTCAGAAGATGGGAGTTAAATTTGTCAGAAACTTTATAGTTGGAAAAACAGCCAGCTTCGATGATTTAAAGACCGAAGGTTTCGAAGCCTTCTTTGTCGCCAGCGGAGCCGGTCTGCCACGCTTTATGAATATTCCGGGAGAAAACTACAATGGGATTCTTTCGTCAAACGAATACCTCACCAGGGTAAACCTGATGAATGCCAGCAATGATGAATTTGATACTCCGGTCATCAAGGGCAAAAACGTTGCTGTAATCGGTGGCGGAAATACCGCTATGGACTCTGTTCGTACGGCAAAAAGACTTGGCGCTGAGCGTGCTATTATAATCTATCGACGTTCCCGGGCTGAAATGCCTGCCCGTGTAGAGGAAGTTCACCATGCCGAAGAAGAAGGCATAGAGTTTCTGAATCTGGCCAATCCGGTTGAATATTTCGCCGACGAAAAAGGAAAAGTAAACCGTATGCGCGTTCAACGCATGGTCCTTGGCGAACCTGATGCTTCAGGTCGTCGACGTCCTGTTGTTCAGGAAGGTTCAGAATATGACATTCCGGTTGACCTGGTTATTGTTGCTGTTGGTGTTTCGCCTAACCCACTCATCCCTTCAGAAGTGAAAGCTCTGAAAGTCAGCAAATGGGGCACCATCGAGGTAAACGAAGAAACTATGCAAAGTTCTATTCCTGAACTATTTGCAGGAGGTGATATTGTCAGGGGCGGTGCAACCGTAATTCTGGCTATGGGTGACGGTCGTAAAGCTGCCGCCTCCATGGATCAATACCTTCAGGAAAAGCATCTAGTCAATTGACCATTTGTTTATTGACTATTTACTATTTTTGCTTATCGGACTAAATCGTCATTTGTAAATCAATGTCGTTTAGTTAAGAAAGTAACTTAAGAAAGTGTCGTCATTGCGAGAAACGAAGCAATCTTTAAATCAATGGATTGCTTCTCCCGAGTCCTCGGGATCGCAATGACGACACTAACTAAACGACATTGAATTGTAAATCATTATATTGTAAATCATTTTGTTATGGCAAATATATCCACCCGATTCTTTGGACTCGATTTAAAAAGCCCGGTAATAGCTGCAAGCAGCAGTATGACTGGTCATGCGGAACAAGTTATCAAATTGGCTGAGGCTGGTGCCGGAGCCGTTGTGTTAAAATCAATCTTTGAGGAAGAAATTTATCACGAATTGCAGGAAGAGCTCAGTCTTCGCTCAGATATTCATTCTGATCCTGAATACCTGGATTATTTTGACTATGTCATTAAGGATGAAAACATCAAGAAGTATATTCGCCTGATTTCTGAGGTGAAAGCAAAAACAACTGTCCCCATTGTTGCAAGCATAAACTGTGTAAGTTCAAATGACTGGGTCTTATTTGCCCGGAAGATAGAAGAAGCTGGTGCGGACGCCCTGGAACTCAACATGTTCATTACACCTTCTGACACATCTAAAACAGCAGAGGTCAATGAACAGTTTTATTCTGAAACTATTTTCAGAATTCTTCAGGTGGTAAAGATTCCGGTTTCAATTAAAATAAGTCACTACTTTTCCAATCTTGCCGGATTTGTTCAGAAATTATCCAATTCAGGAATAGCCGGAATCACGATTTTTAACCGTTTCTATAATCCTGATATTGATATTGAGACACAAAGTGTTGTGGTTTCTGATGTTTTAAGTTCTCCGCACGATTACCTTATGCCGTTGAAATGGACAGGCGTTCTATCCGGTATCTGCAAATGTGACCTTTCGGCCACAACGGGAATCCATTCTGCTGAAACCGCTTTGAAATTTATACTGGCAGGCGCTTCTGCCGTTCAGATTGCTTCAGTCATTTACCATGAGGGACCTTCAGTCATTACCCGTATGAATCTTGAAATCTCTAAATGGATGGATCAGAAAGGATATAAGTCAATATCTGATTTCAAAGGCACTCTGAGTCAAACTACTTCCTCAGCTCAAGCCTGGGAAAGAGTTCAGTTCATGAAATACTTCGGAGAAAAAGCATTCTAAAGAACTGGAATAACTTCTATCGGAAATTTATATACTAAGAATGTCAATGCTTTCAAGCATTGATATTCTTTCATTTTAAGACCAGTGCGTTTTTGCAATATATTTAGTCAGGCAATTTGCATTTTACTCATTCTCTAATCCAGCAATTAAATCACGAAGTTCTTTGTCTGAAATAGTGGCTGTTTCACTCTTGTCATAAATCGAAATAAGATTTACAATAATCTCATCGTCTTCAGTCTCAATCATCCCAATGATTTCAGCATCAAGGTGACTTACTACCCTTAATCCACCACTTTTACCTTTACCTTTACTTTTGACTGCAAGTCTTATTTTATATGAATCTTGACCCAATGGTTTCCCCAGGCGAGGATTGTCCTTCAAATCATCTTCAAGTTGAACTAATTCATTGTTCAAAGAGAAGAATTTCTTCAATAAAGGCTTAGCTTGTCTCTTAAAGCCTTTTGAAATTCTAACTATTACTTTCATTTAGGAAATCAGAAAGAGTTTGTAACTTATTCCCTTGCTTCTTTGAAGCTTTTATCTCTGCTATTCCTTCCTGAACTGAAAGAAAAACCTTTAACTTATTTTGAAGCTTGTGATAATCCTCATTGATTTTTTCCCATTGATCAAATGGCACAATAACAGAAGTCTTGACTCCTTTGTCATCTACTATATATTGCATTGCATTTCTCATATCCAAATATTTCCAACAAATTTAATCAATTAGAACATCTGTTGCAAATTTGTTAATTTTGAAAAGGAATATTTCCAATTGGTAGTTGTCTGTATTAAGGATTCCATCTCTTTTGGAAAGATGGAATCCCTTTATAACTTTATCTTAAATTTCAAGACTTAATTTGAGGTGTCCGCCAAGACCTTCTCTAATTATTCTCATTAGGGTCGATAGTCGAATGTCACTGGCATTGTTCTCAATTCTCGAAATATAGTTTTTTGTTGTCCCGCATTTTAAGGCAAGCTCTTCCTGTGTCAGGTTTTGTTGTTTTCTGGCCTCCTGAATAAGTACCCCAATTTTAAAATTTTCAAATCCCTCTTCGTACTTGTCTCTGGATGCAGTACCTAATTTCCCGTATTTCTTGTCCAGATGATCGTCCCAGGAAACAAGATTATTTTCTTGATTTGTCTTCATAATATTTTTGTTTTAAAAGCTCTGCCTTCTCAATTTCATTTCTCGGAGTTTTGTCTGTCTTTTTCTGAAATCCATTGAGCAGGATTACTAAATTTCCTTCATCGAAGAAACAGAAAATCCGAAATATGTTGTTGCCTACTTTAATTCTGATTTCGAAAAGACCATTGGTTCCTTCCAGATGCTTGAAAAATTTCTCAGGAACCATTCTCAATGACCTTACCAAACCAATTGTCCAATCAATTTTATCTTGAACTTCAGCCTTTTGTGCGTAATAGAAGTCCCAAAATTCGTTTCCATAAACGTAAGTTGTCCTCATGAACTGTTCAATTAGGAATCAAAGTTACCTATTTGGGCAACAAAAACCAAACTTTAAACCAAATTATATATTCCTGATAGTCTCTCCTTAGAACTATGATCTGAAGCTCATAAAGATAAGAAATGCATTCCTGCCGCTACATCACGATCAGGCTTCATACAAAACGACTATCGGAGATCACCGTGTGTATCAGGGATTCCATCTCTTTTTGAAAGATGGAATCCCTTTACAATACAGATTTGCAGTCTGCACTTCTTAACTGCTTCTCTGCGATCCGTTTAAATTGGTAACCAAATTACTAAATTCCTGACAATGAAGCACTACCTGTCCGCTTTGGCAGAAAAACAGGCTTGCGGATATTTTTCTGTTGTGTGCTGTTTCCCTATTTTCAATCTTGATTAATCAATTTCATAATATCATTTTTTGTTTCCTTAATCCCGGGTCTTAGGTCTGAACTAGATTTTACAATCTTTCCATTTTTATCAATTAATATATAATTTGGAAATGAAGAAAATGCAAGTGTTTTTTGTAAATGATTTGATTGACCCACATCTAAAAAGTAATGTGCGCCACCAAGTTTTAACTCAGTCACTTTTTTCTGGGCTGCTTCTTTTGGGGAATTGAAACACAAAAATACAAATTCAACCGCTTCATCTTTTAATTCAGACATTAGTTTTCTCGAATAAGGCATTTCCATAACACAAGGGCCACACCAGGTTGCCCAGCAATCAATGTAAATAACCTTTCCTTTATTTACCTCCAAAATCTGTTTTAGAATGTCAATTCCAGGAGTTTTCTCTGAATCAATAAACAATGTCTTTTTTATACTTTTTCCATTGTTCGCTATTTCTTTAATTTCGCTGTAGGATTCCATTAACGGAATCTTTAAAAATGGTTCTTTAATCTCATCTGAAATTATATTTGAATACTTATCTAACAGATCAAATTTCATGCTATTTTTTAATCGTTGTGTGAAAAACCAATTTAATACTTCTTGACGGAATATGCCTTTGGGTGTATGTCTTTCGATGCCATCAATAATAATTGAATCATTATTGACCTTCCAAATGTAACCAGTTTGCCCATCTGAATATATAGTATCTTTAACAAGACCTCGGTTCTTTAATTCATTCTTTATCTTATTCCTAATATACAATGAAAAATATTCTCCAGCCAAAGGTTTTGTAAAACTGGCATTACACACCGATTCTAAAGGTAGTTGTACGTTCTCAAAGAAATTATAGTAGGAATCAGGAATTTCCCAATTCTTAGGATACTTGTTTAGATGTCCGTGATACATAGGGTAAAAGACCAAGTTGTTAAAATAATTATCTTCTATTTCATAGTAAATCCATGAATCAATAATTTTAGATACCTTATTTTTTTTAACAAATTCGATTGCATATTGATGATAGCTTTTTCTTAGACTATCTCTATATTGAACATAGTGTTCTGGACTCAGCCTTCGCTCTTCAACTTGATTGTTTTTCTCTTTTTCTCTTAAAGGACCAAACCATGTCAGAAACTTGGCAATCTGTTCATTTTCTTCAATAGCATCGCCTGAAAAACTTAGGGCATGATACTTCTCTTCATTAGTTCCCAATTTTTCCGCATCTATCTTTACATGAATGCTGTCTCCTGGATGTATAAATACAGAAAAAATTGATTCATACTTAATCATTACTTCTTGTGAAAAAAATCTATTAAACCGACCTTCAAATCGACCTTCTTTGTCTAAGTCGCCAATAACCCTGAGTTGCTCACCAGAAGCCACATCATTTATTATAATGGCAATTGATTTTGCCATATAACTTGACCTGTTAATAACTTGACCTGTAATAACTACTTCCTTTGATTTGTTAAGGAAATTTTTAGTTTCTGAATGACATCCTATTGCAAGTAGGGATGAAATCGTAAGTACAAATAATGATTTGATAATTTTCATGGCGCTATTTTAGTTTTCGTTTTTAATATAACTCTCATGTCATTTGTTTACATTAAACTTCACAGGCTGCACCTAAAATGGCACAAAACGTCTCGTAAATATATGTGGCGCAGGATTTAAAGATTAATATGCTAGCCTGAGGATGCTGCTTTACATCCTGTCCATCTCTGGTGAAATTACTAATTTCCTGTCAACGAAGCCCCGAAACCCGACCGTTAGCTTGCTGTTTCCAGCTGACGTATATTATTGTACCATCAATTCTTTAATTTTATTTTCCAGCCTCTCACCTCTCAAATTTTTTGCTACAATAATTCCTTTGGGATTAATAAGTAAAGTTGTCGGATAACCAATTATCCTATAATTAATTTTTATTTTATTCGTCTCATCTGATAAAATCTGAGGCCAGGTAATGGAATATTTATCTATCATTTTTTCCACTGCATCAGACGTACTTTCACAAACAATGCCTAATATTTCAAGTTTGGACTTATCTATTTTATCATATATGTTCTTGAGGTTTGGCAATTCTTGAACACATGGTTTGCACCATACACCCCAAAAATCAAGAAATAAATATTTTCCCTTATAATCGTCTAATGAAATATTGGATTTTGTTTTGAAATTCTGTCCTTCAAAAATAAAGGCTTTAAATCCAACTTGTGTGGAATACAATTGATCTTGCGGCAAGTTTGTTTTTTCCAATAGTAAAACATTCTTATTCCAGTTAACTCCTTTATTCTTGTATACATTGCCTTTGATTTTAATGTATTCATCCATTAAAATTATGTTATCATACGTTACTTTCTTCCCGTTTCTAATGCTGTCGTCTACAAGTACCATACTTGTAGAGTTATAAGATGGAGAGGTGAAATCGTCTGAACAAATTGCAATTTCTTCTCCATCTAGTTGGGTGGTGGCATATTGAGGAAAATTACACCCATACCTGTCAGCACTTTTGGAATGCATTATAGAAAATGGTGCTTTTTCCTGGATGATTTTATTACCTGACAGTCGTTCATAGCTTACCATCATAGCATTCTTTATAAATAACGAATCTTTATTTGAATCATCAGTCCAGTCGATTTCCTTTGGAGTAAATATAACATCATCGCTCAAATCGAGGTTATTGTTTGCATCAACCACCATTTTTGTTTCGCCGGAAGCATCTTTTCCATAGGCAATGGCAATCTTGCATTTCAAAGGTTTTTTCGACAAATTCAAAGTATCCGGTACCCAGTTCAATATTTTTTGCAATCTTTCATATCTTTCACGGGTAATATTTCCTAACAAATAATTTTGGTACTCTGTTTGGTATGAGTTTGTTCCAATTTCACCAAGTGTAACATCTGTCCAACTGGTAGGAATTCCCGTAAACTGAAGATAGGTCTTTTTCAAAGGATTGTTTTCTTCTTTCGAATAAGTCTCAATTCCTCTGATACTCCAATTAAATGGGCCGTAACCCTTTTTAGTGGTAATCTGCAATTCAATGGTATTTTTTTGTGCATAACTTAAAGTATTGAAGAAAACACAAATGAACAAAAGCATGTTTTTCATTTTCATCTTTATAATTGATTTTTAAATTTAGTTAAAACATTTTAAGTAAGAATTTCTAGCTCTGATCGTCAACTTTTTATGTTTTATGGAACATCCTCAACGACATGCATGACGGGATTTTCCCGATAAACTTCCTACGAAGTATTGCTTTTCAATTTATTAATATCCTGCCAACGAAGCACCGAAACCCGGCTTGAGGGTATTTTGCTGTTAGCGCCTGTTAATTTTTCATTTTTTCAATAGAGTTTAAATATTGATTCTCGTAATCAGGATCAAATCCAATCATAATATTTTGCTTGTATTTATCTAAAATCTCAGAAATCTTATCCTTTTTCCCAATTGAACTGAAGTAATTAGCCAAAAGATAGTAGGAATATCCATATAATCCGACTATGCCAGATGCTCTTGGTTGATCGTTATTAATAATTGTCTTTAACTTTACAAGTTTTGTATTAAATACAATCTTTTCAAGAGATATTGTGTCAATTAAAAACCTTGAATTATCAGTTTTTAAAGGTGTCAATCTTGAGACTAAGCCGCAATTTTGAAAATATTTCTCTAACCCAGCTAAAAAATAAAGGTTAAAGGTGTTTGTAAAGAAAATAGGTCGCTCCCATTTATTGGTTTCAATTATATTTAAAAGCATCGCTCTGGTTGGACTTAAATAGGTTCTTTTCCTGGAATTTTCACCTTCAATTTTCGAAACCATTCTATTTGAAGTCAAATCAGGCTCAATAACCCAATCCATTTTATATTCATTGCTTAATGAGTATTTTGACAATAATGAATTAGGAACATTTAAACTTATCGACAAGGTGTCCCATTTGTATGGATGCATATCCATAATTTGTTCTTGTGTCAGACCTGTTTTTAATCCTCGAATAATTTTTGAATTCTCATTATTTGTCAAAGTAAGAACAAAAGATGGCCTGTCTAATAGAGTAAGAGGAACAATTGTTATGTCTTTTCTATAATTATAATGCAGTTGGGTAAATAAGCAAATATTTAATGAAAAATCACCTTGTGTAAAAAGAATCGCATTCTTGTCACATGAATTGAGCATATTTTCCGCTAACTCAATTGCCCATTCTGGAATTGCACCCCGTTTAAAAGCTTTTTCAAAATAGGACTTTACTTTAGAAAGATTATTATTTTGATATTCCTTAAATGCCGCTGCCGAACACTCAGTAAAATAAAAATATTTTGCATCTCCATAATTTGGATTAATCTCCAATGCTTTGTCGAAATAGCTTAATATTTTTTGTGAAATAATTGAATCATATCCTATCAATGGACGACTATCGTATGCTTTATAATGGTTAAAAAAACCCAAATAGTAATATATTTCTGCATCATTTGGATTGTCTACCAATGCTTTTCCCATTAAACTAATCGCCTGAGAATAATTCTCCTTTTTGAATTGCTCAATAGCTTGATCCTTTATACTGATTTCTTGTGCAAAAGTCAAATTGCATACAAAAAATACTAATAGTAACATTTCAATCTTTCTCATTCGTTTCATGATGAGCGGTATTATTTTAATTGGCGCCAACACCTGTATATCCACAGAGTTGTGTATATATCGATATTAGTTTGATTGAATTAGATTTATTAAAATGCTTAACATGCGTATTATAATGTCTTAGCGTTGTATTCAATCTTTCCCCGAAATTAAGTTAATTATATAAGATACGCAACTTGTTAAGCATATATTTAATTTATAAAGTAAGGGAAAATATTGAATACAATCGGGGTGAACGGAGTCGGTCACCAGAAGGATAAATAGGATAGAAAAGAAATATTTTCCTATTGGTTGTTATCAGGAGGTAAAATCACGCAAATCATTGATTATGCACTTACATAGTGCGTTTTTTATAAATAACTGCACTATGACAGTGCATATTTCCTTATTTTATCCCAAAACCATCGATCTGGATAAATTATTCAAGAGGTTTTGGTAAAGTGGATAAAATATATCCTGACAATACTAATTCGAAATCAAGTTTAGCAAACGGAATCTCAAATACCAGATTTAGATGTTAAACGTCAATAATTAAATACGGTCAGACACCATATCCACAGGCTTTCCCGCCAGGAATGCTTCTCTTCTCTGTCGTACCACTATCATACCACTATCATACCACTGTCATACCACTGTCATACCACTTTCAGTACAAATTCGAAACAAATACGTAACAAATTCGACACAAATTCGACACAAATTCGAACTGCTACGAATTTGTGTCGAATTTGTTACGTATTTGTTTCGAATTTGTTTCGAATTTGTACTGAAAGTGGTATGACAGTGGTATGACAGTGGTATGATAGTGGTACGACAGTGAACAATCGCAATTCCTGTGTTATCCAACAGTTGAACAGGAGAAGCAATGGAGGAATTGAGCTGTCTTTTACCGTGAAAATTCCACTAAAGTTATAAATCAACCCGGGTAATCGCAGGTCATTTTAGTAATCATGGAATGTTGTCGACGTGATTTTCACCAGGGTGTACGACAAAATTCTCTCTGTGGATCTCTGTGCAGCAAATTATTACACAGAGTTACACAGAGAAGTAACAGAGACTTTTTTCTCCGTGGCACTCTGTGTTTTTCCCTCTGTGGATCTCTGTGTAACTTTTTAAAACAATTGCACAACTTGTCCCGATTCATCGGGAGAGATTACTAAGTTGAATGACAATAGACACCAAAACACCAAGAAACACTAAAAAGGGAATTTTGTCGTACACCCTTTTTACTATAGATTGCGATTTTAATGCGATTTGTTTTACTTTTGTCTTCTGTTAAATTTTCGAAGTACCATGAAGTTATTTATTTCAATAGTCCTGCTTTTAACTCTTTTTCTGAATCCGTTGATAGGTTTTTCACAGAAGGAAAATCTCAAGGAGGTTGAAATATCGGGAGTGAGATATCTGATCCATCCGGTAAAAAAGGGTGAAACTGTTTTCAGCTTGTGCCAGAAGTATAAAGTCACTCAAAAAGAACTGACTTTGGCCAATCCCGGACTCACAACAGTGCTTGAAACAGGGACGTCCGTAAAGATTCCGATCGGGAAAGTTGCTGCTGAACCTAAGAAACAAGAAACAAAAACAATACAGGCTCCTATAGGAGACTATTACTACCATAAGGTAGCAAATAATCAAACCTTAATCTCTATCGCCAAACAATACCAAATTACTGTCAAAGATCTGATCCGGATCAATCCTGAACTGAGCAACGGTCTGGTAATCGGGCAGGTATTGAAAATTTCGGTAAGCGCCAATAATTCAAGTGACAAATCTGAAAAAGAATCATCAGCTGTTTCCGTAGAGAAGGAAAGCATGAAGGGATATACCATTCATCCGGTTGTTTCAGGAGAAACCTTATATAGCCTTGAGCGGCATTACGGCATTACGCACGAGGAAATGATGAAGCTTAATCCGGCGCTTCAAAATGGATTAAAAGCAGGAATGGACCTGAAAATCCCGGTTCAACATGATACTCAGGTTTCCAAAACCACAACTGCTGAGCAACCGTATGTCAAATATAAGGTTGAGAATGGGGAGACTATTTATTCTGTGTCAAGCCGTTTTGGAATTGGAGTGGAGGAGTTAAAAAAGGCCAATCCATCGTTATTATCCAGAAGTCTTGAATCAGGAGAAATCATTTTGATACCACAGAATACTGCTGCCAGAAATACAGTTACCGATGAGCAGAAACCAAATTCAGATCAGATCAAGGAAGAAGTTTCGGTTCGGTGCAATCCAAATCCGGACAATATCAAGCAAAAATACAGAGTGGGACTTCTGCTGCCGCTTAATCTGCCCGGAAACGACAAGATTGAGCAGGGGGGTATCAACAAGGCGCTATTACTCAGCAAAATCAGCTTAAACAATCCGTCCGTTTCTGTTAGTTCTGATACTACGCTTGCTGTAAATGGCGTTAACATTGATCAGAAAGCAGAAAGTTTCATCGAGTTTTATGAAGGCGTCATTCTTGCCGTTGACAGCATGCAGCGAAATGGCATGAACATTGAATTATTTGTATTTGATGTCTCCAATCAGGAGATGATTAATGCATTACTCCTGCTGGACGAATTCCGTGATTTGAATCTGATCATAGGTCCGGTATATCCCGAACTCCAGGAATCAGTAGCTTCTTTCGCGGCAAAAAACCGCATCCCAATGATTTCTCCACTTTCCTCATCAGGGAATTTCGAACTCAATAATTCATGGTATTTTAAAGTCAATCCGACGAAAGAATTTCAGCTCGAAGAGACAGCTACTTATATTGCAGACGAGTTTTCAAAGAAGAATTTCTTTTTGCTTCAGCAAAGCGGGAATTCATCTTCAGCCGATGCACAACTGGCAAATCTCTGCAGGGAGAAAATGGCCATCCGGTTAGGCAAACAATTATTTCACGAATACAATTTACAGGAGAATGGGGTAAATTCGATAAAACCCCTGATGGACGAAAACGGGGAGAATATTTTTGTTATTCCTACGGATAATGAAGCACAGGTGAGTGTGGCAGTCACTAATCTGACGGCTTTGGCCGAACATTACAATGTCGTATTGATGGGGACTCCAACGCTTACAAGGCTTAAAAGCATTCAGACAGAAAACTATCATCGCATCCGGTTGCGTTATTTATCCCCATACTTTGTCGATTATTCAAAACCATTGGTGCGAAGGTTTGTAGGTAATTACCGGGAAAATTTCTCATCCGAACCGTCCCAGTTTAGTTTTCAGGGATTCGATGTCTCGTACTACTTTCTGAGTGCACTCTTCAAGTATGGCAAGGATTTCAGGGCCTGTTTGCCTGACTATCCTATGGAATTGACCCAGATGGTGTTTAACTTCGGGAAAGTAGCTCCTATGGGCGGTTCTATGAATCGTGGAATGTTTGTGACGGGATATGAACGTAATTTTGATGTGGTCAATTATGGCATTGCCGGAGAAAAAAAGTAAAAAGGAAAAAGGAAATATATATTATTTCAACACGATTTTTTCACCTTTGATTTCCCGTCCAATAAAAGTAGAAGCATTCTTTTCAAATGTTTCAACATTTTCGGTTGTATAGTATTTTACACTGCCTGATTTTGAGCATTTATCATCCATTTCGGGATGACGTACCAAATATTCAACCAGTTTTGAACTTACAACTTTCCCCTGTTCGAGTATATGAATATTTTCAGGGACAAATTTTCGGATGACCGGCAATAATAACGGATAATGTGTACAACCAAGTATGATTGAATCAATCTCGGGATCTGCTGCCAGGAGGTTCCTAATATTCTTAGCTACAAAGTATTCCGTTCCCGGCGAATCAATTTCGTTGTTCTCGACCAAAGGAACCCATATGGGGCATGCTTCCTGAGTGGTCTGAACCACCTTACCACCGGCAAATTTTCCCAGCTCAATCGGGTATGAATCTGAAAGAACCGTCCCAACCGTTCCCAAAATCCCAATGTGACCATTTGAGGTATATTCGCCAATTGATTCAACGGCTGGCCGTATAACTCCCAATACTCTCTTGCTTGGATCCATGAGCGGCAGATCATGCTGCTGAATACTTCTTAAAGCTTTAGCTGATGCGGTATTACAAGCCAGGATGACCAATGGGCAACCCATCTCAAAAAGCTTCTTTACAGCCTGAAGGGTATATTCATATACCACCTCAAATGAGCGCGAACCATATGGCGCACGGGCATTGTCACCCAGATAAATAAAGTCATATCCGGGCAAGTCGTTTAGAAATTCCTTCAGAATAGTTAATCCACCATAACCGGAATCGAAAACACCAATAGGTTGAAAACTTGTATCCATTGAATTTTGAGTTTCAATAAAAGTAAAAAAAAAAGCCATCTTCAATAGATGGCTTTCAAAAATATTTAGCTAAAAACTTATTTTTTTACTGCAGCAGGCTTTTTCTCTGTTTCAGGCGCTTTATCAATAGCCGGCATTTTATCTAATTCAGCTTTAACAAAAGGCATCACGTCCAAACTTTCTTTTGAATTGTAAAGAATTGTTCTGGAACTCATGTCGAATACATAGAGCAAACCTTTTTCTGCACCAACCGTTTTTATTGCCTTGTCAGCTTTATCAAATACCGGTTTTAACAACTCAGTCTGTTTAGTCTGAAGTTGCTGTTGAGCGCTTGACTGGTAAGTCTGAATCCGTTCGTTCATGGCATTCAGGTCTTCCTCCTTCATTTTTCTAACCGTTTCAGATAATGAATCTTTCTTGGTGGTATATGCCAGGTATTTTCCCTGAAACTCCTTCTGCATAATTCCAAGGGCATCTTCGAGTTCCTTTTGATAAGCAGCAAATTGTTTCTCAGCTACAGCTCTTTCGGGCATAACCGCGATGAGGCCTTGCAAATCAATATGACCGAATTTTGGAGTCTGAGCATTGGCAAATCCTGCGGAAAGCAACAATATTCCTAAGACACAAATTTTGAAAACACTTTTCATACTTTTTAGATTAAATTTATTGTGACAAAATTAAAACATTAATTTTTATAACCAAGCTTAGCTAATACCTGATCCGAAAGATCAAACTTCGGGTTTGTATAGATTAAAGTAATACCATTCGCTTTATCGAAAATGATCGCATAATTGCCTTCAGTCGAAATTCCCTGAATCGCATTAAAAATATCATCCTGGATAGGTTTTACCAGGCCTTGACGCTTTTTGAACAGATCACCGTCCCGTCCAAAATACTTACGCTGTAATTCCTTATATTCCTTCTCTTTGGTGACAATCACATCTTCACGTTTGCGTTTCATCTCATCCGAGAGCAATACGCTTTCAGATTGAAAGTCTTTATACATCTGGTCAAGTTCGGTGTGCATTGATTCCAATTCCTTCTGATACTGGGCAGATAACTGATCCAATTGTTCCTGAGCGGCTTTATAGGCAGGTATATTTCCAAGAATATACTCGGTATCAACGTAGGCGAATTTTTGTGCAAATGTTGTTACCGACGCAAGCAATAAAATCCCGGTAATAATAATTAATTTACTCATGGTAATCTATTTTAAGTTGTTTCGTTAGAGTAATGTTAGCAAATTCCAGACCAAAAATTTATTTATTAAAACTGCTGACCGATAACGAAATGGAACTGACTCCCTGCTGCATCGCTTTGACCAGCAACCTTATCAAATCCATATCCCCAGTCAATACCCATTAAACCGAACATGGGCAGAAATATTCTGACTCCTGCACCCGCAGAACGGTGAACCTGAAAAGGGTTGTAATCGCTGAAATTATTCCAGGCATTACCTGCTTCAAGAAAACTAAGCACATATATGGTTGATGAAGGTTTCAAAATTATCGGGTATCTAAGTTCCATCGAAAGTTTATTGTAAATATTTGATCCATAACCAGTACTCAAACTGTAGTCTTTGTATCCTCTAAGAGCTACAATATCACTTCCATAGAGGTTATATCCGGACATCCCTGATCCACCTACACGAAATCCTTCGAAAGGAGACTGACGGTTTTTATCGTAATATCCCAGAAAGCCATATTCAAACTTGGTGTGTAAAACCAATTTTTCACCTTTCTCAAGCGGCGAATACCAGTCACCTTTAAACATCCATTTATGATATTCAATCCATTGGTAACGTTCCTGATTCGTCAAAGCCGGATTGCTGTAATCAACTCCGTTTAATAAGGAATAGGGAGGTGTAAGTTGAAGGGAAAGTACAAAATTAGATCCGCGACGGGTATATAACGGATTGTCCATAGAATTTCGTCCGAAAGCTGTTTTTAGACTAAAATTGTTGAATCCGCCATTTCCATTACCATTTCCGGTATTCAGGAAATAATAATAACCTGCCATATTTTGAAGGTTGTAATGCTGAAATGAAAGTTCATGATATAGGGTAAAATAATCATCAGGCCAGCTTAAACGATAACCATACCCAAGAGCCAGGGCAGTTGTAATCTGTATTTGATCGGTAGTTCCGGCAGCCGAAGAATAGGTATAGGTTGTACCCGGGTCAATTGTATTGTAATTGTATCCATTACCGTATGGTGAATAACTGGAACCATACGGAGAATACATTGAGCCACCTAAACCGCTGGAACCGTAAGGGCTATTATAACTATTCATAGAATTATTCGCAGAGTAGTTAACTTTTGAGTATGAGAGAGAAAAGGTAAATGAATTTGGTTTTCTGCCTCCGAACCAAGGCTCTGTAAAGGATACACTGTATGATTTATAAAATGCACCACTTGTTTGAGCTTTCAAACTTAAAGATTGACCATCTCCTGTTGGCAAAGGCTTCCAGGCTTCTTTGTTAAAGATATTACGAACAGAGAAATTGGAAAACTTCAATCCTACAGTTCCTACAAACATATTAGCTCCCCATCCTCCCGACAACTCAATCTGGTCATTGGCTTTTTCAACAAGCTGATAATTGATATCAACAGTACCATTTTCAGGATGCGGACGTACGTCAGGATTAATCGCCTCCGGATCAAAGTGACCTAACTGAGACAATTCCCTTACAGTACGAATAATATCAGCTTTACTGAAAAGATCACCCGGCAAAGTCCTTAATTCGCGTCGCACAACATGTTCATTTGTCTTTGTATTTCCCGAGATTATAATTCGATCGATAGTTGCCTGGCGTCCTTCGTAAATACGCATCTCGTAATCGATTGAATCGGATACAATTTTAGTCTCAATAGGAGAAAGGTTAAAGAACAGATAACCATGATCGAGGTAAACGCTGCTGACGGCATCCTCATCATCTTTTGTTCTTTTATCAAGAAGTTTCTGGTCAAATACATCGCCTTTCTTGATTCCCAGTATAGTCTTTAGATACTCACTCGGATATACCGTATTTCCAACCCATTTTATATCTCTGAAATAGTATTTGTTTCCTTCATCGACCCAAAGATCCAGCCGCACTTTGCTTCCTTCAAGCTTAGTTATCGAATCTTTCAATATTGTTGCATCACGATAACCTTTTTCATTGTATTTTTTAATCAGATTGATTTTATCCTCAGTATATTTCTCGGAAAGGAACTTCTTCGAACTAAAAAAGTTCTTGATCTTTTTGGCCTTGGTCTTTTTCATGGAGCCTTCCAGCATACCGGCTTTAAGATTTTTATTCCCGTGAAAAACAATCTCACCGATTTTCACCTTCTCCTTTTTATTGACATTAATATCGAGAATAACACTGTTGGTTTGAGCAGTATCATCGCGTTGGATGATATTTACTTCAGTGTTTAGAAATCCCTTTTCCAGAAAAATATTCTTGATTGCCTTTTTTGCCGTATTCACCTGGTTGTCTGTAACCTGGCTTCCCTTCAGAAGTAAAACTTTTTTGGTAATATCATCTTTCTCCGACTTGGATACGCCATTAAAATTGACTTCAGCCAATCTGGGCCGCTCCTGTAAATTTATCCGAAGCCAGATATTGTCACCCGATATCTTATCAGCCGTAATTTTGACATCTGAAAACAAACCATGATTCCAAAGTTTCTTTATTGAATTGGTAATGGCATCTCCGGGCACCATTATTTTATCGCCAATGGTAAGCCCTGAAATCTGTAGTAATACCTGTGTATCCAAATAACGAATCCCCTGAACTTCTAACCCTGCAATGACATATTCTTTTGGACTTGAATAATAGATTGAAAAGTTCGTGCTGTCGCTGTTAGCTTCCTGAGATAATACCTTTACGCTGATTAACAGCAGAACAATAAACAGTTTTATTTTTTGCATTCTCTACGTTATTGAATTAGCTTACTACTTGTTGACTCGTTTTTCCAAACCTTCGTTCCCTATTCTGAAAGTCGTAAATGGCCTCAAATAAATCTTCTTTCCTAAAATCGGGCCACAATTTAGGCGTAAAATATAATTCGCTGTATGCAATCTGCCACAATAAAAAATTACTGATTCGGCACTCCCCGCTGGTTCTGATAAGCAGCTCCGGATCAGGCATGTCATAAGTATTTAAAAAACGGTCCATCAGATCAGAATCGATCTCTGCGGGATCAACTTCTCCCGATTTCACCTGCTCTGCAATCCGTTTTACTGCTTCAACAATTTCCCATTTCGAGCTGTAACTCAAAGCCAGCACAAGAGTTAATCCGGTACTTGAATTCAGCTTCTCAATTGACCAGGTTAATTTATCCTGAACATTTTGAGGAAGACTTTTTACATCTCCAATTACCCTAAGCCGGACATTACTTTTAAGCAGTTCATCGGTTTCTTCTGAAATGGACTGAACTAAAAGGCCCATCAGGGCATCAACCTCCTCTTTGGGACGTGCCCAATTTTCAGTTGAGAAAGCATATAAGGTCAGATATTCGACCCCAATTTCGCCGGCACCGGCAACAACCGAACGTACAGCTTCTACACCGTGTTCATGTCCAAATGTCCTTTCATTCCCGAATTGAGCAGCCCATCGACCGTTACCATCCATGATGATGGCCACATGTTTCGGTACTCTATCTTTTATCAGTTTATCTCTAAATATCATTTCAAACGTTTAAACTATCGCTTCCCGATTTCCAGGTTAAAAAGTAATCCAAACATACAGTATTATTCTTTTCTGATGTTATTCCAGATTCCCCAATCCAAAATAAAATGACTATGCTTTACTGCTGAAATTTGCCATGGCATAGTTCCGTATATCAACTTATAAACCAGGTGAACTCCCATATAGGCAGTCCAATCGTTGTTGTGCCACATATCGGTGTATTTTACCTGAACACTCGGTGTATCATACATATTGGTATTACTAAGTGGATCATCCAGATTATCCAGCTTATCCGAAAATGATTTCCGCAATCCCCCTTCAATTCCCAGTCCCCATCGTTTGCTAATGTTGAATTTAAACCCCAATCCAAAAGGAATTGTAGGTGTTATTTCAGAACCACCAACCAATGGGGTTGGATAATATAATGGTGGATATTTTACAAGATACTTATAGGTCTGCATTCCAATTCCGACAAAAAGGTAAGTCGAATAAGGAGTTTCTTTCTGACCGACAATGTATTTCATATAGTTGAACTCAAACTGAATTGAAACATCCAGAACATTTTTACTAAAATTCCATGGAACAGATTGAAATTCGCCCTGAGCACCAATATTTCCGTTTAACACATTAAATCTAAGTGCATATCTTGGATTAAAATTATACCTGATAAAACTCCCATATGCCGGATTGACTGATTTCTGAATATCAATTTTTGTCATGTCCCCAAAATAGGTACCTGCACCTCCGAAAAAACCAACATCAACGCTCTGTTGCCCAAACGTTTCAATTGCCAGAAATCCAAATAGAAAAATCACCAAAATATGCTTCATCGAAATGCATTTTTGAAAGGGGTTTTTACACTATAAAACATTCAGGCACTATCATTTACATTCTGAACATAACACCTTCCAAGTGCTACAAAAGTAATACAATTCTGATACATTCATGCCTGATGCATATTATAAAACCCAAATAGAGGTTAAAAATTGTTAAGCACCTGAAGAAATTAATTTCGCTTATCCACGCCCCACATGAGTTTGTTACGCAGAGTGGAGAAAAAGCTATGGTCTTTAAGTCTGATTGTCTTGACCTTAAAAGGAGCTTTTCGAATTTTCAACAATTCGGAAAAATAGATTGGTTCAGACTTGGAATCGACTGAGGTCAGGAAATGAAGCCCCCGACCTTCAATCTGCAAAGTAATGGAATGATGATCCGGAACCACCAATGGCCTGACGGTCAGATTATGTGGCGCAATGGGACTAATGACAAAATTTTCTGAGTCAGGTGTCAGGATCGGACCACCAACACTGAGAGAATAAGCTGTTGAACCAGTAGGTGTTGCAATAATTAAACCGTCTGCCCAATAGGTATTTAAAAATTCACCGTTCACAAAGGTATGAATATTGATCATCGATGATGAATCAAGTTTGGTAACGGTAATTTCATTCAAGGCATATTGAAATTCGGATTGATTTTTATTTACAATTTCCAATTCTAAAACTGTTCGCTCATCGATGATAATATTCCCATCGATAATATCATTTAAAGCTTTCTCAATCTCATCTCTTGGAATATCTGATAGAAATCCTAATCTTCCCGAATTAATACCTACAATTGGTATTGAACCGTTTTTTGCAACAATGAATGATTTCAGAAGCGTTCCGTCACCTCCAAGACTAAACAGATATGAAATATCATCGGGCAAATCGCTGCCATTTTCATAATGACCGGAAATCTCGGGATGAATTCCGCACTCTTGTTGCAGGTATTCCAGAAAAGGACGGTATACATAACTCTCAATCTCCTTTTCTTTAAACAGATCAAAAAGCTTTAATATTTCCTCGAAAAATTCAGGATTAACGGCAAGGCCGTATAGTGCTATCTTCATGAAGGGATTTTTGAAACGAAAAATTAGATATTCATAAATTTCATTAACTGATCTAAACGATCATCATACAAATTCTGGATGATTGAATCATCCATATAAACTGCTTTAATATCGTAATCATATCGAACAAAGGTTTGGATGATTGCCGATAAATCAATCACATTGATTTTCAGGGTAACAGTCATCAGTTTTGATTCACTCTCCTGCGAAATATAAAAACTTAGAATTTTTGCATCATTCCCTTCAACAATCTGTGCAATTTGAGAAAGAGAATAATCAATGGAATTCAACTCCAATACAATTACACCGCCAGGCTCGGTAACAGCAACTAAATCAGCAAACTTCTGTACCAGATCAAAAACTGTAATTACACCAACATACTGATGATGCAGATCCAAAACAGGAATGGCAGTAAGTTTCAAAACTGAAACGATCGCAAAAATCTCATAAATATGCTGATTGGTATGTATATGAGGTGATAGTAAATGATCAGAATAATCTCCGACAGGTTTGTCAATAATATTTAAATCATAAATAATCTTATCAGAAATTAATCCAACCAGACTCTTCCCATCAACCACAGGCAAATGAGAAATCCTGAAAATTTCCATCCAGTTTAAGGCCTTCTGACCGCTATCAGTCAGGCGCAATGGAGGAACAACTTCAGATAGAAGGTTTTGAGCTATCATTATTTTAAGTTTTCAATGTGCCTTGAATCAAATCTAAATCGTAAATTGCGCCCATAAATTCAGATGATGACCAGACTTAGTGTAAATATAAACAAAATAGCAACATTACGAAATTCTCGCGGAGGAAATACACCAAATGTTCTTGATGCTGCAATTAACTGTCAAAAATTTGGTGCCCAAGGTATTACAGTACATCCCCGGCCAGATGAAAGACATATTCGCCGTCAGGATGTATTCGATATTAAGCCACATATAACCACTGAGTTAAACATTGAAGGTTACCCCAGCGAAGATTTTATTCAGTTAGTGATTGCTGTAAAGGCACATCAGGTAACTTTAGTTCCGGATAACATTGCTCAACTTACTTCTGATCATGGTTGGGACACTCACACAAATCTTTCCTTCCTGAAAGAAGTGATTGCCCGTTTTAAGGCTGAGGGTATCCGCACATCTGTATTTGTTGATCCGGATCCATATGCCATTGAAGGAGCCATGGAAACAGGCACCAACCGCATTGAACTATATACTGAGCCATTCGCTAAAATCTATCCTGTTGATCCAATCCTGGCCGTGGCACCATTTAAAGAAGCGGCCAAACTGGCTCACCAATTTGGATTGGGAATCAATGCAGGTCACGATTTAAGCCTGAAAAATCTTCGTTTCTTTCATGATCATGTGCCTTTCCTTGATGAAGTTTCAATCGGGCATGCCTTGATTGCCGATGCTCTCTATTTGGGACTTCGAGCTACGATTCAGGATTATCTATATTGCCTGCAATAATCGACCATGCATTTGTTTTACCGGGTTGAAGGAGCTGGAAAGCCTGTAGTCATTGTTCATGGGCTTTACGGATCGTCAGACAACTGGCTTGCTATTGCCAAAAAACTATCTATTGAATACAAGGTTTTCATGATCGATCAGCGCAATCATGGACGATCGCCCAATTCAAATGAACACAACTACGAATTACTAAAGAATGATCTGGCTGAATTTTTTGATCAGCAAAATATCAATAAAGCCATTCTAATCGGCCACAGTATGGGTGGAAAAACAGCCATGAGTTTCGCAGCCGATTATCCGGAACGAATAGAAAAACTCATAGTTATTGACATTGCTCCTAAAGACTATTTCCTTCTTAACGATGAAAGCCAGTTCTATCTTCATAACAATATCTTACGGGCTATGCTTGAAATTGATTTCAGCAGAATTGAATCCAGAAAGGACGTTGAAAACTATCTGAATGAGCGGATCGACAGCACTCAAATTGTACAGTTCCTGTTAAAGAATGTACGGCGAAATAAGGAAACCCATCACTTTGAATGGCGTTTAAATGTCCCTGTCCTGTATGAAAATCTGGATGAAATTATTAGTGGAGTCAATGCCCATTGGTTTGATGACAGGCTTCCTATCTACAATTATCCGGTATTATTCATCAAAGGAACAGATTCAAATTACATTCTTCCTGAAGATTACGCCTCAATTCGTCGTATTTATCCTGAAGCCCAAATAACCGAGATACCAAATGCCGGCCATTGGTTACACGCCGAACAACCACAGCTGTTCATGGAAGCAGTTTGGAGATTCCTGAAATAGTTTCAGGTTCCAGGTTCCAAATTTCAAGTACGCTCGATTTGGAATTTGGAATCTGGAACCTGGAACTATTTCAGCGATTGTATTTCGCAGTTATCTGTTTCAGAAAAACCTTATGATTTGAACGAATCTGGCTCCATGTAAAACGCCAGGCCCAGTTGCCCGAAGGAATGCCAGGTGTATTCATCCTTGCCTCAGTTCCCAGCCCTAAAACATCCTGCATCGGAATAATAGCCGTATAGGCAGCCGATGCCCAGGCTTGTTCAATTAAATTCTGTACAAACTGTTTTCCGCTTCCGTGAATATATTTATGCAGGAATCTTCGCTCTTTTTTATCAATCGAGTTAAACCAGCCCAAAGAGGTATCATTGTCATGGGTACCAGTGTATACAAAAAAGTTCTCGGTATAATTATGCGGTAAATTCACGTTTGTAGGATCAGATCCAAAAGCAAACTGCAGGATTTTCATCCCCGGCAGATTATAATCATCGCGGAGCTTTTCCACTTCAGGTGTGATCACTCCCAAATCTTCCGCTATCACTTCCAATGTTCCCAATTGTTCCTTTAGTTTACGAAACAATTCATGCCCCTTAGCCGGCATCCATTCACCTATAATGGCTGTTTCTTCCGCAACGGGCACTGCCCAGAAAGATTCCAATCCTCGGAAGTGATCGACCCGAACCTGATCAAACATCCTTAAGTTGAAATGAACGCGGGCCAGCCACCAATCGAAATCACGCTCGGCAACCCGTTCCCAATCAAACACAGGGTTTCCCCACAGCTGACCGGTTTCACTGAAATAATCGGGCGGAACTCCTCCCACCTGGGTTGGTTTTGAATCTTCATCGAGCAGAAAAATATCCTGATTGGCCCAAACATCTACACTATCAAACGAAACGTAAAGAGGAATATCGCCAATAAGGCGAATACCTTTCGAATTGGCATATGCTTTCAGTTTATACCATTGCCTGAAAAATACAAACTGAAGAAAACGATGAAAATCAATTTCCGCATGTAATTCTTTAAAAGCTTCCTGAATAGTATGCTTATCGCGGATCACCAGTTCTTTCTTCCAGGTATTCCAGACGGTTTCATGATGCTGGGTCTTAAGCGAGCGAAATAGGGCATAATCGTCAAGCCACCATGAATTATGGCTCATAAATAAAACGTATTCTTCCTTGTAACGGCTAAAGTTCTTTTGAAATCCCAGGAAAGCTTCACGAAACAAGGTAGTTTTCCACTCTCCTACCTTCTCAAACTCTACTTGTTTGGCCTTAAAATGTTGATCTGTTACTGAGTTCTTCGAAATCAGGCGGTCAGTCACTAGTTGCTGAATATCAATAAATAAAGGATTTCCGGCAAAAGCAGAATAACACTGATAGGGAGAATTACCATACCCCACAGGCCCGAGTGGCAGAATCTGCCATATTTTCTGTTTCGTTTGAGCAAGAAAATCAACAAACTGATAAGCGTCTTTACCAAAACTGCCGACGCCGCCATCGCCAGGTAAAGAGCTGATATGCAATAGAATTCCGCTACTTCTTTCCATGATTTTGAATTAAATTACGGTAAGTTAATAAATGAACCGCTGTTTCCCTTACTAACCGCTGAACTGCCAGGCCATGATTAAGATCGGGAATAAAAGTTTTCGAATCATTTCCCCCGAGAAAAATATAGTGTGCATGAATCATCGAACGTAACCATCCTGGCGGAACATGTGCAGAGGGGAAACTGGTGATCGGCGAATAATTACTGCCAACCACCTGCCTGGTCCATAATCCGGTTTCTTCCAGATAATATTCGAAATAGTCAACCGTATGTGATGAATAACGCAGCATTCCCTTTTCAGCATAAATTTCGAAAGAAACCAGATCGCCCGTACCTGAACTGATACGGCTGGCAGATAATAGTCCTGCTGCCAGGTTCTCAGGATGAATTAACGAAATAGAACTAAATAAGTCAGAATCTCCTGGTACATCCGTAAAACTTCCAGCCTGAAAAGCGCTTGTAATCTGTAGATTTTCACCCAGAAAAGCCATCAGTAAACTGATTCCATGAGAACCCAGATCAGCCATAGCGCCACCATCAGGGGCGGAAGTCAAACGGCTCATTCGTTTTTCGCGATACGTCTTCTGCAGATAGTCGCCATGATAATATTTCAGATCAAAGTGAAGGGGATTTCCCAATGTACCGGTATTCCAGAAGGCCATGGCTTCTCTGACCGAGGCCGTTTGCAGATACTGAAACCCGACCTGTATTTGTTTTCCGGAGCTGACGGCCATCTGTGCCATTTCAAGTTCTTCCTCCAGAGTAGAACAAACAGGCTTTTCCAGATATATTCGTTTAACTGAAGTCATTTCTATGGCAAGCTTCAGATGTTCGAAATGAACATGGTTTGGTCCTAAAATCAGTATGGTATTGATGTTTGTATTGACGATGAATTCATCAAGGGTCAGCGATTTATTGAATCCGAATTTGGCGGCAAAAGCATTACTGCTTTCTATCCGAGCCGAACAAACGGCTTCCAGCTCAATTTCAGGCACCTCGGTATAAAAATACTTCAGTGAATTCAAAGCATAAGCATGTGACCGGGCTATTCCCCCTGCGCCCAAAAATCCAATTACAATCTTTTCCGAAGCCATATCTGTAAAATAGTGATCAAAGATCTAAAATTAAGCAATTAAACGAAATATAGATCATTCCATTAAAGAAGAATTTGTTGTAAATAAAACAACCTGACTGACGAATCAACCAGGCTGCAAAATATTTAAAATATAATCCTGCTATGAATTGTTATTCCAGTTCTAAAACCACCAGCGATTTTCCCGGAATACTCACCTCCAGCTTATTGCCCGAAAGCTTCTTTGCATTTTTAAATGCAACAGGCACTATCGTTTCAGGTTTCTCGAAAGTATTGACTGTATTTACGGCCACTGCTGTTAAAATGGTTCCTGAAGTGATTTTTGTGAACCCTTTACCTGAAAGGTTTATCTCAAGTTTAATTTCCTTGTTTGGATTCAAATTACTCAGTGTCACATGAATCTTACCGTTTTTATCAACCGACGAAGAACTGCTGATTGCCGCAATCTGGTCGTTTCCTAATTTATACTGTTCGCAAGTCAGGGTTGAAGGCAGTAAAGTTGCATTCTGATGTACGTTGTACATTTTAAAAACCTGGTAAGTTGGCGTCAGGATGATCTGATTGCCTTTTGTGAGAATCATAGACTGTAACACATTGACAATTTGAGCGATGTTGGCCATCTTAACCCGATCGCAATGTTTGTTCAGAATATCCAGCGTACTTGATGCAATCAGTGCATCCCGCATCGAATTTTGCTGAAACAAATGTCCCGGATTGGTTCCCGGCTCAACATCGGTCCAGATTCCCCATTCATCCACATTTAAATCAACCCGTTTGTCTTTATCATACTGGTCCATGATTGCCGAATGTTTGCTGACCAATTCATCCATATACATTGCCTTTTTCAATCCCATGAAATAGGATTCTTCCCCAAAATCAGTTGCTGAACCTTTTTTATTCCAACCTTCGCCTGCAATGGTATAATAATGAAGCGACAAGCCGTCCATGTTGTTCCGGCCTCTTTCCATCATTACTTTGGTCCAGTTAAAATCACTACCGTTTGAACCGCAACCCACACGTTTGAACTTATTGCCGCCATACATGGCAGCATAATTCGAATATTGCTTCATGAGGTCCGAATAATATTCGGGAGTCATATTACCGCCACAACCCCAGCTTTCGTTTCCAATGCCGATAAACTTCACGTTCCATGCCTTTTCCCGACCATTCTTCCGGCGAAGATTGGCCATCGGAACATCATCGTCAGAAGTCATGTATTCAATCCAGTCCACCATTTCGCCAACAGTACCTGAACCCACATTGGCCGAGATGTATGGATCACAACCCAATAGTTCGCACAGGTTCAGGAATTCATTGGTACCAAAGCTATTGTCTTCAACCGTTCCGCCCCAGAAAACGTTTTTAATTTTTGGACGATCGGCTAATGCACCAACTCCGTTTTTCCAATGGTAAGTATCCGCAAAACAGCCACCAGGCCACCGAAGTACTGGAATTTTCAGGGCCTGTAGCGCTTCAAGCAAATCTTTGCGGTATCCGTTTACATTTGGGATCGGCGAATCTTTACCAACCCAGATGCCATCATAGATACACCTTCCAAGATGTTCGGCAAACTGACCGTAAATGTTCTTATTGATTTGTGTTTTTCCACCTGCTGCGTCAATTTCAAGCACATTGACCTGTGCCCTTGCGACAAAACAGACAAGCAGAATAAATAACATGACAGATAACTTCTTCATTTTTAGTAGCTTTATTTGTTTAATTTAGTTTCACTATATTCAGAGATCAAAAAAACAAAAATATAATTGTCTTTCAAACACTTTATTTTTAATAACACAAAAATAAATGGGAAACAGGAAAAGGGAAAATGGAAAAAGGAATGAGGAGGGCAACAACAAATTTGGGCCATTCTCAACAAACTTTTCAGTTTATCTGTTGAAAATGACCCAAACTCAATGGTATCCGGAAGTCTTTATTTCGTCACAATTTCAACAACAGTTGCCGGTAATCCTTCGGAGTTAGCTGTCAGTTTGATCACACCAGGCAGTTCACCGGACTGAACAACTACGAGACACTTTCCGTGGAAGGCTTTTCGCTGAGGCACCTTAAACGATTCGTGACTGACGGGGTCTCCATTATCGACGCCAACAATTGCACCGCCCCCTACTATCTGAAATTTCATCAGATTATCGGCATCGGGGACAATTACACCATTTGCATCAACCACATCAATTGTCACGAATGAAAGATCTGTTCCATCGGCTTTAATCGTAGAATGGTCAGCAGTCACCACTAATTTTGCAGGTGCCCCGGCGGTTTTCACCTCCTGAACCAGTACCTGTTTACCACCGGTGCGTGAAATTGCTTTCAGTGTTCCGGGAGCGAATGGCACTTTCCACATCAGGTGCAAATCGTCGCCTAGTTTTTTCTTTACACCCAACGATTTGTCGTTCAGGAATAATTCAACTTCTTCGGCATTGCTGTAAGCCCAAATATCAACAGTCTGACCTTCTTTCCAGTTCCAGTGGGGGAAGATATGCAAAACATCATTTTTAGTCCATTCGCTTTGGTACATGTAATACACATCTTTCGGAAATCCTGCCAGATCAATGATTCCAAAGTACGAACTACGCGACGGCCAACCATAAGGAGTTGGTTCGCCCAGGTAATCAAACCCTGTCCAGATAAATTGTCCCGATAAAAAGTCATGTTTCTTAATCACTTTCCAGGTCTCTTCATGTGTTGAGCCCCATGGTGTCGAACAATTGTCATATGAAGAGCAAGTATTATCAGCATTCGGCATCCTTCCTTTCCAGTTTTTATCAACAGGCCAGCGTCGAATTTCTTCTGATGGCATGTCATAAACGCCACGGGTCATGAGGGCAGAAACAGTTTCAGTGCTAATAAATATCTTCCCCGGAAAATCTTTAGGGAAGTTGGGAAATGTATTCTGATGATAATTATAGCCAACCAGATCAAGAGCTCCTGAACGAAAAATATTGTTATAGGGTTTAGGATCGTTTAATGCAGAAGTAATAGGGCGGGTCGTATCCAGTTCACGCACATAACCTGCCAATTCTTTGCCAATGGAGATTCCTGTACTATCCCATTGCTCCGGAATTTCGTTACCGATACTCCAGATCATTACGCTTGGGTGATTCCTGTCACGTCGGATCAGATCCTGAATGTCCTTCTTGTGCATTTGATCCCAAACAGTATGATAATCATACGGATTTTTGGGTTTTTTCCACATATCAAAAGCCTCATCCATAATAATCATTCCCATCTGGTCGGCGAGGTCAAGCAATTCCGGCGCTGGTGGGTTGTGTGACGTCCGAATGGCATTGCAACCCATTCCTTTGAGAAGTTCAATCTGACGCTCCAATGCACGTTTGTTAATAGCAGTTCCCAGGCAACCTAAATCATGATGATCGCAAACACCGTTAATCTTGATGCTTTTGCCATTCAATGAAAATCCCTTATCCACATCGAACTTAAAGCTCCGGATTCCAAAAGGAGTCATGTAGCTATCAGCCATAGAACCATCAACAAAAACCTGTGTTACTGCCGAATACATCTTTGGAGATTCAAGACTCCACAAAACAGGATTTTTCACCTCAAAATCAAAAGGTGTACTAAGAATCGAATCTTTTACCCCGTTTGACTCCATCTTCCCGTTGGCTATTTCCTTTCCTGAAGGATCAAGAATCACCGTTGTAACAGTCAGCTTCTCACCTTCCTTCAAATTGTTCCTGATCTGATTGATGATTTTTACTTTGGCCAATGCATCAGTAATTTCAGGCGTTGTAATAACAGTTCCCCAATGATCAACATGAGTTTTACCAGTAGAGACCAGCCAAACATTACGGTAAATTCCTGAACCCGAATACCAGCGCGAATTGGGTTGTTTGGAGTTATCAACTTTCACGGCAATGATATTTTCACCTGAAGTTAAATATTTTGTCATTTCATACCTGAACGAACTGTAGCCATAGAAGCGTTTACCGAGCGAATGTCCGTTGATCCAGACTTCGCTGTTCTGATACACACCGTCGAAATCGATGAAAACACAACCTTTCAGATCATCAGCAGTTACTTTAAACGATTTACGGTACCAGCCTATTCCCCCGGGCAAAGCGCCGCCTCCGACCGTAGCAGGATTCTTCTCACTAAACTCTCCTTCAATACTCCAGTCGTGCGGTACATTTAATTTCCGCCATGCTGAATCATCAAATTTCACCGCTTCGGCTCCGGCAACCTCGCCCAGCTGAAACTTCCAGTCTTTGCCAAAGTTCAGGGTCAAACGTTCAACCTCCTTTTTTGAAGTACATTGTGAAAAAAGAACCAGGCCTAAAATAGCAAGGGAAAAATTCAGGATTTGCTTTCTCATTTATTCAGATTTAGTGGTTATTGATTTTTGAACTTCACAAAGTTACTCATTAGCCCGTTGATTACAAAAAGAAACGAACCATCAAATTCCAATTTGCATATTATGTATGACGATTGCATTATAGGGACTGACCGAAAGTACACCCAAGCAAGCGAGGCAGGGAATGAGAAGGGTCAGGGAAGGGACCTCCTTTTATTATCTGATTTGCATCTGTGTTCTATCTGTATTCCAGACTTGATTTTAATACAGATGCAAATCAATCAAAAATCAAATGATAAGACACAAATACAGCGCAATACTGACCCGGGTACATTACGTACAGGGAATAAGTAGTTTAATTTCTTTTCTGGAAAGAATCTGAAAGGAGTGATAATTGATGTCCGTAGTCAAAAGGTTCATTTCTGAATCTTATCGTCAGACTTTAGCAAGAACTCATTCTAAAGCTAAAAATAATAACTTTGTGGTAGACGTACAAATATACTATTGTCTGCTTTTGATCTCGTTTTCAAAATCAATATCTGAAAATGCCTTAGCTGAGTAGTTGACTTCATTAATCATTACATTCTCATCCTGAAGAATTTGATCAGTTGCATTTTCTTCGATTTCATTTTCAATATCTGTATCTGAATAGGCCCTGGCTGAGTAATTGACTGCTTCATCGGACAATATGCTTTCTTCAGCAAGAGTTACAGTTGGGGCATATACACCTGTTTCAAGACTAAAATTACTGTCTGAATAGACCCTGACTGAGTAAAAGATGGCGTCATCCGTCATTTGAACTTCAATAGCCGACATTTTTGCTTTGTCATTAGCTACTGCTTTTTTCGTATCTGAAATTGCATTGATATTCATTAAACCAAATAATCCAAGTGCAGAAATTGCGAAAAGTGTGCCGGTTATTGTTTTCATGATGTTCATTTTTAATTGCTATTTAAACCCGTTGTTTTCTATTATAAATTGTTTTCATTATTAAGACACCTAAATAGTCAAAAAGTTACACACCTTTCACTTAAATAAAAGATAAATGTATCTTAATAAAATGTTAACGGAATTGAAGCAATCGAAACAGTCCTTTCTAATGTCCCACCCAATTAATCCTGTAAGTAGTTCAATTATGAATTAAGCAATCCATTATCCTGAAGGATAAATCAATTTGCAGAATATATTATGCATTTTTGTATTAATTATGTGGAATCAAATCGACACATTCAGGAATAGCTTACCCGAATTTCCGGAAAAGTATTCTCCGGATTTTCTATTTAATCAATAACCAATCAAAATCAAGAGTGGTTCTTTTTTGTAGAATATTATGAGAATAAAATAATGTGGTTGAAAAAGTGGTTTGGAATAATTAAAAAGCCTTGCAATCTTCTGACTACAAGGCTTTTATCTTAAAGTGACCCAGCTGGGAGCCGAACTAATGCTATATACATTTGGAATATATAGGCTTTTTTACTTATTTACTGGGCATTACGTGATTTTATCAAATGTTATTCCCAACTTATTTTGGAGCCTTTTGGAGTATAGTGGTTAGAATGTGGTTAGAATGTTTTATCTTTGATCATCAAAAAACATAAAACATGGCAATCAACTTTTTCGCCGATAAAGGCTCAATATATGCAATTTTTCGTAAACAGAAAGCTGGTCGAAGAATTGCCCTTACCTACTACCCCGGAATACAGGTCACCGCTGACTGGAATGCAGATCGTCAACGTTTCAATCCGAAAACTCCGGATCTTGAAAAACTCAATAAACAAATCCTGAAGATCGAGGTCTCTTTTAATAGTGTTATAGATACCATTGATCCTTTTAATATTGAAAGCAAAAAGCTGGTCGAGCTTATCGAAGAAAACATGAAGGATAAGCCAAGGGTAACACCTTTCTTTGAATATTGTGACCAGTTTTTTGAACATGCCAGCAACCAGTTCTCACGGAGAAGGTCTCAGCAGGTATTAACTGCAATCAATAAAATCAGGGAATTTAATCCCGAACTCACCTTTGAACAGATAGACAAACGTTTTTACCGTGATTTCACAAAATTTCTTCGGGACAAGGACTTCTCCGTTAATTATATCGGATCCATTATCAAAAACCTGAAACGGATTTTGAATTATGCGACCGATAACGATGACAATACAAATCTTGTTTTCAAGAACTTTAAAAAGCCATCAGAGGAAGTTTTTAATATCTACCTTGATGAAGACGAAATTGAAAGGATCTACAATCTGGTAATTAATGAAAAAACAATTCTTGAATTTCATAAAAACAGAAAGGATAAAAAAGCAGTTTCTGAAGTACCGAGAGACACATCGCAATACTTGAACCAGCTAAGTATTACACGTCAGATTAATGCACTGGATAGTGCCCGTAAGCTTTTTGTTATCGGTTGCTGGACTGGACTTCGGGTTGAAAACTACCTGAACATTGATCCGGAATTGCAGGTCGACCTTTCTGCCGGGTTCATTCACGCTATTGCCAACAAAAACGGGCCAAAGCTGCGCATACCAGTTCATAAGCTGGTCAGGCAGATTGTCGAAACTGATGGGTTTCCCAAATCTCTCAGTCAGCAGAAGCTGAATGAACACATTAAAGTCCTGGGGGAAATGGCCAAAATAAACAATACTATTATTTTTACCAGGACAAAAGGAAGCCGAAGAGTGGAGTACACCAAAAAGAAGTACGAAATGATAACAACCCATACAGCCCGGAGAAGTTTTGCAAGTAACCTATTGTGCCGGGGTATTCCCAAACAATTCATCATGGCCGTGACAGGACATAAAACGGAGAGCTCATTTAATAAATACACTGCCGCAGTTCAGAAAGATATCATGACTTCTAAACTGGCCGATTTTGATGTATGGAATGGTGAAAAGAAAAAAATAATATCTAAGGAGGAGGCCTAGCTTAATTCTGGTCTTCAAGAACTGCTTAATACGACAAACATTAATCAACAGATTCTCCAATCCCTATATAAGGATTCAACAGAATCTAAACGATTATTATGACTGTCATTTTTTAGAATTTTTAAATCAAATTTTCAATCCTTCGAATGAATGACTTACTCAATGGAGTATATCATTCTGTAATTCAGCGTTTCAAATTTAGAACCAGTATATATAAATATTATTTTTGAAATAAATTCAAATATTACTATGTCATTCCCGTTGCTATTCCGTAATATAGTGTTATTAAAATAACAGAATTATATTATAATGGCAACATCAAAGATTTTGAAATTATTACTGCAGAAAAATGATTCTGCAATTAGCGTGGTGATTCCTTTGGAGATGAAGCAATATATTGCAAAATGTGCTAAAGACGAGAATATGTCTGAATCACAGTATGTAAAATTAGCCATCATCGAAAGGCTTGACAAAGACCTGAAGCAGCAGTAAATAAAGGACTGTTGCATATTCAAAAAGCTCCTGCTATTCATTGGCAGGAGCTTTTTTGTCTATGAAAAGGTAGTTTTCTAATGTTCAGATTAGAAAATTGAAGCTGTAAAGAACTAAGATTCAATGTCTGATATTTAGAATTAATATAAATAGCTAATTAAGCCAATATCCCAGTAAAATTATAGCAGATATGACTGCATAATGAAGTAATATTGACAAACTAATTTAACGTAATATAAATATAATAACAACATGATTACAACAGGTAAAAATATCAAATTACTAATGCAAAAGAATGAATCGGCCATTAGTGTAATGATCCCAAAGGAAATGAAAAAGTTAATTGCAGAGAATGCCAGGAAAAACAGTATGATTGAATCACAATATATTAAGTTGGCCATTGTGGAAAGGTTTGAAAAGGACCAAACAGGAGAATTTTCTGAAAATATTATTGCAATTTGATAAAGCGAAGCAAGATGTCATAAGACTTAACGGAACCAATATATTTTCTGTTGCCACACTGGGAACGGGTAGTGTCGGATGATGACCAATAATACTTATTGAAAATTAATATCATGACCAAAATAATTCTTGAAGGCATTTCGCTGGAAGATTTCCAGAACATGCTCCGCGAATCAGTTCGTGTTGAGATTTCGGCAAACGAAAGCAAAACAATTGCCCCACTGACAAAAACAGAAGCTTGCCGCAGGTTAGGCATAACCAGTAAGACCCTCCAGAAGGTCCTTCAGGAGATGAAACTGGTTGAAGTTTATTCATCCGACATCAACCGCATCCTGCTTCGGTATCCAAAGTACATTAAAAAGGCTTCAATCACCATCGAATAAAAGGCAGTTTAACTTGGTAGAGAGATTCAATGCACATAACAGTGCATTGAATCTGAAGGGTTCAATTCCCTTTATAGCTACAAATTCTATAACAAGTATTGTCCCGAAGTGATTAATAGGGCTTGCAAGAGTTGGCAGAAATGCCTGGAGCAGATTATCGCAAACGTCAAAAGCAAAGGGAATAGTTTTGGGAATAACGGTTGATCGCTCATGCGGTCAACCGCGTATTCTCCAGCAGTATAATTTTGCAGTCTACAATTACCTTTTCAGAGTGAAAAGATTCCCTGGATCAGCACCCGTCTTTGGAAATTGAATGCCTGTTTTGTGGCTCTAAAAATATTTTTTCTCCGGATAGATTAAGGGGGTAGAATCCTAATCGGTGCCCCCTTTTTTGCTTAAAATAGTAATTACTAAACCAAACAAAATGTCTACACTTTCGCTAATCCGATTATCAAATAATTGTTCGTATATCTTCATAGGTAAGGTAAACGAAATAATCCGAATGCTTACCCAATGCGCCCTTGAGGATGATCTGCTCGCAGAAGCAATTACCCAGTCTGCACTGATTATTAACCTGGGCAAAAAAACTCGCATATCTCCAGATCAATTCGCCAACAGGTCAATCGAAACTGAAGTTTCATATTTTAGTTTAAATGAGGAATAGCTCCTTGGAAAATCCTATTATTCAAATCCAATGAGCATCCTTGAACCATCCATAGAAACAGGTATTATCCTTACTCTTTCCGGCAAACACTTCAACTTGTTTAATCCTACTCCTGAGATGATAGATATCCATGATATTGCTACCGGCTTGTCGAACAAAGGTCATTTCTCCGGATTAACACCCTCCTTTTTTTCCATCGCGCAACACAGTTCTATGGTTTGTGATGAGTTTTCATTCTGGGATCCATTTGTTGATCCGGGTTTGAAATTATTGGCCTTGCTCCATGATGCAGCAGAAGCCTATATCGGCTACATGATAAAACCATTGAAAGTAAGGATGCCTCAATTTTCAGTGATCGAAGACCATATCATGCAGGCAATCTGTTCTCGATATAGTCTTGATTTTTCCAGCCTGCATTTGATAAAACCAACTGATCTTTTTATTCAGGAAGTGGAATACAACGCATTTTACCGCGGAGGCCGAATTACTTATATGAATCCTGAGCGTTCCAGAAAGGAATTTCTGGAACGCTTTAAAGAGTATTACCATGAACAGTAAAGGAACCTACAGTGGCAAATATTACCTGCACCGGCAGTTAAAAAAACAAGGTTTTGGCCTCAAGTTGGGAAATAAAAACAAAACCATAACTGTAATGCCTGATTTTGTCGATTCTGCAAATAGAAATAAATATATGGCGGAGCTTCAAAACATATACAGTTACGGAGTTCAATACCTGAATCCAATGATTCAAAATGCTGATCCAAAAATTTAAAATTGGAACCTAATTATGATCTCACAATACGTTAAAGCCGTTGGCCAGCTCCAGGAACTGTTTCAGGAATTGGCCGAAGAGGGAAAAATAACAGAAGGTCAGGCCGGACGTTATAACCAGTCGCAAAAAGTGTTGATCAATTTTCACAGCTGGGTTCACAAACAGTTGGATGGAAATTCCGAAGTTGAACTCCCCTGGAAAGATCAGCGATTTACAGAAGCCTGGAATTTGTGGACGAACTTCAAAAAAGAACAGTTTCAGTTTGCCTACAAACAAATCAGTGAACAGGGAGCGCTGAAAGATCTGGTTGATCTTTCAGGTGGAGACATGGGAAAAGCGATTGAGATTATCCACCAATCGATCAAAAAAGGATGGAAGGGCTTCTTTGAACTTAAAGATCAAAAAGCTATAACTAAGAAATTAGTTGATCAGCGACAAACAGATTATAAACAACAATTAATGAATCGATTAGGAGTAGAATGATCATGAGTGAAATCGTAAAATACGAGCAGAAATCTGTTTTACCAGCAACAATGATTGGTTTTATGTCCGAATATGCTCCGGGTAAATGTCTTCGGGCATTTCACAGGGAAAATACTCCGGCACTAGCTATCGGCAGCTCTGCCCCGACTCTTGCCAGCATCCGCAGGGAATATTCGGAAGATTTTCAGATTGCATACGTTTCTGTCTGGATCGTCAATCTGAACGACTTTGTGAATGCCTTGCGGAAAATGACACCCGAACAGATTGAAGAAACAGCCACCATCATTGTTCAGGAATACCCGTATTTAAACCTTGCAGATATCAACTTGGTATTTAGAAAGATCAAAAAAGGAGAATTCGGTCAGCTTTTTGCGGAAATTGATGGGATTAAAGTTCTCTCATGGTTCGAACATTATGCCCAGGAAAGAGCCATGACTGCAGCTGATATCTCCATGAGCCACGGAGAAAAATTCAAACAGGACTTGCCCCGGATGAGCAGTGCAGGAAAAGATAACAAAACAAAAAATCAGCAAGCCATTGGCTTGTACATTCACCAGCAAGCCAAACGAAAAATCGAATGAGTACCACAACCGAACTATCCTTTAAATCACTGAAGCTGAATAATGAGAAAGCTCAGACAATAGAGGACCAATACATATATATTCCAAAATCTGTAAGCGATCAAAAAAAGATCGCTTCTCTTTTTGTTACTGATTTGCCCTTTTTTGCTGATTCATCAATTAAAGCAAGCATCCCTATACTGGGTTACAAGGGAATAACCAATCAATACAGCGAAAACCTTCTAACATTGCATCCAGATTTTATTCAACTTTTACAGTTGAAGAAAGTACACACGGTGGTTTTGGTGTACAACTCTGATATATTGGATACCGGATATACTTATGGAAGTGAAAAAGACTTGTCGCAATCGCTTTTCAATGTGTATTATGCAGTAAAGAAATTCAAAGATTTACTCAATGCATTCGACTGGGATATCTCGCTGATCTGGGCAAATATCAAACACCAGTTCCAGTTTGAAGACATTATTACCCTTGACGATCTCGACAAGAAACATCCTGACCGGACGTATAAAAGCCTTCAAAATTACAAATCACCGGATAACACGCTGTTCGATTGCATTAACCTGACAGAACTGAGCATGAACCGCTTGTATGCGCATCTTCGTTTAAAGAATGCGATCACGTTTTACATCTATCATGCTGACCGGCTGAAGCAACACGAATTCGTATACAAATCGGTGTGCTATTGCCATGATGGAGATAAGTTGGAGAAAATCCAATATACTGATGCCAAACTTTACCTACGTGCTGGTCCCTATTATTACAAACGAATCATGGTTACTAATTCCCATGATGGATACGAGGAAGTGTTAAAACCATGGGCTATCGGTGAAATTGGAAGAGATTACGGTAGAGATTTTATCAAGCAGATTCCCCGCTATGATTCCTTTGTAAACAAACCGAATAATTCAGGGGAATATCAACGGGTGATCACCAGTAATCACAACGGAATTGTAAGCAGTCTGTTCAACATCTACCATCCTGTTGATTGGGAGCCGGTGGCCGGAGAGTGGCCAACTATCGAAAAGTTTCTAAAACACATTTTCTCGGCCTGCAATGTAGATGGTGAAGTACTTTACGATTTTGGTCTTGATTACATTCAGCTTTCTTACCAAAGCCCACGGCAGCGGCTTCCGATCCTGGCACTGGTGAGCGCTGAACGAAATACCGGGAAAAGCACTTTTCTGGATTTTCTGAAATTGATTTACGGGGCCAACATGGCTATTCTGGACAATCAGCGTTTCAACCCGAAGTTTACCAGCCACTTTGCCGGAAAGCTGTTTGTGGCCATTGATGAAGGCCATATTCCACTGCACGACAAGACCACCAAGGAAATGATCAAGAATATGGCGACCGGGAAAGTCATGTGGCTTGAAGGAAAAGGGGCAAATGCTGAAGTGGTTGAGAATTTTACTCATCTCTTATTTTGCTCCAACAATGAGCGAAACTTCATGCAGATCGACCCTGGAGAAAACCGCTTTGCCGTGCTGAAAGTTCCGAGTTACCGCAAACAGGGTTTGAAGGATGATCCGGATATGCTGGAAAAGATGCGCAAGGAAATCCCTGCTTTCCTTAATTTTCTTCAAAACCGACCTCTGCATTATCCCGTTAAAACAACACGGTTCTGGTTTCCTGATGAAGTTTACATTACCGAAGCCCTTCAGCTTGTTATGGATAAAACTAAATCAACCATTGAAAAAGAACTGGAGGATTGGCTGAATGATGCTTTTATAACATTTAGTGAAATTGAACTCAATTACACTTTAACAGAAATCATGGTCGAACTCAATAAATATTCTGAAATCAAATTCCCGAAATCTAAAATTAAGGACTTGCTTGCCGAGAATTATAATATTAAACCTGGCCCATCCTTACGATTCATTCACCATTCTGAAGATGCAAAAGGGGAACTTATTTTGGAAAACAAGAAAGGAAGGTATTGCACATTTTATCGAAAAGATTGGTTGTCGGACAATGAAACTTCTGAGATTTGTTAAAAACTAACATTTTTCAAAAAATGTGTTCCAAATGTTCCAAAAGTTACAAGACAATTAATACACTGATTATAAACAATTTAAATTGGAACATTTTTTAATATTGAATAAATATAAATGTTCCAAAAGTTCCGACCGGAACAATTGCAACAAAATGAAACAAATTAAAAATACATTGTTCCACCATATAACTATTTGTTACTTAATTATTTAAATACATAAATAAGGGGTGGAACAAATGGAACACAAAAATCGACTACGTGTGAAAAATTGCAGTAATTAATAATAGAGGATTAAATTATTATTTCGACATTATCTAATTGTTAATTAATGTAAATTAAAAACAAAGTAAATTTTTATTAAAGAATCAATATGTATATTTGTTAATGAATCAATTCGCGAATTTGATTTATTCCACGTAGGAAGTACTTCTTCCTAATTCTCTTTTAAGGCTCTTATTATTTAATTGTGTTTTGTTATTTAATAAAAAACAAATCTAATTATGAAAACTTTTACAAAGTTCCTCATCTGGTCGTGTTTTGTTTTGTTCAGTTTCGTTAGTTGCGAGAAAATTGATTTAGTGTCTGAATCAGATCAAAATAAATCTGAGAATTCAGAAGTAGCATTGAAAGCTGCATCAATTTTATACAACGTTTCAATTACTGGACCTACTTCTATTTTAATAAAGAACAGTTCTATTAATATTATTGGTATTATTAAGGATAATTCGGGTAAAGTATATGCCAATCAGACTATTGGAGTTGATGATGGATTACGTCAGTACTGTACTACAACCAAAACTGACAAAAATGGAAATATAAATTACCCTACAAAAGTTAATGTTTCAGGAGTAGCAATGGTTACATTTATTATAAATAATGTCAGATATCCATTCATCTTCCAAACTGTATCCTCGCAGAAAAATGGTACTTATTATACCAATTCTCTTTCAATGTCTTCATTAAAATTAACCAATAAATCAACAAAAAATTTAACTGTTAAAACTTTGACCCAAACAGGTCGATCATACACCCAGAATTTAGATAAGGGTAAATCATTAACTGTTCTACAGGCCAGTTTAACCTCAAACAATAAGAGGGTAACTAAATTTGTCGGAGGTAGTTATATCGTGCCAAGTGGTGTTGGAGAAATATCCTATACGGTTGACGGTAATGGTGTTATCCAAACTACCGCAACGGTTGGCGAATTATTATACAGGGGTTCTATTTACTCCACAACAAATAAGGATGTTGGATTATGCTGGGCCCCTGGTCTCGCAAATGGATATGGATCCATTAACATAGCTGTGGAAGCTACAATTTGTATAGGAACTGATGGCATCAATATAGGCTCTTCGGGATCTATTGGTGGGGTGGTATCAGGTTACTCTATAAAAGTATATTAACACTTTTCTAAATAAAAGTCAAGTATTTGCGAAGGATTATATCGCAATACTTGACTTTTCACTTCTTATTATATTATCTTCGTATCATCTGTTCGGGGAAATGTGTTAAACCATTTTACCCGATTTTTTATGCCTGAAAAGTTTGTTGTTACGCTGCCGGTTAAGCCTTACGTGAAGAGGTTTATTGAAATTAATTACGGATTCCCGGCCAATTTCACTTCCAATTCTGATGTAAACAAGTTTTTTCTGAGCCTGCTCAAAAAACCGGATACATCCAAGGATAAACGTTACCCGGAACAGCTTTTTAATTACACAGCCTTACTGGAAGTTGCCATTTCTCAGCATGACTTCTACCATTACGGTTGGGAATTGACCCGGACTGATATTATAGCCTTTGGACAGCATTTCGAAGAGAAAGCCAAATTTATGATGCGCTCTTTCGTGGGGGTTTATGTGGCTGCCGGAATGCCAATCTTTAAATCCATCAACCTGTTTCAGGAAAGGTTTCTTTTTGAAGATACTCACTGGGATTACCAAAGCATCAAAAAAGATTTCTACCGAAATGGTACAAATGCAAAAATTGACTTTGGAAAAGAAATATTTGGCAAAATTGATGAAATACTTTTGCGCAATCTGTACACTTTAGGGACAATAAGTAAAAAGGCCAAAACCGAGTATGAAACACCTGAATAAGCCATCAGATAATATGGGAGGACTTTTATCCATTTGGGCCGTTCTTCCGAGTGACATTTCCATCAGTTTCAATTCTGTCAGTTTTTTCACAACCGACAATATCGTTGAAATGTATTGCTCACCAGGCAGTATTTCATTTACAGAAAAAGCGACTCAGGAAAAATATGGACTTGGGTATAAAAATGAAATCAATGCCTTTATCCCAAAAGACTCTGAGGAAGTTCAGTCAATCATTAATGATATGATTGGTCGTAAATGGGTGGTCATTCTTCTGGACCAAAATGAAAAATTCAAGGTAGCCGGTACTCCCGAAATCCCGCTTCGGGTTTCTTTCGACCTGGATACAGGAATGGATACCCCGGACCGTAACGGTCATTCCATTTCCTTTTACGGCAACCAAAGCTCAAAAGCCAGATTCATTACTGATCCATTCTAAATTTAGCCAAAACACATACTATTTCTGCTTTTTACGGTGGTCTATGTCCTTTTGACCACCTTTTTTATGCCCTAAACTTGCTGAAAATAAAGTAAGAATGGCAACAAAAACAATAGTTATCGATGGTCCAATTGGCCAGTACTCCTTCTCCAAACAATTCATGCGAAATGAACTAACGGGACAATCCAAAAATCAGGTTCTCATCAAGATTTCGAGCTTGGGCGGATCGGTGGACGATGCCCTGAACATTTACGATCAATTCATCGAGCATGGCAATGTAACAGCCGAGCTTTCGGCTTTTGTAGCCAGCTCGGCCACCCTCATTTCACTGGGAGCTAAAACAGTCCGGATGAATGAAAATTCATTTTATCTGATTCACAAAGCCATGAACTGGGTGGATGAATGGGGCAGTATGAATGAAGACGAAATAGATGCACTGATTGCCAAACTCGAAACCCAGAAACAGCAGCTGGCAAAGGTCACGTTGCAACTGGCAAAGATGTATGTCAAAAAAACCGGCAAACCTCTGGATGAAATCATGGGTCTGATGAAACAACAAACCTGGTTAACGGCAGAGGAAGCAAAGAACTGGGGATTTGTTGATGAAGTATTTGTTCCAGAGGTAGCTGTTAATTACATCGAAAACCTGCAAATGGTTGCCATGATAACCGCCAGCGATTATCCTGATCCACCACGTAAGTTGATAATAAAAGCTCCGGTGGCTGTGGAAGGTGATCCACCTACTGGCAAAGTTGAACAGATCCAAACCGTGGATGAAGAATCCCTGTTTGATCGCATATGGAACCGGATTACCAACAAACAAAAAGAAGTTACACCAAAAAATAAAATCGAAATGAAAACACAATTCTTAAATGTCAATAAGGTGTTGACCGTGGACAGTCTTGAATCAACCGCCGAGGGCGTGTTTCTTAATGAAACTCAGCTCGAAGCAATTGAAAACAGACTTGGCCTGGACCAGCAAATTATTGATGAGCGCGACACTGCCAATACTGCCCGTGATGCAGCTATTGCAGAGCGTGACACAGCCAATGCTAACCTTTTAAGTGCCATTGATCCATTCAATGCAATTGATTCTACGATTGCCTGTGCCCAAACGCCCGAAGCTAAAGTTCTGGCGATCCGTGCACTTCTCTCTAAAAAACCCACTTCACAACCCGCCGGAAACATGAGCAAAGGTGATCCTGTTTCCGACGGAGTACAGTGGGATGTGATTAATAATCTTGAGCACAACAAACACGTAGATCAAAACTCTTAAATCTAAATAGCCATGTCAATTACAACTTCAGCAATCATTTCAGAGTATGGAGCTTATTACCAGGATGCCGGCCAAAACAAAAAACGCATTCTGACCATGCTCTCTCAGGGTCGCCAGATAACTACTCTGGCTACTCCTATCAAAACGGACGATACGATATTCCGTTTAGCCAATGCAACTTTCCGAACCCTGGTGCAACCTTTTCAAAAAGCTTTCACCCAAAAAGGCGGTGTTGATATCGTTCCAAATGAAATCCGCGTATTTCGATTCAAGATTGACGATGAGTTTATGCCTGATGAGCTTTATGCCACTTGGCTCGGTTTCTTAACGGCCAAACAGGTTGACCGCAAAGAATGGCCATTTGTAAAATGGCTCATCGAGGTGTATTACAACCGACAGATCGATCAGGATATGGAACTGAACGAATACTACAAGGGAGTTTATGCCGCTCCTGCTGCCGGTATAGCCGGTGCTGATGGTACCGGAATGAACGGACTGAAAAAACTCCTGCAGGATGGAGTGGATGCCGAAACGATCAATACAATCGATATTGGCCCATTGGATAAAGATCAGATTTTTGACCAGGTGGAAGAGTTCACCGACAAAATCGCTGAAGTTTACCAGGGGATCTCAATGGACATTTGCATGAGTCAGTACTGGTGCAAAAAATACCTCCAGGATAAACGGGCCCAGGGATTTTATCAAAATAAATCGGATCAGGATATCAATACCGGCATCGATTTCACTCCTTTAAAGATTAAAGGTCTGGCCTCAATGGTGGAAACGAATGATCTTTTCTGTACTCCGTCTGAAAACTTCCTTCATATCTCTCCAGCCACTGTTACCAAGAATACTTTTAAACTCGAAGAATCCAAGCGGTCCGTGGCCGTATTGGGTGACTGGGCTGAAGGTTTAGGATTCGGCATCAACCAGGCTGTTTGGACTAATATTCCAAAATCAGCATAATCGAATAAGCATTGAAATCAGGAAACCATCAGTCTTTTTTACTGATGGTTTCCTTTAACCACCTTAAAGAAGGAAACACACCATGTTAGAATTTACAGACATCAATAAAAACCTGCCCAATGGTCAAAACATGGGTGGACTGACCCAGGAGATTTACTTTGGGTTTCATGCCGATGTGCTGACCTGGCCGACCGCTCCTATTGACCCGGCCAGCCTTGCAGCCAATGCCGTTCTCACCGGAGAACTGATCATGAAGCCTGGAAAGAAACTGTTCAAAATGTATATCACCGATGATACCGGTGAATTTTTGATCGAACCCGTTGGTGAATTGGACGGTAAATCATTCGTGACCCATCTTACCGTTTTTCATCCCGGACTGAAAGATACCCTGTTTGGCTTTATCAATGCAGCCAAAAACGACAACCTGGTATTTGTGGTTCAGGATAGTGATGGTCAGAAATACCTTATGGGTGATAAGCTACGTCCAGCTGTTTATGCAGGTTCGCCAGATGGGTTTGGTACCGGGAAAGAAACAGCTGCCCGAAAAGGAATCTCTATGGAATTTACTTATAAGACTCCGAACTTATATATCTATCCCGGAAGTATCCCTCTCACTGAAGCACTACCAGGATAATTTAAGATGTGGACCAGATACTTCAACTTTATAAAACTTCGCCGTGGTAGGGTCATTGTACCTTTCCACGGCGAAATTGATTTCTCCAGGGATGATATCCCTGTGGAAATCTGCAAAGAACTTTTTAATAAAGGTTTTCCTTATCTCGAATTGACCGAATTGGGGAAAAGTGAGCTGTATGGGGTTATTTCTGAAACTCTTTTGCCAAAACAAGAACGAACTAAAAAAAGATAAAGAACTGAACAATCTTCAGTTTGGATACAATCTTCAGTTTTTCAATCCTAACAGTCAATTTTATTTGATCATTGTATCGAGCAATTTCTCCTGACTCTAATCAATGAATGTTATTATAGTGGAATAAATTATCCTTAAAGCTCATTTTAATAGAAAATATTTACCGTATTTCTTTTATTCTTGAATTATGCTGGAAAATATTTGATCATCAAAAAATCTTAGTACCATCTATACTGGAAAATATTTTCCATCAACACTGTATTAATGGAAAATATTCTATAATTTTGATTTTCAAACTACTTTTAATGGAAAACATTTTACCTATACATCTTCAGGAGGTTATCTTCTCTTCCAGCGATCCAAAGTTAAGCAAACAAATTTCCATGTTGGAGAAAGCCGGAAAAATAAGGAAGATAGCATCCCGTATCTATACCCCCAATTTTTCTGATACGCCGGAAACAATTGTCCGCAGGAACCTATTCACTATTTTGGGGAAGTTGTACCCTGGGTCCATTCTCAGTCATCGGTCGGCATTGAAGTTCCAACCCACATCAGAAGGGCATATTTTTCTCACGTATACCTACACTAAAAGAATAAGTCTGCCCGGAATTACGATTCGATTTATGGAAGGTCCAGCCAAGACAGAAGGCGATAATTCTTTTTCCGGTGAACTCTACTGTTCGCAATTAGAAAGGGCATTACTGGAAAACCTACAGGTGAGCCGTCAGCCTGGTCCCGAATCAAAGACACTGACACTGCCCGAGATTGAAGACCGACTGGAAAAAGTGATCCGGGTAAAAGGAGAAGCAGGTTTGAATGAACTCAGGGACAGGGCAAGGGAAATTGCAGCAGCACTGCACATGGAAAAAGAGTTTGAAAAACTGAACAAACTCATTAGTGCCCTTCTTACCTCACATCCTTCAAAAGTATTGTCCTCACCACTTGCCGTGGCAAGGGCTTTCGGCAGTCCTTACGATCCGGCCAGATTGCCATTATTTGAAAAACTGTTTATAGAACTGAAGCAGCAGGAATTTAAAGACCAACCGGAACAAAACATCAGTAACCAATCTTTCAGAAATTTTTCCTTTTTTGAAGCTTACTTTTCGAATTATATTGAGGGGACTGAGTTTGAACTGGAGGATGCCAGGCGCATCATTGAAACAGATACTCCAATGCCCTCTCGTGATGAAGATTCGCATGATGTACTGGGTACTTACAAACTGGTAAGTAACAGACAGGAGATGAGTATTGCACCAACCACTGCGGATCAGATGTTGGAAATACTTCTTTACCGGCATCAGGTGCTAATGGGTGCAAGAATATCTAAAAAGCCCGGCCAGTTTAAAGATAAAAATAACCGGGCAGGTGAAACCTTTTTTGTTGACCATACATTGGTAAAAGGCACTCTCATTAAAGGATTTGATTTTTACCAGGCACTAAAACATCCTTTTGCCCGGGCTGCCTACATCATGTTCCTGATTAGTGAAGTACATCCGTTTTTGGATGGCAACGGAAGAATAGCCAGGGTAATGATGAATGCAGAGTTGGTAACCCAAGGACAAACCAAAATCATCATTCCCACTGTTTACCGTGACGACTATATTGGAGTATTAAGAAAGTTAACCCGGCAACAAGACCCATCTGCTTACTTGCGAATGTTACAACGGGCACAGAATTTCAGCGGTACGGTAAAAGGTGACAATATGGATGTGATGGAAAAACATCTGGAGGCTTGCAATGCTTTTAAAGAAGCTGATCAGGCAAAGCTAAAATATTAGTTACCTATCATTCTGGGTGGGTTAAAATGTTAAACCTGGCTTTCAGACCCATTTTTACTCCCACAGTAGCCTTCCGGATTTTTGTTTTCAACTGGAAAAAGCATTACTTCTTACCTGTTTCTCGATTTCTTCCTGGATTTTTGTTTCCGGTAATCATCCTGTGGATTGGCTGCTACTTTGGCCTGAATCAAGTTGAATTGCCGGTCATCTACTCACATTAACACAGCCTCAAAAGGTAATTTATTCCGATGCCTGTGCAAACACAAAGAAAAGACCTGCAACTGCTGACAATCTAAAATAACATCACAATTTAACTGGTGTAACCTTTTCAGAAGGCACTATTTTTAAGTGTCAGAAATGTTGCGTTTATATAAAATATCTACAAAGATTTATTCTTAGATGGAAGGAATCCCGTCAATGAATTTTCTCGGCATAT
>DIZL01000058.1:8558-20855 GCA_002429385.1 Prolixibacteraceae bacterium UBA6029 | reverse complement strand
CGCGGAGAAGACAAATTCGGCAGGACCCACACTTGTTATTATCAGACCAAAGTTTCTTCAGCCATCCCAACTCAGGACGAAGCTGCTGAGAAACAAAAGAAAGCTTCCAAAAAGAAATCAAAGAAGGAAACGGCTGGAGCTGAAGATGACCTTCCATTTTAGTTGAAAATACAAAAGAAAGCCGAAAGGCTTTTTTTTTGTGTCGTAAAATTCTTTCGCACAACAATAAAAACAACAATGATCTGCTGGCCGAACCTGTCCTTTCTGCCATCTTTTCTGCTCACTTTCTTTACAGAAAGTTTCACAATCAATAAATCATATTGGCATGAATAATGATAATAACGTAATGGAATATAACGAAAAACAAAAACTCGTCCTTCAATGGATCGAATCGGGATGCGATTATCTTCAGGGAACTATGCTTTATGGGCAATTTGGAAAAAACATCTTTCTCAAAGCAGATTTCCATAGTAAACAGCGTAAGTACTCGACCAAAATTATATATGAATTATGCAAATCTGTAGGTTTGGATTATGCACAGCTTCAAAAAGATAACCTGATTCCTGATCTAAAAGCTACAGAACCGGGCAATAAATCCGCTCAAGAGGTCAAGTGTCTTGTTCAAAACTCGACCGATGGAAAAATTGAAGAAATTGATCTGAATGAACCGATTGTTATCGATAAAGACGATAAGCAGATAACCCAGATTCTGGAAGCTGATCAAACAATAGGAACTGATCAAACATCACCAGATGCACCATCGATTGATTCTACAATATCAGAAATGCCAGAGTCATTATCTGTCACAAACATTGCTGAATATCCTCCAATAATGCGCAGGATAATTTCAGAATACGCTGAAACCTTCCAGGAACGTAGTAAGACCCACCGTATCCTTACTGAAATGCCACAGGGAAATAGCCAGACATTGAAAACAAAACGCGCCGAAATATTTGACCTTATCAAATCTTTCACCATTCGTCTGGAGTATCTTTATAAGATCAGGCAACAATTCGAACAAAACGGTGAGCTTCCCTTAGAGGACGAAGTTTGGCCCAAGCCCAAAGAGTTGCCCGAAACCACTTTGTCTGAAGATCCGGAAGAACTTCGCAAAATGAAGAAGAATCAGCAATCAGCCAATACCAAAGATCAGAATATGCTCGACTATCAAACGATGATTAAAGGTGACGAGAAGAAAACCATGCCATCTGGTCCCAAACGGACTAGGATTGAAAACCGGATCAAAGGCCGATTGAAATTTATTCAGAAAATCGATCTGAAATTAGTCAGCCTGAATGCTAACTAATTCCATCCAAAGCATTATCCCTGAATTAACGGCAGAGAGCAATCCGCAGGGAGAAACAGGCAAACAGCAAGCTGTTAGCCTGGTATCAGGAATCGAAAGAGAGAATCCATCAGTTTTTGTCGCTGATTCTGACAAAAGTCTAACCAAAGCAATCGGCCAGTTGCAAAATGGGTTGACCACCCATTTTTACAGCTGGGGAAACTTTAACTTGGTTCGCCTGATGATGTATATCATCAAACAAACCGGTCCTGCCCATGCTTTTATGACTTCCTATTCATTCAGTCAAAAAAGTATCGAACAGCTTAACTTGAAATTGTCGCAGAAGCAAATGCTTTCCTTTCGGGTGATCGTTGACAACCGTGTAAAAACAATGAGCCCCATTCCCTTTCAAATGCTGATGAACAGCTTTGATTACCGGTGTACCTCCATCCATGCCAAAATAGCTTTGATCTGGAACGAGAACTGGAAAATCACCATTCTGACCAGTCAGAATGCAACAGACAATCCCAAAATGGAAAGAGGAACGATATATACCGATCCTTCAGTTTTTGAATTTGATTTAAAAACTCTTGAACATGAATTTCTCTCAGGATCAGCTTAAAGAAATTGAAGATATGGCCGGACTGTTCTTTGGCGCTGGAGAGATTGCCATTAACCTGGAATTGAACGAAGAAGAAACTGAACTGTTTGCGTTTCAGATTGACAGCAAGAATACCAGTTTCCCAGAGGTAGGCGCCTATCTGAAAGGTAGGCTTACCGCTGAAATTGTCATGCGTAAAGCCATCAAACAGTCTGCACAAAACGGCAGCAGTCCATCGCAGCTACAAATGCTTAACTTTTTAAGAGAATCCAAATGAGCCGAAAAGCACTGGAGGATATGAAATATGAAACCATCAAGGCTCACATGCTTGATCCTGATCATTCACTGCTTCCTGCGGACCTAAGTAATCTTCTAGACAGGATTGTTTCGTTATCGAAGATTCTGGATAAAAATCCGATGCAGAAGCAGGCCATTGCCCTGCATCGGATTAAATATCCGGAAATAGTGACCTCGGTTGCTTATGAGGATATGCGACTGTGCTTAAAACTTTTTAACACGATCCATACCTTTGATTTTGATTTCTGGCAAACCTGGCTTATCAATGATATTATAGGCAACATTATGGAATGCCGCAAAGGAAATACAGATAAGGACCGACGGGTAATCTCCATGGAACACACCAACCTATTAAAAGCAATCGGGGAAAAACCTGAAAACCTGGAAGACCCCAAACGAACTGAAAAACATCAGTTCTATATCCTAATCCAGAATAACAATCAGCAAATAAAGCTTGATCTAGACAGTCTTCAGAACCTGCCCACTGCCGCAATCCGCGAACTAAACAGGTTGATCTATGGTGGAAACGAAATCACCGATGTGGATGCCGAACAAATTATGAACTCCTGAACACTTTATCTAATCTTAGCAGAATACATTTTCACATGATTTAATTGAACTTATTTTCTCATGATCACAGAACTAATTGACCTGAACAGCCCTCAAAAAATATCGGTTGTCAACAACGCTCAAAGCGAAGTGGACATCCAAGGACGTGGTACCGGAAAATCGTATGTGATCGGCTGGGAAATCAATGAAATCGTTCGTCGGATGCCGCGATCAATTACATCGATCACCGGCCGCACTTACGGACAGATTTATACACGAACACTACCTTCAACCATCAAGTTTCTGGAGAAGATTGGTTACGAAAAGGATAAGGATTTTAAGATCGGCGGCAAACCTCCCCAAACATTTCTTTCTCCTTATGAGCCCGTCACCAAATTCGATAATTACATCTCATTTGCCAACGGAACAGGATTCCTGATGCTTTCTCAAGAAAGAGCCGGTTCGAGCCGTGGCCCAAACCTAGACCGTGAAATTGTGGATGAAGCCCTGACCCTGAATAAATCACGGTATGACGAAGAAGTTTCTCCGGCCAATCGCGGAAACGAGGAACATTTTGGTTTTCGCTCCAGTAAACGTATTCGTCAGCACCATGGATTCAGGTACGTTTCATCCATGCCCTACACTCGGGAACAAATGTGGTTGCTTAGGTATGGTGATTACTATATGGACGAAGCCGGTATTCCTATTTTTGATATCTGGAACCGGATAGTTAAGCTACAGATTCAAGTGATCGAAGCTTACAAAGCAGGGGATAAACGCTTGTTTAAGGATATTTGGAATGAAACAGTCCGTCTGAAGAAACAAATCGCTCCATTCGCTTCTAAACAGGGTATTCTATTTACCCTGGCTAATGCTTTCGATAACGTGGAGAACCTGGGCATGTCATACATCGTCAGGGAATACGATAAGCAAAACCTGATGACCTTCATGATCGAGATCCTGAACTGGATCATTGATAAAGTGGAAGATTGCTATTATCCACTGGATAGCCAGAAGCATATTTATTACGATGCGTATAACGATGATTTTATCCGCGGTTTGGCAGAAAACTCAAATTGGGATGCTGATCAGCTCTCAACGCCTGACAGCCGTTTCGACCTTGATTGTGACCCTAACCGGCCACTGGAAATAGTTCCGGATTGGGGCGCTAAAATCAACCTCTTTTCTGTTGGACAGGAACGCAACTTTAACTTTGTCACCAAGATGATTGAGCCGGTCGATTGCGTGATTAATGAATTCTTCATTAAACCGCAAACGGCCAAAAGTGTGCCGGTGGATGATCTGGTGGATCTGTTCTGCGATTATTATAAGGAGCATCCCTGTAGGGATCTATTTTACTTCCGGGATCGGTACGGAGATCACCGCCAGCCTAACGTCAAGAACTCCAAACCATACAACGAACAGGCCATTGAACGGCTAGAAAAACGAGGCTGGAGAGTATTTGCAAAAGTCCATAAGGGCATGGAACCTCCGCAACATGACAAATATTTACTATGGCTGAATATCCTGAAAGGCAATGATCTCAGGTACCCGAAATTCATTATCAATGGACGGAATTGTAAGTTCACTATCATCTCGCTGAACAATACCAGGGTAATTGAAAAGGAAGGAAAATTCGCAAAGGATAAATCATCGGAACGAAAGGATACGATTCTACCGGAGGAAGCAACCCACTTTGGGGATGCTGTAGATAAACGGTTCTGGACCAAATATGGAACGATTCTTTACAAAGCAGGAGGTTCAACATTTGTAAGCCCGAGGATCTAATTAGCTATTAAATTTATTATTTTCAGGATAATTGTAGATCACATAAAAAATAGTGATTTGCTATTATTTAATCATAAATATTTTATACCTTTATGAAAATAATTGATATATAACTAAATAATATTATATATTTATGAGATAGAATAAAATTAGTTATCCTAATTTTCTAGTATCCAAGATGTAGGCTCAATAATTATAATTCTGAGTCTCTTAGTAGAAATTCATTTCCATTCGGAATAGGTTAACTACAAAAACACCGATGATCAAAATTTTATTAATAGCCCACACAGATTTGAATGTACCATAGTAATATCATATTTCTCAACCCGTCCATTCGTCGCAACAAAATTGCTTTTCTTGCCATTTTCATGCTACGATTGTGCTTTATCTGTAATGAAACTTTTGCTCAAACTTCGAAAACAAATACACCACAATCAGCCTCCGTTCAACCAAACGTTACCATTGGCTTTCCCAACCTAATACCAAATCATGGTTCGACAAATTCCAATCCGAACAATCAACTTAACCATTACGAAAAGGACAAACGGCAAATACAAAAACAAAATGCTGACATAAACGAGATTCTTTACAACGAATCGGCTAACTCGCCGATTCAGTATGATTTGCCCGTGAGGGCAAACCTTACTGATGCAGAATCTTTTCATAAAGCTTCAGAAAAGCTTAACCGCATGTTGAGCGGAGCAGAACCCATAAACTTAAAACAAGCAATATTTGCGATTGAGAATGCTTACTTTGGAGGCAAACTCGATTATCAAAAGTTCGATAAAGAAATACAAGACCTGATAACCATTGCCAAACTCAAAGCTGCACAGGAGGGTTACAACTGGAAAAATCCACAGACAAAAAACATCATGTTGTTCCGGGTCATGGCTGATACATTAAAAGTAAAATCACCTTCCCAGGAAAATTATATTACTTCTTACCCGATGCAATATGATTTTAATGATTATATGGGCAAACAAGATTGGTCTAAAATGTTTGTAACAAAGCTACTCGCCTCTAAGTTGGGACAATGCCATTCGTTGCCTTTGCTTTACCTGATACTTTGCGAAGAAACAGGCACACAAGCGAGCCTTGCGTTCTCACCTTCTCATACTTATGCCAAATTCAAAGACCAATCGGGCAATTGGCACAACCTCGAATTGACAAATGGTCGGATTGTTTCTGATGCTTTTATTTTAGGTTCGGGTTACGTAACTGCCGAAGCTTTGAAAAACCGTATCTATATGGAACCATTGACCAAAGAACAAACCGTTGCCCAATGCCTTGCCGATTTGGCAAAGGAATACACCAAGAAATACGGATATGATGTTTTTGTTTCGCAGTGTGTCGATACGACTTTGAAATACGACCCAACCAATATCTTTGCCCGACAGGTAAAATCCGACTATCAAACCTTACAGTTTGATTTCGTGGTAAGCCAAGTTGGACGGCCACGCCCCGAAATTTTAAAAACACGCTATCCAAAAGTTTACCAACTTTTGGAAGAACGAACCCAGACTTACCAAATCATTGATGCAAGCGGTTATCAGGAGATGCCCGAACAAGCCTATCAAGATTGGTTAAATTCGGTAAACAAAGAGAAAGAAAAACAAGAACACCAAGGGCAAATGCTCCGGTTAACAAGAACCTTAAAGTAATGAGAAAGAGATTCTATATTTTATTCACCGCATTAATTTTTACCTGTTCATTCTCAAATGCACAGGATTCAACCCGTTATTATCATCAAGCGTATGAAATCATTGACAGTATGTTAACTGGTAAAACCCAATTGAATTTTAAGAAGGCAGTTTTGACAACTGAAAATGCTTATCTCGATGGTCAATTAGATTTCATTAGAATCAATAAAGAAATTGCAATTTTAAAAAGATTAACTAAAGCCATAATATCCACAAATCTTGTTTCTTACAATGAATTAGATAAAGATACCATTGAAAAACAAGCTGCGATTTTTAAATTATTGACAGATACAATTCCAATTATTCTTGATTCAACACATATTTTCTATCATACACCTTACACCTATGATTTTGATGATATGTTGGGACAAAAAGACTGGACTAAAATGTTTGTTTCCAAACTTTTAATAGCAGGCGATGGCAATTGTCATTCAATGCCATATCTCTATAAGATTTTGGCAGAAGAATTTCAGATTCCTGCATATCTTTCGTTTGCCCCAAACCATATTTATATCAAATTGCACTGTAAAAAAACTGGTTGGTACAATACAGAATTAACAAGTGCAACATTCCCTGTTGATGCATGGATTATGGCTTCGGGTTATGTTCACTTAGATGCTATCCGCAATGGACTTTATATGGATACCTTGAGTTTACAGCAATCAGTTGCTTACAATCTGCTCGATTTGGCGCAAGGCTATCAAAAGAAGTTTGGCAATTCCAACCCTGATTTTGTTGTAAAATGCTGTGAAACAGTATTGAAATATCACCCTTTTAATGTAAATGCAATGCTTACCAAAGCTGAATCGCAAAAGCGTTTTATTGATTCAAAAATGAAAGCTAAAAATGCAAAAAAGCCTGATGAACTTTTTGCCGATAATTCAATAAAGGCAATGTATTCCGATATGGAGCGAACTTATGTCCGCTTACATCAACTGGGATATCGCCGAATGCCCGAAGAAATGTATATAAAATGGATGGGGATGTTAAAAAACGAACCTGAAAAATATTTTGATAAGAAAGTAATTAATAAATTTGACAACTGATAATCTTAAAATTATGAAAAAATTAAGCCTCTTTTTTGGTATTGCTTTTATGCTGTGTTCTCAGCTTATAAACGCACAGAATATTTTCAAGCAATGCGGGTTCACAAAAGAACCCTTAACCCTTAGCAATGGTAACTATAATGAGTTTTTCAACAACGACGAAGTCGTTCAAATCGGAACGGTCTTATTTAATACCAAAACAAATTTAGTTATTGCTTTTGTAGAAGAAGACACTACCAAAACTACTTACTTAGCTGAATCTTCAAGTCGTTGGTTAAGCCCTGACCCCTTAGCAGCTAAGTATCCACAGTTCTCGCCTTATGTGTTTTGTCTGAATAATCCGATATTATTTGTCGACCCTGATGGGAAGGAAGTAATAGCCACCAGTCCTGCTGCAATGCAAATGATTTTAAATACTCTTACAAAAGAAGATAGAGCCTATGTGCAATTTAATGATAATGGACAAATTAATAGAAATATGCTAAACTCTTCAAATAGCTCAAGTGGAAATTTTCAAGCCTTGCAACAATTAACAAATGATAAGACTGTTTTTGAAGTAAATGTTGACAATAAAATTGATTACAAGAACGAAAATGGTGAAATTGTCAATAAAGATATGGGACCAATTCAACAAGGAGACCCCAATGATGCTGGACCTTTTAGTCCTAAAACTGGAGAAGAAGGCTGGCAAGGTGTTACTCAAACACCAGGTGACGCTCCCAATAAATATAACTCGACCGATGGAAATGTAAAAATCACAGTAAATAGTGGTCTAAGTGAAAAGGGTAAAGCTGAAAATTTTGCACATGAAGGCTATGGTCATGGATTTCTATTCTCAAAAGGGCAAGAACACAAACATCAAGTGAAAAACATTGATGGTAAGTTGAAAGAAACGAATGAAGCTTTGAAAAAACAAATAATTGAACGTATAGATGAAACCGAAAAGAATTTTAAATCTCAATAAGAATACCACAATGAAAGCAACAACGTTTATATTTTTTCTTTTGTGCTGTTTCTCTTGTTATTCTCAAAAAGCAGATTCAATAAATTTACCCATTCCTTACCTTTTTGTTGATGAAATGCCGAAATACGAAGGGGGTAATAAAAGTGTAAAAGAAATTATTGACCATAACATTCAATGGCCAGGTGAATTTGACGGACAAGGAACAGTATTAGTATCTTTTGTTGTTACAAAAGATGGTAAAATTGAAAATATTAAAATTGAGAAAGGGTTATGTGATGAATGTAACGCTGAAGCGATTAGACTTATCAAACTATTAACCAAATGGATTCCAGGGAAAGTCGATTCTAAAAATGTAGATGTCTTATTGTATATTCCTATAAAATTTAAAATTTCAGATTAATTGAAAAGACTCGATAAAATAAAAACCAATCACTTTCGAACATGAAAAAATTAAGCCTAACTCTTGGTATTGCTTTGATGTTGTGTTCTCAGCTTATCAACGCTCAGGATATATTTAAGAAATACGGTTTTGATAAAGAACCATTAACCCTTAGCAATGGTAGTTACAATGAGTTCTTTAATAACGAAGAAGTTGTTCAAATAGGTTCTGTCCAATTAAATACCAGAACAAATAAGATTATTGCTTTTGTCGAAGAAGATACTACAAAAAACAAGTATTTGGCAGAACATTCAAGCCGTTGGTTATCAATTGATCCTTTTGCTGCAAAATATCCTGAATTCTCACCCTATGTATATGTTAAGAATAACCCCATTATCCATATAGACCCAGACGGAAAAGATGCGGTAATGGTTGTATTTCCTGATTATAAAATTTCAACCCCCGTTGGAAAAATAGGTGGGTTAGGTCACGCTGGGGTGTTATTAATTGACAATAAGACAGGTAAAACTAAATATTATGAATATGGGCGCTATGATAAGGAGGGAAAAGGGATAGTTCGCACATTGGCTGTTTCAGAAGTAAAAATGGGCAAGGATGGAAAACCTACAATAGAATCTTTAAATAAAGTAATGGAACAAATTTCAAATAAAGCAGGACACGATGGAAAAATTGAAGGCGCATATATGAAAAGCGATAAATTCAAAGAAATGAATAATTATGCCCAAGAAAAAATGAATGATAATAATAATCCAAAGAGACAAGAATATAGCTTATCAAGTAACAACTGTGGAACTTTTGCCGCAGATGTAACAAATCAAGATAAAAAAATTGAAATGGAAGCTCCTACAATAATAGACCCTAGACCAAATAGTATTATTGGAGAGTATCAACAGACATTTCCTGTTGTTTCCTACGATCCAATAAAAAATAAAACTACTATGGAACCAGAAAAGAAATAATAGCTATAAATTATATGGAAGCAAATACCTCATTATCTGAATTAATAATACTAAATCTATTTTTAGGTTCAGTATTATTAATATCAGGAGTAATTTTTCAATTAATTATAGTATTTAGAAATAAAACAAAGTCAAGAAAATTCACAAGGATTTTCTTATTACTGTTGTTAACTATACTAAGTTCTATTGTAGGCTCATTAATTTTGTGGAAATTTTGGAATTTTAAAATTGACATAATGTTGGGTCCTATTTTGTTACCATTATTATTTGCTGAAATAATATTTGCACCATTAATGCTTAGAGTTTTTGGTTATAATATTTTAAAGAGATAAATTAACAAAGCTGGTTAAACCGGCTATTGTCAACCTTTAAAGATGTAGAATAGGAGAATTGTTTGTTACATTTTATTTTAGAACTCATCAATGTAAATTTTTATAACGTAAAGTATACTACTCCGGATTTTATAACCTCTTTTGCAAATGCAAAAGAGGTTATATCTGCCGAACAATCACACAAAACATGTGCGAAAAATCGAAAAAATACGAATGAATCACTGGATGCGAGTGGATCAACTTAGTCCGGATTATCCAGTTCAACTCTTAACTTCGTAGTTTCGCCACTTACCACGATTATTGTCAAGTTTTGTATGGATTTCAGAATAAGATGGAATTCCTGATTTAATCCTTCTTAAAATTACATTCCGTCTAATCCGTTTACTCTTTCCAGACACTAAAAAGGTTTCAAAGCTCAAAATTATCTAGTGTTCGGAGCCCACGATAAACCATTTCCTAAAAATCAAATGATTCCCAAACTGCGAGGTTCCTAGCTCCTTCGCGGCTGATTGTGTAAGAGCCCCATCATACTTGTTTTTATTAAAATCCACACAAAGAAACCATTGAATTTTACGGCTAAGGACTCACGTCTAAACAAAAATTTTCCCGGTATTTTTCTTCCATTCTGTTCGAAAAATCTTCCAGTTGCTTTTTGTTTACCGAAAAATTCAACAGTAAAAAGTGCATGAATTTTTTAAAAACTATCGTATGAAAACTTACACTTTAAAATCAGCTGCAAAGAATCAGGAAACTAACACAGTTTGGGATGCATTCGTAGAATATCTGGAAACGGTTTATTTCGAGGGTGCAGCCGAAGAGCTCGACAAAGAATTGATTGAGTTCGAATACACATCGTATAAGAGTTGTTACGAAAGATAATCGTGACAGATTCTACTACAAGAGGCGAAAGCCTCTTTTTTATGCTCTTTCCTTCATAGAATAGTCAGAAGGGGGTTCTCTCTCCTACAATTTCGTGCAAAGTTATTTACACATCCCGGAAAAGTCAAGGCTTTGGGTTTTGCGCAGCGAAATTACAGAAACAACGCCGAAGGCGCTAGTTCAGTTTTTCGTGCCTTAAAACTGACATTCGGCCTTGACAAGAACCCGGTCTGCTCAATGTGTTGGTTGGCTCAAAATTAACAGGCGAGCCAGAAGCCAATACAAGTCCTCAAGGCAGAGGCAATATCAAATGAAGTTTTTCGAGAATATCAAAACGTTGGATGAATTACGCAAGGAATACCGCCGTCTTGCTTTTCTGTATCATCCGGACAAAGGTGGTGACACGGCCATCATGCAGACTATCAATGATCAGTATGACCGGCTGTCCAAAAAGCTGATCAACAGCAATGAAACCTTTTCAGAAGGGAGAAAAGAGTATGAACAGCAGGTTTCGGAAGAAATGCGACAGCGACTTGACCGGATCATAAGTCTGCCTGGTATTGTTATCGAACTGATTGGATCCTGGATCTGGATTACAGGTAACACCTTTCCGCTAAGGGATACATTGAAAGGTGAAGGATACAAATTCTCTCATCCAAAGACTGCCTGGTACTGGCATAAAGGGGAATACTTTAAAAAGTCTGGCAAACTGATGTCTATGGATGATATGAGGGATGTCTGGGGTTCAGAAAGAGTGGAATTTCAATCAAAAGCAAATTACGTAAACTAAACTAACAGGCGAGCCAGATGCCTATAAAAGTCCGTAGGGCAGCGGCAAATAGCTATGTATAACACATACAAAAATGATCCACGAATGATCACAGCAAAGTTTCCTTCAGCTTGTTCAAAATGTGGCACCAAAATTAAAAAAGGTACAAGTATTTATTACTGGCCATCCGATCGAAAGGTGTATTGTGAAAAATGTGGCGAGGGTCCATACAGGCAATTTAGATCAGAAGCAGCTGATGAAGACATGATGAATGGCAATGGTCCATGTGCTTACTGAAAAAGGAAAGAGGCTCCGCCTCTTTTTTAGTCGCTAACCCAAACCACTAAGACTTAAACTCCCCTAAAATCCTTTCGGCATTTGGGTTCAGTTGGAAAGGTCATATTCACGGAAGCCTGTTTCCTTCTTTTGAGTTTTTTGTTTCAGTAATCATCTTATAAGATGACTGCATTTTGGACTGACTCAAGTATGGAAGCCGATTATCTACACACATTAGCACAGCCTCAAAAGGATCTTTACTTTATTTTTGAAACAACTTAATTAGCCCATCTGCTGTGGACAATTCTAAACTGATTTCAGGCTTTACAAGTGTAACCATTTCGCATGTAGTTTTCTACGGTTGACAGAATATTGAGCCGTTAGTCTAAAATTATCTACAAAGATTTATTCTTAGATGGAAGGAATCCTGTCAATGAATTTTCTCGGCATAT
>DIZL01000058.1:0-8316 GCA_002429385.1 Prolixibacteraceae bacterium UBA6029 | reverse complement strand
TCAGAATAGTCATCATGCAGAAATTTTTTTTATAACTTAAAAATCAATATTATGACAACTTTTGAAAAACATTACATCGGAAAAGGAACACAAGTAGAAAACCTTGACATCATTAAGATCGTGTTACCAGTAGAAGGACTTGAAAAAGCCGTGTTTGAAATGAACGGAGTAAAGTACCTGAGTTTTGAGGTGGCTAAATTGCGCGGAGAAGACAAATTCGGAAGAACCCACACTTGTTATTATCAGTCCAAAGTTTCTTCAGCCATCCCAACTCAGGACGAAGCTGCTGAGAAACAAAAGAAAACCGGCAAAAAGAAGTCAAAGAAACAGGCTGCCGAAACTGAAGACGACCTTCCTTTTTAGCTGAAAACCACAATAAAGCCGAAAGGCTTTTTTGTGTGTCGTACATTTCAACGGTCAAACCACAATTCTCTCCAGCGAAAACCATTCGGAATAATAATGAGCGAATTGATTACTAATAGTATAAAGCCTTGGCTATTTCAGAACGTCCATTTCACTTAAATAAAACACGCGTCCGTTCCCACTATCCCAAAATGGATAGCTGCAATCCGCCCTTATTCATTCGTTCACCAAACAATCTTCAATAGTAAACGTGTAAGTTCTGAATGATCGAACAGAAATGCCGTTCATTCAGAACACACACCTTTCCCCTCGAAGGACTGAAACTACGAACAAAGAACGTTTGATTCATTTCGCTCACCCGATTTGCCAATCCCTTTATTCATTTCCCTTCATTATCATTTCAGTCATTCGTTTCAGGTTTATGCCAAATTTGTTCGGTCACTGATTAAACGAAACCCCACTCCTACCCAGCTTGTAAGCATCGCCAGTTCAATAGAAAGCCAATCCAATAGCACATACTTCAGATCAGCCATCTGATTCAATATGGAATCAACTCATCCGAATTCTGCTAAATTTTATTTTCTCTCCTTTCATACGATCAAAAAAATTCAACATTCATCCTGATAAGTTGATAAGCATTTACTTGTGCTTCGCAACAAGGACTCCATTGGTATTTCTGCCAGCATCAGGACTGAACCACCATAGATCAGGACTGATTCTGACATCCACTGTGGTGGCTATTGTGTGGCTGTATGATGGTTGCTATTTGGCAGAATAGAGTATGCTAACTGGCAGAAGGGTGGCTGCTATTAGACTGCATGGCGGCTACTGTGTGGCTGTGTGGAGCGTCATATATCCGCATTTTCTGCCTTTTTTTCTGCCTGAAAGCATAGGGCACGCTCGGGTGTAACAATACAGAATCAAATCCAAAAATGGATTTTATTCTGTATTTGTTTTATTTTCAGGATTTTGAAGAAAAATAATCCGGAATAATTATTTTTAGTTGGAGTGCTATAACTTTTTTTATAAAGTAAAAAGCTGCCAAAAAAGAACTTGCGACAGCAGTCGGAAAAACGTCTGAAAAATTCAGGTACCCGCTATATACCTAATTTTTTTTGCGATCGCATTTCTTATAATTTTACAGATAATAAACCAAAGAGACGAATTAAATAGAATGCTGGATATGAATGTATCATGTGGTCATTAAAGGCATATATTTTTCTCTCTAAAATGATAGAATATCATGAATATAAATGGTTTGTGCTTTCTTTAAATGTTCATCGTTAACAACATTTATCGCCAGTTCAAAAACCCTAACGTTCCCTATGTTCATGAAAGGTTGTTAAGATTTTGAAAATTAGCCCAATGACTAGAATCCTGTCTGTCCAATGGGTATTTGGCTCAATATTAACAAACGAGCCAGATATCAAAAAAACAGGATAACAGTGAATTTAAATGAAGTTTTTCGAGAATATCAAAATATTAGATGAATTCTGTGAAGAATATCGCCACTTTACTTTCTTGTATTATCCTGACAAATGTCATGAAACAACAATCATGCAGGTCATAAAACAAAGGTTAAGCGATTATTTCTATTCATGGATATTTAATTCTATACAATTTGATGAATTACACCCTTGATTGTGATTCATCGGCTTTAACTCATCATGGAGAGCAGCAAGAAGCCAAATGTGGGTACAAATCCTCACAAGCTAGGACGGGCATCGTATAATCTCATTATTGCTTTGTTTCGGACGTCAAACCTGTAGCAAACCTCTGGTTGAGAAGCGCCAATAATGGGTCAGTAGAAGGTTTTATTCCTTTTGGGGAAGATACTCTTACCAAGCTTTAAGGTAAAAATATGGTTCTTCACAGAAATGCGTACCTGAACATTCGTAATAGCAGATTCAATGCATATTTCAAGATGTTCTCAAATATAGGCTTATCAATGGTTTCTTTCGATTTGAAATGAGAATAACTCTAGCCTTATCAGGCTTTACCGAGTTATTTCCCATTTCACATCGAATTACATCAACATAGTCTATATAGTTCATATTCAGTAATTAAAAGAAAACAAGGATTAGGTACGCATTATTGTGATGATCCAAAAATATGAGCCTGTTACGCCTGGGCAGTGTTTTCTTTGGTAAAGAAGTGTTTGATTACTTGGATTGAAAAGAGAATCCCATCAATTATATTGTTGCCGTATGTTTCTATGAACCAATCCAACTTATTATAGCAGAAAATCAGGTTAGGACAACACTCGATGAAGGCATTAAAATCAGTGAACTGTAGTACAAAGGGCAGTTGTGGAACAAACCGATTCGGATGATCGTGGTCAGGCAAAAAATATAAAAACGTCAAAATCCGCCAAAAAGATACTGAAACTTTTTCAAGATGAAAACTTTTACCAGCAATATTAGTATTCGGCATATAATACCAACCTTACCCAGTCGATCCCCGATGTTTGGCGCCTTTATCGTGGACGTTGTGGTGCCGAAAACCGGATCAAAGAACTCAAATGCAATTTTGGATTTGATAGCTTCAATATGCAATCATTCTTTGGGACCGAAGCAGCTTTGATATTTGCCATGCTCACATATAACATAGTGGCCTTGTACTGACAGTTCTTGCTCAATTCAAAAGTTCAGCATAACTTATCAACACTAAGATACAAGACTTTTGCTATTGGGCATATTTTCAGAAAATAAACGATAGATACATACTCAAATTGAGTCTGAACTTGAAAAGAAGGGAATGGTTTTGCTGGTTTATGGAACAAATCAAATCATGTCAATTTGCCTTTTAAGGTTTTTATTGTATAATTTTGGATAATTCAAGGTTATATCGCGAGCAAAGAAAACCGATTACCTCCGCTGCCCTGACCTTGTTGAAATTTGAATTGACTGAATAGGTCACATTGGGATCAATAGTGATATTAACTCCGGTGGTATTTCCTATGGTACGAATCAACTCTTTAATGGCAATATTACTGAATGAAATATCAACCTCATTATTTAACTGTGGCATCGAAGTATTGGCAAGAGAATCGAGTACCGCTTTTATGGTACGGCCCTTTTCCTGTGCGTTGATTTGAGTAATCCAACACATCATGATTAATAAAATAATCTTTTTTATCATGAAATAATTAAGCGAAGCGTTAAATACTTGAAGGCGTTAAATATAATAACTAATTATACTTAAACAATAGAAACTGAATAATTTATTTATAAAATAATTATACATATCTACATTTATTACTTATTACATTTTCATGCCATCAAGTATGTTTTTAAACACAATATTATATAATATATTGTATATGAGCTATTTAAATATTTTTTTCATAATTTTTGTTTTTTTTACAAACATCATGTTGTAAATTAAAACTAATAACTATATTGCATCGCTTTTATATAATCATAAGTGTAATACCCAAATCTGTTATACCACTGAGTTTAGTAGTTACTTAAATATATGCGATTAACGATTTTTACTTAAATTGAAGCAATAAGTATTCTTATGAGTAATTTTGATTGACGAAAAAAAATGCCCCATCGCGGAAATCCACAACAGGGCAAAATTCAAATTATAAATTAACAGGGATTGCAGTCCCAATTAACTCTACAAAAATATGAAAAATTCCGACTATTACTAGAAATGTTATTATCTAACTATTAAAATAATCAGTTTAGATATTTTCGTTGAGAATGTCTTAATACTTAAAACTGTTTGGGTTGGAATAATATAACAAAATTCACGCATGATTCTTCCAACTTTTCATAACTGAACTATTGATATATTTTCCATTATCAAAAGATAAGAGGAAAAATTTGTTAAGCTTTCATACTAACATATAAACAAAAATTAACAATTACATGAGAAAATATTGTAAATATTTAATCTTAGAGTCATTTTGCATTTTCTATTTTTTTGTTTTTGGACAAGAACAAAAATTAGATTTTTACAGGCAAAGCCCTGAATTTGCAAACTTGGTTAGTAAAGCAAATATTGCGCACAATGTACTCGATGAAACTGTAAATTTATCTATCTCATCTCATGAATTAGAAATTGGAATATTTTCATCCTCATAAGCTATCGGGAGTAAAGAGAAGTATAAATATAATGTTGCAAATGCAAATGAATAACCCATCAGCATAAACAAGGGAAAATTATAAACAAAAAGCATATTAACCATTATGTTTATGTTTTTATTTGCATTTTAAGCGTAACAATCGAATTAATAAATAAATAATCAATATGTCATACTTAAATATAAAAACAATGCGCTACAGAAAAGTTGTCGGATATATTTTACTATTTTTTTTAAATAACAAGTGGATCATTACTATACATAGGAATATACAATTGTCTTTTATAATACTGTTATGTTGTTTTTTTGATTCAGAACTAATAGCACAACCAATTAGCCCCGAGAATACCTTTGTTAGTCCTAATGCTGCATCATTAGGAACTGTTTCAGATATTAGTGCAAGTCTATATACTGGTTCAACAAATGTAAATATACCTATTCATGAATTAAATGAATTAGGAATTACAGTACCTATTAACCTACAAAATGATGAAACAGGAATTAGACCAGATGTTTACCCGGGTTGGGTAGGTATGGGCTGGACACTTAACGCGGGGGGCGTTATTACGAGGATTGTTAATGGGTTCCCTGATGATCTAAGAATAAAAACATATTCTCCAGATTTTGCGGACTATAAAAGAGGCTATCTTTTTAATTCAGATCCAATAGCTAATGATAATAATTGGGGTAAGAAAGTAGATCAATTTATAAGTTTTGCATCCCAATATGATAAGGAGCCTGATGAGTACATAATGAATATAAATGGGAAATCATATAGATTTTATTTAACAGAAGGCGTTGAATTAATAAGTAAAGGGTTGGGTCGTTATATTACAAATAATATTAGTGTCATAGGAGAACCAGGGGTACATATTACTATGGAGTTGAGATTTACTAATTGTATTGATGATGGATGTTCAAGTACGCAAGGATATACTTTAGAATATAGTACTGGTAGATTTAATTATAATTTTTATTCAGAAATGTTTATTACTGGTTTTGAAGTAGTTTTACCAGATGGAACTACCTACAACTTCGGAGGATATGGTGATGGTTACAAAGATCCATTAAACATCAGCTCTGTAGAAAAAAGTGCTAATTTCTTTTCTGAAAATTGGCTTAGCTTAACAAATGATTCTTGGTTTTTAACGAAAATTGTAAATCCTCAACGGCGAGAAATTAATTTTGAGTACTCTCAGGGCAATACTCCAATCTTAGGATTTTCACGTTCAGTTGGACTAGAGAAGGTTTCTACTAATACTTCATATACTCAATGGTTTAGCTCTCTAGGATTGATATATCTTTATGGTTATAATAATTCCAATAGTGATAATGCATATGCAGGATTTACCGGAAGAGTTATTTATCCGTGCTATCTATCTAAAATAGTTTCAGAAAATCAAGAAATTGATTTTAATATTTCAGCAAGCGTTCAAAAACCATATAATTATTCAAGTATTTGTGATTATTGGGATAAGCTTATTCGGTATCAGGTTTTGAACTATCTTGATTTATCCTATAGTAATCCAGATATAGATATACCTTATCCCTTGGACAATGGACCACATCAATTCTTTTATGTTGGCACTAGTTCCAATTCTATGAATAATTATTATGATTTTTCTAAAGCAAAATGGTATCAACTAGATGAAATAGTAATCAAAGATAAATTAAGTAATACTTTTAAGGAATTCGAATTTAAATACAGTAATAATATAGATGAGAGGCTAAGATTATTAAGTCTTCAAGAAAAAGGGGGTAATTCTTTAAATCCAGCTTATAAATTTGAATATGAAAACTATACAAATATTTACGGGGATAATATTCAAAGCCATCAACAAAATGGTAATACCAATCAATTGCCTGGCTATTGCATTGATGCTATTGATCATTGGGGATATTACAATGGGGCAGACAATCCCTCAAGCACTAAATATAATTTTATACCTGATCTGTTAAATGGCAGCAATCTAGATGCGGATTATTTTTCATATAGAAACCCAGATTATAATTACGCATATACAGGAGCATTAAATAAAATCAAATATCCGACAGGGGGTAGTACAAAATTTTATTATGGACCTAATAAATATATTAAAAAAATATCCAGGAAAACAGATGGTGGGTTCCAGGTTGATAATGTTAGTGAAACTGAAGGAGGTGGAATAAGAATTGAAAAAACAGAATATCTTAATTCAGATGCGTCAACAGAAAAAACGGTAACATACAGTTATTCTAATGGTATTTTAGGAGGCATACCAAAATATCATTGGGTAAATTATACAGAAAATAAATATTCATTTGATGTAAATGCATTGGCTTTTGTTATAAACACTGATGCGGGAACTCAGTCAGAAGACTTTTTTAATAGCACTTCAATAATACCATTTACTTTCAATAAATATGGTAATAGCGTTGGTTACAGCAAAGTAACTGAGACTGCTAGTGGCAATGGAAAGTCTGAATATTATTATAGTAATTATGAAAATTATTTTAATACAACCGAAAAAGAAGGATTGGATGAAGGTTACGAATATACTATTGATATTGGGGAAAAAAGTCTCTATACTCCATATAATAGTTTAAAAGATAAACGTGGTTTATTGAAAGAAAAATGGATTTATAATGAAAATGGCATAATAATACATAAAGATAAATTTGTTTATCAACCTAATGAATATCTTAATGGCAATTTCATTAAGGAATATAAATTAAGTAGATACTTATCAGTAGACGGAAAATATAGTATTATAAGCGGTACAGCTTATAAGATTTATACCTATCCATATTTTATACAACGAAAAGAGATCACCGATTTTGATTTAAATGGAAGCAATGGTGTTACAAAAGTTCAAGAATTTAGCAATAATTATTATAATTTATTATCAGAGAGTTCGACTACTTTAAGTGACGGGAGTACATTTGTCTCAACCTTCAAATACCCTATTGATTATTATTGGGGAAGTTCTCAAATTTATATTGCTGAGTCTTCTATATTTAAGACGATGGTTGATAGAAACATTATTAATATTCCTATTGAAGAAACAACACTAAAGAATAATCTTGTTATAGGATCGGAATTAAGTTTATTTGATTTAAAAAACGATATAATAGTTCCCAAAGAGCATTACATTTTAAAGCTCTCATCGCCTTCTATTTATCCTCTTTGGGGGCTTTCTTATACTATTATAGACATTCCTTCTAATCAGATTTCTTTTCATAAATCAACCGATTATATATTATTTGAGCAATATCAAGATTACGATAGTAAAGGCAACATATTGCAAACTACTGATAGGGATGGGATTCTTACTTCGTACTTATGGGATGCAACTGGCAATTACCCTATGGCTCAGGTTAAAGGAGCACTATATTCACAAATAAGCCCGCAGAACGGACAAGCAGCTAATTACAGTAGCCTAACTTTGCGAAATAGCCTGAACAGCTTGGTTCCAAGCGCATATATTCAGACTTACTCTTATAAACCCCTTATCGGCATGGCATCCCAAACTGATCCTAACGGAAAATCTACCTATTACGAGTATGACTCCTTTGGTCGTTTGCAGTTTACAAAGGATGACCAAAGCAAGATCCTGAAAAAGTTCGATTATCATTATTCTGGTCAAAATTAATTTAACCCCACCTAAAACGATTTAACAGATGAAACAAGTCAATCATATAATCAGCCTGTCTTTGGGTTTTTCAAGGGTTAAGGGTCTACTGAAAAGCTCCTGTCCATTGATATTTAGCTCACAAAAGATAAATAAAATTCACAACTTGGTATTGGCATTTTTTTTCCTGCTGTGCCTTGTCTTGGAACCTGGATTTTCTTCTGCTCAGACCTGCCATATAAATTCGAT
>DIZL01000021.1 GCA_002429385.1 Prolixibacteraceae bacterium UBA6029 | reverse complement strand
GAAGCACCCTCTCCCCAAAGTTCACAAATTGTTTTGGTGATCCATTCCACGTTTTGTGCATCACTGTCTTCGGGACCGAAATTCCATCCCTTCGAGCATATTTTGCACCTTCGGTATAATAGTTTTGAAGCCAAAGTAAGATAGCCTGTTAATGGTTCAAGTACATGTTGCCATGGACGAATGGAGTATGGCCTTCGAATTTTTACTTTTTCGCCTTTTGAAATGGCACGGATAAAATCAGGAATTAAACGGTCATCAGCCCAATCGCCTCCACCGATTACATTTCCAGCACGGGCAGAAGCCAAAGCCATACCATGTTTGTCGTATTCTTTAGGATTAAAATAAGAACTACGGAACGCAGAAGTAACTAATTCGGAGCATCCTTTGCTATTCGAATATGGGTCGTATCCACCCATGGGTTCATTTTCGCGGTAACCCCAATGCCATTCTTTATTTTCATAGCATTTGTCGGTAGTTACATTGACGATTGCTTTTACACTATTTGTATGACGACAAGCTTCCAACAGGTGAACAGTTCCCATCACATTGATGGAATAGGTTTCAACTGGATTTTTGTAAGATTCAAGAACCAAAGGTTGTGCTGCCATGTGAATGACAATTTCAGGCTGAACCTGATTCATTACTTTTAATAAGTTATCGTAATCGCGAATATCGCCAATGTGGGAAGTAATCAGTTCTTCAATTTTTGCTTCATTAAAAAGGCTGGGATTGGTTGGTGGTTCCAGGGCATAGCCATATACATCGGCTCCCAGTTTATTTAGGAGCAAGCAAAGCCATGAACCCTTAAAGCCTGTGTGGCCAGTTACGAGGACGCGTTTGTTTTTATATATTCCGTTGAATAGGTTGTTCATAAGATAAAAATTTCACGAATTAGTACGAATTTCACGAATTACCAGCGAATCCACGGAGCTTTATTTTTTTCAATTAGGTCTTCGAGTTGGAATTTGTCGCGCTGTGTGTCCATAGGTTTCCAGAAACCTTCGTGTTTATAGGTATAGAGTTGACCGTCACTAGCCAAGCCTTCCAAAGGTTCGCGTTCGAATATTATTTGTTCACCATCAGGAATATAGTCAAATACTTCAGGTTGACAGACAAAAAAGCCTGCATTGATCCATGCTCCATCTCCTTTGGGTTTTTCCTGGAATGAAGTTACCTGTTCGTTATCATTGAGAACTAATGATCCATAGCGACCTTCGGGCTGAACGGAAGTCATGGTGATAGCTTTCCCATGTGATTGATGGTATTTAATTAATTCAGGAATATTGACATCGCCTACACCGTCGCCATAAGTAAGCATGAATGGTTCGTTACCAATATATTTCTGTACTCTTTTGATTCGACCGCCAGTCATGGTATCCAAACCCGTATCAACGAGCGTTACTTTCCATGGTTCGGCATTATTCTTATGGTATTCAATTGAATTATTGGTCATATCAATGGTCATATCAGCCATGTGCCTGTAATAATTGGCGAAATAGGATTTTATCATGTAGCCTTTATACCCGCATAGGATCACAAAATCATTGAATCCATAAGAAGAGTAAATTTTCATGATGTGCCAAAGGATTGGTTTTCCACCGATTTCAACCATTGGTTTTGGTTTCAGGGTGGTTTCTTCAGACAGGCGTGAGCCAAGACCTCCGGCGAGGATAAGTACTTTCATATTATGCGAGAATTATACGGATTAAAACGAATTACGCGAATTTCTTTATTTGTATGGTGTAAGTTGTCAAAAAAGTAGTCAACTGTCGGGAAAATTTGAAATATATCTATTTTGATTTTTTTTTAGGTATTCACTTAATTCGAGCTCCAAATTGAATTGGCTTGAAACTAGCTCTTTCTCTTTCCCTTTTTTGTGAAGACAGAAAGAGCGTAGATGGATTTGGTTGGGTCACTGTTAACCGGTCTTTTGTTCTGAAACCGTAGAATCCAGGACGGTATATAGGCCAGAATAAAACCGGTTATAAGCAGAAGAATAAATAAATACCCATTTCCAATAATGCTAATCAGGCTCAATGCAAGCAGAATAAGTAATGCGTTAACTGAAATTATAATGAGGCTGGAAGTAAAATGATTACCGGTCAGTTTTAGTACAATGTGATGAATGTGATTCATGTCGGGAGTGAAAGGTGATTTTCCTTGCATGATTCGAATAGAAAAAACCCTAATTGTATCAATAATTGGCACAATAAGAATAGCCAGCGAAATGGCTGGTAAACCCTGTTCAGCATTTCCTTTTTCCGGTATAAATTCGTTGAAACGAATCGTTAAAACAGCAATTATGGTTCCCAAAATCAGCGAACCTGTATCTCCCATAAATATTTTATTTGCCTTCCCAAAAACATTATACATGAAGAAGGCAATTAAACTTCCGGTTAAGCTAAAGCAGGTAATTGCATAGATTACATCACCGGCATTCAGAAACCAAAATCCATATACCACGGAAATGAGTATACTTACTCCTGAAGCTAATCCGTCAATTCCGTCGATCAGGTTAATTGCATTAATAATTCCTATAATGGCGATGACCGAAAGAATAATTCCGACGATATAGCCTATTTCATTAACTCCAAAGATGCCATGTAGATTAGTGAACCGATAACTGCCCATAATAACAAGATATAGAGCCACTCCAATTTGAACGAAGAATTTCTTTTTGGCCGATAAACCAATGAGGTCATCTCTTAATCCAATGAGAAACATGGCAATTACAGCAGCAAACATTTGTTTTAGCTCATTTATATTTAAGCTATTTGAAGCTACAATGGTACTTATGGAAAATCCGGCCAGAATTGCAATACCACCAAGTGTAGGCACCACATGCTTTGCAGCCGACCGATGATTGGGAACATCAAATAACTTCTTGATATTGGAAACCTTAATAATCTTAGGAATTATTAAGTAGACAATCAAAAAGCTTAATGTCAGACTTATAATTATATCAAATGGTAGTTGCATAATGCCTGCCCGCTGTGGTGGGTTAAATGGTTAAATGGTTGATGGGAAATATAAAGTTACGGATTGAACTGCATCTAAAAATGTGAATCGTTAATCAACACCCTGGGTTACGGATGTTGTACAGAGGCTAATGTAAATTACAGTCGGGTAATGGCATTTGCCGGAATTATACAGTGTATGTAAACTATAGGGCCATAAATGGCAAATATTATAGCCATTTCTTTATAGTTAATACGTTTGATGTTTAGCCCATATTTTCGTAATTGTGGCGCAGTATAATAAGGTAAGGCATCTGCTATAACTGATAATCGTTTAATTTCATCTGTATATAATTTGGTTTTTAATTGCCACATAGCCTGTCCCGAGGTATATCGGGAGAACTCGCCATACGTCAGCTGACGGATCATTCTTCTGCATGAGATTATCTCTCATGGCTCGTTTCAGTCCTGTATTCTGAAACTTCGGCAACAATACTATCCATATCAAACTGATTTTCTTTAATATTTTGTGAAAGTAGTTTGGATCGGTATAATAATGTTTCTTTTTCCAGCTCCATTTCAATTTTTATTTTATCCTGTATTGGAAGGGTTTTAATGAGCTTTAAAAGGTCATTAAAATAGAAAGGGATATTGTAAGTTTTGTTGTATTCCTGTGTTTTCATAATCTATTATTTACACCAAAGTTAAAAAAATAATGCGAACCAGTAAATGATATATTATTAATTCTATGATTTTTGGCTGTTGCATTTCGCATCAATACTATCTGGCTTTCTGGCTCTGCAGAACTCATATAATCCTTTGCAAAGTTATTCGCAGTCTTTACGGATTTATTTTAAGGCTTTGTATTCTTATTTTATGCCTTTGCAGACTCACTTGCAAGCCTTGCAAGGCAATTTGCTGGCTTTGTACTGCAACTTACATGCAAGGAAAAAGGGGAAAAAGCCAATTACAACTAAGAACGAATTGCACCAATTAAAACGAATTACACGAATTGGATGTATTAATTATGAGACAGGCGTTCGAATGCATATTCTTTTAATTTGATCCAAATTGCAGCCAATTTCAGCACTTCATCAGGCAGCAAGTTTAATTCTTCAATTTGAATTTCCATATAAAAAGGATACTCGTGCGATACGGTATTTCGTGTTTGCCTGAGAGTTATCCAATCTTTTGCATTTTCAAGAAGGTTCAACTTTTCCAGTTTATAAAGGATATCAAGAAATGGTAGCCCGGAAATGTCTTCTTCGAGTAGTTCGAGAAGTTGTTTAAACAAGCGTGTCCCCATGCTATCCTGGAGTTTTGAAAAACGATAAATCAGTTGGTCAAACAAAGCCAGTTCGATATCGACTATTTGGCTCAATGTATGTTCTGTTAATGGGAAGTATTTTCTAATGTGGTTAAAAGCAAACATCATTCGTTGATGGTGCAAATCGCAGATAACAAGTGTTTCCTTTAGTTTATCAATTAATTCATTTGTTGGAAATTGAGTCATAATTGAATTCCCGTTTGATTGATTGTTTTATAGAATATTGAATTTTTCATAGAAGGATTATCTAATATTACATCAATCTTTTGTTCACCGATACGGAGTATTAAATCGGTAATAAAATTGATTTTAGTACGTATTTTCAATGGCTCGCCATTTGAATTACGTATAAATAAATCGATATCCCCACCACGATTTTGGTTCCCGGTTCGAGAGCCGAATAGAAAGACCTCAACATTGTTCCCGAAATGATGATTGGCCAGGTTTTTTATACTTTCTATTTCAAATTCAGTAAGACGCATGTTCATTTATTTTATCCTGTATTGGA
>DIZL01000065.1 GCA_002429385.1 Prolixibacteraceae bacterium UBA6029 | reverse complement strand
TATTTTTGTCATGTACTAAGACCATATTCATTAACTAAATCCTTTGTTTCTTTTAAGAACACTCCATTTGTATCAATAAAAAGCATAGGATCATCTTGAGCATAATTATTTATTACTGATGTTTTTAAAGAATCTCTTACTACTTCTATTATGTTTTTTAAAGTGTCGAACTTTAAGTTTTGAGCGGAAAAAGCTTTAGACAAATTATCAAAAAGTCGTCTACTAGTTGACTCAACTCCTATATTTACTCTGCTTGTTATTATTGAATCTCTATTTTCCTGTTCTTTTTTAAGGAGCAAATTTTTATTTTCATTAGAATTTTGATTATTTAATTCTTGAGTTATTAAGATAATGGCCATAAAAGCTAGCAGGTATATGACATATTTTCCGCTTTGGGTTAGATTACCCCATGATTTCGGCGGATTTCTTTTAGTCAGTCTTCCTTTGGTCGTAAGAAATGTTAGAAATCCTGTGGAAATTGCGATGATTATTATAAAAACAACGTTTGGAATATTAGGCTTCATCTCAATAGATTAATGTTTTTTAGAATTTACCAGGTATTATCATAAAAAATGTAGCTGCTGGCCAGAATGAAAACATTAGATTACTTAGAGCAAATATATAGAAATAAGCGTCCCCTTGCATAATAATCAGAAAACACCATTAACAAGCTTTGGTTTAATGCAAGACTTTTTTGTTGTTCCAGTCGTACGGAAACTTCAATAAAGTTGATCTTATTTGCACATTTCACAACTAGTTTTAAATTTTTATGATTGGATACCTTTTTGAAAACACTATTCATTCCCTATTCGTTATCCATTAAATAAGAAAGTCCTTAACTAGCTTCTAGTTAAGGACTTTTTCCGTACCCGGAGTGGGAATCGAACCCACACAACATTGCTGTTACTGGATTTTGAGTCCAGCGCGTCTACCAATTCCGCCATCCGGGCTTCTTTGTAAACAGGCTGCAAAAATAATGGAAAATTCCTTTGATCAAAAGATTTCAAACAATATTTAGGTTTTATTTATGCTTATCAACAGAAGAAGCGATCAATCATAATCACTATTCAATAATTTTATACCTTTAGCCGAACGCTAAACATGCAGCGAAACTACAGAACCTATGGATCTGACCGAAGACAACGAGCTCTATTTGAAAATCAGGGAAGGCGATGAACGGGCCTTTCAATCCCTGTTCAGGAAATACTATGCCATACTTTGTAACTATGCCCGCCAGATTCTGGAGGACAAAGTATTAGCCGAGGAAACCGTACAGGAGATGTTCGTTAAAATATGGGAAAAACGTCAGGCCTTAACCATTGAGACTTCGGTAAAGAATTACTTCTTTCGCTCAATCCGCAATCACTGCCTGAATCAGATTCAGCATGAGAAGATTAAAAAACAATATGCAGGCAGGGTTCTTGATTTAGCCCGGCAGGAGTTAGACCCCGAACAGAACTTCATCGAAGTTAATCTGATCAGGCGTATTGAAGAAAGTATTGCTTCACTACCTCCCAAACGAAGGGAAATATTCCGGCTTAGCCGTGAGCAGGGGATGAAGTACAAGGAAATTGCCGAAGCTTTAAATCTTTCGGAGAAGACCGTCGAAGCCCAAATGGGGTTGGCCCTAAAACACTTACGCAATGAACTTAAAGATTACAGAAATGATTTGATAACCCTTTTATTCATCTTTGGAAAATAGAAGACCTTCGAATAGGGGTGAAACCATTCCCGTAATGTCCTAATGATGTATGAAAACAAATCAGTCATTGGAAGATAAAGATTGGGTTCGGCTGGCAAAATCGATTTACGATGAAGAACCCAAAAGCACAGATGAAAATCATTCGTCGGTAGTGGACGAAGTTTTCACGTATAAGGGGGAAACTGAGCAGATTCGGAAGATTACAAGGCAGGTTGACTTGTACTATGACCTGAAAAAATACCCTGTGGAAGAGGCATGGAAGAAGGTCGAATCACAGATTCATCGGTCATCGTCAACAAAGCAAACGATCCTCCGCAAATTAATCGTTCATCCACTATACCGATTTGCTGCTGCCATCCTTATTGCCGCACTGCTTCTGGTCGCAGGGTATGAGGTGATTACAAACTATTCAGCCTCTTCACAAATGCTTGAAATATCGGCTGCCAGGCAGGTATTAAACAAATTTGCCCTGCCCGACGGTACTTTGGTTAGTTTAAACAGCGACACCAGAATCAGCTATCCCAGGAAATTCGGAAGGAAAACACGTGAGGTAAATATCGTTGGAGAAGCCTTCTTTGAAGTTAAACCCAATAAGGACCAGCCATTTATAATTCACGCAGGCAAGGCTCAGATTAAGGTTGTTGGTACAAGTTTTAACGTAAGCGCTTACCCTGATAAGAAATTGGTTGAGGTAATCGTAGAGACCGGGAAAGTTCAGGTAGTAAATAAGACGACCGATTCGATCAAATCGGAAACCCTGATCCTGACTCCGGGTGATAAGGGAACATTGGTGTATTCGAGCAATACATTGAATAAAACCACCAATGGAGATCCCAACTTTATTGCCTGGAAAACCCATAACCTCAGCTTTAAGGCGACATCGCTGAAAGAGGTCATTGAAAATCTGCAAAATGTATACAAAGTAACCATCCGTTTGGACGATCCAAAGCTGAACGGACTTCTCCTCACTGCCCGGTTTAATAATTACTCGCTTGACTTTATCTTAAAAGTCATAGAAACCACTTTTAAAATAGAGGTTCACGAAGTTGACGGGCAATATATTTTAACGTCTAATTCTCACTTTTAATCGTTGAAAGCCATGAAAACAAATCGAATCAAAGTCCTGTCGTTCTTTGCCCTGATGTTTGTTTTGTTTTTGGCTATGCCGGATTCTGCTTACAGCCAAAAAAGCACACCGAAACAAACCAGCCAGCAAAGTCAGCGAAAGAATACGGCACAGGATAAACGAATCGCTCAAACTCCAAATGTTCTTGACCAGAATATAAGTATTATTGCTGAAAACGAACCTCTTTCGAAGGTTATCGAGCGTATCTGCAAAACTCTCAACCTCGATTATTCTTACAATTCAAAATTTATTGAAGGGAAAAATATCAATCTGAATATATCGAACAAACCGATCAAGTATGTACTCGATCAATTGATGAAAGATTTTTACCTTCTTTTTGAGATTCAGGACAATGTATTGATTGTAAGAGATTACGTGCCTCTCGACAAGAGTCTGGAATACAAAAGGAACATAAAAAACTATGCCGACAAAACCGGGTTTGTATTTGATAATCCGAAGAAGAAATCAATAACGATCGACTTCAAATCGTCGAGTAACCTGATTATCATCCCGGTTGCCATCAACAATTCGGACACCCTGAATTTTATCCTGGATACGGGAGTGAAGTACCCCATCATTACAGAATTGCCTTTCGTTAACAAATTGAATCTGAATTATCTGCAGCCCATTGATGTGAAAGGCCTTGGTGATGGCGAGGAGTTGACAGCCTACAAATCGGGAAACAATACCATAAGCCTTAATGGACTGGTGGCCTATGACCAGGAAATACACATGATCATCAACGAAAGTTTCCAGATCTCACAGATTCTTGGAATTCCTGTTCACGGAATGATTGGCTTCAACCTGTTTAAAGATTATGTCGTAAAAATCGACTATGAGACACATAAAATCACGCTGACCAAGCCAGAGTATTTCACCTACAAGCAAAGAGACAGGGACATTGTACTGCCCTTGATTTTTGAACAGAACAAACCCTTTGTCAAAATGAGTATTGTTACCGATAAGAATGAAGAAGTTCCTGTAAAGCTATTGGTTGATACGGGCGCCAGCGATGCCATCTGGTTGTCACCCAATTCGGACAGCAGGATTTCGATTCCTGAAAAGAATGTCGAAATGTTCCTTGGCAGAGGCTTAAGCGGTGAATTGTTTGGTAAAAAAGGACGTATCGGAGCCCTCTGGGTCGGGCCTCTGGTCTTATATGAACCCATTGTGGCTTTCCCCGATAATCAAACAGTAGAGATGTTGACCGGAAAGAGTGACCGTAACGGGACCCTGGGCGCTGAGATTCTGCGCAGGTTCATGGTTACAATGGATTATCCCAACAAACGGATCATTCTGCGCCCCAACAGCAGCCTTAAAGATGCATTTAACTGCAACATGAGCGGTCTGGAAGTTTCAAATCCTATGCCCGGACTGCCCATATTCCTGGTTGACAACATCCGTAAGAACTCACCGGCCTATTATGCCGGAGTTCAGGAAAATGACCAGATTATTTCAGTAAACACTACCAGCGGGAAAACATTAACTTTAAATGATATAAATTTGCTTTTACAAAGCCGGGAAGACAAACGGATTAGATTAACTGTTCTCCGCAACGGAGAAGAAATTAAAACTGAATTCTTCCTGAAAAAAATGTTTTAGAAATGAGACCAGCATACGGACTTTTCCTGTTTGTTTTCCTTCTGTCGTGCAGGATTGCCTTCGGACAAAAGGAAAACAATTCCGTACTGGATAAAAAAATAACCCTCGAAATACAACAGGAAACCATAACAGGCATCCTTGAGAAAATCTCAGCACAGGCCAATGTCTTTTTCTCCTTTGATGCCTCATTAATTGAAGCGGATAAGAAAACAAATCTTTCAGTCACTGATCAGACCATCCGGGTGACACTCGATAGTCTCTTTCATTCAAAATTTAGCTATAAGGTCCTGGAAGAACAAATCATTATCACCAAGCCAGAGACAGAAATACAAAAAAAAGAACCTGAAGTCACTTTAGAAAAGCCTAAGATTTTCATAGCCAAAGGGAAAATAATTAACCGCGAAGAAAAGGAGGTTGTACCTTATACCAGCATATCGGTTTCAGGAACAAACATCGGAACAATATCGAATACGGATGGAGTATTTGAATTGAAAATCCCGGAATCCATGAAACAGGATACGATCATTTTTTCCTGTCTCGGATACATTCCTCAAAGACTTCCAATCAACAAAATGGCAGTTGATAAGTATATCGTTTACCTTCAGCCTACTTCCATTCATCTCAAAGAAATTAAAATTACAGTGATTAATGCTGAGGATATCATTGGTAAGATCCTTTCCAAGATTTCTTTGAATTATTCGCACAAACCGGAAATCATGACTTCTTTTTACAGGGAAGTATTGAAACAGGATGACCAGTACATAGATGTTGCCGAAGCGGTGATGGAAATCAGGAAGGCTTCTTATGAGAATGCCTTTGTAGATGATAAAGTTAAGGTCATAAAAGGACGTAAAAACTTAAATGTCAAACCATTTCAATATGTAGATTTTAAAATTCAGGGTGGCCCGTACTATATTACCAAACTTGATGTGATAAAAACACTCGACTCATTTTTGGATAGCGAATACCTTAACTTTTACAAATACACACTCGATGAAATTATCGAACTTGATGACCGGGGCACTTATGTAATTCGGTTCAGGCCTATAGAAAAGATTGATTATCCTTGTTATCAGGGTAAACTGTATGTGGATATGTCATCGTTTGCATTGGTTGAGGCAGATTTTAGCCTTAGCCGTTCAGGCCTGAAATTTGCAGAGCAATCGCTCATCAAAAAGAAGCCCAAAGACTTATATGTCAGGCCGATTAATGCTGATTACAAAGTAAATTATCGACGGGTAAACAACAAATGGCATTTGAGTACTGCAGAGACATCGCTTAACTTCAAGGTAAAAAGCAAAAAAGACAGAGTAAATTCGACCTTTCGCAGCGATTCAGAATTATTGATTACTGATTTTAAGCCTGATGACGGAACCCATTTCAGAAAAGACGAAATATTTAATCCCAATGAAATATTTACTAAAGTGATTGCTGATTATAGCGAAGGATTCTGGGGCGATTACAATATCATAAAGCCCTCCGACGATCTACAGGAAGCCCTCCGCAATTACTATCTGAAGAACGATACCTTATTCAATATCAATGAAAAAGATAAAACTATTATCCAGAATAAATAAACCACTCAACATGAAAACACTAACCCTATTGACATTAATTATTTTAGCAGCGACCATCGTATCGGCCCAGGAATTAAGTCCAATTCCAAAAATCAATCAGCAGATGACTGACTATTTCACCGCTAATCCGAGGGAAAAAGTCTTTCTGATGACAGATAAAACTCATTATAAACCCGGAGAAACCATCTGGTTTCGGGCCTTTGTTACCAATGCCGGCAACCAACCCGCGCCCAGGGAAAGCAGCGAGCTTTATGTAATGCTCTACGACAAATTGGGGAAAGTGATCCTTCAGGATATTTTCAGGCTGAACAGTGGCTCAACTTCAGGAGATCTGCTGATTCCTGAAACCCTGGCCCAGGACATCTATTTCCTTGCTTCATACACCTCAGCCACTCAGTCCCCGGGTGAAATTACATGTACTCCCGTCCAGATTGATTCCTATTACTCGAATCAGCTGGTCGTTGAAACACATGCCAAAGACAGTATCTTCATTGGCGGACAGAAAAATGAAATCTATGTATTCCTGCGCGATGTCTCAGGCAAAATTCAGAAAAATACCAACATTCGGTATCAATTGATCAACGGGACTGAAATCATTGAAAAAGGCAAAGTAAAAACTGATGAAAAAGGCAAGGCAACAATTCAACTGACAATCCCCGCGAAAACCAATGGCGAACCATTTATTTGCAACTTAAGCGATGGTGGCGGTCAGTGGAACCACGAGGTGTTTTTGCCTTCGAATCTTGATCCTTTAGTGGTCAGATTTTACCCCGAAGGAGGTACACTGATCCCCGGATCGCCTGCCAAAATAGGGTTTACTGCCTTCAACAAATGGGGTCTGCCCGTTGATCTGGAAGGATCGGTCCTGAATCAGGAGGGTCAGTCCGTAGCCATGGTAAAAACGTTCACCAAAGGGTTGGGACTCTTTTCAGTCATGAACGACGGTCAGCAGAAATATAAACTGGGGATCTCAGGTAAAACCGGACAAAACCAATCGTTTGATATCCCGGCTCCAAATCCCACAGGTCTTGCACTTGCAGTAACCAAGACCGATGCATCATTCATTTCGGCAATCCTTATTTTCGCTGATAAAATGAAACATTCAGTCGCCCTTACGGTAACCCAGGGAAACACTGTTTATTGGGGCGGCGATATGGAAATCAATGGAACAGGAAGGATTAAAATCCCGGCTGATAACCTGCCACGGGGCATGAACTTATTGTCGGTATTTTCTCAGAAAGGCGATTTATTGGCCGAACGCATCGTTTTTGCAGATAAGGATACGAAAATGAAAATTGAGGTATTGCCTGAAAAAACTACCCTGCAACCAAACCAGAGCATGAAATTCAAGGTTCGGCTCACCGATGGCAGTAACCAACCTGTGGCTGGAAATATTGCGGTGGCTGTTACCGACAAATTCCGCAACGGAACAGTCAGGGAGCACATCGATCAGTTCCTGATGATTGATTCAGAACTGGAAACTCCATTTTCGTTAATTTACAGGGCATTTCCCGACAAAATCACAAATACGGCACTCCTTGACGCTTATCTTATTGCAAATCGCTTAAAAGGCTTCAATTGGGACCGAATCAGGCAGAATAAAACCGGAATTGCCACTGACAAGAATTTCGAGACTCAGGTCTCAGATTATATAATCAGTTATGCCCGGAAATACAGCTTATTAAGCAAGGATCAGATTGCAGGTGAACCCTATTTCAGTGCTAACGAAAATTTGTTCTCCAAATCGGTAAGGCAGGTAAAACCAAATACAACAAGTCTTGATTTCCAGAGAAAACTCTTATCCACCTCAACCAACCTTTTGGATGTGATAAAAACCTTGAAACCCTTCACCCTGATGAGCAATCAAATCGTTTTTGTAGGTTTCGAAAACTCGCTCTTTTTTCAGGGAGGAGCTCTGCTGGTCATTGACGGAGTACAGAGTGGAACAGATGTTTCTTCCATCTCTGGTTTCTCGCCCCTTGAAGTTGATCACATCAATATATCGACCAATCCGGCTGACGTTCATCGCTATACCGGGTTGAATTCTGTTGGAGTTATTGAAATCTTCATGAAAAACGGGAAATTTACAGCTCCAACAATCCAAAAGGAATCCACCAATAAATACAACGACGGATATAGGGTATCGAATAAATTCCCGGCAGAACCACTAAATCCGAAGAATGATACACGGACCACACTGCTCTGGGTTCCTGAGCAAAAGGTTGACGAATCGGGTGTATTTGAATTTACTGTTACCACCGGGAAGGTAATTTCTGATTTCATCATTGATGTTCAGGGAATATCATCAAATGGCCTTTCAGATAGTGGGACGGCGGGTTTTACTGTGACTAAATAGAAAGTAAAGGATTCCATCTCTCAACAGGGATGGAATCCTTTACCGATACCTGATCGTATTAAAACAATGCATTCAGGAACCTTTCGGGAATAATGGAATAGAGAGAAAACAAGTCATCCTGTTCAGGAAGAGCAGACTTTAAAGCTTCATGCTCGTGCTGCCAGCCTATTAAAGATCTGGAAATCGTTTGTCCGTGTTCTGAGGCGATATTTCCTGTTAAGGTCATTTCGGCAATCAATCCGTGTTCAACCAACAAGCCGATTTGCAAAGTACCCTGTAAAGTCTCCAGGGTATTCTTAAAGTGGTAACGTGGCGAGTAACCAAAAATCCATTCCCAGGTCTGATATTTTTCTATGCTGAGCTTTTGTATTGCTTCCTGATCGGCTGATGTTGGAGTATAAACCATAGCCTCAGGGATATTTTTCCCGATCTCTTGGAACAGAATATCGGTAAATTTCTCCACTGACATGGGACTTGTGAGATAATCAGCAATGTTTGCCACTTCACTGCGGTTCGATTTCACAGCCTTGTCATCATATTTCGACAGATCAACTTTGAGTGCTCCCCTCAAGGCCTCCAGATGACTGTTGAACAGCAGGGTTCCATGATGAAGAACCCGGTTTTTATGAATGTGCTCTGCGTTACCGGAGATCTTTTTACCCTCAATGAGCAAATCATTGCGCCCGGTGGTGTAAGCCTCAATTCCGAGCTTTTTCAACACTTCAGTCACGGGATCTGTAAAGATCTTAAAGCTGACATCAGAAACCTTATCTATATTCCTGATAAAAGTAAAATTTACATTTCCCGGATCGTGAAAAACGGTGCCTCCGCCTGAAAGCCTTCGGGCTACCGGTATGTTGTTCATTTTAACAAATTCATGATTGATTTCGGCAAGTGCATTCTGATGCTTCCCAACGATCACCGATGCCCAGCTTCGCCAGAGTATGAAAAAATCCTCCTGAAAGTTCTTCAGGAAATACTCTTCAGCCGCAAGGTTAAAATACGGATCGCTATTCGGTTGATTGATGCACCAGGTGTTCATAAATACAAAAGTAAACCAATTATTAAGAAGTTGAGAAAGAAGTTGATCCTCGACAAGTATCCCCTCAGGGAAATCACTTGAATCAAGGAGAATTCTGTGCGGATTGAAAAGGGATTGAGAGGGGAACGGGAGGGGATCTCCTGCTATCATCTGGCTTCTATCTGTGTTGCATCTGTGTATGAATGGTGGTTTTAATACAGATAGAAATCAATCAGAAATTAAATTATCCGAAGCAAACACGACGCAATCCCTACCCGGATACTTTCCGTGTAAGTCGAAAGCAGGTTCTTTGCTTTTCTGAAAAGGAGTTGAATGGAGAAAAAAGGAGTGACCGGAGTCATGCAGTTCATTGTGAAATCCTAAAGTCGGAATCTCATATGAACTAATTGGTGGGTTAAAGATAAATATATTTGGGGTAAAAGAACACCTGTAAGTGATCGCTATTTCTAAATTGTTTTGAAAAGTTATACGTATTTTTACACGCCAAATATATTGAATATTATGTACGCTGATACTAATCCTATAGCAGAACCATTACCCGAACTATAATTTCAGCGGTATGCCTATCGTAGGCAAAACCGTTTCTGAAGTGTTTTTCACATTAATCAGTATATACTCCCAATAAGTTTAATCGTCCCGTTAGTTTTTTATAAGTTTGCATAAAATAAAGTCTATGAGACTGGTGATTCAAAGGGCAAGCTCAGCTTCGGTAAAAGTAGATGATTCGATCGTTTCGGAAATGGGAAGCGGACTGCTGATTCTGGCCGGAATTGAGGAAGCCGATACTACGGAAGACATTGACTGGTTGGTGAAGAAGGTTTGCCAACTGCGTATATTTAATGATTCGGAAGGAGTCATGAACCTTTCCATACAAGATGTTTTAGGAGAAATCATTGTTGTAAGCCAGTTTACCTTACATGCCAGCACCAGAAAAGGCAACCGGCCTTCCTACATTCGTGCTGCACGACCCGAGACAGCCATCCCACTATACGAACAACTGGTTTCCGAATTTAGTAAAGCACTCGGGAAACCAATCGGGACAGGTATCTTCGGCGCTCATATGGAAGTCTCATTAGTCAATTATGGCCCGGTAACGATTATTTTGGATTCAAAGAACAGGGAATTCTAGTCATTGGTAGTCATTCAATAGGTCATTCATTGTGGGTTCGCATATTACAACAACTACAACAATACAACAACTAACCATCAAATGACTATTAACTGACCACAAATGACTAATTTTACCCTTGAAATATTCAACACATGGATGAAGCTAAAATTACCCTTCCTGAAGCACAGCAGATGGTTGATCAATGGATTAAAACCATTGGAGTCCGTTATTTCAGCGAGCTGACCAACCTGGCCATCCTGACTGAAGAAGTTGGAGAGCTGGCCCGTATTATGGCTAGAACTTACGGCGATCAGTCGTTTAAGAAATCGGACGAGGGCAAAGACCTTGGCGATGAAATGGCTGATGTTCTCTGGGTCCTGATCTGCCTGGCCAATCAGACCGGAGTCGATCTGAATGAGGCCTTCCTGAAAAACATAGAGAAAAAGACCCTCCGCGATAGCGAAAGGCATAAGAATAACGAGAAATTGAAATAAACGGTTGCAGTTTCAAGTTCCAGGTTTCAAGTTCCAGGTTGTGCTTCGAACTGGAACCTGGAACCTGGAACTTTGAACTTGAAACTTTATACCCATTGATATGATCATCGAAACATGCCCTTTATCTGTTGAAGATATCCAGTCGGAACTGGAAGAAATACGTGAGACTGCTGTGAAAAACCATACGAAGAAAATGTATGAGTTAGCGCTTTCGTGCATCGATCTTACCACCCTGAACTCCACCGATACGATCAGTTCGGTTGCTGCCTTTACCGAAAGAGTCAATCAATTTCCTGAGGCATTTCCCGGAATAAGCAATGTAGCTGCAATCTGTGTGTATCCCAACATGGCGCACACGGTGAAAAGTACCCTGAAAGTACCGAATGTAAAAATTGCAGCTGTTGCAGGAGGTTTTCCCTCTTCGATGACTTTTACCAAGATCAAGATCGAAGAAGCACAACTATCCGTGGTTGCAGGTGCCAACGAAATTGATATTGTACTGCCGTTGTGGGCCTTTCTGGAAGGACATTACGAAACCTGCCTGACAGAAATTACGGCCATCAAAAAGGCAATTGGAGAAGCTCATTTAAAAGTCATCCTTGAATCAGGAGTGCTGTCTGTCGATCAGATCTGGCAAGCCTCCATTCTGGCTATCGAAGCAGGCGCAGACTTCATCAAGACCTCTACCGGGAAAGTGCCGCAGGCAGCCTCTCCTGAAGCGGCTTATGTGATGTGCCTTGCCATCAAACAGCATTACGAGGAAACGGGTAAAAAGGTCGGATTTAAGGCTGCGGGTGGGATTGTAACTCCTGAAGATGCGGTACTTTACCTCACTATTGTTCAGGAAATACTGGGGAACGATTGGTTAACACCTCAACTGTTCAGGATTGGCGCAAGTCGTTTGGCAAACAACCTGCTTGAAAAGATTACGGGTAAAGAGGTAAAACATTTTTAGTGCCGGACTGTTTAAGGATATAAAAAATCAATCTTCATTAAAGACATTTAAACATGGCACAAATTACATTAAAGGGAAACACTATTCAAACCATTGGTGATCTTCCTGCGGTTGGCACAAAAGCTCCCGATTTCGTATTAGTAAAAAACGATCTTTCATCAGTTTCTCTGAAGGACTTTGCAGGAACACGTCTGGTTCTGAATATATTCCCAAGTCTGGATACGGGAACCTGCGCTGCTTCTGTTCGTCAGTTCAATAAACTGGCTGCCGGTCTTGAAAATACAAAAGTACTCTGTATTTCACGTGATTTACCTTTTGCACAAGCCCGTTTCTGCGGAACTGAAGGCATCGAAAATGCCATTACGCTTTCTGATTTTGCAAGCGGACAGTTTGGTAAAGATTATCACCTGTTGATTTCAACCGGTCCACTGGCCAATCTGCTTTCACGGTCAGTAGTGGTACTCGACGGGAATCACAAGGTAATTTATACCCAACAGGTTCCTGAAATTGTGGATGAACCCAATTACGAAGCGGCTTTGGCTTCCCTGAAGTAGATCATTGTACATTAATTTCATAGGTTTCATTTAAAGCTGTCTGCACGATGCAGGCAGCTTTTTATGTTTATTGATAATCATTTCAGCTCACCTTTCTCAACAATAATCCGATCAGGGGTGTTTAAGATGAAAATCAACAACTATGCACCCTGTATTACTCGAAAACATACAACATTTAGGCAAACCCTATGCTGACCTGAATTATTTACTCGAATGTCTCTCCGAAGTATTGGAAGATAATAACGAGAAAGCCTATATTCCCTTTATTCCCTGGCTTAATGTGAATGTTCCCTTACCGGCACATGATCAGGAACAAAAGATAGTACATCTGTATTCCATCAGTTTTCAGCTGCTTAATTTATGTGAGGTAAATTGGGCCGTTCAAAGCAGACGAAGCAAACAGCAGGAATCAGGAACGCAGAGTGTAAACGGCAGTTGGGCACAAACCTTCACAGAGTTAAAGAATTCAGGCTTTTCCCAGGAAGAAATAGTCGGTGCACTTTCACAGATAGAAGTAGAGCCGGTACTGACGGCACATCCAACCGAAGCCAAGCGGACGGTCGTTCTGAAGTATTACCGCGAACTTTACCTACAGCTGGTTATGCTCGAAAACCCCATATACACCACTCTTGAGCGTCACCAAATACGATCAGTGATCAAAGAAATCCTGACCCGCTTGTGGTTTATCGATGATATCTACCTTGAGAAGCCAAGAGTCGAAACCGAGCTGGACAATGTGTTGCATTACCTGACCAATGTGTTTCCTGAGATATTTGAACTGCACGACCGCCAGTTGATACAATCCTGGGAAGAGGCAGGCTTTCAACCTGAGGCTCTGCCTGATTACCGCCAGATGCCGGGAATAAGTTTAGGCACCTGGGTGGGCGGCGATCGGGACGGCAACCCTTTTGTGACTCCCGAGATTACCAGATATACCTTGCAAAAATTACGGACCGAAGCGCTGACCCTTGTTCGTAAATGCCTGTTAGTATTGGCCGACAGCTTAAGTATTTACACTGCAGAGAACACTTTAACGCCTGATTTCCTTCAGGCCAAAATACAGCTGACACAGCAAATCCCCGGCTTTAAAGATGACATCCGCTACCTGGCAGCTGCACGCGAACCGTTCAAGCAATATGTTCTGCTATTGATTGAGAAGCTTCCTCTAAAACAAGGGTCCTTATCTGGGAATAGTATGCTTTCACCAAATGTATGGGCATACACCAATTCGGCGCAATTGTTGACTGACCTGGAAAGTTTACTTCAGTCCCTTTCTGCCTGGGGAGCGCCGAAACTTGCCGTTAATGAGGTGAATAAAGCATTGCGTTTCGTGAAGAGCTTTGGGTTCCATCTGGCTCATCTGGATATCCGGCAGAACAGTGAGTATTACCAAAAAGCCTTTTCAGGATTACTGGAAGACCTTGATCATCCAGGCGATGCATTAAACGAAGACGGTTCTGTAAATAAGTCTTTTCTGCTTCATGAATTAAACATCTACCGGCCTTTTACACACACCTATTCAGGAAATGTTGGTGAAACCACTGAAACACTGGGGTGTTTGGGAGTTGTGTCGGAACATATCTCAAACTACGGGCCAAGCGCCATCGGGTCTCTGATCTTAAGCATGACCCGCAAAATCGAAGATTTATATACCTTTTATCTGCTGGCACGCGAAGCTGGACTCTTTATTAAAACCGCCTCCGGGCCTGCCTGTCAGATACCTATTGTTCCCTTGTTTGAGACCATCGATGACTTACATCGCGCACCTGCCATTATGGACGAATTTCTGTCCCACCCCATTACCCAAAATACCCTCAGGCTGCAGATGCAGCGAAAGGGGTATGCCCGTCCCGTAGCCGAAGTTATGATTGGTTATAGCGACAGCAATAAGGATGGCGGTATTCTGTCGAGTCTCTGGCACTTGTACGAAGCTCAGTATGAGTTAGCCGCTATTGGTCGTAAACACAACACAGACATCCGTTTCTTTCATGGCAAAGGAGGAAGTATCAGCCGTGGAGCAGGACCAATTCACTGGTTTCTGAAAAGCCTTCCTCCTTCTTCTTTATGCGGAAAGCTCCGGCTCACCGAACAGGGTGAAACGATCGAACGTAAATATGCCAACAAGGTGAACGCCGCTTACAATATCGAATTGCTGACCTCAGGAACTCTGCGCAATACCCTGTTAAACACGGACAAGTACAACCCTGAGCTTTTTGAACTGGTCGGCTATATGGCGCACGAAAGCTTTAACTCGTACAATGCCTTAACCCGACATCCGAGTTTTATCCGTTTTTTTGAACATGCAACGCCGATTGATGTCATTGAAACCAGTAAAATAGGCTCTCGTCCCTCAAGGCGTACCAACCAGCGTACACTGGCCGATTTACGTGCTATACCGTGGGTTTTCAGCTGGGCACAAAGCAGGGTAAACATCACCAGCTGGTACGGTGTGGGCAGTACCCTTAAACTGATCAAAGAGCAGCAACCTCAGAAATATGCCCTATTGCGTCAACTTCAAACCTCACATCCCTTCGTGAGGTACATCCTTACCAATGTCGATTCAGGTCTTGCGGCTACCGATTCTGAAATTATAAAACTGTATGCCTCGCTGGTTGATGATGAACAGATCAGGAACGACATTCTGCCACTTATTCTGGCCGAATATGAACTTACCAGAAGTTTGCTGGCCGAACTGCTGGGACAATCGTTTGAAGAGCGAAGAGTCAACCATTATTACTCTACCCGCCTGCGAGCCGTGGCACTGGAGCTGATGCATCAGGTGCAGGTCAATGCACTTCGCAGATGGCGGTATGAAAAAGAAACTGCCGATCCTGAAGTGGCCGAACAACAGAATATATTACTCCTGAAAACCATTAATGCTGTGGCAAATGCATTGGGGTCAACCGGATAAACAGTGATCATGAACCTTAATAACCCAATCCGTGCAGAAAATTATAAAACAGTACTTTGAGGAATTTTCAACAATGTCGGAAGCCTCCCATAATGCAGTGCTCGAAATCGCCACACAGGAAGGAATCGAGATGAACAGTGTTATTGTGGCCACTTCTTTTTGCTTCGACGAGTTAAACCACCATCCCTCTAAAATGAACCTCCCTTCCCCTTCAGGAACATTTATTATGGGCGGCCTGGCCGGATACCCTTTTGTTGGTGAAATCGGATTGACTGCATTCTCCGACCATATTCCTGACGGAGGCGCCGCTCTTTTTATCTTTGGTTCACATATCGGCATCTCGCGAACCGGAGAGGTGGGTAAAATAAGGCGCGTAGGACAGCATCGCCATACCAATACCTGCGGTGCGCTGATGATGGTCCAGGATCATGTCCTGTCGACTTCCATTCACCAGATCGACCCGGTTGACTATTCTGAATTTCAACCTGAATTCTTAGCCTTGCGTTTGCTGCCTAAAGCCGAAGAAATCAGAAATGCCGACATTCCCATCCTTAAAACGACTCATTTGGTGTACGACGAAATTGAAAAGGAAATTCTGGAACTGATTCAGCATCACCCCATCCTCCTGAACAAGTATCCGGTGTACATCCTGGGGGGGATTATCATTAACACCGACGAAACCCTGCCAAACTACTTCTCGCAGAAAGTTTTCCGAAAGATCTAAAGAGCAGGGAGCATGGGGCATGGAGCATGGAAATAGGGAAAGTGATTAGCAATAATGAAATGATATATGAACAACTTTCCGAATGACTAATGACTTTTTCCGTTCTCCATGCTCCATGCACCTTGCCCCATGCTCCATGCTCCATGCACCTTGCCCCATGCTCCTCTTTACTTATTCCTGGTGGTAGTGTAGTTCACCAGTTCAATCAATGCAGTCCGTGATTCACTTTCAGGAAATTCCATCAGGCCCGAAATGGCTTTGGTGCGGAATTCGTTCATTTGCTGCGCTGCATATTCCAGACCACCACGGCTCACGACCAGATCAACCAACTCTTTCACCTTGGCCTGGTTCTTGTTTTTACGTTTGATCAGATGAAGAATGCGGCTCCTTTCGCCCGACTCACAAGTATTCAACACATAAAGTAACGGCAGGGTGATTTTCTTTTCCTTGATATCGTTCCCGGTGGGTTTACCAAGAAGTCCCTTGCTTTGATAGTCAAATATATCATCCTTGATCTGGAAGGCAATTCCCACATCGAGACCTATGGCGAACATTTTTTCAACGGTTTCATCGTCCTTCGTAACCGATGCTGCCCCGATAGCCATGCTGGTTGCAATCAGTGAAGCGGTCTTTTTTCGTATAATTTCGAAATAGGTTTCATTGTCGATGTCCAGCTTGCGGCTTTTACGCATCTGCAGGATCTCCCCCTCACTCATGTCTTTTACTGCCCGCGAAATCAGGTGCAGGAAACGATATTCCTTACGGTCGAGGGTATTTAAAAATCCACGCGCAAGGATGAAATCGCCCACCAAAACGGCAATCTTATTCTTCCATAAGGCATTGATCGAAAAACTTCCGCGCCGTTCGTACGATTCGTCCACCACATCGTCGTGTAGCAGTGTGGCCGTATGCAACAATTCGATGGAAGAAGCCGCCAGATGAGTCGTTTCATTAAATTCGCCGCATATCTTTGCTGAGAGAAAGACGAACATGGGGCGCATTTGCTTTCCTTTCTTCCGCAGAATATACCGGATGATAATCTGCAGAAAGGGGATATCGCTTTTAATGGCTTCTTTGAAGTAGCTTTCGAAACTTTTGAGTTCTTCCTGAATCGGCGATTTTATTATATCCAAAGAGGTCATTCACGCATATTTTGAGTGTCTCAAAATTAGAAAATATATTTACTATTTCAGAAAATCCTTCCCAATAGATCATTATTCAACGTACTGAGCGTAAAAGACTAATATACACTTATTTAAAACCGGTCTAAACTACTAATTAAAAAACATGCAGCTTCCCTTTAAAGCTAAATATTCATATATTTGCATCTGTTAAAATTCGAACCATGATGAATATCCAGGAAATTGATTCCGACAAGTTGGAAATGGCTGCCAGTATGCTCAAAGCAATTGCCCATCCGGTGCGTATCGCCATATTAAAGCACCTGGAAGGCGGTAAAAAACTAACAGTTACCGAGATCCACGAATTACTTGGTATTGAACAATCAACAACCTCACATCATTTAGGCATCCTGAAAGACAAAGGCGTTCTTTGCTCACGCCGCGAAGGAAAGAATACGTACTATTACCTGAAGCACGATATTCTCAGTCAGATTGTCGACTGCCTGCAACGCTGCACCTGCGAATAGTTAACGGATCAAATTTCTACAAACACCTTATTTCCCGCCTTTCCCGATAGGAACGCTACGGAAAACCGGTTATTCTTTGTGAGAATCCGAGTGTACCCCTCAAATAATACGTTCATAAAAACCTTATTTACAGTATTTTAAACCTTAGTAACCGGCCAATAAATCCCATAAACACAACCTTATTTACCATCTGTAAATTTTCGTACTGACAAGGTAAATGAGGTTGGGATACCGGGGGTTGAGCCAAGTTATTAAGGTTTAAACACAAAATGCAAGGTCTTCTAAAAAAAGAAAATTGGTCCTGCTGAATTAGGGAAAACTCTTCCCTTCATCGGTATGAAGCTGTCCAATGCTTCTCTTCTCTGTCGTACCACTTTCATACCACTGTCATATCAAATTCGAAACAAATTCGAAACAAATACATAACAAATTCGAAACAAATACGTAGCCGTTCGAATTTGATTCGAATTTGTTATGTATTTGTTTCGAATTTGTTTCGAATTTGATATGACAGTGGTATGAAAGAGGTATGAAAGAGGTATGAAAGAATCTAAGGTCAAACCCTGAACAATCCCTACGCAGAACAGAAGATAAGACAGAAAAACAGATCCACAAACAGACCTGAATACAGTTTCAAAAATTTCGCATAGGTAAAACAGGCGTGTAGAAAAGCAAATTATAATCCTTCCTGATCGCATCTGATTTTAAATATACTCCCTTTTGATCAGAAAAGGATCCAATCCTTTTAAAAAGACCGGATCCTTTTCTAATTTCGACCTCAAGAAAATTAGAATATGGCAAGAATCAGAGTGACCAAACAATTTGGCTTTGAGATGTCGCATGCACTGCTCAACTATGACGGGCTTTGCCGAAACATTCACGGGCATTCGTATAAACTGCAGATTACCGTTGTGGGCGAATCCCTGCAGTCGGCAGGAAGTCCTAAAGATGGCATGGTGATTGATTTCAGTATCCTGAAGAAGATTATTCAGGAACAGATTGTCAGTCAGTTGGATCATTCGCTGATGATCAATGTAAATGCACCTACCGACAAGCTCAGCGCCCTGGGGCAGATGTACGAACGCCACCAGGTGGTTCCGTTTCAGCCCACCTCCGAAAATCTGGTTGTTTATATCGCCGAAAGAGTAAAACCACATTTACCTGAACATATTGAACTTTTCTGCGTTCGTTTATACGAAACCAGCAATGCCTTTGCAGAATGGTATGCATCAGACAATTAAAAATAATACACTTAGACATGTCAGCACACAACAATACCGATAAGCGTCTTTTTTTGCTCGATGCCTACGCGCTCATTTACCGTTCGTATTTCGCTTTCATCAAGAATCCAAGGTTTAACTCCAAGGGGCTGAATACCTCGGCCATGCTTGGTTTCGTAAACATTCTGGAGCAATTGCTGAGGGAACAAAAGCCGACACATATTGCCGTGGTGTTCGACCTGAATGTTCCGACTTTCAGGCACGAAATGTTTGAGGCCTACAAGGCTAACCGGGATGTGATGCCTGAGGATCTGCAAAAATCAATCCCCTATATCCGTAAAATCATTGAGGCTTACCATATTCCGATATTGGAAAAAGCTGGTTTTGAGGCCGACGATGTGATCGGCACTCTGGCCAAAAAAGCCGAGACCATGGGCTACACCACCTATATGATGACCCCCGACAAGGATTATGCGCAACTTGTCTCCGAAAATATTTTCATGTATAAACCCTCCCGTGGGGGCGAACAACCTGAAGTTTGGGGAATCCCTGAAGTCCGGGAAAACTTCATGATCGACGAGCCCTGGCAGGTGATCGATGTACTTGGCCTGATGGGTGATACGTCTGATAATATTCCGGGTTGCCCGGGGGTCGGTCCAAAGACTGCCATGAAGCTTATTTCTGAATTCAAATCGGTTGAAGGACTCTACCAGAACATCGATTCGCAGAAAGGGAAATTGAAGGAAAACCTGGTTGAATATGAACAGCAGGTACGCATGTCGCGGGAGCTGGCAAAGATTATTCTGGATGTTCCTGTCGAATTTGATGAGGATAAACTCATTATGGAAGATCCTGATATTCAGAAATTAAATGAACTGTTTTCAGACCTTGAGTTCAGGCAACTGATCCGAAAACAGGAGGAAAAACCAAAGCCAGCCGCTGCAGAAGTGCAATTCGAACAGGGAACTTTATTCGGCTTTACCAATCCTGTTCCTGAAACTAAGCCTGTTGTACCAACTACATTGGAATCATTCAGCACTGTTCCTCATCAGTATTACCTGATTGAAACCCCTGAGCAAAGGGCCAGTTTGAGGGCCGAATTATCGGTTCAGAAAGAGTTTTGCTTCGACACTGAAACTACAGGGCTCGACACCATGATCGCCGAACTGGTTTGCATGTCGTTTTCCTTCCGCAGCCATGAGGCCTATTGCGTTACTTTGCCTGCCGACAGAAAGAAAGCTACTGAAATTGTTCATGAGTTCAGTCTGGTTTTCGGTGATGAAAAGATATTGAAGATAGGGCAGAATATCAAGTTTGACCTGTCCATTCTTAAAAATTACGGCCTTGAGATCCGTGGCCCCTTGTTCGATACCATGATCGCACATTACCTCATTCAGCCCGAATTGCGCCACAACCTGGATTACTTGTGCGAGCAGTACCTCAACTTTCAAAAGATCACCACCGATACCCTGATCGGGGGAAAAGGCTTATTCCAGAAAACCATGCGAGACGCGCAACCTGAGCAGCTTCGGGATTATTCGTGCGAAGATGCCGACCTTACCCTTCAGCTGAAGTTGGCCATCGAGAAGGACCTGAACGAGAGCGGGTCACGCAAGCTGTTCGACGAAATCGAAATGCCCCTGATCTATGTGCTGGCGGATATGGAACTGGCTGGAGTAAATTTAAATACTTCAGAATTAAGCATCTATGCTGAAGTACTGCGGAAGCAGATTATCGAGGTGGAACGTAAAATCATATTGATGGCTGGTGAAGAGTTTAACGTCTCATCGCCCAAACAGCTGGGAGTCATTTTGTTCGAAAAGCTGAAGATTGATCCAAACGCCAAAATGACCAAGACCAAACAGTACTCGACTGCTGAAGAGACCCTCGAAAAGCTGGCAGATAAGAATCCGATCATTGGCAAGATACTTGAATTCAGGGGTTTGAAGAAGCTGCTATCAACTTATGTTGAAGCTTTGCCCCTGCTGATTAATCCAAGAACTAAAAAACTCCATACTTCATACAACCAGGCCATTGCAGCGACAGGCCGCCTGAGTTCGACCAATCCTAATCTACAGAATATACCCATTCGTGATGAGAATGGACGTGAACTTCGCAAGGCATTTATTCCATCCGACGATAAGCACACATTCCTTTCAGCCGACTACTCTCAAATTGAATTGCGTATCATGGCTGCCCTGAGCAAAGACGAACAAATGATTGAAGCTTTCCGCAACAATCAGGATATTCATTCCATTACGGCTTCCAAAATATATAAGATACCGCTGAACGAGGTTACTTCGGATATGCGCCGGAAGGCCAAAACAGCCAACTTCGGGATTATTTACGGTATTTCGGCTTTTGGGTTATCGGCACGACTGAATATTTCACGCACCGAAGCCAAAGAACTGATTGATGGTTATTTCGAAAACTTCCCGGAGATAAAGAAATACATGGATTCGAGCATCGAAAATGCACGCAGCAAGGGATTCGTAGAAACCATCATGGGCCGTAAACGCTATCTGAACGATATTAATTCGGCCAACTCAATGGTGAGGGGAATGGCAGAACGCAATGCAATTAATGCGCCCATTCAGGGTTCAGCAGCTGATGTCATTAAAATAGCCATGGTGAACATCTGGAGAGAGATCAACAAACAGCATCTCCGATCAAAAATGATCCTACAGGTGCACGATGAGTTGAATTTTGATGTCTGGATACCTGAACTGGAGCAGATGAAAACGATTGTCAAACAGGAGATGGAACATGCCGTAAACATTGGAGTGCCTTTAACTGTTGAAATGAATGCAGGCGACAACTGGCTGGATGCACATTAGGAGTTTAAAGTTCAAAGTTCCAGGTTACGGGATTCGAGATTCAAGATTCAAGACTCTATATTCAAGATTCAAGATAGTTCGGGTGCACATTCATATGGTTGTCATTGCGTCTGCAATTGGATTCAGGAATCAATGACGAACAGGAAAATGGAAACAATTTTAACAGAAGATGATTACAGGGAAGCGTTGAAAAGGTTTTTAGAGATCTGCGATTCTCCTGAATGTCCGCAGGAAATAAACGAGCTGGAGAAACTGATGTACCTGCTGGAAGTTTACGAACGGGAAAACTGCACCTGAAACAAGACTTTGGAAAAGGGAAAAGGGAAAAGGGAAAAGGGAGAACGGAGAACGGGAGACAAGTTTCAATTTCCGATATTCTGGATTCAGGATTTCACGTGCCGTTCTCCCTTTTCCGTTCTCCCTTCTCCCTTCTCCCGCAATCAATAGTTCCTGAATATCTCCACTACTGCTGCATTGTATTTCACCAGATTACTCGATTTCTTAACCAGTTTCATGGCCTTGTGCGGATTCTCAAACGATTCGCAGAAATAGGTCCAGAACTGATTCATCTTCATCAGGATATGGCTGTCTCCCTGCAAGCGTGCAGAGTAGGCATCCAGCAACTGATCATGAAATTCCTTCATTTTCCTGCGCAGCTCTTTGAGCTCATAGCTGTTGCCTCTTAACTGTGAGGCCAGTGCCGGCATGATCAGTGAGCCTCGACCGATCATCCAGGTATTTTGCTCAGGGAACAGTACTCTCATTTGTTCAAGATCGGCCTCCGAAAACAAGTCACCGTTGTAAACCATCGGATGCTTAACCAGCGAAAGGGCTTCTGCAAACAGAGCAGGGTTGGCCTTTCCGGTATACATCTGGCTAGCCGTACGGGGATGATAGATGATTTCTTCCAGCGGAAACTCATTCAACACACCAAATACTGCTTTGGCATCCTGATCATTGGTCAGTCCCGCACGCATCTTTACTGAGAATCTGGCAGGCAGGGCCTTGGAGTACAATTGTTGAAGCAGTTCATTCAGTTCTTCCGGTTTTTCGAGCCATGCGGCACCCCTGCCCCTATTGGTTGCCATCGGATACGGACAACCCAGGTTCAGGTTGATTTCCTCATAGCCATAGTCAAGTAAGATCTTTATCAGATCAAACAATTCAGCCTGATCTGAAAACAGAACCTGCGGAATAACAGGCAAGGCTCCGTTGTTCTCAGGCAAGACATCCTTTAGTTGTGACTTTTTTATTTCTCTGCCCTTGCCGTATGACAGGTAGGGTATGAAATATTTATCAACCCCACCAAATGTTTCAGAATGCACCTTCCGAAAGACGAAATCGGTGAATCCCTGAAGCGGGGCCTGGTAGATCTTAATCGTATTTTGAGTCATTGGGTATTAAATTTACTGTATTCACCCGATCAATTGGGATAATAAAAGCTATTAATCATTACTTTTGCGGCCACAAACTTATACAATTGGCAGGCAGTATGCAATTGAAACCATCCAAATCAGACTCTGTAAACTCAAACCTGAATTTGAAGCCGGCTAATTTGGAGCTCCAAACAGTTCAGGCTGACTCTGCTAAAGCCACACTCAATCTGCTTGACCCTTCATTTAACGACTCGCTAAGCGTCAACTATATTGCTCCCGACAGTGTCATCTGTTATGGATTCAGGCCTGAGTGGTCGCAGTTCAGAAAAGTCTATGTCCCCAAATACGACTATAAGAAAGATCTGGTAAAACCATTTCCTTATGATTCACTTTATACGGTTTTAAAAGGAGTTGAGGTTGTATACCCGGGTAAAAAGCTGTTGAGGAACAATCCCGACTGGCTGGTTGGGGTGCTGGTACTGACCTTTTTATTGTTGGCTACCGTGAGACTGGTCTTTAACAAATATCTGAGACAATTGATTCAATCAACGATCAATTATTCCACCTTTTCCCGTCTACTCCGCGAGCGGTATTTTAACTTATTCCATGCCTCATTCAGGCTTGATATGATTTTCAGCCTGATCATGGCACTTTTTAGCTATCAGTTTATAACGGCCTACAAGATCAATCTGGGAATTAAAGGGTCATTTAACGTTTACCTGGCTTGCCTGGGCATCGTCATTGGCTATTTTCTAATCAAAAAATTCATTTATTACCTGATAGGCATCCTTACCGAGAGCAAGCATGAGGTTCAGGAATACCTCTTCAGCATCACCATTTTTAATCGCGTGCTGGGATTGTTTCTGGTTCCGGTCTCCGCGACAATAGCCTTTATACCACTCACGCAGGTCGGGCCAATATTGTTTACCGGTCTGGGAATAGTGATCATTTTCTATCTAATGTCTCTCATCAGAGGGGGTAAAATATTCCTTAAAAAACAATTTTCAATTTCTTATTTGATTTTATACCTTTGTACCCTTGAATTTTTACCGTTAGTTCTTATCTATAACCTATTGCTGAAATAACGTAGTGAAGAATTAAACTAAAAAGAAAATACCTTGAAAATCAAGAGAATTTTAGTTACACAGCCGAAACCTGAAACAGCCAAATCACCTTATTTTGATCTGGCCGAAAAAAACAACATACAGGTGGATTTTCGCCCCTTCATCCAGGTTGAGGGAGTTTCGGCCAAAGAGTTCAGACAAACCCGGGTTCAGATTCTGGAGCATAATGCAGTTATTTTTACCAGTCGTACAGCTATCGATCATTATTTCAGGATCAGTAACGAACTGCGTCTAATTATTCCTGATGCCATGAAGTACTTTTGCATCTCGGAAGCTACGGCCTTCTATCTGCAAAAATACATCGTTTACCGTAAACGTAAAATATTCTATGGTGCCGGTAAATTTCAGGATTTGATTGATGTGATGAAAAAGCATAAGGAGGAGAAGTTTCTATTGCCGGTTTCGCAGATCAACCAACCGGATATTCTCCAATTGCTTGATAAAGCCGGGTATAATTATACCAAGGCGATCATTTACAACACGGTCAGCAGCGATCTATCCGACCTGAAAGAAGTAAACTACGATATTCTGGTTTTCTTCAGTCCTTCCGGCATTCAGTCGCTCATGCAGAACTTCCCTGAATTTGCACAGGAAGAAACCAAAATAGCAAGTTTCGGACCTACTACAGCCAAAGCAGTATTGGATGCCGGTCTTAGGCTCGACATCGAAGCCCCTACGGTTGAAGCCCCTTCCATGACCATGGCCCTGGAGCAGTTCATAAAGAAATACAATAAGGGATAATAATCCAAACAATACCATACAACAGGAAGGGGAAATCTATTTTTCCCCTTTTTTGTTGTACTTTAGTTCGATGAAAGAATTTACGCTTAAGAAGGAAGAAAGGCTTTGCAGCCAGAAGATTATCGGGGAACTTTTCGCCTCGGGCGAATCCTTTCTGGCCTATCCGCTCAAGGTCGTATTCCTGAAAACCGATAGCTCCCAGGCTTATCCCGTGCAGGCTGCATTTACGGTTTCAAAGCGAAACTTTAAACGGGCCGTAAAGCGAAATCTCCTGAAACGACGCATGCGTGAAGCCTACCGCCTGAACAAACCTGCCTTTCAGGACGAATTAGCCCTCAAAAACATCAATCTGGCCATGATGTTCGTTTATGTGGGCAAAGACATAGCCGAATATCCGGCTATCGAGAAAGGCATGAAATCGGCCTTTAGGAAGCTGTTGGGGAAAATTTAGGAAAAAATGGCTATTTGTTCTTTTTCGGATTTTGCCGTGTATCAAAAATCCTGTTTATATAAACCCTGGAATTGTCGGCACTCATTCTATAATTTACTTTTAGGTGACCGACGGTAATCTTTCTGTATTCATAATTTAAATGCAGAAAATCTGCATCTATGGAACCAATTTCAGCAAACGTGGTTCTTTTAACAACTCAACTCTGGAAATAATTTGTTGAACAATAGCAAAAGACTTCTCTTCACCATAGATTTCAGCATTGAAATCGTATACTTTCCTCAAGTCGCTCAATGCTCGCTTCGTCCAGATTATTTCTTTGAAGTTCTCCAATTTAAAACGGTCTGTTTTACTGCCTGATGTGTCAAAACATTTCCTTTTTGGATATCGCTCTCTGATTCCTCAATCATGCTATCCAATTCTTTTTGAGTTAAAGGAGATAAACCCAATTTTATTGCTTTCTCTTTTTCTGAACGAAGCAGTTTCTCTAATTTTAGGACTATCTTTTCGTCAGCTAGCCTGACATACTCCTCAATAAACACTAATTTTCTGGCTTGCAAATCCATAGTATCTAATTTTATTCAAAAATAAAGAATATTCTCAGAAAAACCTCCAACAATCCAATAGATTGCATAGATTTCCTGCTATCGCTGGCGCCTATCATGTTTCCCGCTTAATTCTTTCGTAATTTCTTCGGTTGGATAAACGAATCCAGTCTCAATCTCCCTGGCTTTAATCGGTCTTACTTCAATACTTGCCGAGGGTACATACTCAAATTCAGGGTACTCCATCGCAATACGAATCGCATCGTCAAGATCATTTGCCAGAATGTGATAATATCCAACCTGCACTTTATTCGTTATTTCAAGCTAATTAATCAGACTTTTCACTCCTTTGCCCATCCCGTTTAACTGATCCGTATTCAGAAGGAAAAGCTGCCTGGCGGCATTGTTCAGGTCTGTTTTAGGGATCTGCTTCCATTTCAGCAGATCTTTCTCCAGATCAGTATGAAAGATTAATTTGGAGAGATCACGCAGGACGCAATAATCAGCAAACGGATGGGCGTTATCCTTATCATACCGTGCATTATTTATAAACGCTTCAATCAGTGAATAGATACTGTTATCCGCGTAAGACAGTTCGGTTAATTTTGCCCGGTATTCCAAATCGCGCTGCATTAAATGCGGGAAATGCCTGTTATCCGAAAAATGCTGCCCTTCGTGACTCAGGTAACTGACCCCAAAGGCTTCACTTTTTACATCATAGGCATCCTTCACACAGAAAAGAGCTGTAGAGGTGGTCCAGCCACCGGGATATGACCGACCAAATGTTGCATATTCTTCCCATCCCAAGGAAATAAATCCGCTCATAAAATGCACGTTCACTCTTACCGTATCCGTGATTAAATTGACCTGATAGGTCGTGTCGAGTTCCGTCTTCCAGACTAAGAAATCATACAGGCTGCCTGTCTTGCCATATCCGGTGGAGTGATATCCTTTTGCCTGGATGTAATCATCGTACACACCTGCAATTGATTTCTTGTTAATCTTCCTAGAGGTGAATTTGCTGATCCCGTTTTCCGTCTGAAAGAATCCAAGCAACCGGCCTTCAAATGCTTTATCAAAATTGGTGGAATGATCGAGCATGGACTTTCTCCAGTACTGCTGATAGATCCTGTTAAGCGGATTAAGGGTCGTATCCTTTTTCAGAAAATAATCTGTTCGGTCATATCCATACTTAAACCGGTTTTCATAGATTGTTTTGATGCTTTTATCCTTATCTGACAGCCCGGTAGTCGTATTCAGCTCCTGCAACAGTGCCGGAATATCCTGATTTAATGCTATGCCTATCAGTTTGTTGTAATCAAGCTTGTTGGGATTATTATTTTGTGCATTCAGCTCAAAAACAAACACCAGACATAAGATAACACATACTACTGATTTCATAGTTAAAAGTCTTTTAATTGATAATTACACTTTTTTATCGCTTCTGCGATTGCAATATATTTTAATAATTTAAACCTCACAATTTCGCTATTGCATAATTTAGATTTATTGTACTTACTCAGGTGATTTCAATGGCTTGTGAGCCTAACTCCCTGGCGCCATATGTCAATAATGGACAGCGTATCTGTGATGTTGGTTGTTGGGTCTCCTTCAACCAGGATAATGTCAGCTCTTGCTCCGGGAACAATACGTCCACGGTCTGTAAGTCCAAATCTGCGTGCAGGGATGGATGTGGCTGCACGGAGCGCTTCAATAGGCTCCAATCCTGCCGCAACAAGCAACTGTAACTCGTGGTGCAAGCTGGCACCATGTGCTAAACCGCCCAGAATGGGGATAGACTCCGAAACATCACTGCCTGCTAAAATATCCACACCCGCCTTGTGGAGAGCCAGAACGCTGGCAAATACCTCCTTAAGCTGTCCCTGAGGATAAACATTCATGCTTCTGGTGAGTGAGTTAAGCCACTTCTTGCTCAGTCTGGAACTTACACGTTTATCGGCTGCGAGCTCTGCTGCACTATTGCCAAAAGCAGTGGATATCGTCACCAGTGTTGGAATAACAAACGTTCCTGTAGCTGCAATTGCAGCAACCAGTTCCTGATCAGGCTGGCGATCAAAAAACAAATGTGCCAACCCATCTACTCCGGCCGAGATGGCTTTCTGTCCCCCTTCAACGGTCGTAACATGAGCGATTGCCATTTTACCAAGACGATGAGCTTCTTTTACCGACGCAAGGAGTATCTCGTTGCTTGTTACCTTTAGTCCGGGAAAACCAATAGTGGTTCCATCTTCAATAAATATCTTGATATAGTCAGCCCCATTTGCAACCTGCTTGTTTACGAATTTAATGGCCTCTTCAGGGGTCGATACAAATGGATAACGAAAGAAAAACCTTAGGAGCAGGTTGCTGCTGGATTTCATATACTGTGACGGATGTCCCCCCGGGGGAGTAACACCCATGCCTGCTGAGCGAATGTCTGCCAAATCGTGCCGTTCAGCAACTTCCTTACGTTCCCGAAACGACCATCGACCCATCATTTCCAGCTCCGTAGTAACACCGAATAATAGTGCATCATGAAGACCTTCAAAGTCAGTATGTACATGGGTGATTATTCCGGACCAATGT
>DIZL01000031.1 GCA_002429385.1 Prolixibacteraceae bacterium UBA6029 | reverse complement strand
TAAATGAGTAATCAACTTAAATCAATTTATCATGGATTATTTAGTCTTAGGCTCAAACGGCTTTGCCCAATTGGGCGATTCAGCATTTTATAAAAAACAGAAAATTGAAATGCGGGTACTTTTAGATTATTTCCACAACAATTTTCCCATTCCACAGAAATTTAAAACGATTGTCTACTACTCAGTAAAAACATTTAATCACGACTTTGGTGATTATCAGGAGATTGTTCTGTGGTATGACCGTGAATATGTTGATTCTTTGGAAGATTCAGAAATCGAATCAGAAACGGTGGTCTTTGATCTGTTTTGGAGTTGGTTCCGGGTAATTGAATCAGCAGATCTTGAATCTGATCAGTTAACCGATCAAATCAAGAATGCTTACTTCAAATCAGTTGATGTTTCAAAAGGGGAACATTTATCGGTATCAATAGCATCGTAAAAAAAGGGGGAATGTAAAATTCCCTTTTTTTAGTCGCTGCTCTTCTTATTGATATTGTCCTTTCCCTGTTAAGCTCATTTGCTCAATTTTGATTCATATTCATTTTTTAACTCATACAAAACAGCACAATGAAAACACTTTTTTCAGTAATGATCCTGATGATCGGCTTGCTTGTTACCTTGCCTTATGGCAATCAGACAAAGGCTTCTATCCTACCCGATCAAACTTCTTTTGTAGTAGATAACCATCAAATTGCACCTGCGGCATTGGCCCAGGAGGAAGGAGGTGTTCCAGCTACAGCGGAGAAAACCAATGTCATGCAAGAATCTACAGGTAATTTCTTTTCAGATAATTGGGGCGCTTTGCTGATGGGTTTACTTGGGTTTGTTGATGTGGTAGCAAGATTAACCCCAACGGAAAAGGATAATTCGATAGTCAATTTTCTATTGTCGTTTTTCAATGCCATTATCCCAAACTTCAAGAAAGGAGGTGGCAGCTTTAGGCTGCTTTCTAAATAAATTGTATTTGTAAAATCCTATTTGTAAAAATTTTGACCCATTTTTGACTCATTATTCAAAATCAAGGGTGGTCCGTTTTTGAATAATATTATGAAAATAAAACAATGTGGTTAGAAATGTGGTTAGAAATAAATTAAAAAGCCTTGCAATCTACTGATTGCAAGGCTTTTATTTTTCCTATCTGTGACCCAGCTGGGATTCGAACCCAGGACCCCATCCTTAAAAGGGATGTGCTCTACCAACTGAGCTACTGAGTCATCCTCATTTGCTTTTGTTTTTCAAAAGCGGTTGCAAAAATAGGCTTTTCAAAGTAAATTATCAACAAATTATTGAATAAACTCACACTTTATTTACAACAACCTGTTAATCAATCCTAAAAACTACCATTTCCCGGAGATTAATACCTGTCATTGTTTAAATCTCATGTAGCAACCGAATATTCTGTCTGCAATAGAGGTATCCTGAATAAACAAATTCCTATTTTCGCTGTCCGTAGGCTCAACTAAAATTATATAACTTTTAGTTTCATTAAATACGAATCGGGAATAAACTCCGTTTTTTACGGTAAAACATGGACTATGAACATTCAAATGGTTGATTTGCTTTCGCAGTATGATAAAATTAAAATCGAAATTGATACCCAAATCACGAATGTGATTCGTTCCTCAATATTTGTCAAAGGGGGAAAAGTAACAGAGTTTGAAGAGAACCTTCGAAAATATCTGCATACGGGTCATGTAATCGCCTGTGGAAATGGTACTGATGCACTGCAAATTGCACTGATGGCATTGAACCTAAATGAAGGCGATGAAGTAATCACTACCCCATTCACCTTCGTTTCAACCCTTGAAGTACTGGTCCTTATGAAATTGAAACCTATACTGGCAGATGTAGATCCTGATACATTCAATATCAGTCCTGAATCGGTAATGAATTGTGTCACAGAAAAAACAAAGGCTATTGTTCCTGTTCATCTTTACGGGCAATGTTCAGATTTGGAATCGTTAATGAATATTGCCAAAACGCACAATTTAGTTCTTATCGAAGATGCCTGTCAGGCTCTGGGAACCGAGTACCATTTCACAAATGGCGAAACTGTTAAAGCAGGAACTATTGGTGATATAGCCTGTAATTCATTCTTTCCCACCAAAAACCTGGGTGCATTTGGTGATGGTGGTGCGATCTATACCAGTAACGATGAACTGGGGAATTCGATGCGCTCTATTGCCAACCATGGTATGGGCATACGATACCACTATCACCGAATTGGTATGAACTCAAGATTAGACGCCATTCAGGCAGCAATCCTGGATGTAAAGCTGAAATACCTCGACCAGTATATATTGGCAAGGCAGAATGCTGCTGCATTTTACGATCATGAGTTATCCGGAATTCAGGGATTATCCATACCGGTAAGGGCTACCTATAGTTCGCACACCTTTCATCAATATACACTGAAAGTTCCCGGCAGGCGTGATGAACTTCAGAAATATCTGAAAGAAAAAGGCATTCCAAGCATGGTTTACTACCCCATTCCACTGCATCTTCAGGAAGCTTATCAGTTTTTAGGTTATAAGCCTGGCGATTTTCCCATTGCAGAGGAACTTTCGCAACAAGTATTATCTTTGCCAATGCATACCGAATTAAGCAACGATCAGTTAAACTTCATCGTGGCAGCTATTCTTGAATTTTTCAACTAATGGAAACAACATATTTTGCCCACGAATCAGCAATTATTGATCCGGATTGTCGGATTGGAACCGGCACCAAAATCTGGCACTTCTCACATATCATGTCTGGGTGCAGCATTGGCGAACAATGTTCAATCGGTCAGAATGTGGTCATTTCTCCTGAAGTCATCCTTGGTAACAGGGTAAAGATTCAGAACAACGTGTCGGTTTACACAGGTGTTATTTGTGAAGACGATGTCTTTCTGGGGCCATCCGCTGTTTTCACAAACGTCATCAATCCCCGGAGCGCAGTAATTCGTAAGAATGAATATAAGCAAACATTGGTCAGGCAAGGCGCGACCATAGGGGCAAACGCGACCATCGTCTGCGGCATCACCATCGGAAGGTTTGCCTTTATCGGTGCAGGTGCTGTCGTCACCAAAGATATCGCTGATTATGCACTCGTGATGGGAAACCCTGCCCGTCAAACAGGATGGATGAGCGAAATGGGCCACAAACTGAAATTCAATACGGAAGGTCTGGCTGTTTGTCCTGAAAGTCAGGAAAAATACCTTCTGGACAATGGGAAAGTATCAAAAATAAATACCTGAAATCAACTATGCTATCTGAAAAAAAAATACGGTTTGCGATTGTCGGACAAGGACATATTGGCAAACGTCATGCCGAAATGATTCTCCGCAATCCGCAATCTGAATTGGTTGCAGTTTGTGACATCATTGCTCCTGAAGAATGTAAGGCATCAAATGAAGTTCCGTTTTACAGGTCTATCGATGAGTTGCTTGAGAAAGAACCCAATCTGGATGTACTGAATATCTGCACACCAAATGGATTACATGCAGAAATGGCTGTAAAATCCCTTGAAAGAGGATTGCATGTAGTCATTGAAAAGCCGATGGCGCTGACCAAAGCGGATGCTGAAAAAGTAGTGTACAAGTCGCTCGAGAAACACCGCAATGTATTCTGTGTGATGCAGAACCGTTATTCTCCCCCGTCTCTCTGGTTAAAAGAGGTGATTGATCAAAATCTGTTAGGCAGGTTGTTTCATGTTCAGATTAATTGCTACTGGAATCGGGATGAACGCTACTATACCCGCAAAAACTGGCATGGTGATGCAAAACTGGATGGCGGAACATTATTCACCCAGTTCTCCCATTTCATTGATATCATGTACTGGTTGTTTGGCGATATTAAAAACATCAACGGTCAGTTCAGAGACTTTAATCACAAGGCTTTAACCGATTTTGAGGATACTGGCATTGTTAATTTTGAGTTTGTTAACGAAGGAATTGGAACGCTTAACTATTCCACTTCGATCTTCCATGAAAATCTGGAAAGCAGTATGACCATTATCGGAGAGAAAGGCACTATTAAAGTTGCAGGCCAATACATGAATGAAGTGGTTTACTGCAATATTAAGGATTACACCATGCCTGAACTCGAAGCCAGCGCACCGCCAAACGATTACGGGTTGTATAAAGGTTCGGCCCAGAACCATCATCTGGTAATCCAGAATGTGATCGAAACTATTGGAGGCCATTCACCCATCAGCACAAATGCCCTTGAGGGAATGAAAGTTGTGGATATAATCGAACGTATATATGCAGTAAGGGATAGTGTATGGAAAAAGTAAATACTTCACTGACATACAATTGGCATGCTGTTTACGTTAAATCGAGGACAGAAAAGAAAGCCCAGACCGAATTACAATTCAAGGAAATTGAAACTTTCCTGCCCCTTCAACGCAAACTAAGGCAATGGAGCGACCGTAAGAAGTGGGTTGAAATGCCTCTTATTTCGGGTTACCTGTTCGTAAAAATCTGCCGTAAGGAATATGATTCAGTTTTGCAATCTGATTATGTGGTCAGTTATGTCAGGTTTGAAGGGGTAGCAGCAGTCATCCCTGAAAATCAAATTGAATATCTGAAACTAATGCTTAAACAGGATAACCTCGACATAGAGATTCTCCATGAAACTTTTGCTCCGGGTCAAATGATTGATGTAGTTGCCGGTCCTTTAATTGGATTGCGCGGAAAACTGGTCCGTATTAAGGGGAAAAACAAAGTGGCTGTTGAACTTGAACAACTCGGATATGCTGTACTGGTAGAGATCCTTGCGCAGGACATACGTATTGCAGAAAGTCATCCATCACAATAAATTGCAGTTAATTTGATGAATGTAATACCGTTGATTGACCTTGCTATACATGCCGCCCTCAAGGCCGGAGAAAAGATTATGGACGTTTATTCATCCATTGACTTCGATATACAGTATAAGGCTGATCATACCCCGGTAACCATTGCCGATCAGAATGCCCATGACGAAATCCTGAACATTCTTGAACCCACCCATCTTCCTGTTTTAAGTGAAGAAGGGGTTCACTTAAGTTATCAGGAACGAAAAGGATGGGAGCTATTTTGGTTGGTCGACCCGCTGGATGGAACCAAGGAGTTCATTAAACGCAACGACGAATTTACGGTCAATATTGCACTCATACAGAAAAACAGTTCCATTGCCGGTGTAATTTATGCCCCTGTTACCCGCGAACTTTATGTCGGAATTACAGATATCGGTGCCTGGAAATTCACCAATCCTTCTGACGGTTGCACATTTCAGTCCATTCAACTTTTAGGCGAAAGACTTCCACTGAATATAAAACCGAAAGATTATATAATTGCAGTCAGCCGTTCTCATATGAATGCTGAAACCGATCACTATATACAAACGCTCCGTGAAAAACACAATTCAGTGAAAGTCATTCGGATCGGGAGTTCTTTGAAGATTTGCAGGGTTGCAGAAGGAACTGCTGCAATCTATCCCAAACTCGGACTAACCATGGAATGGGATACTGCCGCAGGACATGCCATCGCAAAAGCTGCAGGGAAAAACATCTTTCTGACAGACCTGAAAACAGAACTGACCTATAACAAAGAAGATTTATACAATCCACCTTTTATCGTCATGTGATTGCATCTTTCCTGAAGTAAGGAAGTACAAATCAATGTCGTTTAGTTTAGCCGTCATTGAAAAACAGCTTTTGATTTGCATTGACCTTGAGATGTGGCGATAATCCCGAAGGGATTGAATATTATTCACCCCCAATGAAATTGGGGGAAAAGGCACAGGGAATGACTTGGAACCCCGAAAGGGTTCAATATTTATAATGTTGTAATTGAACCCTTTCAGGGTTCCTGGAGCGGTGATTGGATGTTCATCCCCCAATTTCATTGGGGGTGACTAACATTTAATCCCTTCGGGATTGCAGCGAAAGGTATATTCTCTCTCTGTCATATTCACATTATGTCAGAGAAATTAGTCCCGAGTACTCGGGATGACGATTTTAACTAAGATATTTTCTTAACTAAACGACATTGAAGTATAAATTTCTACGATCAGGAATGCAAAGTTTAAATCTCAACCTTATTTCGCCTATCAGTATTAATACCAATCAATAAAAGAGTATAAAGGATTATTTTAGCCCCCTCAATGATAACCCGAATACCCTATGACAGAATATAGTCTTTCACATTTAAAGGAACTGGAAGCAGAAGCCATCCACATCATCCGTGAAGTGGCTGCCGAGTTTGAAAACCCGGTCATGCTTTATTCCATCGGAAAAGATTCGTCGGTAATGGTCCGATTGGCCGAAAAGGCCTTTTTCCCAGGAAAGGTTCCATTTCCCCTGATGCACATCGATTCGAAGTGGAAATTTAAGGAGATGGTCGAGTTCCGCGACAATTACGCCCGTGAGAATAACTGGAACCTGATTGTGCATTACAATAAGGCTGCCTTCGAAGCCGGCGTCGGACCTTTTACCCATGGCAGTAAAGTTCATACCGACGTGATGAAAACCCAGGCTTTGCTTGAAGGGCTTTCGAAATACAAGTTTGACGCTGCATTTGGTGGTGCACGCCGCGATGAGGAGAAATCAAGGGCCAAGGAACGCATCTTCTCCTTCCGTGATAAGTTTCACCAATGGGACCCCAAGAATCAACGCCCCGAACTGTGGGACATTTACAATGCCCGTGTTCATAAAGGTGAATCTATCCGGGTATTCCCTATATCGAACTGGACCGAACTGGATATCTGGCAATACATTCGTCTTGAAAAAATACCCATTGTGCCCCTCTATTTTGCCAAAGAACGACCAATCGTGAATGTGGACGGAAACCTGATCATGGTCGACGACGATCGAATGCCTAAAGAAATGGCCGATAAAGCCGAAATGAAAATGGTCCGTTTCCGCACCCTGGGATGTTATCCCTTGACAGGTGCCGTGGAATCGGAAGCAGACACCATTGAAAAGATCGTTGAAGAAATGATGACGGTAACTGTTTCTGAACGCACGACCCGTGTAATAGACTTCGATCAGGACGGTTCGATGGAACAGAAAAAAAGGGAAGGATATTTTTGACAGCCCCCTCCAAACCTCCCCCACAAGGGGAGGCTTAAAAACCCAAATAATACTGAAGCTTAGATGAATAACGATAATCAAAAAAATACAGCCAAACTTCCCCCCATAGGGGGGATTGAGGGGGGCCAGAAGAATAAGAGTGACTTTCTTGACATCAACGCCTACCTCAATCAGGATGAGAACAAAGATCTGCTCAGGCTACTAACTGCCGGTTCGGTTGACGATGGAAAATCAACCCTGATTGGCCGGTTGTTATTCGACAGCAAGAAGATATATGAGGATCAGCTTTCAGCCCTTGAGCGCGATAGTAAACGGGTTGGACATGCGGGCGAGGAAATCGACTACGCACTCCTGCTCGATGGATTAAAAGCTGAACGGGAACAGGGAATCACTATTGACGTGGCTTACCGCTATTTCTCGACCAACAAGCGCAAATTCATCATTGCCGATACCCCCGGGCATACCCAGTATACAAGGAATATGGTGACAGGAGCCTCAACGGCCAACCTTGCCATTATCCTTATCGATGCCACCAAGGGGGTAATTACCCAGACCCGCCGTCACACGTTCCTGGTGTCGTTATTGGGCATTAAGCACGTGGTACTGGCCGTGAACAAGATGGATCTGGTGAATTACGACCAGAAAGTATTTGATGAGATCTGTGCCGAATACAAGGCCTTTATCACCCAGCTCGACGTCCCGGATGTGAACTTCATCCCCATTGCAGCCCTGAAGGGTGAAAACGTGGTGGAACCAACCACCCTGATGCCCTGGTATCATGGTAAAAGTATGCTCGAATTTCTGGAGTCGGTCCACATCAGCAGCGACCGCAACTTCGACGATATGCGCTTCCCGGTTCAGTATGTCCTTCGCCCCGATCTCGACTTCCGCGGGTTCTCGGCAAGGGTGGCTTCAGGAATCATCCGCAAGGGGGAGGAAATCATGGTCCTTCCTTCACGCAAAAGATCACGGATCAAAGAAATCATTACATACGACGGAAATCTGGATGAAGCCTTTCCCCCTCAATCGGTAACCATTACCCTCGAAGACGAGATCGACATCTCACGCGGCGACATGATTGTTTACCCCGATAACCTGCCACGCATCGAACGTCATTTCGAATCCATGCTGGTCTGGATGGACGAGAAACCCATGGACCCATCCGTACAGTTTTTCATCAAACACGCCAACAATACCACTCGTGTAAGGATCGACAAGATCCAGTACAGAATAGATGTCAACTCGCTTCAGAAATCGTCGGTCGATCATTTTGAACTGAACGAAATCGGGCGTGTGGTATTAACCACCAACAAGGCCATCTTCTTCGATCCGTATAAAAAGAACCGCTCAACCGGGTCGTTTATCCTGATAGACCCAATGACCAATAACACCGTTGCTGTTGGAATGATCATCGATAAACTCAATGCAGAAGACCTGCCTTCGCGTATTGTTGACGAGAAAACACTGGAAGCCACCAAAGCCCTCATCCATAAAGGCGAATGCCTGATAACCGATACCCAGCGGCAGAAACGGTACAACCAGCAGGGCACAACCCTGTGGATCACCGGATTGCACGGTTCTGGCAAAAATGAACTGGCTTTCACCCTCGAAAAGGAATTATTCGACCAGGGCGCCACTGTGGTTTTGCTCGACGGCAGTTCCATACGTTCAGGCCTTTCCAACGAGCTCGATTTCTCGCCTGCCGACCGTACCGAACACTTGCGAAGAGTCGCTCACATCAGCAAAATCCTGAACGACCAGGGCATCATAACCATCTGCTCGTTTATTTCTCCCGATGAAAGCATTCGTCGTCAAGTAGTGCAGATCATTGGTGAAAACCGTTTTAAGCTGATCCATATGGATGCCAGCCTGGACTTCTGCAAAAAGAACAAGCCTGAACTCTATGAGAAATTCGAACAGAGCCTAATTGAAAACCTTCCTGGGGCCGACCTCCATTTCACCATTCCTGAAAATCCCACATTGATGTTAAAACCTGAGAACAGGGCGCAAAATACGCGTATCATCATGGAATACCTGGCCGACAGCAAGATCTTCCCAATCGTATAGAAAATAAGACTTTAGATATCAGATTATAGACAGAAGACCCTAAATAAGGGTCTTTTGTCGTTTTGGCAACTTTGCATATTCCTGCCAAACGGATGCCTAACGGTTGGTACTTGGTTCTCACCTTGTGTATACCTTGTGTGTACATTGTGTGTACCTTGTGTGTACCTTGTGTGTTCAGAAACACGTAAGGTACACTCATGCTACTCTCAAGCTACACAAAATGTATACTCAAAAGGGCACTCGGATACTACGCAATACCAGCCCGATAGTATCAGTACTGACAGCGAAAACAGATTTAATAAGATAAGAGGTTGATACGAAGGAAGAAGATCCCCATCTTCAGGAACGGATGGTAACCTGTGATTTTTTAGCGCAGAGAAATCTTCAATCCTGATTACCTATAATGCGTAAGGCTTCTTTGACATGTTTTTCGGGTGACAACTGGGAGTCGAATACATGCACCAAACGACCTTCAGGATTGAATATATAGGTGACGCGCCCTGGCAAGAGCCCAAATAAATTGGTTGGTACCCCGAGTAGATTTCTCAGTTCGCCGCCGGTATCAGAGAGCAGCGAAAAAGGAAGCTTGTATTTTAGCTTAAACTGGGCATGACTATCGGGTTTGTCGTTACTGACTCCATAAACGATGGCACCGGCATCAGCCAGATCCTGAAAGGAATCGCGAAAACTGCAGGCTTCACGTACGCAACCGGGGGTATCATCTTTGGGATAGAAATACAGCACCATGTATTTGCCTGTGAAGGTAGAGATATCTATGGGCTCATGCTTTTCGTTATTCATGATAAAATGAGGCAACAGATCTCCTACATTTAGTTTTTCAATCATAGTTTAGAAAGTTCTCCTATTCAGTAATTAATTTATCCGTGTTCGAAAATAAAACGATTACAGCAGATCGCGCAGGGCAAAAGAAATGTCGTTGGCCTCCTGAACGCCTGTGCCACTCCAATGAATTGTACCTCTCTGGAAAACAACTATAGAGGGAATATGATGAACTCTGCAGGAAACAGCAATATCAGGGTAATGGTCAACATTCACTTTTATGATGCGTACATTCTTTTTATACTGGTCTTTTACTTCTTTCAGGATCGGGGTCATCAAACGACAGGGCATACACCAATCGGCATAGAAATCGACCAATACAGGCCGGGCTGAACTTACTATACGATTAAACCGCCTGATCATTTTTCTTTCTCTTGACTGAATGTTTGGCTTTTAGAACAACAGGTTACGGGATAAGTTCGACAAATCCCATAGAAAAATAAAATTGACAATAGATTTATTTGATGAAAGGTCTTGGAAATAGAAGATGCGATTCAGGCGAAACGGGAAGGACAAAATAAAAACAGAACGCGGATTTACACGGTTTTAGCGGATTAAATACGGATTTAGATCCCGAGTGCTCAGGATGTATTCGGATCTTTAAATGACCTGTAAAAAACTATTTGACCACTCGGATGAACTGTTTAGCAGTCAGGTCTCCAAAGTATACCAGTACCGAATATTTAAGTGTTAAGGGCTGATCGAATGGAATGGAAACCGCGTGGCGACCGGGGTAAGCGGCATTTTGCATACTTGCTGAATTTCGTATGATCCATAGGGTTGACGGATCAGGATTTTCAGGATTAGACCAGATAGCCACGCCACCCTTTTTTCCATCCTTCAGGAACGACCCACTGATATTCATGATATTTCCTGCATCAACTGCTGTATTTATGGGTTCAACGGAACCATTTATACCTGAGAACTGAACGTCCGTAGGCAACTTCAGGCGGACAGAGAATCCGCTGTAGCCTTTTTCATCGTCTGAGCCGCCAATACTTAAGCGATCGGTCAGGGCTTTCAACTGAATTTCAAAGTCCATCCTGCGGTAATTACCCGTTAGGGGATACATCGTGATTTTAGTTTTCTCCTGAAGGTAAGCCTCAGTGCCATTTTTCCATACCGGTGATGACCAGTTAACGATTGTAGTCAGGACACCAAGTTCATGTTGGCGTTTAAATTCGACACTGGTGACTTTTTGCTTAAAGTTCTTTAGTTCCCATCCGTCAGAAACCGGTATATTATCGATCAGTACCTGGTGCCATGCCCAGAATACCCCCCTGTGATGAAGGTGATCGGCAGGAAAATCCTCGGTCAGGCGCGTTCCGTCAGGTCCATAAAGGGGATGGATGTAATTGCACCGGCTGTACTCTCCTCCTTTGTCTTTGGGACTCTTCTGGTAGAAACAAATGCTGTCTTTACCGTCCATAAACAGAAACCCTCCGGGCTTAACAATCGTATTGATTTGTGCCTGACTGCCCATAGAGAGGAATGCAAACACGAAAAATAGAATCAGTTTCAGCATTTTAGAAGTTTCAGTAGTGTATGGAAACACGAAAATAGCCAGAAGAATTGAGATTCTGATAAAATAAGGAAAAACTTGATAAGAAGATAGTATTTTGGAGTAGCAGAGTAAACAGGTCAAAAATAAGTCCCAAAGAACCGTTATCTGCTTATTTGAAGCTTCATAGCCGCGTAGCGGTGATAGTATGGCAGAAAAGAACAGCATGATGAAATTCAGAGCCGCGTAGCGGTGACACAGTAAATGGGTCTTTGATTAATTGCATTGATTGTGTCACCGCTACGCGGCTACAATCTGGCTATCAATACCATACTACCATACTGACAGTGCTACGCACCTAAAAAGCTATATAAAGCTGATCGCATGGTAAAAATTAAATTAGAAGATACATGATCACCGCATAGCGATGATCATGTATCTTCTATTAAACGGAAAAACTCTCTGAAGCAATCCAGAGAGTTTTTCTATTTTCCTTTTTCCTTTTTTCCTTATTCCTATAGTTTAGGTTCCCACCCTTTCTGGTATTCGCGATCCCAAAGCTTCATGGCCTCATCGTCAAGAATATGTCCGTTTTCGGTATTCACCTTAAACGGTTTATTGATGCGGTATGCGATATTGGAATAGTGAACCAGCATCTGGCTGATTGCACCCTCTTCGATGGGAGAATTCAGTTTAGATTCTTTGCCACGGATGACATTGAAGAAGTTTGCGATATGACCGTCAGTCATATCACCACCACCGCCAAGCGTATTGCCTGCTTCTTTTCCTGCAGATTTGCTGTCTTTGATCATCTTGCCTGCCCTGTCATAGAGTTTATAGCCATCACGGTTCAGGAATACGGTTCCTTCGCTGCCATAAATAATGGTTCCGCGATCTGATCCGAAGGTATTGTATCCCGTGCGGCTATTGCCTTCCCATTGAATGATTTTGTTCCCGGGGAAGCGGAAACGTGCATCCATGGTATCGTACATGACCCAGCCATCGTTCTTAAAATAACGTTTGGCGGCTTCTACATCAACCTGTTCGGGGTATTTTACCTGGAGCGCCCAGCGGGCCACATCCAGCTCATGGGTAGCATTATTTCCGGTTTCAGCGGTTCCCCAGGTCCAGCCATACCAATGCCAGTTGTAATCCCAGGTATTGTCCTTGTATTCCTCATGTGGGGCAGGTCCCTGCCAGAGTTCCCAATCCAGACCTTCAGGAACAGGAGCCGTTTTGGCTACCGGCACTACAGGGCGATTATTGGTATAAAATGCAAGAGCTTTGTAAACATCACCGATTGCACCCTTATGAATTTCGGAGATGATGTCCTGTGATTCTTTGGCTGAACGCTGCTGGTTTCCCATCTGCACCACTTTACCGTATTTTTTCTGGAATGCAACCAGCAATTCACCTTCGCGGGGATTGTGACTGCATGGCTTTTCGATGTACACATGTTTGCCTGCATTCATGGCCATCCAGGTTGCGGGAGCATGCCAGTGGTCAGGAGCAGCCACAAAGATAGCATCGACATGCTGATCATTCCATACCTCATGAATATCATTGACCAGTATAGCTTTTCCTGAAACCTTACCATTCAGATCAGCAGCTACCTTTTCTCGCTGTTTCAGCATTACATCGCAGATATAGGCGACGTCAATATTATTATCTTTATTCTTAAGTGCATTGTAATAGGCACTAACCCTACGACCGCAACCCATGAGAGCTACATTGAGCCGGTCGTTGGCGCCGATAATCCTTGAATAGCTTTTGGCGCTGAAGCCTGAGGCCATTCCACCGATAGCCACTCCGGCACTTCCGACAGCTACATTGCGAATAAATTCTCTTCGATTTGTACTCATGATATTCTTATTTGGTTTAGTTTAGTTTCTTAGTTAATTACTGCCAAAACGCCTTTCACATAGCCCATTGATTCGGCCAGGCCGGGAACAGGGTCTTTTTCTTCCTTTTCGTATTCAAAGGATATAATTCCTGAAAACTTCAGTTTAACGACAGTCCTGAGGAATCCAGGGATATCAATGACGCCGCGGCCAATTTCAATGGGCTTGCCATCCTTATCCGAACTGGTCACGTCTTTCATGTGGACTTCAAAGATACGTGGAAAATAGTCTTTCAAATCAGCGGACGGGTCACGCTGTATGCGCTGTGTGTGGCCAATATCGAGGCATAGTCCCATTCTCGGATCCATGTTTTTAATCAGCACATAGGCGCTTTCGCAACTGGGGTAGACCAGATCGCCTGGACCGTGATTATGAATGGCTAGGCGGATGTTGGTTTCCTTTACCTTTTTCTCGGCGTAAGGGAGCATTTCGTGCTGAGGGACTCCAATGATCATGTTCATGCCCGCTTTGCGTGCGTATACAAAGGCAGCATCTACCTCGGCTTCGGACTTCATATAGATTACTCCACCTGAACCCACTTCGACACCGGCATCCTTACATTTCTTTACTGCTTCTGCAATTTGTGCATCCGTTGAGTCTAATTTGAGATGAAAATCTTTCAGGGAAATATGTCTGAGATCCAACTTCTGGCAAACTGCCAGTGTGTCGTCCAGATTCATTTTCCGAAGAGTATATGAAGCAAGGCCCAGACGAATGGGTAAAGATTTTGATTTTTTGGCCGGAGCCGGATTGGATTGGACTATACCTGGCAGGGCAACTGCTGCCATACTAAGTCCTGATAGTTTTAAAAAATTGCGTCGGTTTGAGTTCATCCTGTTATAGTTTTTTGATTTTTAAGCTTCTGAATCTGACCTGATCACCGTGATATTGCAAAAGGATTGGTGTTTCCTTTACCATTCCAAAGCCTACATATCCGGCATATTTGCTCCGGGCCACAAGCGCTTTGTAAATACCTGAGCCGCGTACATATTCGAGTACTTTCTTTCCATTGAGCCAGTGTTCGACCCTGTTATCGGGATAAACAACAATGCGACCGGAGTTCCATTCTCCGACAGGTTTGACAATCACGCCCTGATTGTCAATAGGAATAAGATCGTAAAGGGCAGCCAGGCATCGGTTACCCACGACACCTAATTTAGCATCGGGATTTCGTTGGTCATCGAGAATCTGATATTCCAACCCTATCGAAGGACCACCATTCCCGATAAAATATTTAATACCGCTGTTTGCGCCTTCAGCAAAGTTGAATTCGAACTGAAAATCGAAGGCTGAATATTTATTTGTAGTAATAATGTCAACGCCTTTTATCGGGGCATCGGGACTACTAGCAATCGAGGTGAGGGTTCCATCCACCACTTTCCAGCCTTCAGCGGGAAACTCATTGCTGTCAACACTCTTCCAGCCTTGGGTTGTTTTACCATCAAAAAGCAATTGCCAGCCTTGTTGTTTTTCTTTTGCACTTAATGTATTTTGTTCTGATTGATTATCTTCCTTATTCTTCGCTGAACCAAATAAAACGACCAACAGAAGCACAATAACCAGATTAATATTTCTCATATGGAATTGCTTTTATAAGGATGAACTATTCTCCGTGTACGGTAACGGTTCAAAATTAAAAATTAAAATGATTGTTGAAGCAATGTTCTAAAACACAATATATGGTTGCCTATGGTTAAATATACGATTTTTCAACACTTAGTGCTTCGGATTATTAAAAACAAAGCGGATGGTTACTCCCGGGAATGAACAGGATTATATTCGCCAAAAAATCATCACCTTTACCGAACTAATTCTAAGTTCAGTCCTAATGTGTTTATTCGAATGAAGACGACAATACTGATCATCTATGCCCTCATATTATTCCTTCTTGGAATTTATTCTGCCCTGAAGATCAAGACCCCTTTCGACTATTTTCTTGCGGGAAAAAAGACAGGCGTCTGGCAGATCTCAGGCAGTCTGCTGGCCACCATCCTGGGAGGATCAGCCATCCTGGGGACCATCGGCCTGAGCGAAAGTCAGTCCTGGGCTTCTGCATGGTACATCCTGGCAGCTAGCCTGGGCTTATTGGGTTTACTTCCCGTTGTTAAAAAGGTTTACTCGAAGGGGAAATTCACCTTGCCCGAGCTAATTGGACAGTATTACGGCGAATCGGCGCGGAAAGTCACTTCAGTCATCATACCGATTGCCTGGCTGGGAATAGTGGCAGCTCAAATTATCGCGGGAGCGCAGATACTGGTTAGTTTTTTCAGCCTGTCGTATTCCTCGGGGGTATTTTTAACCGGCATCATTTTTATCATCTATACGTACATTGGCGGACAGGTCTCCATTATGAAAACAGACCTGTTTCAGGCATTTTTCATCATCGGGGGTGTAGTACTTACTGCATTTATGATACCATCAGCCAAGTTACCTGCACTACCCGACTTCGGAAGTGTGTTTCCTTTTAACGGCCATTTCCTGCCGATAGATTTATTCATATTGATTCTTACTTTTTCAAGCACATTTGTGGTTGGGCCGGATATCTATTCACGGGTCTTTTGTGCAAAAGATTCAAAAACGGCATTTCGAAGTGTATTAATCGTTGCCCTGATCCTGATTCCGTTTGGATTTGTTCTCTCGTATGTTGGAATCTATGCAGCGGCATTGCATCCGGGCGCACAAAACAGTTCGGCTTTGGTCAACCTGGCCAATATGTATTTGCCTGAATGGGCTACAGGCATACTTGTTGCTGCCCTGATTTCGGCTGTACTTTCAACGGCTGCCACTACCCTGCTTACTGCATCCATGATTTTAAGCGAACTTTTTCATAAAGACATCAATACTCAAAGGTCATTCCGGCAGACCAAATATTTCATCATTGGTGTAGGCCTGTTAAGCATGATCATCTCTTTAAAAGTAACTTCCATTGTGTCATCCTTACTTATGGCCTTGTCGTTTTATTCCGGGGCATTTATTATACCAATGGTTGCAGCTCTTTTCAACCTGCCATACAATAGACGGTTCGGTATTGCGGCAATGCTATCGGGTGGCATTCTGGCGCTGACCGGGAAACTAATGATGACATTTGGTTCTATAGAAACAGGTCAGATCGTATTGATTTCAGGATTTGTGGTAAATGCATTGTTGATTTTTATATCTTTAGGGAAGATAAAAGATCAGGCTATGAATAGAATCAAATAATCGTTCGTTGTCATTAGTTGTCATTGATGGTCATTGATAGTCATTTTTGCTTTCCTGTTAATGACGTAAAACAAATAACAATGAATGACAATGAATAACTATCAATGACAACAAGTGACTATCAATGACCATTATATAAGAATCTGTAATACTTTAAAATCAGGCTATGACCATCAACATTGCTATCCTGGGCTGTTCAAAGATTGCGCATATACATGCTAAGGCTATTCTGCAAATACCTGAACTGAGCTTTAAGGCAGTCTGGAGCAGAACTCCTGATTCAGCTCTAAAATTTGCAGAAGTGTTTTCGGTAAAAGCTTATTCGTCGATACGAGAGATGATTAAAGCAGAAAATATTCAGCTGGCAATAATCTGTAATGCACATCCATATCATGCTGCGGTAGCCATCGAGGCCATGGAAGCCGGTGCACATGTCATGATCGAAAAGCCACTTGCATCGACTTTACAGGATTGTGATTTGATTATTGAGGCGGCCCAACGCATGAATCGGAAAGCCGGGGTAATCAGTCAGAGGCGTTGGTATTTACCTATACAGCGCATGAAAGAGGCCATTGATGAAGGTAAAATCGGCTCTCCTATGCTTGGCACAATTCAGATGCTTGGATGGCGCAATCGGGCTTATTTCGAGGGTGATGCCTGGCGCGGATCATGGAAACTTGAAGGCGGAGGAGTACTGGTCAATCAGTCACCCCACCAGCTTGACCTTCTATTGTGGCTAATGGGAGATATCGATGAAGTTTTCGGTTATTGGAGCAACATCAATCACCCGTACATCGAAGTTGAAGATACAGCGGTTGCAATCATCCGATTCAGGAATGGCGGTTTGGGAAACATCCTGGTAAGCAATTCACAAAAGCCTGGCATCTATGGGAAGATTCACATTCATGGCAGGAATGGGTCTTCAATAGGTGCGCAACTTGAAGGTGGCGCCATGTTTCTCCCCGGTAAAACAAGTATACAGGAGGCACCCAAACTAGACATCTGGACTGTTCCGGGCGAAGAACACCTGATGGAAGAATGGAATGAGGCTGACAGCCGTGAATTTCATTCCATAGATTCGATGATCTACTATTTCAAACAGCAACTTGTAGATTTTGCAGATGCAATCCTGAAAGATCATCCACCCCTTGTATCCTTTGAGGATGGCCGCAAGACCGTAGAATTGTTTACTGCCATTTATCGCTCACAAAGGGATGGAAGGCCTGTAAAGTTTCCACTTCAACCAGAATATGGAAAAGGGGATATGGATGGGAGAATTTAAGAATGAGAAAAGAGGAAAAGGGGAAAGAGGGCAAAGTGTATTTCCTCATTCCTCATTCCTTATTTCTCTTTATTATATGGGGTTTGTATCTACTACTATTCAAACTTCAGATTAAAGACCACTACTTCAGGCCTGTTTCCGATCCTTATGGGTGGACCCCATGTTCCGTAACCAGAAGAGACATAAAATGTAGTATTTCCCTTTTTCAGCAATCCCCAGCTTAATTCAAATATAGCTTCTGTCATATAATTAAACGGCCAAAGTTGCCCGTTATGGGTATGACCTGAAAGATGAAGATCAACATTGGCATCTGAAGCTTCACTGAGATTGAAAGGCTGATGATTCATTACGATAACAGGTTTGGACTGATCGAGTCCTTTAAGCAGTTCTGCTAATGATTTTCGTGCCTGTTGCCCTCTTCCTGATGAATGGTCGTTCCGTCCCACCAGCTGAATTCCGTTTGCCAGGGTTACCGTATCATCAACTAACACCTTGATATTTATACCTCTCAGGTAAGGTAAGGTTTTTTCGATTCCGCCAATGTATTCATGGTTCCCTGTGATGGCATAAACGCCAAGGGGAGTTTTGATTTCCTGGATGTGACGACCTAGGTTCTTTCTGAGCACAGGAGCAATCTCACCATCGACCAGGTCACCGCAAAGCAAAACAAGGTCAGGCTTTTGTTCATGAATAATATCGAGCAAATGTTTTTCACGCCTTTCTCCGACTAAAGCGCCCAGATGGATATCCGAAGCCATGAGTATTTTTACTTCAGAAGAACCTGTAACCTTTTTGTGAATGGTCAATGGGATTTCCTTCACATTGATGGTTAAGGCATTGATATGACCTAAAATCACTGTGATAGAAACCATCGAAAAGACCAGCAGGCCCAATCGGAATCTCAATATTTGCGTAAATGGAGGTAAGATGTGGAAAAAGTAATTGACCACGCGAATAAGATCAATCAGGACAATTGCAATTGTCAGATAGAGCATGAATGCCAGCCAGAATGCACCAATCCGATATATCCATTCGCTAAAGGCCGATGTGGCAGTCCGTTCAAGAACCGAACCGGCAATGAACATTGATACAATTGTCCAAAAACTAATGATATACCATTTCCGCATCGGCTGACTCAGTGAAAAGACCTGAAGTCCGCGAACGAAAATGTAATAGTTGACCGAGAAATAGATCAATAGTACAATGCTGAAGAAAATCAAAAAGGTGTTGCTGCGCATAATATCAGGCAATTCAAAAGTAAAGACTCATTAATGGAAATCATATTCTATTCTCAATCTCAAGATGAAAAGGGAATTACGGTTAAAAAAAGGTTTCCCTAAGGAAGGTAATTTTGAGTATTGTCATTATAAGCTTTGAGAATGTACATTTTAACCAATGATTCAAACGGCACGTCTATTTTATTGGCTCTCACCTTTATTTTCTCAAGCAAATCCAGTGGTAGATTCAATGTGATCTCTTGTGACGTTTTTTTTAAATTAGAAAAACTTACTCTTTTTGATTGATCCCAATTAATATATTCCATAGAATCTTCTTTACACCAAAATTCAAATTCTTCAAGTTCACTCTTAAATTCGGGTAATGTTTTATACGTTTTCATAATATGCCCTCTCTTTTTTATTCATTTTTCTTGCAGAAATGACCCTAATAAGGTTATTCCTCACTGTAAAAACAACCATGAGTTTTATTTCATTATCCATTTTCCCTAATGCATACCATCTGAATTCATTGTTAGAATGCTTCTTATCTTCATAAATAAGAAATGGCTCATTAAAAAAGACTTCTTCAATCTGCCATTTATTAATATTATGCTTCCGCTTATTCTTCTCGGAATTTCCTTCATCCCATTCAAATCCGGTTATTGCATTTAAATCAAGACTTTCAAAGTTCATATTAATTTTATCTCGTGATTAAAATCAATAAACAAAAATAGTCTTATTTCAGCAAGCTTCAAAATATACAATAATACCAAAATGTCTACTCCAAAATGACCTCCGACTAGTTATTTTAGTTTAATTTTAGACTTGATTATTTGATTCATCTTTGTCTTCTTCATCAATTTCAATGATGTCCTGAACATTCATAAATGTATCTGCAAACCGTTCAATCCATTCATTCATATGGGAAGCAAAAACAACACGCTGGGCCTTGGGCATGCTTTCCGAAAGGCGATCAATCTGGGTATAATTAATACTCTTAATAACCGTCTCTGCATTATCAATGGCGAAAATCTTTACAACGCCCAGATTCAGTGCATACAAGGTGTAGACCTGGTTCAGACGTTTGGCCGTACCGATCACCACATCAGAACCCATGTAAATCTTGTCTTTCTGATCATTAATCTTTTCATCGTCACAGGCAGTCTGGACACGCAAATCGGTGTATTCGCCCAGGCGCTCAAATTCGGCCTTCATTTCCAATGCTCGTTCCTTGTTCTGAACAACAATAATTGCACGGGGATTATCGTCCAGCGAGGATTTTAATCGCTGAAGCACACTTACCACGATTGTGGTTGATTTACCACTGCCATTTGGGGCAATGCACAACAAATCGCGTCCGCTTTTAATCTTGGGAATACATATCTGTTCCAACCGGGTTGATTCGGTAAATCCATTTTCTTTCAGGACTTCCAAAAGCTCAATATCTAGTTTCTCGTTTATCATCTGTATATTTCAAGTTTCAAGTTCAAAGTTTCAAGTTTCAAGTTCTTGCTCTGGTCATCAGTTCCGAAGGCAACTTGATCCAGATTACTCGGGAGAAACCTGAAACTATTTTGCATTTAATTATCCAATCTCCACCACTGTAATTCCTGCGCCTCCAAACTGTACGTGTTCGTCACGGCAGGACTTCACAGCAGGCTCTGATTTCAGATAATTGCGGATCATTTCTTTCAGGATGCCATTTCCCTTGCCATGCAAGATCCTCAGTTCACTGAAATTAAGCATGATGGCATCGTCAATAAATGACTGGATGATTTGTATCGCCTCTTCGGTTCGTTGACCACGAACATCTACTTCCGACTTGAAGTTGAGTCGCTTTTCGCTCAGTCCTTTGTTGATATTCGGCAAAGTCTGGTTATAGGTACGTTGAATTTTCTTTGCTTCATTGTTTGTTATTTTCTGCAACCTGTCGCGACTAACCGATGTTCGGATATGCCCAAATGCGACCACCACATTCTTCTCATTCAACTCCAGAATTTCACCAATATTCTCATTCCCTGTCATAACCACCTTATCTCCAGCATGCCATACATCAGGCTCCTGCTCTTTTTCTTTGATCCCGAGTACTCGGGACGGCTTTTTCTCTGCTCGTTTATGATTTCGCTGAGACTCTTTCTCTTTTAGTTTCTGTATCTTTTGGTTGATCAGATCATCCTGGGCTGTTGCCGATTCTTCTACTTTCAGCTTAAAATCGGTCAGCTTGGCCCTGATCAGTTTTGTTTTTTCCTTATCTGCCTGACTTGCACGAATTTCATATATGGTATTCTCTATGCGTTTATTGGCTTCACTCAGGATCTGATCAGCTTCCTGTCGCGCTTTTAATAATATCTCTTTTCGCTGTTTATCCAACTGTCCAAGGTCTGTTTCGTATTTCTCTGCCAGTTCATCCAGTGATTTCTCCACTTTACGGATCTTCTCACGCTTGGTTTCCCAATAGCGTTTATCGCGTACAATATCGCGCAAATGCTTGTCAAAATTGATGTGATCCTTACCTATCTTTTCAGTGGCCACCTCCAGTATTTTCTCCGGAAGACCAATCTTGCGGGCGATCTCAAAGGCAAACGAGCTCCCCGGCTTCCCTATATCCAGCTGAAACAAGGGCTCCATTTTGGCTGAATCATACATCATGGCTGCATTTTCTATTCCCTCCGATGAGGATGCAAAGTGTTTCAGGTTGGTATAATGGGTGGTAATGACGCCAAAGGTCTTCATTTCATTAAGCTGGGCCAGAATCGATTCAGCAATGGCACCACCCAGCATAGGCTCTGTTCCTGTACCAAATTCATCGATTAGTACCAAAGTCTTTTCATTCGAATGCTTCAGAAAAAACTTCATGTTCATCAGATGTGAACTATAGGTACTCAGATCATTTTCAATAGACTGTTCATCACCAATATCGATAAACAACTTCTCAAAAATGCCTGTAGCACTGCTCTGCCTTACGGGAATCAGCAATCCGCATTGAAGCATATACTGCAATAATCCGACCGTTTTCAGGCATACCGATTTTCCTCCTGCATTCGGCCCTGAAATAAGTAAGATATGTTTCTTTTCAGTCAGGGTGATATTTAGCGGAACCACATTCCTGTTTTCGCGACGCAATGCCTGCATTAACAATGGATGCACCGCACTCTCCCACTCCAGCTGACATTTGTTCTCCAGATAAGGTTTAATCCCATTGATATCGATGGCATAGATAGCCTTTGATCGGATAAAGTCAATCTTTCCCAGGAACTCATAGGCCATTAACAAATCGGGCAGATACGGACGGATATCATTTGAGAACAGGATCAGTATACGCACAATCTCACGCACTTCAGCATATTCCAATTCCCTGATCTGGTTATTTAACTCTACCACTTCGGCCGGCTCGATGTATGAGGTTTTCCCTGTTGATGATTCATCATGTACTATCCCATTTAGCTTCCGTTTAAAAGCTGAGGATACAGGTATCACCGCACGCCCGTCACGCATGGCAACCGAAGCATCCTCTTCGACCAGACCATCATCCTGTGCCTTTTTCAGAATAGCCTGAAGCCTTCGGGAAACACCTGATTGTTTGCTTAGCAATTCCTTGCGTATGTGTGACAGTTCAGGGGAAGCATTGTCCTTTATTTTTCCGTATTTATTCAGGATAGCGTCAACTCGTTCAATGACATATGGATAGACCTGGACACCAGCCATCAGCTGTTTTAAATATGGCAGCTTGTCCTCTTTGGTCTGCTTAAGGAAACGTACAATTCCTGAAATCGTTTCCAGTGATCGTTTCAGATCGAAGACTTCCTCCACTTCCAAAAACCGACCTTCAATACGTATTTTGGCAAGCGCTTCCCGAAGATCGAAATAGTAGCTGGTAGGGAAATTCTCCATTTCCTGAATAATGGACACAAATTCACTCACTAAAGAAAGATCTGTAGTCAGCTGATCGAAGTCGCTTATGAAACGAATTTCGTCCACATATTCTTTCCCCAGGGAGCTCAAACATCTTCCTTTGAGCAATTCGCGGATTTTATCAAACCCTATCTTCGATTCAAAATTATCAGGATATACCAGAGTCATACCAATTTATTATTGATGCAAAAGTACGAAGAAGATTTCGAGTTCCAAGTTCCAAGTTTTAAGCTCCAAGTTAATGCTCTGGTCATCAGTTCCGAAGGCAACTTGAAACCTGAAACTTGAAACCTGAAACTATTCTGCATTTGTTAAAGTCTCAAAATTGATAAGGAAACGTGCGTAAAGTTCCTATTTTTCGTTAAATTTGTTTTACGAATCACCAAAACTATAGTTATGCTACCAAAGTTTCTGCTTGCCGACAATTCTCAGGAAATGCCTGACATGCTTTATGTTGTACACAATGAAACCCCACGCTTTATTGTTGGGAGTGACATTGAAGATTTCTCAGTAAATCAGACCATTTACTGGATCGATGATAAACCTAAGGACAAAGATCTTATCGATCAGCTGCTTGAAGAAGCTGAAGTATTCCTTGAAGCCGAACTTGAAAATCAGGATAATTACTTTGAAGACGGGGAGGACGAATGAAATGACCATACAGAAACGACTGACACGTTCAAGAGATAAAATGATTGCCGGTGTTTGTTCCGGCATAGGAAACTACCTGGATATTGATCCTACTATTGTCAGGATCGCATTTGTACTTCTGGCATTTGCTGGTGGGGCAGCAATTCTGGCCTATGTAATAATGTGGGTTATTATTCCGGAGGATAAAATCTTTTAGCTCTGAGGTACCTGTTTCAGGCTTAATTGAATTCGTTTACGTGATAGATCGAGTTCAATTACCTTGACATGTACATGTTGATGAAGTTTCACAATCTCAGACGGATCAGTGATAAACCTATCGGCCATCTGTGAAACATGTACCAGTCCATCCTGTTTTACGCCAACATCTACAAAGGCACCGAATTTTGTAATATTGGTCACTATTCCGGGTAAAACCATTCCAACCTGCAAATCTTCAACCTTGAAGATGCCTGCTGCAAACTCAAACACTTTAATGGCGCTTCGCGGATCACGGCCCGGTTTTGCAAGTTCCTTGCGGATATCTTCAAGGGTAGGAAGGCCAATCTGATCGGTCACATAACTCGCCCAAACAATTTGTTTCTGAAATTCTTCACTTGAAATCAGCTCCTGAATGCTGCACTTCAAATCTTTTGCAATCTTTTGAACGACAAAATACGATTCGGGATGGACAGACGAATTGTCCAAAGGGTTGGCCGATTCGGGAATTCTCAGGAATCCAGCTGACTGTTCATAGGCCTTTGCTCCCATTCGTGCAACTTTCTGTATTTCAGTTCTTGAATTAAAGGGTCCGTTCTCCTTACGATAATCCACAATATTTTGAGCGAGTTGTGGCCCCAAGCCAGAAACATAAGTCAATAAATGTTGGGAAGCGGTATTTACATTCACTCCAACCAGGTTAACACTCGATTCGACCACCTTATCCAGACTGTTTTTCAATTTCTTCTGATCGACATCATGCTGATATTGTCCTACTCCGATTGATTTCGGATCAATTTTCACCAGTTCGGCCAAGGGATCAAGCAATCGCCTGCCGATCGAAACGGCACCACGTACAGTAACATCATATTGTGGAAATTCATCACGGGCAATCTTTGAGGCTGAATAAATTGAAGCTCCATCTTCTGAAACAACAAAAACCTGAAGTTCACGGTCGTAGTGAAGCTTCTTTATAAATTGCTCCGTCTCGCGGCTTGCAGTACCGTTTCCAATGGCAATGGCTTCAATCTGGTAAGCGCTTACCAGCGAAGAAACTTTTCGTGCTGCCTGTTTAACTTCTTCCTGTGGTTTATGCGGATAAATTGTTTCGTTGTGGATAAGATTTCCCTGTGCATCCAGGCACACCAGCTTGCATCCTGAACGATAGCCTGGATCTAAGGCAAGAACCCGTTTCTGACCCAGTGGCGCGGCCAGCAGAAGCTGTCGTAGATTATCGGCAAAAACACGGATGGCTTCTTCGTCTGCCTTTTCTTTTGACAGATTGGCAAATTCAGTTTCAATGGAGGGTTCCAAAAGTCGTTTGTAGCAATCATTGACTGCCAGTTCCATCTGTTCTGCACAGGCATTGCGGCTGTGAATGAAAAACCGCGTGAGCCGTTGAACAGGTTCTTCGCTTTCAGGTGATATGGAGACCCTCAGGAATCCTTCGTTCTCACCGCGGCGCATAGCCATTAAACGATGCGACGGGCATTTTTTCAGCTGTTCATTCCAATCAAAATAATCATGGTATTTAGCCGCTTCCTCCTCCTTGCCTTTAATTAACTTGCTGCTGATAAAAGCGCTGTGTTCGAATTCGCGTCTGACAATTCCCCTTGCCCTTTCATTTTCATTGATCCATTCGGCAATGATATCCCTGGCTCCTGCCAAGGCATCGTCAATCGATTCCACCTTGTCGTTTACAAATGATTGCGCTTTATACACGAGGTTTGATTCAAATTGTTTCATGATCAGGCTGGCAAGTGGTTCCAGTCCTTTCTCACGGGCAATCATGGCGCGGGTTCTGCGCTTTGGTTTATAAGGCAGATAAATATCTTCCAGTTCGGTCGGATCAAAACAATCCTCAATTCGTTTTTGCAATTCAGGGGTCAGCAAATCCTGTTCCTGTATGGTTTTCAATACGGTCTCCTTACGTTTGAGCAATTCCTCCATTCGTTCCTTGGCATCTTTTATTGCCTCAATCTGAACTTCATCCAGACTACCCGTTCGTTCTTTACGGTATCTTGAAATGAATGGAACAGTTCCACCCTCATTCAGTAATTGAATTGTATTATCCACCTGTGCATACTGAATTCCAACTTGTTGGGCAATCAGCCGTAATATTTTTTGATCCATTTTAGTTCTGTAAATTGAGTCTCAAAGGTAAGTCTTTTGGCTGAATATTAATTCCAACCTACAAGTAAACATAGGGAAATTGCATTTAAAAATGGAAAATTATTTGCTGTTTCAATATCTAGCTGTTTCAATTTACATTGAAAAGTAACTACTGTATTCCCCTCAAATTGCTTGTTTGCGAAAAGACCATCCATTAAAGTGACTGATCATAGAAATTCCGCCATAAGCCGCACCTGGTTTAAGTAGGGATTGAATAGGGGTTTGGTAGGTATTCCTTCGGTATATCTGTACTATGACTGATCTATAACTGTATTAAAATCAAAATCTTGGTACAGTTACAAATCAATCATAGATTAATTGATACGAAGTGAATACGGCGCAATCCCTACCCGGATACATTCCGTATAGGTTGAAAGCAGGTTTATTGCTATCGTGAAAAACATCTGAATGGATAAAGAATTGATGTCCGGAGTCAATAGGTTCATTTCTGAATCATATCATCAGACTTTAACAGGAGTTCATTCAAAAGTTAAAAATAAAAACTTCGTGGTAAAAATACTCATCTGGATGATACTTATATAGAATAATTCCTGAAATATTAAAAGCTATTTCCCTGCAAGTAAACAAAACACTTTATTTTCCGTAAAACAGAATTGCATTACGAATGCCAGTACAAAAGCCCAAACCTCTTATTCTTCCCGGATGCAATAAACACCGAAATCTGTAATTTGACGCATAAATGATACAAGCTCACGAACAATAATTCTATTTAGAATGTTTATCACTTTTGAAATCAATTTAAAGGATTTATATGAATCAAATTTGAATCATTTAGATTATTCAAACAGTTTATAGAGTATGGGAATACAAATTTTTTCATAATTATCACTTTTTTAAAAAATAAAGACATAACTTTAACTCTCTAAAACTAAACTATGGATGCGTTATACTCTATATTTGGCTTTATAATAGGTTTTATTCTCGTATTTTTAACTATTCCACCTATCATCAGAGTTTCAATTGCCAAACGGCTTTATGATACTCCCAATGAAAGAAAGGTCAACAAAGTAGTTGTTCCCACATTGGGAGGAGTCGCTATTTTTATTGGCTTCATCCTGAGTACTATCATAGCAACTGATGGCTATAATTTTGGCGAATTAAAATACCTCATCGCAGCTATTATTATCATGTTTTTTATTGGACTTAAAGATGATCTGATGGATATATCTGCCCTTCGGAAACTATTTGTTCAACTTGGCACTGCAACGATGCTGATTGTTCTTGGAAATTTCAGGTTTACAAATCTGCAGGGAATTCTCGGCTTGTATGAAATTAGTTACCCTGTAAGTTTTGTGTTCACCTTATTTACCATGATTGCAATAATCAATGCATTTAACCTGATTGATGGTATCGACGGTCTGGCTTCCCTGGTCAGTATTTTGATTTCAATCGTTTTCGGAACCTGGTTCCTAGTGGCCGGACATCCTGAATATGGAATTACGTGTTTCTGTTTGGCCGGTAGTTTAATAGCTTTTTCCCTTTTTAATGTCTTCGGGAAAAAATACAAAATCTTTATGGGTGATACTGGTTCTCTGATTTTGGGAGTTATTATGGTTGTTTTAGTAATTAAATTTAATCAATTCAATATAAATTTACAATCACCTTATGCTATACTTGCGGCCCCTATAGTTTCTATGGGCATACTGATTGTACCTATAATTGATACCATACGGGTGTTTTTTATACGGATTTCGAAAAAACGTTCACCTTTCACTCCTGACATGAATCACATTCATCATAAGTTATTGGAATTGGGGAATTCTCATTTAAAATCTACTTTGCTAATTGGATTTATTAATATATTAATGATTGTCTTTACTTTCTCCCTGCATAAGATATTAAGTATAAACAACCTGATGATTAGCACACTTACAGTAGGATTTATCCTTGCATATATTCCAAGTCTTATCCTAAATCGTCGCATTCATTCTGAAGCTAAAAGATTAATGATTAAGTCAGAAAGCGTAAATGAAAATCTTTCAAGAAAAATAAAAATAGTTGGTGAACCTTATTTCATAATGTCTGCGGAAGGACCACGGCATCAGAATAAACCGAAAATATATTTTAAAAAGCTATTCATGGATTCCGTTGGTTAAGAAAAGATGAATCGTGCTTGATGGGTAACAGTGTTTTAATTGAATTATTATTATATGCGGTTTAAAAACAAAACTCCAAATCTAATCCAACATGAAAAATCATCTTAGGACATTGATGTTCTTATTTTCGATCTCATTGTTTACATTTTCTGATCTTCAGGCTGAAATGAAGAACAAATCCTTAATCGGCGAATGGCTTTATACTGTTAGTGATGCACCTCATGGATATGAAAAGGGAAGTTTGATTTTTTCTGAAAAAAGCGGACAAACGATTTGTGTGATAAAAGTCGAGGCTGGTGAATTGGTGGCCAGCAATTTGAAAATTGTAAAGAAAAATATCACCTTCACCACTGAGGTTGAAGGGAATTCGATTAACATTGCACTAACCCATAAAAAGAATAAACTAACAGGCAATGTTCAAACTCCGGAAGGGCCAAAAACACTCACTGCTATAAAGAAATAAAGCCATTTGATAATTGACCCTATTGTAATTTTAAGTAAGAATTGTAATTTTATAAATGCTTCATACGTGAATTAGTCACTGAAATATAACAAAAGGCTGGTAATATGAGCTAAATTCATATAGGCTGCTTTTTTAATGACCGAATTTCTGCACCTGATGCTTCAACCGTAATCCAAAAAGAACAGCCGCCGTTGAAAGTCCAAAAACAAACCCTATCCATACGCCGGCATATCCAAAATTGAAGACAAAGGCTAAAAGGTAACTGATCGGCAAACTCACTATGATATAGGAGAAAAACGCGATAAACATGGGAATTTTGACATCAGCCATCCCACGCAAAGCACCGAGCAGAACAACCTGCATCCCGTCGAAGATCTGAAAGAATGCACCTACAACCAGTAATCCGGCGGCTACTTCAATGACGGCAGGGTCGGAAGTGAACAACAGCGGCAACTGGTTCCGAAGTAAAACGAACAGGATTCCCATCAGTGACATAAATGCAATCACGATATGAAGCGAGGCAAATATGGCATGTTTAAGTTCATTCCGGTCGTGTTCACCGTATGCATGGCTGACCCTAATCGTAGTTGCTGATGCCAGTCCAAATGAGATCATGTAGGTCATCGAAGCCATACTGATTGCGATCTGATGGCCCGCCAGTGATTCTTTGGATATCCAGCCAAGCATTATTGCCCCTAAGGTGAAGGCCAAAATTTCGATCACCATCTGTAACCCGATGGGAAACCCGATAGACAAAATCCGTTTTATTTTTATTCTTTCGAAACCTGAATGGATTGCGTCAACTAAGTATACCCGAAATGCCGGGATCCTACCGATCATCAGAAGAAATAATACAGGCATGAACAATCTGGATATCAGGGAAGCAACACCCGAGCCATTCAGTCCCATGGCAGGGAAACCCAATTTACCGTATATCAGGACATAGTTCAGCGCAATGTTGACCAGGTTGATAATGATGGTTATAGTCATGGCAATTTTTGTATTGCCGATTCCTTCAAAAAACTGTTTGAATGAAAAGAACAACATCAGCGGAATAAGGGAGGACACATGGATCAGATAAAACGGGACAGCCATTTGAACCACTTCTTTGCTTTGCCCCATCCGGTTCATCAGAAAAACGACTGAAGACATTGCTATGCAAATTAGAATTGAGGCAATTAAATTAACCAACATGCCGTTTTTCAACCAGCTTCCCAGGTTCTTCGGATGATTTGAATTGTAAGATTGACCAACAAGTGGGGTAATTCCCAATGTTATTCCCAGGCCAAAAAGCATCCCCACAAGGAATACACTGGTGGCAAATGATGCAGCTGCCAGCTGGGCGGTTCCGATGTGGCCAACCATTATACTATCCACCAGATTTACAGTAACCTGTCCAATTTGTGAGAAGATCACCGGAATTGCCAGGGCTAGATTTTTCCGGTATACCGGCAAGTATTTAAATGTTTTCAAGAATCAGTGTTCAATAAATTCAGCACAAAGTAAAGAATTAGATTGCAAACCAATAGCTGAACTTGATCATAAATACATTTTGTGAATTTACCTTCATAATATTTCCAAAGCTTTCCAGAATAGATTGATTTCGCTGATCAGAATAAGCAGAACGTGTATTGGTCCAGACCAGGTAAAGCGTAGATCCCGGCTTAAATTCCCAACGCCCAACCAGATTAGAGCGGAATTCCTGAAAGTTAAAATCAGGATTATTCAGGTTATATCTTAATCCATCTTGATTTTGCAACACATAGCTATTTCCAATATCAGGCACCGATATTTGAGTCAGTTTGTGGTATCTCAAATCCAACGATTTATTTGAAGCATCTGCCACTTCCCTGAAGTTATTGTATTTACCCATTGATGCATAAGGATTTCCATAATACTGCAGGGAAATTTCAGGTGAAATAAAGTACTCGAAACGAAGTGTTGACGAAATGGTATTCCGGTCAATGGTACCCACCAGGTATTTTGTAGAATTATTCAGGTCCACTTTTGTTGTAACGTATTTATTGTTCTCGATGGAATGGTCAAAAGTGGTTCGCGAAGTAATGCTGAACCGATCGCTTATCTGCCACTTTAAGAACAATGTATAAAAGGAGGTTTTGGAAATTCCATCCGAAAAGAACTTATAACGTGGACCAAATCCAGCCCAAAAATCCTTTACGGAATTGGTCTGAACAAATAATTCCACATCATTGTAACCGTCTTTATAAAGTTTTGGACCACCCCTGAGTTCACGGGTATCGTAAATATTGAAATACTTCCGGGTATTAAGGTGTACCAGCCAAAGATTATTAAACTGCATAAATCCGTGCAAATTCAGCCTGTCGAGGATGTTTTCGCTGCCTCTACCCAATCTCTGTATATTGTCAGATCCGAAGCTCCAGTCATGTTCCTGAACAAACTGCACATAATAACTACGGACAATTCCTTTGGGTATGCTTACCTTGTACGTCAGGTCAATGGTTTGAGCAATCAGGTCAGCCTGATACAAATATCCGACGTCATTAAAATCAACACCCGCAGTGCGCCAATTCAATGAACCAATTGCCCTGAGTTTTCCGCTTCGTTTACCTCCCTGAATAAGTCCGCCCCAGCCTGATAAACTTGTTCTGGTAGAGTCGTAATTGAGGTAATTTGTACCAGGTCTCTGGTAATTATGAACCGGTGACAACTGTAACTTTGATATGGCTTCTTTATCCCCTTTAATATCAGAGAAGAAGCCTTTGAAATCGATAAAGTACTTGCGCTTTTCCCAGTTGTGTTGAAAATCAATACCTCCGGTCATGGCTGATTTGGATAAAAAAGCCAGATGATCATCGTTAATATCCCTGATTGTTGAGGTGAGCATACCACCCAAAACGGTATTTCCATGATTGAAATCCTGCTTTACCCTTCCTACCACAAAATTCGAGAATGGTTCTACAGCTATTTTTGATTTGGTGTCTCCTCCATATATTGTAGCAAATTCTTTTACTGTAGAACTCTGAACTACGCCTACCGACAATCCTTTTTCGGTTTTCCCTGTTAGTTTTAACGCACTTAAAATCGGGGTATTATCCGAGATAGAGATGGTCTGGTTCTGTCCCAATTCAGGATAATAACTTGGTTCATGACCAATTCTTCGGCTATAGAATAACATATCCCCACCGATACTATAATCCAAGATTGTATTTCCTTCCAGAAAAAACGGCCTTTTTTCTTCATTAAAAACTTCATAGGAAGTTAAATTCAGTACCGACGGATCGGCTTCAACTTGTCCAAAATCGGGGTTGATGGCATAATCCAGAGTAAATCCTGAATTAAGACGAACTTTCCCATCCAGTCCAACACCATAGGTAGTTTTTGTATTCAGATCGGTATTTGGACTGTACCGTGTATTGAGGTAAGGTAGAAACTCATAGTTTGTTTTCGGTTTAATACCCTTAATTCCTTTTAACTCTCCAAATAAATAAACCATTGCAGGGGCATCTATCGGTACCAGTTTCCATTGGCTTTCTTCATTGAGGCGATCAATCCAACGCCAGATGTGCATACCCCAAACCTGATCTTCTCCGGGTGCAAAGCGAATCTGATTGAATGGAATTTGCATTTCAGCGGTCCAGATTGAATCGTATACCTGAGTTTTCCCATCCCAGACTGCGTCCCAGTTGTAGTCCAGATTATAGGCCCCCAGGTGCACCATATCTACTTTTTGACCGGAAGCAGCAATATTAAATTCGTAGGCGGTCTGTTTATCGTGATATGAATCGAACGCAATGCCGACAATATCCCCTATGCTGTTATCTCTCCGGCTTAATATGGGTCTGATTTTACCGGGTCCTTTATCATAGCATTTAAACCCAACATACAGATTATTGTTGTCATATAGAATTTTTACTTCAGTTTTCTGTGAAGGCTTTTTCCCTTGTGCCGGAACTTGTTGTGTAAAACCTCCTGCCCAAACACCCTTTTCCCAACAGGCATCGTTAAGTTTACCGTCAATTTTCGGGCGATTTTCTATTCGTGTAGTAAAATATATGCGATTTGAACCCGCAAGACGATTCACGGATGAATCGCTTGAAAGACTATATTTTTCAGAGATTTGTGCAAAAGCCGAGCCAGATCCAATTATAATAAATATAAAGGAAAATGCAATGCGCAAGGTCATAAGTTCAAATTTAGCAGTACAAATATAGTATAAAATGTAGAAATAAAAATATGTTAACTGTATTTTTTATCCGAATCAGAATCAATCCCGCAAACAATTTCCTCTATAATTGGTTTAATAAAGATTATTGTTGCTCTATTATTTTCATAGTTTGAATTCGCTTTTTCCACGATTTGAACAAATGTAGCCCAAAGTTCGAGAATGAATTGATGGGGTATTGTACGAATATGCACTATATTATATAGTATCAGATAATTACAAACAATAAAAAGTGATATTGACATATATTAACCTCATTTTTATTTCAAGATTGAATTCAATCTTGAAAACAATTCCTATTTTCCGCGGTCTAAAAGCACGGATAAATGCATTTAGATTACAATTTCATGATCTGATTTAACAACATTACATGCAAAAATTTAATAAAATTCTTATTGCCAACCGGGGTGAAATAGCCATTCGTATTATGCGGACATGCCGTGAAATGGGTATTTCGACCGTTGCAGTATTTTCTGATGCCGACCGCACCTCCATGCATGTCAGGTATGCAGACGAGGCATATCATATCGGACCATCCACCTCCTCCGAAAGTTATTTAAATGCTGATAAAATAATCGATGTTGCCAAAAAGACGAAAGCTGATGCGATTCATCCGGGTTACGGTTTTTTATCAGAGAATGCTGGTTTTGCACAAAAATGTGCGGATAATGGTATCAAGTTTATCGGTCCGTCACCTGAAGTAATTAATCAGATGGGCAATAAGATCCAGGCCCGGCTGACCATGATTGCAGCAGGAGTACCCGTTGTTCCGGGAACCACCGAAAGTCTAAAAACAGAAAAGGATGCAGTTGACACCATCAAAAAGATAGGTCTACCAGTCATGGTAAAGGCAGCGGCTGGCGGTGGCGGAAAAGGAATGCGACTGATAACCAATGAGAAAGATATTGTCTCGCTGGTCAGATCGGCCAGATCGGAAGCTAAATCATCGTTTGGAAATGATTCGGTTTACATCGAAAAATATATTTCTTCGCCACATCACATTGAATTTCAGATCTTAGGCGACCAGCACGGTAACTTCATCCATTTATTTGAACGTGAATGCTCGGTTCAACGGCGACACCAGAAGATGATTGAAGAAACGCCTTCACCTTTGATGACACCCGAGCTGCGAAAGAAAATGGGTGAATATGCTGTTGAAGCTGCCAGAACAGTAAATTATGAGGGTGCCGGTACTATAGAATTTTTAGTTGACAACGATCTGAATTTCTATTTTCTGGAAATGAATACGCGGCTCCAGGTTGAACACCCCATTACCGAGCGCATCACGGGTATTGACCTGGTGAAACAACAGATTTTAATTGCCGAAGGTCACCCGTTAACAATTACTCAGGAAAAATTACGGCAGACCGGTCATGCCATTGAATGCCGTATTTATGCTGAAGATTCGGACAATAATTTCATGCCTAACCCGGGGAAAATATACAACATTACACAACCCTTAGGTTTGGGTGTCCGGTCGGACGGATATGTTTATGAAGGATATGAAATTCCGATTTACTACGATTCGATGATTTCGAAACTGATTGTATGGGCCGAAAACAGAAACGAAGCTATCGATCGAATGAAAAGGGCGCTTTACGAATATAAGATTACAGGAGTAAAGACTTCGATTAAGTTTCTGGAACGCATCATGGATACGGATGATTTCCGAAGTGGAAATTACGACACCAACTTTATCGAAAAAAATAAAGCGATTCTGCTAGCCGACACCAAGTGCACTCCTGAATGTGAAGATATGGTCATCATTGCCGCATACATCGAATATCTGGACCGGTTGAATATCGCCCAGACCTCGAAAGAAATGTATACCGCACAGAACCGATGGAAAAAGTACACTTATCAAAAGAATTTTGAACGCCTGTAACCCCCCAGAAAAATGTCAGTAGAAATCAAAATAGACAAACGAATTGCTTCAGTTGAGATATTAAAACAGTTTGAGAACCTTCTTGAAATAAAGGTTGATGATAAGATCTATCAGGTAGATTTAATGCATAATGATGAAGGTATCTTTTCTATTCTTGCAAATGGCCGCTCATACAACATTGAATTGGTACCTCAACCAAAAGTAAAGCTTTTTACTGCATACACGCTTTATCACAGTTATGATATTGAGGTAATTGATGCAGAATCAAGGTATCTCAGGAATCGGACAGGAGCAATACAACTCACCTCTGAAAATACAATATCCTCTCCCATGCCCGGAAAGGTTATTAAAATACCGGTTAAGGTGGGTGATGAGGTAAAAAAAGGGGATACGGTTATTACGATTTCAGCCATGAAAATGGAAAGTGAATATAAATCACCCATTGACGGAAAAGTTATAAAAATATTTGTGAGCGAAGGCAGTACCATTGATGCCCATCAGAAATTAGTAGAAATAGAATAAAGGGGTTGAAAGGTTTCTTTTGTTTGAAAATCGAACTTGCTTCTGCAAGTTACTATGCACACGAACAACAGCAATATTTCAAACAATAGTAACAATAGTAACTTGAGAAACAAGTTCGTTGCAGAAGCAAGTTCAATTTCAAACCCTTTGTTTTCAAACAACAGAAACATTTCAAACAATAGAAACAATAGAAACATTTTATGGATTTAAAAGCCAAATTTGATCAGTTTGAGACCCTAAACCAGGAGGCCGAATCAGGAGGAGGAGAAAAACGAGTTCTGAAACAACACGAGGCAGGAAAGAATACGGCCCGTGAACGGATTGCGATCCTGTTGGATCCCGGCACATTTAATGAAATCGATAAAATGGTGACTCATAAGGGCACAGATTTTGGAATCGATAAGTTAAAATATCCCGGTGACGGTTTGGTTTCGGGATACGGCAAAATCAATGGTCGACTGGTTTATGTTTTTGCACAGGATTTCACGGTCTTTGGTGGTACATTAAGTCGTACCAATGCAGATAAAATTTTAAAGCTTCAGGATCTGGCCATTAAGATGGGTGCTCCGGTCATTGGACTTAATGATTCCGGAGGTGCCCGGATTCAGGAAGGTGTTGAAAGTTTGGCCGGATATGCCGATATTTTTCACAATAACGTCATTTCATCAGGTGTAATTCCACAAATCAGCGCTATTCTTGGACCATGTGCCGGTGGTGCTGTCTATTCACCTGCTCTGACTGATTTCATTTTCATGGTTGAAAAGACCAGTCATATGTTTGTTACCGGTCCTGAAGTAATCCGGACGGTCACGCATGAAGATGTTACCAAAGAAGAACTTGGTGGTGCCATTACACATGCATCAAAAAGCGGTGTAGCCCATTTTACAGGAATTGACGAGGAACAAACCCTTATGATGGTGAGAGAACTTTTTAGTTTCATCCCTTCCAATAACATGGAAGAACCACCATTTAAAGTCTCCACTGACCCGGAAAACAGACCGGATCCTTCCTTAAATCATATTGTTCCTGTAGATCCAAACAAGCCTTACGACATTAAGGACATCATCCACAAAATAATAGATGATGAACATTTTCTGGAGGTTCAGCCACATTATGCGGCCAATATAGTTATCGGCTTTGCCAGGATGGGTGGAAAGCCTATTGGAATTGTGGCTAATCAGCCTGCTTACCTGGCAGGTGTACTTGATATAAACTCATCAACAAAAGCTGCCCGTTTCGTTCGCTTCTGTGATGCATTCAACATTCCGCTGGTTACATTGGTTGATGTTCCTGGATTTTTACCCGGAACAGCTCAGGAATTTGGTGGAATCATCAAACACGGAGCCAAACTATTGTATGCTTTTGCTGAAGCAACAGTTCCCAAAATTACCCTGATCACCCGTAAAGCATATGGTGGTGCATACGATGTAATGTCAAGCAAGCACATTGGCGCTGATGTGAATTTTGCTTATCCTACGGCCGAGATAGCCGTTATGGGTCCTGAAGGTGCAATTAATATCTTGTATCGTGGAAAGCTTACAGACGAAGAAAAATTCGAAGCCGTAGAGGATTATCGTGAAAAATTTGCAAATCCATACCGTGCTGCTGCTCTTGGTTATATTGATGAAATTATTCTGCCCCAGGATACGCGGTATAAAATCATACAGGCCTTGAATATGACCCATAATAAACGAAAATCAAATTTGCCGAGGAAACATGGTAACATACCATTGTAACTGAAAGAAACATATCGCCTCTATCCTTCGTAAAAGCAATTGTACGAAAAGAATGGAGGTGAATGATGAAAAAACAATTCGTTAATTACAGTCAATTCATTTTAGGAGCAGGTATACTTGTTTTTGGAATCCTGATTTTTGCATCTATTCCAAATCCTGTACGATATGTTGGAGCTTTCTTAGTGCTGCTGGCAATCATTAATATTGCCTTTGTCTTCTATTCAAAAGATAGCGATTCGGGCGATGATCACTATAAAAGCCGCATTCGAAATCAAATTTTAAGACATCAATACAAAAAGTAAAAGATAAAGCTAGTTTTCACTGGCTTTATCTTTTTTGCTTAAATTACTACTTCCCTTCTCATAACACTTATGGATTAAAACCCACAAACTTCTGAGGCCTAACAACAGATTAACTAGGGTCTGATGAAAAACTCATAATATTCAGTGCTTCAATAAAATGACCGCATTAAACTTAAAATAAGTGCAAGGAAATTTGAATTGAAACTTCAATATCCATGCACCGACCTCGTGTCGGATGCTATGTCAAAATACTTCTTACCAAAAATGAAATGCGATTCTGCCTTGTTGTGTCGCTTTAATGGAGCCTTTGACCCTTTAAATTATTAGAAGCTTATTCGAAGATTATTCGAAGGTTATTCGAAGATAGTTCAATTTTATTCTAATAATCATCGAATAGATTTCTAATAACTAATGAATAAGTTTCAAATAATTATAAAACCTGTTGGATGGCCGGTAAATGGGAGAACCAATCAACACTTTAACCTTGAATAAACAATGATTTTTAGAATCAATACAAGGACAGGATGGAATCTGATCCATCAATTTTGGGAAATTGGAATAAGAAACTGTCCTCAAAGTCACAAGAACAATTTAAACGTCAGGACGTCAGAAAGCTAATTCAAAGCATTCAACCTATAATCCTTTGTTTCAGTCCTGGGTTGAAATTCCAGGTTTTCAATGTTCAACAACATACTATAGCGTTCTACACCTTAAAATAAATATTTTCGATTTCCATATTGCGTATATTGATGGCAATTATTTATTCGATGAATTTAAAATGAGTTACTAAACAGGAACTAACAGGTTGTTAAAATGAAAAAATGTGTCTTATCAATTGACCAGAGCACTACGGCCACGAAAGCAGTTATGTTTGACCAGGTAGGTAATTTAGTTGCACAAAACAACATAGATCATAAAAAATATTTTCCCAACCCCGGATGGGTGGAACACGATCCTGAAGAAATTTACAGGAACACCAAACAAGCGATTTGTAATGTGATTGAAACAAGCGCTGTGTCAAAAGAGGAAATTGTAGCGCTTGCAATTACCAATCAGCGTGAAACAACCGTGGTTTGGGACAGGAAAACAGGTAAACCGGTATTTAATGCCATAGTTTGGCAGGACAGACGCACAGCTGATTATTGTTTGAAATTAAAAGAAGCAGGTAATGAAAAAACAATTACTAAAAAAACAGGGCTTCTGATTGATGCTTATTTCTCAGCCTCAAAGATCAGGTGGATTCTGGATCACGTCGATGGAGTCAGAGAACGGGCATTGAAGGGAGAACTTGCTTTTGGCACAACCGATACCTGGATAATCTGGAATTTAACCAATGGGGCTTTGCACATTACGGATGTAAGTAATGCCAGCAGGACTATGTTGTTTAATATCCACACTCTGAGATGGGATGATGAATTACTACAAATTTTTGGAATACCTAAATCGCTTCTTCCCGATGTGGTCGCATCAAGTCATATTAACGGGACTGTTACTGATATCGATCTAATCCATGGTGTTCCCATTGCCGGAATTGCCGGTGACCAGCAGGCAGCCTTATTTGGCCAAATGTGTACGGGTGAAGGAATGGCTAAATGCACTTACGGAACGGGTTGTTTTTTAGTAATGAATACTGGTACAAAAGCAATTATTTCAAATAATCGACTCTTAACTACAATCGGCTGGCAAATAGGAAATAAGGTAACTTATGCTGTCGAAGGCAGTGTCTTCATGGGGGGTGCAGTAATTCAGTGGCTTCGTGATGGACTGGAATTTTTTAAAGAAGCTGCGGAAAGTGAAGAATTGGCCGGACAGGTTGAAGATAATGGAGGCGTTGTTTTTGTTCCATCTCTTACTGGTCTTGGTGCACCTCATTGGGATCCCTACGCCAGGGGATCAATTTTTGGACTTACCCGAGGTACAACCAAAGCACACCTGACAAGGGCAGCTCTCGAAAGCATCAGTTTTCAGGTCAACGATGTGATTGAAACCATGAAAAAAGATTCAGGAGAATCAATCCCACAATTGCGTGTTGATGGTGGTGCAGCCGCCAATAATTTAATGCTGCAGTTTCAGTCTGATATCTCAGGAATTGAATTGGTAAGATCAACCAACGTTGAGACTACAGCGCTTGGCGTAGCCTATTTGGCGGGTCTAGCTGTAGGATTATGGACCATTGAAGAGCTTCAGGGAAAATGGCATGTGGATCGGGTTTTTAAACCATCAGTAGAAAGAGAAGATACATTGAAACTTTTATCGCAGTGGACAAAGGCTGTCGAAAGAACAAAACACTGGATAGATTAGCCTACTAATAACAGAAAAATGAAACGTTCAGATACATTGAGGGTAATTCATAACTTCCCGGATAAGATTTGGGATATCGTAATTATCGGAGGTGGTGCAACCGGTCTGGGAGCCGGGGTCGATTCCGCATCAAGGGGTTATAATACACTGCTGCTTGAGAAGTATGATTTTTCAAAGGGAACTTCATCCAGAAGCACAAAACTGGTTCATGGTGGTGTACGTTACCTTGCTGCCGGAGACATTGCCATGGTTTTGGAAGCGCTCAATGAAAGGGGACTACTTTTGCAGAATGCCCCCCATCTGGTAAAAAATCTGAAGTTTATTATTCCCAATTATGAATGGTGGGACGGGCCATTTTATACTGTTGGTTTAAAAGTATATGATATGATGGCCGGAAAACTAGGTTTGGGTCCATCGATTCATATCTCGAAAGAGGAGACGATGAAAGCCATTCCAAACCTGGTGGAAAAGGATTTAAAAGGCGGTGTCATATATCATGATGGTCAGTTTGACGATTCAAGGCTTGCCATAAACCTGGCCCAAACCATTACGGACAATGGCGGATATGTAATTAATAATTGCGGAGTTACCAGATTAATAAAAAATGAAGAGGGCATGATTTCAGGAGTTGAATGCTTTGATTCTGAAAATAACCGAAACTATTCCATAAAGGCAAAAGTTGTAGTCAATGCAACAGGAATTTTTGTAGATTCGATAAACAGCATGGATGAGCCTAATCACGTAAAGACCATCGCGCCAAGTCAGGGGATACACATCATTCTTGACCATTCCTTCCTGCAGGGTGATTCTGCGATCATGATTCCAAAAACCGATGATGGACGGGTATTATTTGCTGTTCCCTGGCATGGTAAAGTTGTGGTTGGCACTACCGATACACCGGTTGAAAATCCGGTTATAGAGCCCAGAGCCCTGGATGAGGAAATCAAATTCATTCTGAATACAGCCGGAAAATATCTGGTAAAAAAACCCAGAAGGAAGGATGTCCTAAGCATTTTTGCCGGCTTAAGGCCATTGGCCGCTCCTGAAGACAATACGAAAGAAACCAAGGAAATATCTCGCAGTCACAGGTTGATTGTTTCACCATCAGGGCTAATCACCATGATTGGCGGAAAATGGACAACATACCGCAAAATGGGGGAAGACATCGTCGATAATGCGATCTTACTGGGCGGATTGGAAAATAAGGAATGTGTCACCAAAAACATGCCAATACATGGATATGTAAAGAATATTAATAATACCGGGCATTTATATGTATATGGTTCTGATATAGCAAAGATGAAGGCGATGATCGGACAGTATCCCGAATTGGGAGAAAAGCTCCACCCGGATTTGCCATACTTAAAGGTGGAGGTTATATGGGCAGTCCGCCAGGAGATGGCCCGCACGGTTGAGGATGTCCTTGCCCGAAGGACGAGGGCCCTATTGCTTGATGCCAGGGCCAGTATTGTCATGGCTCCACTGGTTGCCGAGATAATGGCTAAAGAACTTGGATATAGAAGAAAATGGCGCAAAGAACAAATCCGTTTATATACTGAATATGCAAACGGATATATTCTATCCTGACAAGAAACAACCATAACATCCATAACAACGATAACAACTACAACCACAAAAGAACACAACCGACTCTTAAACTAAACACAATGAATCCTATTCTAGCTGAATATCTTGGTACTTTTATCCTGATCCTGATGGGTACTGGAGTTTGTGCAAATAGTTCGCTGAAAGATACCTTCGCATCAGGCGCAGACTGGGTACTCATTTCCTTCGGATGGGGACTAGGAGTTTATCTTGGTGTCATAATAGCCGGTCCTTCTAGCGGGGCACACCTAAATCCGGCAGTAACCATTGGACTGGCAGTCGCGGGAAAATTTGCATGGGCTGATGCCCCCTTATACATACTTGCCCAATTACTGGGAGCTATGTCGGGAGCATTTCTAACCTGGTTGCTTTTTGCAGATCATTACAACCGGACCGAAGATGCCGCAACAATAAAGGGTACATTTTGCACTTCACCGGCTATAAAGAATACCCCTCGTAACGTTTTGAGTGAAGTTACAGGTACCTTTGTATTGATTTTAGTGGTTTTATTATTCGCAGGTCCTGAATTTAAGCTGGCTGGATTAATAGAGGTTAAAATAGGTCTGGGTTCCGTGGGAGCGCTCCCTGTTGCCTTATTGGTTGTTTCAATTGGAATGAGTCTGGGGGGACTGACAGGTTATGCGATTAACCCTGCGCGCGACCTTGGACCGAGAATCATTCATGCCCTTGTTCCAATAAAATCGAAGGGAACAAGTGATTGGGGCTATGCCTGGGTACCCATTGCAGGACCTATGCTTGGAGCTGTAATTGCAGCGATGGTTTATCTTGCAGTAATTTAATATCAAAGAAAACGATTTTTATTCAGTTGATGTTCGAGTTGATTATCACCGTCAAGTTATTCGCCATGCACGGCACACTAAAAGACCTGTCAGGTGAATAAGCCTGACAGGTCTTTAATCTTGATTATTCTTGTTACCTTAACCTTCATTTTCCGTCTCTTCTGATCCTATTCCTTATTTACCTTTAGTTTTCCGTCTTTGGTGGCATGTATTTCAATATTTTTGCCTTTCACTTTCAGGGTAATTTCGTAGCCATTAAAATCGGGCGTTTCAATTAATGCAGTTTCTCCCATTTTTGCGCCTGCATATTGTTTTTCGATGGATGCCTTAACTGCAGCAGGAAGTTCGCTGCTTTTTATTTCGGTTTCTGATTCCAGCCATTTACCTGCAAGGTCGAAGGAGGCTGAGGTTGCTTTTCCTGAAAGCGTGAATTCGGCTTCCCATTCTTTTGCCTCTTCCATATCCCATTTTACCTTTTCCGCTTTTTGAAACTTCTGACTGAAAGCCTTTAAAACTACTGCAGGCGGTGTTTTCTGTGCGCTTGCAACTAAACTGAACACAAAAAAACTGAGTACTAAAATTGTTGTTTTCATCTCGTATGATTTAAAATTTGTAAACCAAACGTACGATACAATTCTAAAGGAAATTTGAAGTTAATTTTCCCTTTTCCTGTTTCCCTTTTTCTTTTTCCTTTAATCTTTTTCAATCATTTTCAGGAAGGTAGGCAGTGCAATCAGCAATACCGGAAGTGCAAAAATCAATCCTCCGATGACCGAAATGGCCAGCGACTGGTGCATTTGCGCTCCTGTACCAATACCCATAGCCAGCGGCAACATGGCAATGATGGCGCTTATGGCAGTCATCAGTTTAGGCCGTAAACGGATAGAAATAGAAAAAACAATGGCATCGGTAACCAGTTGTCCCTTTTTTCGCTCTTCGACATATTGCAGGTAGGTAAAAATGGAAGCTTCGCCCACCATCCCAATGATCATGATAATACCCACATAACTTCCCACATTAAGCGGGATGCTCAGTAAATAAAGCAGAATAGCGCTTCCGGCAGGCGCCAGCAATACCAGAAAAATGAGCAGTAGCGCAACTTTTAATTTTCGGAAAAGAAAGAGGATAACCGTAAAAACAAGTAAACTGGCCAATATTAAAATAAGCATTAATTCCTGAAATGCCTGTTGTTGTTCTTTCCAGGCACCTCCATATTCCAAATGAAGTCCCGGAGGAAGATTTATTTTTGTCTGGATGGCTTTTTGGATATCAACCAGGGTGCTTCCCAAATCCCGGTTATTCAGCCTTGCAGTGACGTAGTCCACATTTTTCAGGTTTTCCCGATTTATTTCAGCTATTCCTTTCGAGATGCTTATATTGGCAAATCGACTGAGAGGCAGCAACCGACCATCATTCAGAAAAATCTTTGCCTGCTTCATCTGATCAACACTGATTTGCCCCCTGTCGGGATAGATCATCCTGACATCACATATCTGCAGGGGTTCTTGTACACTGCTGGCGACCATTCCGCCAGTCCGGGTTTCCAATTGGTATTGAAACACATTGGGCGTCAACTGAAACTGGCTGAGTTTGGTATAGTCCGGTTTCACAAGAACTGATGGGCCCGCAATGACGATTCCGTTAAAAACATCGGCAGTACCAGGCACATTTTCAACCACTGCAGCAACTTTCCTGGCATATTCCTGAATCTGTCCAATATCATTGCCGAACACTTTAATACTTATGGGTTGTACGGAACTCATTAAATCACCCAGCATATCGCTGACTACCTGTCCAAAATCAACAATTAAAACAGGTATCTGTGCTTCAATCCGTTTTCTGATTTCATCAATGACTTCTTCTGTTGTCTTATTTCGTTTATCCTTCAGTTTAATCAGGTAATCGCCACGACTGGGTTCAGTAATGAAAAACCCCATTTGTGTTCCCGTCCGGCGTGAATAAGTTTCTACCTCAGGAATCTGATCGATGATCTTATCCACTTTCCCGAGCATGACCTCAGTTTCCTCGAGCGAAGTTCCCGGAGGACTATCAAAATCGAGAACGATTGATCCCTCATCCATTTCTGCTAAAAAGCCTGACTTAAGTAAAGGGAAAATGGTGAAAATACTGAGAACCATAGCAGCCACCATAATAAAGGCGATGAAAGGCCTCTTTACAAAATACAACACCCAATTTCGTTTGTGAACGGTCGCTGGTTTTAGATTTTTCTCCTGAATATTGCCGAAGAAAAGCAGATAAATTACCGGCAGGATCAGCCAGGTGACAAAGAATGAAGCTGTCAGTGTTACAATCATCGTTCGCGTCATAATGTTGAAATAGGCTCCTGCAACTCCCGTCATTAATCCAAAGGGAATAAAAATAACGATCGTACTGAGCGAAGAACCTATCATGGCGGGCAAGAGGTATTTGATGGCTTTTGGAACCACTGAGTGATAGTTTTCTTCGGGATGTTCTTCATGCGTCCGGTGAATCTGTTCCACCACCACCACCGCATCGTCGATCACCAATCCGATGGCTGCCGCAATGGCGCCCAGTGTCATGATATTGAAATTGTAACCCAGGCTCTTCATTACGATCACTGTTAGCAATAGCGAGACCGGAACAGAGATCAGAATAGCCAGACTGCTTTTGAACGATTTGAGGAACAACATGGTGACCAAAATGGCCAGCAGCAATCCAACCCATAACACGTCGCGGATACTCTTTATCGAATTGTCAACAAAGTTGGCCTGATTGTAATACGAGACCAGTTTCACGCCTTTGGGAAGCAGGTGGTCGTTAAGCGCTTTGACGCGTGTTTGCAGTTGCGTATCGATATCCACCAGATTCGCTTCCGGCTGTTTCATGATCGCAATCAGCGGAACATCTTTCCCGTTTGCCTTTATTTTTATGTATTCAACCTGACCAGCAATTTGCACATGTGCAATGTCTTTCACCTTGATGGTTCCCGTCTGGCTGCTTTTGACAACTGTATTTTCGAGTTGGGTAATATTTCTGACCGAGGCATCGGTAAGGGTGAGATAGAGCCGGTTGTTATCGTTTAGATAGCCGTTTGATTTGATTGAGTTGGTTTGTGCCAGCACATCACCCAACTGGTTGGGAGTAATGCCCAGCCGACTCATCTTCTCCGCATTCAGCACCAATTGATATTCTTTGTTGCGGCCACCCATTATTCCGACCTCACGAATGCCGCTGATTTGCTCCAGATAAGGTTTTACTGTAAATTGTGCAATCATTTTCAGTTCCACCGGACTGAGGTTTCCTTCCAGAGAATAACCTGCAATGGCCAGAATGGAAGGATTCATTTTCTCAATGGTCACTTTCAGGTTTGGAGGGAGGTTCGGACCATTTTCACTGATCAGTCCTTCAATTTGTTGCCGCGCCAGATTAATATCCGCATTCCAGTTAAAATAGGCGGAAATTTCGCAGGTCCCACGTGAGGTGGTACTTTGAATGATATTTAAGTTTTCGCTTTTTTTTATCGCAGCCTCCAATGGGCGGGTCACACTGACCAGCATCACATCAATTGGTTGCTCACCATAGTCGGCAATGATTTTTACTTTCGGAAAGGTAACATTCGGCAAAAGCTCCACTTTCATTTGTGTGTATGCATAAATGCCTGCAGCTATCAGTATCAAAAGCACAATCCCGACCGGATGTTTAAATTTATGGTGAAAGCTTTCTTTGAGAATCATCCTTGTTTTAATAAATTGGGTTTTCTGTATTTCATGTTACCCTGAAAGTTTTTCAGTGTAATAAACAATATTGGGTTCCTGAAACAAGTTCAGGAAGACTCGTGAAATGAATTTTGCTATTCTTTAGTGCCTGCTTCCTGTCGATTTACTGTTGGCTCCCGGTTTAATGTCCATTTTTTGTTCGCTATTCAGATTAATCACCTGAACTTTTGCGCTGTCGGGAAGACCATATCCCCCTTCTGAAATTACCCGATCATTAAGCTGTAATCCGGAATTAATAAGCTGAATCAGGCTGTCTATCTCCAGGCCTTTTTCCACAGGAACTTTGATGCAGATGGAATCATTCTTTAGTTTCAACACCCAAAAACTGGTTTGCTCCTCGTTGCCCAGAACGGCGCTTTCGGGCACAAACAAGGCATCCTGAATTTGCTCTGCTGTAAATTGTACGGTCAGGTTAATGTTTTCAGCCAGTGCAATGGGTTTTGAAGGTTCGACAATATATGCCTGTGTCTGATCCTGAGAATCGGCTGAGGGTAATTTTCCGGAAATACGACCTTCCACCGATGATTTATCCGGCAAAATAAGTGTACAATTTTTTAGCTTCGAAACCAAATTCTCCTTTTCAACCGGAATATACACGATGATCCGCATGGAATTAGCACGGATACAGGTCGCCAAAACATCGCCAACCTGAACAAAATCGCCAACCTGCACATTCAGATTTTTGATTTGTCCGCTCAAATGGGCATAAACCGTATCTGAAAGTCCGTTAATAATCTGACTGCTGAATTTTGATTTCTGCAGGGCGGCAGCTTCCTGTGGCTGAATGACAAACAAGGGCTGGTTGACAGTAATATTGCCCGCAACAGAACAGTTAATCTGCCTGATAATTCCGGTTAGTTTTGACCGGATATCGTTGGTTTGCATGTATCGGGTTACTGCCATATAGTTTACCAACCGATTGGCAGGGAAAATGACCGGTGAGCTTACTTTCACATCACTTTTAACCGAAACTTCGTCTTCCTTTACTGATTGTCTGGATGCACATCCGCCTAAAACAAGCAACAGTGAAATCGCCATCATCGATAATAATCGAAATACTGATTCGGTGACTTTAACTTGAAACTTGAAACCTGAAACTTGAAACTTAATTATTCCAGTAATTATATTCATTGATGAGTTTTTTTAGCGTTATTTCTTTTATATTGACTGCCAGGTTGATGCTGCTGTATTTTTTCAGGAAGGTGATTAAATCAATCACACTAATTTGTGCACGTTGCACTTCATCCTGATAAAGCACGAGCAATTCCTTGTATTCTACTTGAATTTGTTTCTCCTTGATGAGTTCGTCCCTGGTTTTCCCAATGTTTTGCAGAAAAGCATCAGACTGTGTTTTTACTTCCTTCAATTTAAGTTGTGTTTGCCGGGCAGCTTCATCGATCCGTAACAATTGCTGATCCTGATTGATCTTTTTCTGATGCCCGTCGAATAAATTATAAGATAACAGCACTCCGGCGCTTGCTCCAATATGTCTTTGCATATTTGGAATTGAGTTCGAATTCAATCCCGAATTGGCAAATGCGCTGAGTTGCGGCAGGTAGCGGTCGTTAAAAACCTTTTGCTGTGAAACGGTTGCCAGACTATCATGAGCAAACGACCTGACAAACAGGGAAGGTTTGCTTACCGGCTCTGTTGTAACTATCAACGGACTTATTAAGCTTGAAATATCACGATTTCGGATCCCGCAGGCCGCCTTCAGTTGCCGGATAGTAAGTTCCAGATCATTGACTGATGAACTTAAATCGATAGAGTCTGATTTTAGTTCCAGTTCCATCATTTTATAATCAGAAATACGGAAAAGCCCTTTACTGGTCAGGCTTTTAATCAATTGAAATTCTTCATTCATCAAAACTGTGTTTTGACGGAAACTTTCTACGTTAGCCTGTTGGGCCAGGGCGTCAAAATACATGCTCCCGACTGTCCGTCTCAATTCGGTCTCAATCAGGGTTAGCCGTGTTTTCAGCTTTTCAACCTCTACCCTGTTCTGTTCCTGAAGATGAACGACCTGCTTTCTTTTCAGTAACGGAAGTTCAAGGTTGAAAAGAAACGAATATAATCCCCCGTTGGTAATACCAATGTCGTAACCGATGGCCTTATCTGAAGGGGCTGTATCAATAGTTTTCCCGTTGTTGTTCAGGTAAGGCGCAACCAGCAATTCCGAACTGAGATAAGCCTTTGGAGATTGAAGCACAGCCGAAATCATCTGATCATCATATTGATACGAGTGAATCTGCGTTTGGATGGAAACTGCTTCCGGATTATTGACCAAAGCGCTGTCGAGAAAAACTTCCAACGAACTTTGTCCGGTAGAAGAAAATGGAAGGACAAGGAGGATCATGATTGCCAGACTCAGGCAAACGCTTTTTATCTTTGTATATTTCGGTCTATGCATATCAGCATTTCTTATTGTTGTTCAAAAATACATTTTCAGGAATAAAAATGATGGAATAAAATAAGTTTGTTTTAATTAAGTTTCAAATAAGACACGAAAGCCATGTAAGGGTTTAAAGAAAGAATAGGAAATTTTCCATCCCTGAACTTCACAGATTTTGGCCACGATGGCCAATCCAAGCCCGACTGAATTCGATGAGGGATTTTCTTTATAGAACCTGGAGAAAAGCCTTTCAGGATGCTCGATCGTGGCTCGTCCGGTATTCCAGATTTCCAAACTGTTTTCACTTTGAACAATCCGGATCATGCCTCCCTGAACATTGTGATTTATACTATTCGAAATCAGGTTATTAATGAGTAATTCAATCAAAATAGGATTGCTTTCATTCGTAATATCACTTGTAAATTGAACTTCCGTGGATATTCCCCTGAGTTCAATTAGTTCCTGAAATTCGACCAGCTTTTCCTGAACGGTTTTTTTCAAACTGATCTTTTCACTGGCAATAAACTGGTTATTTTCGATCTTGATCAGCAGCAGAAGTTCTTTATTGAGTTTCGACAGGCGGTGAACCGAGGCAAGAATGATCCGGATATTTTCTAATTGCAGTCCGGTCAATTCCGGATCATTCAACATGCTTTCCATCTTGGCCGAAATAATTGCCAACGGCGTTTGAATTTCATGCGAAGCATCTTCCGAAAATTGTTTCAGGTTTTCAAAATCGGTGATTATCTGACTGGTTAGCTTTGTTACTGAATTGTTTAGTGCGTCAAATTCAGTAATTCCGGTTTGTTCCAGCGCCAAAGACGAATTGTTTTGTAACGAAAAACCTTCGATCTTTTTAAGGTTTTTGTAGAATGGTGTCCAGATTGATTTTGCAACTTTACGATTGACAAAGATCAGGGTGCCTGTCAGAAACAAAATAGCCAGAAGGGTAATGTCAGCGAGCGTTTCGATCAAATCTTCCGATTCAATTTTAGATTCCCTGACGATAATCTTATAACAAGTTTGGTTAATCTTTTTAATTACAGTAATTTGTCGGAATACTTCCTGTTCTTTTTCATTCCTGTTCAGGATAATTGTATCCGAAAGAACACTTGATTCGGCGGAATTTTTAATTTCAGAAATATCAACAAAAGGTAGCAACCAATCGACCTTACCACCGCCGGAAATCTTTTCTCCAATCCGAACCGAAATATCGGCCAACTTTTCATCGATCTGTTTATTTACAACCTTCGAAATAGACACATAAATCAGGATTCCTGAAACTACCATTACCATAAGCGAATAGGTAATATACCGGAGATTTAATTTTGAAAGTAGTTTCATTGCTCCATGAATTTATAGCCCATTCCGTAAACAGTTTTGATATAATCGTTTCCGCCGTTCATCAATATCTTCTTTCTTAGGTTATTGATGTGTGTATAAATAAAATCGAAGTTATCGGCCAGGTCGATATTGTCGCCCCAAAGATGTTCTGCAATGGATTCTTTGGTGAGCAATCTTGATTTATTTACCAGAAAAAACATCAATAAATCATATTCCTTTCTGGTCAAAACAACCGGATTATTTTGAATTGTGACTGTTCTGTTTTCCGTATCCAGCTCAATTTCATTAAACCGGATGATATCAGTCCCTTCGAAACGCCTTCTTCTTAAAACCGCCTTGATCCTGGAATTCAGTTCCGAAAGCTGAAAAGGCTTGGTCATGTAATCGTCGGCGCCCAGGTCAAGCCCCGAAATTTTATCGTCCAGCGAATTCTTTGCTGAAATGATAATGACTCCTGAACGAAGGTTCATCTTTTTAATCGTTTGAATCAGTTCAAGCCCATTTCCATCCGGCAAGGTAATATCCAGAAGGATGATGTCGTATTCATATATCGAAATTTTCTCCAGCGCCACTTGAAAACCATTGGCCTTTTCGCAGGTATAGCCCGCTTCAGCCAGATAATTGCTTATAACGTCGAGTAATTCGGCTTCATCTTCAATGATTAAGATCTTCATGCTTTAAATTAAGGACTTAAATCTAAAGAAAATCTAAAGAACGATAAGACAATTATAGAATATTTATTGGTAAGCAGTTAAAAAAACAGGAATTGCTTTGAAAACAAGTAAAGTTAAACAATAGTCCGAATTACAATTTCTCTCATTTCATCTTATTGTACAATCAACATTTGTCTGGTCTGATCTGTCTGATTATCAATCACCATACGGCAAATATAAGTACCCGCCTGAACGGACAAATTTGCGTCATTCAGTGCATTCCACCTTACCGAATGCTTGCCTCCAATCAGCTCACCGTTGACCAGTTGCCTAACTTTTTGCCCCCCTATAGAATAGATTTCAATCAACACGTGTGCCGCTTTCTTAAGTTCAAACAGTACATTGGTTTGAGATGAAAATGGATTTGGATAATTCGACAAAAGGCTATTGCCATCCGGCAATTTATTCAGTGAACCTGTAGCGGTCGGATTGTAATTGAAGTCGTTATACGTTTTAAAGAAGCCAGGTCCCAGATATTCAGGCAATGCAGCAAGACCGTACAACATGCTTGAAAAATCAACCGCCTGGACATAAGAAGTTCTTAATGCAGGTTGTGTTAATTTGTATCTCCAAAGAAAATCCTTACTGGTTCCGGGGATTTTATAAACGCCGCTCCCCTTTCCATCGGCATAAAGCGCTTTCAGATCATCTTTAACTGTTGAGACTACCGGACTAAACCCGGCCATAATGTGCGGCGAGACAATTTTCTGTGAATTATTATTTACGGCATCAGCCGAATATCCGCCACCAGGTATTTCACCCGCGCCACAACCCCATGCCGTTTGCTGACCTGTAGCATTTAGCCACCAGGCTTTGTCTGCCTTAGCCTGATTGTTGAAATAGGTGATGTAATCGCTGTTGTTCCCGAAATAATTGCAATAATAGAAACAGAATTGAACCTGAAAGGAAGGTTGTGCATAAGAAGCATCTCCGCTTAATGTTGGATTGCCTCCCGGGTAATTGTATTTCGGGAGATTATTGGGATTAACGAAATTTGAATTCCAATACGTCTGGGCCCTGGAGTATCCTGCAAATGATGGATTCGAATTCTTTGCAAACCATGCCAGTATCAGGTATTCATTGAACGGATAGGTCGGGGCCGATCCTATTCCATTGTCATCCAGTATCATGTAAAGCCGGTCAGCAGTGGCAGGAATAGCCGCCGTAAAATCCATCGAATTTAACAGGGTAGTTGTTTTAGTTACAATATCGGTATTGTTATGGAAATAATTTTTACAGAACAAAAATCCTGCGGCTAAAATGGCGTTGTCGATGGTGCTGTGTTCGGTAACCCATACCCATGAGCCATCCGTGGGATTAAAATATCGGTGAAACAATCCGTTGACATTTGTTGCCCCCTTTGTATTTTTTAGCCGAATCCATTCATTGATGGTTTGCAGGGCTTTGCTCTCAGCATTGGCATCCCAGTTCACCGCATCGCCCGTCTTCTTATACATAGCATCGGCAATACACAAGGAAACTAATCCTACCCCGTTAGCCGCCAGTCCGGCAGGCTTATCAGCAGCGCCCAGAGAAAGCGCATCCAAATAAATACCACCGGGCAGACGCATGGAATTATAAACCTGGTAACTGTTTTGAAACAAGGTCGAAATTATCGGATCAGATGTTTGAGAACTAGCTGTATTGCAAGCAAATACAAACAACAAAGACCAAATAGCCACTGCCCCATTCAAATTTATTTTCCCGGAAAACATTCTTATTTTTGATTTCATGCGATTGCCCTTCTCTCAATTAATTAGCGATTTTAAAGCTAAGAAAATCTATATAAACAATGTTAAAGAAAATGGTAAATTCCAAAACTGTACAAAGAATTAGTTCAATAACAACAGGTATGGATGAAATTTTTATTCAATACAAGGTATTTAATTTTTGGATTCTCATAGAAAAGCTTAATTAGGGTCTGCTGAAAAACCGGATAGATCCAAATAGTTATTACAATTGAAGCGGTATTAAAACCTGGAGTTTCAATCCAGGACCGAAACAAAGGATTATAGGTTGAATGCTTTGAATTAGCTTTCTGACTTCCTGTCGTTTATATTGTTCTTTTGACTTTGAGGACAGCTTCTTATTCCTATTTCCCGAAATTGATGGATCAGATTCCATCCTGTCCTTGTATTGATTCTAAAGACCATTGTTTGTTCAAGATTAAAGTGTTGATTGGTTTTCCCATTTAACGGCCATCCAACAGGTCTTTAAATTATTTGAAACTTATTCATAAGTTATTAGAAGATTATTCGATGGTTATTCGAATAGAATTGAACCATCTTCGAATAACCTTCTAATAACCTTCTAATAAGCTTCTAATAATTCAAAGGGTTGAAGGCTCAATTAAGACGACACAACAGGGCCGAAATACATTGCATTTTTGGTAAGAAGTATTTTGGGATAGCACACGACACGAGGTCGGTGCATGGATATTGAAGTTCCAATTCAAATTTCCTTGCAATTATTTTAAGTTTAATGCGGTCATTTTATTGAAGCACTGAATATTATGAGTTTTTCAGCAGACCCTATTTATTTAATAATCTACAACAATTAACAACTAATCGTTTGATAATTAAATGAAATTTTGTAATTTAGCAATTCAACCCTAAAAAACCTGTAACCATGTTTACTACAGCCCACTTTCACCCGATGCTGGTTCATTTCCCAATTGCACTGGTCGTCTTTGGATTTATTGCCGATTGTGCGACCCTGTATTTTAAAAAAGAGGCCTGTTTGTCAAAGCTAGGCTTTTACCTCTTGCTGGCAGGGACTCTGATGGCTGCTTTGGCCTTAACAACGGGAGCATTCTTTACTGAAGAAATGAGCGGAGCGGCAGGAGCCATAAAAGATACACACGAAGATTTTGCATGGATAACCCTTGGGCTGTTAATACTTACTAGTATTCTTCGAATCATACTGCAAAAAAAGGAAAATACCCGGCTGAAATGGACTTCCTTTACGTTATACGGACTGGCAGCAGTTTCGGTCAGTATTACCGGTTATTATGGAGGAACTCTTGTCTATAATTATATGATGCCACTTTAATATTAATCATTAAAACAAAAAACCATGAAGAACATTTTAATTATTGCCCTGATCAGCATGATCGCCCTTACAGGCTGTAATCAGCCCAAACCTGTCAAAACCCTTGAAAACCTGAAGGCAGGAATTAAAGGTGAAACCACTGCTAGTGCCAAATACGCTGCTTTCGCTCAGAAAGCCAGGGAAGAAGGTAATGTTAATGTAGCCAAACTTTTTGATGCCGCTTCAAAGGCCGAATCAATCCATGCAGCGAATCACCGGAAAGTACTGGAAGGATTAGGCGAAAAGATGGAAGATTTTAAACCTGAATTCGAGGTAAAGACTACGGCTGAAAATCTTCAGGCTGCCATCGACGGGGAGAGCTATGAGGCTACAACCATGTATCCGCAGTTCCTGGCAGATGCAAAAACAGAGAAAGTTGAAAAGGCAACAAAATCTTTTACCTGGGCTTTGGATACTGAAAAGAAACATCATGATTTCTACAGTTCAGCCCTTAAAGCATTAAATGCCACAGCTGAAAATACTTTGCCAGCAGAATATGTTGTTTGTCCGGTTTGCGGGAATACTTATGACAAGGCCAAAGTGGATGAAAAATGTGCGTTCTGTCAAACCAGCAAAGTAAAGTTTCTTAGCGCCTAATGTGCTATCGGTATCCGCTCAAGGCTTAACGTTTCGGGTAATCTAACAATCCGGCTCAGTCAGGTTAACAGAGGATCAAACAATAAATAATAAATCCGGAAAGAATGATCAATGATCACTTTCCGGATTTATTGCGTTATATTTTATGACTGACTTTCTACCAGGCAAACAGAGGAAGATCCTTCATCATCGTATTCACCCGTTTGCGAACCGAAAGAATGACTTCTTCATTATCAATGTTACTGATTACTTCGTCGATCAGATCAACGATTACCTGCATCGAATCTTCTTTTAAACCCCGGGTAGTGATCGCAGGTGTTCCTACGCGCAATCCTGAAGTGGTAAACGGTGAACGGCTGTCGAAGGGAACCATATTTTTATTGATGGTTATATCGGCGCGGACGAGTGCATTTTCAGCCTGCTTTCCGGAGATATCAGGGAATTTGGTTCGTAAATCAATCAACAAGGAATGGTTGTCGGTTCCTCCTGAGATGACCTTATAACCTTTCGCCATAAAGGCATCGGCCATTACCGATGCATTCTTCTTAACCTGGGTCTGATAGACTTTATAGGCTGGATGAAGGGCTTCGGCAAAAGAAACGGCTTTCGAAGCGATGACATGTTCGAGAGGGCCACCCTGCTGACCGGGAAAAACAGAAAAATCGAGTACCTGCGACATCATTTTGGTTATTCCCTTGGGGGTTTTGAACCCAAAAGGGTTTTCAAAGTCTTCCCCCATCAGAATGATCCCGCCACGAGGACCGCGAAGTGTTTTATGTGTAGTTGAAGTAACAACGTGAGCATATTTAACCGGGTTATCCAATAAACCGGCAGCAATCAAACCGGCAGGATGAGCCATATCGATCATCAGCATGGCGCCAACTTTATCGGCTATGGCACGCATACGTGCGTAATCCCATTCACGGGAATAGGCAGATGCTCCGCCTATGATCAGTTTGGGCTTGTGTTCCAGGGCAAGAGCCTCCATTTCATTGTAATCGACCAGCCCTGTTTCTTCTATGACATGATAGGCCACAGGATGATACAGAACGCCTGATGAATTTACCGGTGAACCATGCGAAAGGTGACCTCCATGTGCCAGATCCAATCCCAGGAAGGTATCGCCGGGTTTTAATATCACAGCCAAAACTGCTGCATTGGCCTGAGCGCCCGAATGTGGCTGGACATTGGCATATACAGCGCCAAACAATTCCTTGATACGGTCAATGGCAAGCTGTTCGGTCATGTCAACAAACTGGCAGCCCCCATAGTAACGGTTTCCCGGATATCCTTCGGCATACTTGTTGGTCATTACTGATCCCATTGCTTCCAGAACCTGATCGCTGACGAAGTTTTCGGAGGCAATCAATTCAATTCCGTTTATCTGACGCTGACGTTCTTTTTCAATGATCTCAAATACTTTAGTATCTCTTTCCATTATGGGTAAAATATTGGTTAAAATTGATGCGGTAAAGGTATAATAAAAACAGGCTGCCTTAAAAATGAAGTTATTCAAAAAATGAGGTATTTTTGAACAATTAATATTCGGTAAGATGAGAAAGAAACCACTTTTCTATGAAGCAGCCTGTGTATTCAGTATTGCAGGAAGCAGTATCGGTTTTATCAGCATGTTAATTGCAACCGTCTTTTTCAAAATTGTTACTGAAAAAATAAGGATGGTTACCAACATTACCTCCACCGAAAAGCTTAGCCCGCTATATTTTGCTATGCTTATGGCGGCTTTCAGTATTTCGCTTACTGGTGCCATTAAACTTTACCGGATACAGCAGGCAGGGATTTATTTCTACCTGGCTGCACAAACCTTCATCTTGTTTTTACCTGTAGTTTGGCTTGGTTCGAATGCATTCTCAGTAACCAATGCTATATTTACAGCTCTCTTTTCCTCTATTTACCTGTATTATATTAGATTGACAAAATGAATTTACTACCTGAATAGAAATGCTTTTGGTAAAGAATTGTAAACAGATTGAATTATAAAAACTAATAAATCAATGTCGTTTAGTTTAGCAGTCATTGGAAAACAATTTCTGACTTGCAATGACCTGGAGCTGGGGCGATAATCCCGAAGGGATTGAATATTATTCACCCCCAATGAAATTGAGGGAAAAGGCACAGGGGATAACCCGGAACCCCGAAGGGGTTCAATATTTATAGTGTTGTAATTGAACCCTTTAAGGGTTCCTGTAGCGGCGCTTGGAGGTTCATCCCCCAATTTCATTGGGGGTGACTAACATTTAATCCCTTCGGGATTGCCGGGAAAGGTATATTCTCTCTCTCTGTCATATTTACATTATGTCAAAAAATTGGGTGGATACTCGCAATGACGATTTTAACTAAGATATTTTCTTAACTAAACGACATTGACTAATAAATCACTATTCATAGGATAAATCGGCCATGGTGTCGCGGTAAACCGAGAAAACCCTGGCCCTGGAAATAAATCCAATGTATTTACCTTCATCGAGCACAGCCAGGTTATACCGTTTGCTGGTTCTGAATTTTTCAACAATAATGTCCATCGGGTCTTTGGGTGAGATAAAAAATTCGGGCATATACATCAGGTCACGAACGCTGATCTTTTCATACAATTCCTGTTCAAACATCAGATTACGGATATCATTCATTTTGATCATTCCCTCAAGCATCCCATTATCATCGACTACAGGGAACAAATCTCGTTTTGAACGGGCAATATAGTAAGTCAGCTCACCCAGGTTCAGGTCGGGTGATATTACTTCAAAATCGGTTTCAATTAGCTCATTAACGTTCATATAATGCATGGCTGCTTTATCTTTGTGATGGGTTACCAACTCGCCTAATTCCGCCAGGCGTTTGGTATAAATCGAATGAGGTTCAAAGCGGGTGATGGTCACATAAGCAACAGTTGCTGATATGATCAAAGGAACCAAAAGCTGATACCCCCCGGTAATTTCAGCAATAAGGAAAATACCAAGCAACGGGGCATGCATAACCCCTGCCATTAAGGCGCCCATACCGGCTAATGCAAAATTGGCATGAGGCAGATGCGTTCCGAAAAGAGTATTCATTGTCAATGACAGAATATATCCTCCAACCGCTCCCATGAATAAGGTCGGGGCAAAAATACCACCCACCCCGCCGCTCGAGGTTGTAATTGCCATCGCCACAACCTTCAGGAAGAGGATTATGACCAGGATCAGAATCAGTACACCCGGTTCGGTTTTCCAATCGAAGAAGACAGAGTTGTTAAGCAAATCAGCGCCATCGCCAACAAAGATCTTATTGATCGATTCATATCCTTCGCCCCATAAGGACGGGAAAATGAAGACCATTAAGCCCAGGGTAATTCCACCAACAAGCAGTTTGGTATAACTGTTTTTAATCTGCTTAAACCGGTTTTCGACGTACATCCCGGTCCGGGTAAAGTATAAGGAGATAAACCCGCAAAGGATTCCAAGCAAGATGTAAAACGGAAGGTTAATGTAACTGAACTGGTTGGTGATTGCAAAATGAAACGAAACCGAATCTCCCATGAAGAAATAAGCCAATGTAGCTGCCGTGATTCCTGAAATCAGGAGAGGGATCAGGGAAGACATGGTTAGATCAAGCATCAGCACTTCGAGCGTAAACATGACCCCGGCAATAGGGGCCTTAAAGATACCTGCAATTGCGCCTGTAGCCCCACACCCGATTAGTAAACGTACTTGATTTTGATTGAGGTTAAATACTTTTGAAATATAGGATCCGATAGCTGAGCCTGTATAAACGATTGGCGCTTCAGCTCCAACTGAGCCCCCAAAGCCGATGGTAAATCCACTGGTTACCATGGAGGAAAACATGTTGTGTTCCTTAATATGACTGCCTTTTTTAGATAATGCCGATAAGATTTTGGAAATCCCGTGACTGATATCATCTTTCACTAGGTATTTTACGATCAACACAGTTATTAAGATACCAATCATTGGATAGGCCAGATAAAAATAACTTTCAGCGGAATCTTTAAAATGCCGGGTTAGAAAATGACTGACATAATGAATGAAATTTTTCAGCACAAAAGCAGCGGTTCCGCTGACCAGTCCTACAAAAAAACTCAACACATAGATCAGGTTTTTTTCAGAGGTTCCAATGATTAATTTCTCCAGTTTTCTGTTCATTTCAACATGCGTTCTTTATTTGCTTTTCTTCTTGAAGATTTCTTTCATGCTTTGCCAGAATGGCTTTTTTTCCGTTTCTGCGACAGGTTTAGCCTCTTGTTTTGCCGGCTCTTGGGTCGATCTGTCCTGCATTTTTAAATCAGATTTCCTTTGATCATCCTTTTTCCCGAAGAGGTTATGGATAAATCCTTTTAATCCGACTTCGATAATTTCACGGTATGGAGGAATGTTCATCAAGGCGAGATTTTCTTCAGAAGGTAATTCGAAAGAACCGTTCCTTATTTTCTGGAATTTGCTCTGATGCAGTATCTGGCTGTAAAACTGTCCGACAATAGGTAGTGCAGTATGACCTCCGGCACCTTCGCCCAGTGAACCAAAATGAATGGAAGGATCTTCTCCCCCAACCCATGCACCTGCAACTAATGTTGGAGTCATTCCGATAAACCATCCATCAGCCTGATCCTGCGTGGTTCCGGTTTTGCCTGCAAACTCGGAATCAATTCCCCACTGTGTCCTGATGGAACTACCGGTTCCTTCATTGACAACCGATTTCAGCATTTGGGTAATGATCCTGCAGTTTTCGGTTTGTGCCACCTGTTCATTGGACTGAACGTTGGGAAATTCTTCCAACATCACGCCAGAATTTGATGAAATAGATTTTAAATAATAGGGACTTATTTTATGACCGCCATTGAGGATTTCGGAATAGACACATACCATTTCCTGTAAGGAAACCGAGGCGGTACCCAATGCCAATGAGGGATATTCATGCAGATCAGACTCGATACCCATTCGTTTGGCCAGATCAACCACATTTGATATCCCTGTTTTCATCAATACATCGACAGCAATGGTATTGATAGATTTAGCCAGGGCTCCTTCCATGGAATAATATCCGGTGTAATCATCGTGAGAATTTTCAGGCGACCAGTTATCATAGGCTTCATAGACCTTCCTTTCGTTGGCAAAATAGGTATCCGGCGAGATTCCTGCTTCTAATGCCGCCAGGTAAACGATTGGTTTAAAAGTTGAACCTACCTGACGTCTTGAGGTGGTATGATCGTATTTGAAATAGCGAAAATCATCACCACCGATATAGGCTTTAAGTTCTCCTGAAAACGGATCCATTGCCATAAAACCAGTATTCAAAATTTGCAAATAATACTGAATGGAATCCATGGGAGTCATTTCTACCTGTTTTTTTCCGTTCCATGAGAATAATGAAATGGAAGAGGATGTATTGAAAATCTCCTTAATCTCATTCTCCGGCACACCGTTTTTCTTTAGCGACTGATATCTGTCAGATCGCTTCATCGCACGGTTTACAGCAGACTGATCTCTTCCCCAGGGTTTGTTTTTACCCCAATGCGAATCAAAAAGAGTCTGCAGAATCTTCATTTGATCAGATACTGCATTTTCAGCAGCCAATTGCATGTCAAAGTCGATTGTAGTTTTGATTTTCAATCCATCAGTAAACAAATTATATACTGTTTGATCGTCTTTTATATGATCCTCGCACCAGGATTGAAGAAATGGACGGATTTTTTCCATCAGGTATGGTGCAGGTCCTTCGTTATAAGTAATTAAATTATAGCTAAGGGTTAATGGAGAAGCCTTATACAATTTCGCTTCGCCTTCGTTAAGATAACCGTATTTCAACATTTGATCTATAACAATATTGCGTCTCTCCAACGACCGCTCAGGATTTTTTCGAGGATTATAACTGTTATTAGCCTTCAACATTCCAATAAGTGTCGCTGCTTCCTGTACGCTGAGTTTTGATGGATTTTTATTAAAAAACCGTTCAGCCGCTATTTCAATTCCGAAAGTATTTTCGGCAAATGGGACCGTATTTAGATAAAGGGTAAGGATTTCATCTTTAGAATACAATTTTTCAAGCCGGTATGCAATGATTGATTCCCTCAGTTTATTCACAGGCATGGTAAGTGGGCCAAAAGACTTCCGGGGATAGAGATTTTTGGCGATTTGCTGGCTAAGCGTGCTACCGCCACCTGCACTATGGTCCTGGAGCAGAACTGACTTAAAAAAGACCCGGATTAAAGCAATTTCATCTATCCCCCGATGGTGATAAAACCTTGAATCTTCGGTAGCCACCAAGGCATTGATGACATTGGGTGAGATTTGGTCAAAACTCACATTGCTTCTGTTTTCAATGTAGTAACGCCCCAACAACCGACCATCACTTGAGTACACTTCGGTTGACACCGGATTCTTTATATTCTGCAATTCTTTAGTGGAGGGCACAGGTCCGGTAAAACCAATATATACAATCAGGAATAGTAAAAACCCCAGTAATATTAAAGCCATACCAGCTTTCAGAAAAAACATAAGAAATCTTCTCTTGAGACTTTTTGTTGATCCGGACTTCTTTTTAGATGATGATTTTGTCTTTACCGAAGAAATGGGCGTTTTCTTTTTCATGTTTAAAAATCAAATTATTAAACGATCAGTTGGCTGATTACAAACTTAACTGAAAAAATAAATAAATATTTGTATCAAAGAGAATAACAAAGGAACAAGACCAGATTGTTAATTATTAATCCGGCATTAATACCCATTAGGTAAATAGGCAAGTTAGATTGGTACAAAATTACATTAAAATGACCCGTATCGGGTTTATAATTAGAAAAGTTCACTTAAATTTCAATTTAGTGGTATTTGTTCGTTAAATTCAAGCCCTATTTACAAATATCTGTTGCAAAATGGAAATTGCAGTTTCAGGATCAAACGGATACATTGCAAAAAATCTGATTTATCAGTTGGAAATAGCTCATCACGAAATTATTCGAATACCCAGATCAAAATTATATGACATAGAACAACTTGCGACATTGCTCTCCGAAACATCAGTTGTAATTAACCTTGCAGGAGCGCCAATTCTGACCCGGTGGACCAAGGCAAATAAAAATGAAATAGTACGAAGCCGGATAGATACTACTCAAAATATCGTTAAGGCAATTAATAGTTTGGCAGAAGGAAAAAGACCACACTTATTTATTTCAGCCTCAGCTGTGGGGATTTATTCTCAAGGAAAAATACATACTGAGGGAAGTAACTCATTTGCATCAGATTTTGTTGGAGAAGTTGTGAAAGGTTGGGAAAATGCAGCTGTCGAATTATCCCACTCTGTTCGCAAAGTGATATTCAGGATTGGCCTGATACTGGGCAAAGAGGCAAAAACCATTCAGAAATTAGTACCCGTTATTAAAATGGGATTGGGTGGTAAGATCGGAAACGGAAGACAACCGTTTCCCTTTATCCACATCAGCGATGCAATCCGGGCAATCCTCTGGTGCATCGAGAATAGAAATGCGCAGGGAATTTACAATCTGGTTGCCCCGGAGAATATTGACAACAAAACATTTACTCAAACACTTGGAAAATTCCTGAACAGACCTGTATTGTTTACAGTTCCTGCCTTTAGTCTGAAGTTTATATTAGGAGAAGCTTCCTCCCTGCTCCTTCAAAGTCCTCAGGTAGTTCCTGAACGATTATTGAATGAAGGATTTGAGTTTTCTTTCCCAGACATCGACTCATGTATTGCTGAGATTATCCAATAAAAAAACCCTGATGTTGCCAACAGGGTTTTCATATATCAACAAACTAACGTTTAGTCTAATTGTGGTCCTGAAGGAATCAGAGCCTTGGCAGCATCATTGTCACAGTATTGTTCGAAATTCTTGATGTATTTAGCGGCAAGTGATTTTGCTTTTGTTTCCCATTCTGCAACATTTGCATAAGTATCGCGAGGATCAAGAATGCCGGCTTCAACATTATTCAGAGCTTTAGGAGCAACCAGGTTGAGGATAGGAACTTTGATTGTTTCTGATGTATCGATTGAACCGTCAATGATAGCATCAATGATAGCACGTGTGTTTTTCAACGAAATACGTTTGCCGGTACCGTTCCAACCTGTGTTTACCAGGTAAACTTTTGCACCATGTTCTTTTGCTTTACTAATCAGCGTTTTTGCATACATTGTTGGATGTAAGGTCAGAAATGCTTCACCAAATGCAGGGGAGAAAGAAGGAACCGGTTCTGTTATACCACGTTCTGTACCAGCCAGTTTAGATGTAAATCCTGAAAGAAAATGATATTGAGCTGAGTTTTCGTCCAGAATAGATACCGGAGGCAATACACCAAATGCATCAGCTGACAGGTAAATAATCTTTTTAGCGTGGCCAGCTCTTGATGGAGAAACTATTTTGTTGATGAAATAGATTGGATAAGAAACACGAGTATTTTCTGTTTTAGAAGCAGCAGCGGAATAATCAGGAGTACCATCTTCTTTTACAGTTACATTTTCAAGTAAAGCATCGCGACGTATAGCTCTCCAGATGTCTGGTTCATTTTCTTTGCTCAGGTCAATAACTTTTGCATAGCAACCACCTTCGTAGTTGAAAACACCATTGTTATCCCAACCATGTTCGTCATCACCAATTAAATAACGTTTTGGATCAGCAGAAAGAGTCGTTTTACCCGTTCCTGAAAGACCAAAGAAGATAGCTACATCACCATCTTTACCTACGTTTGCAGAGCAATGCATGGAAGCCATACCTTTCAAAGGTAAATAGTAGTTCATCAAGGCAAAAATACCTTTCTTCATTTCACCACCATACCAGGTACCACCAATGACCTGCATTTTGGTAGTCAAATTGAACAATGTGAACACTTCTGAGTTCAAGCCTTGTTCTTTCCAATTTGGGTTTGTTGTTTTCGAACCGTTCAAGCATACAAAATCAGGTTCACCGTAGTTAGCCAGTTCAAAGTGAGAAGGACGTATAAACATATTGGTTACAAAATGTGCCTGCCATGCAACTTCCATGATAAAACGAACTTTCAACCGGGTATCCTCGTTGGTGCCACAAAATGTATCGACAACATACAATTTGCTTGCAGTCGATAGCTGTTTTGTTACTAAATCCTTGCAATGATCGAATACTTCAGGGGTTGTTGGACGGTTGATAGAACCATCCCACCATAAATGAGCATCGGTTACTGCATCTTTTACAAAAAATTTGTCTTTAGGGGAACGTCCGGTGAATTTACCCGTATCAACAGATACAGCACCAGTATTAGTTAAGATACCTTTTTCAAAACCTTCGTTGGCAGGATCAATTTCTGCCTGGAAAAGTTCTTCGTAAGATGGATTATGTAATATTTCTACATTGGTATTAATACCGTACTTCAATAGATCAACGTTTTTCATACTAAGTGTTTATAATTTAATAGTTTCAACAAAACAAAATTTTCTCGACACCAAAAATAGTTTATTTTCAAACGGGCACAGGAGGCCAAATATTAAATTAAGATCATTTCAGTTTAGGTATTGTAGAACGGGCATAGTTAATTGTTAATTACTTGACAGACAAAACATAAACAGATTAGTACAAAAAAAAAGAATGTTAAGAAATTATTAATTCCCTAACATTCTTTTTAAGAAGAAATCCTATATCAATTATGATCTGGGATGAAATTGATTTAGAGTTGTTTTCAAATAATCACGATCAAGATGAGTATAAATCTCTGTCGTTAAAATTGATTCGTGACCAAGCATTTCCTGTACTGCACGTAAATCTGCTCCACCGTTAATAAGGTGAGTAGCAAATGAGTGACGGAAAGTATGAGGGCTAATCTTTTTTTCGAAACCTGCTTTTATAGCCAGATTTTTAATAATTGTAAAGATCATTACACGACTCAGTTTTTTACCTCTTCGGTTCAGAAAAAGAATATCTTCACTGTCTTTGGAGATTTTCAGCGTCTTTCGGTAGACATCCATATATTTGTTGATTTCCTCAACAGCCTTTTCACTTACAGGTACCAATCTTTCCTTATTCGATTTTCCTTCAACTTTAATGTAACCCTGATCAAACGACAAATTCGAAATCTTTAGGTTAACTAATTCAGAAACACGAAGACCGCAACTATACAAAGTTTCGAGCATTGCTTTGTTCCGCTGGCCTTCAGGTTTATTTAAATCAACGGTGTCGATCATCAGATCAATCTCTTCAATGGTTAAAACATCGGGGAGTTTTCTACCAATTTTCGGAGATTCCAATAATGTTGTAGGGTCGTTGGTAATTTTACCTTCCATAAGCAAATACTTATAGAATGATTTAATACCAGAGATTGTCCGGGCTTGCGTTCTTGGTGAAACTCCTTTGTCATTGATCCATTCAACAAACTTCTTCAAGTGAGCTAGTTTCACTTTTTCCGGAGCTAGTTTCTTAAGTTCTTCATCGGCAAAGACCATAAGCTTGTTTATATCATTGATATAAGCAGCGATTGAGTTTGCTGACAAACCTTTCTCCAAACGTAAGAAAGACTCAAATCCTTTTTTGCTATCTTCCCATTTCATAATTAAATACTTTAAATTTTTAAATTCTATAACAAATATTAATAATTTTGGTTTTGTAAACTTTTAAAATGTACTTTTTAATTTAAAATATGTGCATCCACCCAGATTACATAATTTAGGTACGAGTTTACAATCGGTTAAGTTACTATTTTTTTTAAATAATATATCAAAACATGAAAATTTTGTTAATAAATGGTCCAAATTTGAATTTATTAGGCCTTCGGGAGAAAAATATTTACGGTGAAATACCCTTTGAGAGTTATTTTCAATCCTTACAACTCAAGTTCCCGGATATCGAAATAGAATATTATCAATCGAACGTTGAAGGTGAATTGATCAACAAAATCCATGAAAGGGGATTTGACCACGATGGAATTATTATTAATGCAGGTGCCTACACTCATACCTCGATCGCAATCAGGGATGCAATTTCAGGAGTTAAATCTCCCGTGATCGAGGTTCATATTTCTAACATTCTGACAAGGGAAAGTTTCAGGCACGAATCATTGATCGGTCCTGTATGCGTTGGAAGCATCATGGGATTCGGGCTTGATTCATACAGACTTGGAATTGAAGCACTTCTGGGATACATTAAATGATGATCACTATAATTGTCCTCTTTGGGTATTATTTCCACGGAAATTAATAATTTCCATACTTTTGAGTCCTTAAAAAAAATTCCTCAAATGATGAAACACACTAAAATAGTAGCAACAATTTCAGACAAACGTTGTGAAGTAGAATTCATAAGACAGTTGTTTGAAGCCGGGATGAATGTTGCAAGATTAAATACTGCTCATATTTCGACTGAAAGTGCGTTGACCATGATCAATAATGTCCGGGCTGTTTCTGATTCAATTGGAATCCTGGTAGATACCAAAGGTCCTGAAATCAGGACAAAAGGTATTAGTGAACCTATACAAGTAAAAGAAGGTGATATAATTAAAATTAAAGGTGGCGAAGGTATTTCGAATCAGGATATTTTATACGTCAGCTATGAGCAGATTCAACACGATGTGCCTGTCGGAAACCACATCCTTATTGACGATGGCGAGCTATCATTTATTGTGTTAGAAAAGTCTGAAGATTGCCTGATCTGCCGTGTAGAGAATAGCGGACAAATTAAAAACAAAAAAAGTGTTAATACTCCCGGAGTGAGTGTTGATTTACCTTCCATCAGTGAAAAGGATATTGAATTCATTGATTTTGCAGCCAAACATGACATTGACTTTATTGCACATTCATTTGTCCGTAACAAGGAAGATATATTGGCTGTCCAAAACATTCTGGATGTTCATGAAAGCAAAATAAAGATTATTGCCAAGATCGAAAATCTGGATGGTGTTAATAATATTGATGAAATCCTGGAATATGCTTATGGAATTATGGTTGCCCGTGGTGATTTGGGTATTGAAATTCCTGCCGAAAAAATACCTGGTATACAACGCAGATTAATTGCCAAGGCTGTTCAGCAAAAAAAACCGGTAATTATAGCTACCCAGATGTTGCATACCATGATCGATAATCCGCGGCCAACCCGGGCAGAAGTAAGCGACGTGGCGAATGCTATTTTTGCTCGTACCGATGCCATTATGCTTAGCGGAGAAACCGCTTACGGCAAATATCCGGTAGAAGCAGTTGAGTGTATGACGCGTATTGCCCTGGAAGTTGAAGCAAGCAAAGACAGACGTAACGATTTACCTGTTCCCCGGCTTGACAATGAAACTTCTGCTTTCCTTGCCGAAGCTGCCGTGCTTGCCTCTAAAGAATTAAAGGTCACAGCAATTGTTACAGACACCCTCACCGGAAAAATTGCACGATATATTGCTGCATTTAGAGGAACATTGCCAATTTATGCCAAGTGTCATAATGGAAGAGTGATTCGTGAATTATCTCTTTCATATGGAGTTTTTCCCAGCGAAATCAAATCAAAGAAGAACAAGCATAAACTAATCGAAACATCATTGTTAGACCTGGTAGAGAAAAACCTCATTACTGAAAAGGATACTGTGGTGTACGTTGGAGGCAACTTTGGTGTTGGTGGTGGCACTTCATTTATAGAAATCGCCTCTGTTGAACGAATGGCTCATTCTAAAATGAGGAATTAGACCATCATACTTCATAATAAAAAAGGGTGCCGTTCTGGCACCCTTTTTTATTATCTCATATCAACAACTTCAATCCCTTTGTATTTCGTCGAATCAAAAACAAAATCCGAATCTTTGTAAACGCCGTCAGTTATAAACTGACTGACCGATACATTGTATTTATTCCCATCCTTCCCCGTCATGTTGGCACCGCGTATCAACATTTTCTGCTTGTCAATCATGATCAGGATTTTCTGGATTTCGCCTGTTGGTTTTTGTGGTGTGAGTTCAATCGAATACACAGGAACTCCTGCATCAACCGATTCACCTGCAAACTTGTAGTTAAATCCACGTTCGTATATCGTAAATATTTTAGCGGGATCCATTAAATCATCTGTTTGCTCGTCAAGGTTCGATATATTGACTTCATTCGATTTCACCATATAGGTCCAGATTGTTTTTCCATCACAAGTTACTTCCAATCCTAACTGAGGAATATTCAACTTATACTTTTTATTCTTCAATATTATGGAACCTGTGCTTTTCTCCTGGATCTTCTGGGCAGGGTTATTCATTTCAAATGAAAACTTTGCTTCAATGGACGAATACGACTGGGTCGTTTTTGTTACTTTCTCCAAAATTCCTTTCGCTTTTGCATCCTGCTGCGAGTATGCGCCCATCGCAAAAAACGAAAGAAGTGAAATGATGATTAATTGCTTCATGTTTATAATTTATTATTGTCTCTGTTATTTTAAGCCATTCAATAATTGTTCCAATGAATATTCATCCTGAATTAACACCTGCCTGGCTTTACTTCCTTCGCTTGGTCCAACAATTCCGGCAGCTTCCAGCTGATCCATCATTCGCCCTGCTCGGTTATATCCTATCGAGAATTTTCGCTGAATCATGGATGTTGATCCTACCTGATTGCTGACAACCAATCTGGCTGCATCATCAAACATCTCATCCCGATTTTTTAAATCCACTGCGGCTATTCCACTTTCATTTTCGCCTACATAATCAGGCAAAAGGAAAGCAGTCGGATAACCTTTCTGCTGAGCAATAAAATCACAGATCCGTTCAACTTCAGGGGTATCAACAAATGCACACTGTACACGGGTCATTGTACTTCCGTTTGAAACAAGCATATCACCTTTACCAATAAGCTGATTGGCTCCCGGAGTATCCAGAATAGTCCGTGAATCGATCATGGAAGCCACCTTAAAGGCTATTCGGGTTGGAAAGTTGGCTTTAATAGTACCGGTGATGATATTTATGGATGGTCGCTGTGTGGCAATCACCATGTGAATCCCGACTGCTCGGGCCAACTGGGCAATTCGGGCTATTGGCAATTCAATCTCTTTACCGGCTGTCATAATCAGGTCGGCAAATTCATCAATGACAACTACAATATAAGGCAGATACCGATGTCCCTTTTCAGGATTCAAACGACGACCAATAAATTTGGTATTGTATTCAATGATATTCCGTACATGAGCCTTTTTCAGTAAATCATAGCGCGTATCCATTTCAATATTTACTGAATTCAGCGTATTTTTCACTTTCTGAATGTCGGTTATGATCGCATCTTCTTCATCAGGCATCTTGGCCAGGAAATGTTGTTCAAGCGAAGAATAAAGATTGAGCTCAACCTTTTTGGGATCAATCAGAACAAACTTAAGTTGAGAAGGATGTTTCTTATATAATAATGATGTAATGATCGCATTCAATCCAACAGATTTTCCCTGGCCTGTAGCGCCGGCAACCAAAATGTGGGGCATCTTGGCCAAATCGACCATAAAGGTCTCATTGGAGATCGTTTTACCCAACGCAATCGGAAGTTCGTAAGTTGATTCCTGGAATTTCTTCGATCCAATAATTGAACGCATCGAAACAATCTCAGGCTTCTGATTCGGCACCTCTATACCAATTGTTCCACGGCCAGGAATTGGGGCAATGATACGGATTCCCAATGCTGACAAGCTCAGCGCGATATCATCTTCCAGATTTTTAATCTTGGCAATTCGTATCCCCGGAGCTGGTACAATTTCATATAGAGTAATAGTTGGCCCGATAGTTGCCCTGATTTTAGTGATTTCAATTTTATAATGACGAAGCGTCTCAACAATCTTATTCTTATTCGAGATCAATTCCTCATTACTCACCTCTGCATTTCCTGAAGCATGATCATCGAGTAAATCAATGGTCGGATATTTATAGGTAGACAAATCAAGAGTCGGATCATAGTCTTCCATGACAGGAATCACATCCATCTCAGCTTCTTCATCCTCAAATTTCTTCGTAATATGCAGTTCAGGCTCTTTAGCTTTTGGTTTTGGCTTTACTGCTTCCTCTGCAAAAAGCATATCTTCTATACTTAATTCCACATCCTTTTTCGAAACTGTATTTTCAATTTCGAAGTCATCATCTGGCGAATCGGGATCAAAAATAGCCTTGATCTGATCTTCTTCAGTAATAACCTTAGATATCGTGGGGGTTTCGTTGATCAATAATGCTGCTTCGGCAGCCAATTCATCTTCTGGCACATCAGTTAATGGCGCTAAAATTATTGGTTCTTTTACCTTTTTGGCAAATCTTCGCGAGAGCCAGGGGGTAAATTGTCTGAAAGTTACAATCAGTAAAACGAACAAGATAAAAACCAGGATCAAAGCAGCCCCGATAGTTCCCAATAAGGAAGAAAGCAAACTGGAAAGAATGAAACCATACATTCCCCCAATATATAAAAAATGATTGCCGGCTGTATCGGTTAAAGCCAATCCAAGCGTGACTGAAGTCCATAACATCCAGACAAACGAGAACATCAGGGTTTTAAAGAACCTGAATCCTTTATATCCAAATAAATTCAGCGCTGCGACGAATAACAGGAGTACAAAAAAGAAGGACGGGAAACCAAATCCAAGATTAATAAACTGTTCGCCCAAAAATGCGCCCCCTTTGCCTGCTATATTATGAACCTGAACCGATGGATTAATATATTCCATAAAGGGCAGATCAAGCCTGCTTTGATCGAATTCTCCTGTATAAATATACGATACAAAGGCAACAGCCATATATCCGCATAAGATCATCAGAAAGAGTCCAAGGGTATATTTGAACTGATTGCTCTTCAACAAGCGTACAATTCCCCACGATTTTGAAGGCGCTGAGGCCTTTACAGGTTTTTTGATTTTCTTTGCCATTCAGGTTGATAATTCGGTGCAAACTTAACGATTTTAACAATCATATATTTTATCTTTCTTCTCAATAACTATCAATCGGTGTAAAACTTTTCCAAAGCTTTATAAATTGGAATAAAGCTTTCGGTGTAAAACTTTTCCAAAGCTTTATAGATTGGAATAAAGCTTTGGAAAAGGTAGTGCGCCATCAGAAAAACAAAGAACCTGCTTTCGACCTATACGGAATGTATCGGGGAAGGGATTGTGTCATATTTGGGCTTTATAATTTAATTTGTAATTAATTGCTATCTGTATTAAAACCTGGAAATAAACACAGATAGAACACAGATAGAAGACAGATGATAAGAAGAGAACCTTACTCAAACCTTATCTGAATGCAGTTTTGCATATAACATCACTCATCCGTTCAGTCACTTTAACGGATGGGGTTATCGTAAATAATCATTTTGAAGGAGTGTGCCTGTGTGTGATTCCTGAATTTAAAATGAAAGACATGAATATTCAATTTATAAAGGATTTCCTTCGGATGAAATAAACAATTAACAGATTATTAATTTATTTCTTTGATTGCACGACTGTTTAACAGCATCGTTTTCTGTCATTATACCCCCCATTGATCATGTTTATAATTGGTTCCTTTTTTTAAGTTTGCTTACAATATATTGAACAGTTCCTATGAAAAAAATTGCAGTGGTAGCCCTGGGAGGAAATGCTTTACTTCGGGAGAATGAATCCGGAACGATTGAACAACAGGAAGCGAACACGACCGAAACCCTTGAAAATTTGATCTTTCTGCTGAAGGAAGGATTCGAACTGGTCATCACTCATGGTAATGGACCTCAGGTAGGTAATATCCTGATGCGGAACGAAGCCGGGAAACAACTGTTTGATATTGCTCCGATGCCTCTTGATGTTTGTGTTGCGGATTCGCAGGGTGGTATTGGGTACATGATTGAACGAATGATCCGAAATGTGCTGAATAAACACGGAATTCAGAAAAATGTAATTACTCTGGTTTCAATGGCTATTGTTGATCCCAACGATCCGGCATTCAACAATCCGACAAAAGGGATCGGGAAAATTTATTCGGAGGAGGAAGCCAGAAAACTTCAGGATGAAAAAGGCTGGATCTTTAAACCATCGGCAAAAGCTCATGGGGGCTGGCGTAGAATGGTTTCCTCACCACAACCCATCGATATTATTAACAGGGATATCATTGAAAGCCTTGTTCGTGAAGGAAACATTGTCATAGCGGCAGGTGGTGGTGGCATTCCGGTTTATTACGATGAAAACATGAATCTGCGGACCCTCGACGCTGTGATCGACAAAGATCTTGCCTCTGCTCTGCTGGCAACAAAGATAAAGGCAAATGTGTTTTATATTCTGACCGATGTGTCCTTTATATATAAGGATTTTGGATTGCCGACTCAGGAGAAACTCGAATTTCTTAATTATAAGGATACCCTTAAGTATCTGGAGGCCGGGACTTTCTCGGAAGGAACGATGGCTCCTAAAATCAGAGCCTGTTTATATTTTATAAAAAATGGCGGAACTAAAAGTGTGATCACTGAAGCTAAAAAGCTTGAAGACAAATCATACGGCTCAAAAATAACAATGGAATATGAATGATAAATATTAATACTATGGTAATTAATTTAAAAAACAGAAACTTCTTAAAGCTGCTTGATTTTAATGCCGAAGAAATACACTTCCTCATAAACCTGGCATCAAAACTGAAGAAGTCAAAATCGGTTGGACTGGAAGAGCAAATGCTATTTGGCAAAAACGTTGCACTTATTTTTGAAAAGGCATCAACGCGGACACGTTGTGCATTTGAAGTAGCAGCTTTCGACCAGGGAGCGCACGCCACTTATCTCGGACCTACCGGATCACAAATCGGGAATAAAGAATCAATAAAAGATACTGCAAGGGTTTTGGGCCGTATGTATGATGGCATCGAATACCGTGGCTATGGTCAAAGCATCGTTGAAGAACTGGCTAAATATGCAGGAGTACCGGTATGGAATGGCCTGACCAATGAGTTTCACCCAACACAGATCCTGGCTGATTTCCTGACTATGAAAGAACATTCATCCAAACCCTTATCTGAAGTTAAGTTCTGTTATTTGGGCGATGCCCGCAACAATATGGGAAATTCGCTGATGGTTGGCGCTGCTAAACTTGGTATGGATTTCCGTGCAGCCGCACCTTTAAGCTGCCAGCCAACTGAAGAATTACAACAGACCTGTCGTAAAATTGCAGCAGAATCAGGCGCCAAAATACTAATTACTGATGATTTAACCGCTGCAGTAAAAGATTGCGATTTCCTGTATACCGATGTATGGGTTTCGATGGGTGAAGCAGAATCAGCCTGGGCCGAACGGATCAAACTGCTTCTGCCCTATCAGGTGAATCAAAAAGCCATGGACCTTACCGGTAATCCAAACGTAAAATTCCTGCATTGTCTGCCTGCTTTCCACGATCGTGAAACCAAAGTTGGTGAAGATCTGTATAACAAGTTTGGGTTGGATGGACTTGAAGTGACCGATGAGGTGTTTGAAAGCGAAGCATCCATTGTTTTTGATCAGGCCGAAAACAGGTTGCATACAATTAAAGCAGTGATGGTTGCTACAATTGGCCAATAGTTGATAACAGATAAGTTTAAATCAAATATTATGAGAACTCTATCATTTTTATTCGTTCTTCTAATGATTTGTTCCTGTAAACATATAAGCGATAGTACTCTTCCAAAAACTGTGATCATCGGTGAAAAAAGTCAGGGTTATACAATTATAAAACCAAACCCTGCAATACTGATTTCAGAAAGCCATCCGGATTCATTAGACCTTAATTCGGATGGAGTTTTTGAAATTAAATTCATGATATCTCCGATTCAAACCTCAACCATACCGGGATCAAGCACTGATATAAAAACAAAGAATAATTTGCAGATACTGTTGTCAGGGTTATATTATGAGGACCCGGATACATTAAGGGCAAAATCTGTTCTGAAGACTGATTCGCATTGGTCTGACAGTAATTCATCTGGCACATTTACACTTTTAAGTTATGCATGTTATACCTATTCACATTGTCTGGGTTCAGGGAATTTCAAAAATGTGAATGGAAAATATATTGGATTCAAATTAGATAACTCACCTTACGCAACAAAT
>DIZL01000063.1 GCA_002429385.1 Prolixibacteraceae bacterium UBA6029 | reverse complement strand
CAGTATTACCGGAATATCCAGGAGCAATATGAGCTATATTATTCCCTTTTATAATCCCCACTGATGTTCGTCTTAATTTCCCTGCATTGTTTATCAATCCATTCATTAAAATCCCATGAGCATTGTATAGTGAATTCAAATCATAAGCATTGAATTTATCCAACTTAGAATAAACCTCAATTGCATTTTTAACTTCAAGAATGTCCTTTGGAGGGGCTAGAACTCGTTTATTATCAATTAAATCAGTAATCTGTTCAACAGTAAGTGAATTACCTTCGATCTCTAATGATGATTGAATTGTTTTTATTCTGTTTCGCTTACGTAATTCAGTTGGCGGTTTAATTAATCTGGCAGATTTCACCTCGCCAATCTTCTCAGATATTGAAGAAATCAAATTTAAAATCCTGCTTGTTATTTCATAGGGTGGCTTCATAATCCTAAATCATGATAGTATCATTTGATAGTATCAAAGGTAGTTGATTTTAGCAATTATACAACGGAGACTTTTTATCTAAAATTAAACCTAATCAAGTCACACTATGGAATTTCACCCTCAAGTTCTCACGAAACACAGTACCTGAAACTCCTGATTCACGTGGACTCTTCCACTTTAATCACAATTTGAGAACACTATTAAGATCTATCTTAACTGATGAACTTCCTGCGAAGAATTGCTTTTCACCCCGAGTACTCGATATCCTTTCAACGAAGCACCGAGACCCGACTTGCCGGGTATTTTGATGTTGTGGTTAGTTACTTTATTGATATATCCAATTTTCGACCCAATCCAGTCTCAATAATTTTTCTCAAGGTAGCGATTTCTAAATCTGACCTATCATTCTCAATCTTAGAGATATATGTTCTTGATGTACCACTTTTTAAAGCTAAATCTTGTTGTGTCAATCCAGAGCTTAATCTTGCTTCTCTAATCAATTCTCCAATTTTTAATGAAAGTTCTGATTTTTCAGGTTGACTATATTTTAGCAATACATCTGCTCCAATTTCATAAGGAACTTTCATTTTCTCCCCATTTCTCATTGTTATATATTGCTCTACATTGCTCCAGGAAAGTGTATTTCCCAACAACTCAACCTTCGCAAACTCTTTTGAATCAAATAGAATGTGTGCCGGTGATTTCTCATCAACATTATTCTTTTTAAGCATCTTTCTGAAATCAATTATCCTTGATTCCCCATTATTAAAAACAACTGAAATTGACAATTCACTTATCCAGTTAATTTTTAAAATCCTCGGTATTTTTATACTCTGTCTCATTTTAATTCAGGATTTAATTCGTAAAAAACTTCTAAAGCCCAATCAGCATTTCCTGACAACCAATCAAATACTTGTTTTAATTGTCTATTTGGTAGGTTACCAGAATAAATTATTCCTCTCTCAATCTCAATTAGTACCTCATACTCATTATAATCGGCATGTATATGAGGAGGTCTGTGTTCTCCATTATAAACATGTATCTTGATACCGTTAAAACTGTCAATTGTTGGCATCGAAATTCCGTTTTTACAAATGTATCTAATTAGGTACTAATTTCCAATTTTTTCATCACATAATCTTTGACGTGATGGTCTCATGTAATTAACCACAACGTCTGTATATACGCAGGGCGGGAGTTTCCCGATGAACTTCCTGCGAAGTGTTGCTTTTCAATTTATTAATTTCCTGTCAACGAAGCTAAAAAATCAGGCTTACAAATATTTTGCTGTTACCTACTGGTGTTTTTATTGATTTATCAGTTCATTTATTTTATTTTTCAATTCAATTCCTCTCAGATTTTTTGCAATAATAATTCCGTTAGGATCTATTAAATAAGTTGTAGGATAACTTTGCACACCATATGAATTACTTATTTGGTTATTACTATCAGAAATAACCTGTGGCCAAGTAATTGAAAATTTATCCATCATTACTCTCAAAGTTTCAACCGGACTATCCACAACAATGCCTATAATCTCAAATTTAGATTTGTCTATATTACCGTATATTTCCTTCAAAATTGGTAATTCATGAATACACGGATTACACCAAGTACCCCAAAAATCAATTAGTAGGTATTTCCCAAGGTAACTATCTGAATTAATCATTCTTTTTGTTTCAAAATCTATACCTTTAAATGAAATTAATTTGAAGCCAACCTTTGTTGATTCTATTCGACTTTGATCAGTCTCAACTTTTTCAAGGATCAAAACATTTTTTATTGGATTAACACCTTTGTTTAAATATAAACTTTTACCGATAGAGATGTATTCATTATTTGATGTCGATTTCTTTTCAATAGAATCATTTAACAATGCTAGTTTCGTAGATTTATTGAAAGATGGAGAACAGAATTCATCTGAACAGATATCGATTTTAGTTCCTTGTAAATTGGTCGTAAAGTGAATTGGGAAATTATAAAGAAACATATTCATTTTTTTATAAAATGAAACTAATAGAGGTACACTATCTCGAATGATTTTGTTTTCAAATAATTTCTCGTAAGTAACTAAAACGGTATATTTTTTTACTAAAACATCAGTGTCAGCTGCAGGATTAGCAAGAATATCATATGCTATAGGAGTAATAATATTATCATCGCTAAAATCAAGATTGTTATTGGAATCAATTATCATTCTTGTTTCTCCATTTTCGTCCACCCCATATGCAAAGGCTATCTTACTTTTAATAGGTTTTTTTGACAATCTTAATGTATCAGGTTTCCAAGGCCAATTTTTCTGCAAAAGTTCATACCATTGCGTGGTAATCTTTCCTGAAATATAGTCTTGATAAACTGACTGATATTTGTTGGTTTCAATATCTCCAATTTTTACATTCTCCCAATTCTTAGGAATACCGGTAACATTAAGATATGTTTTTTCCCAAGGATTGTTATCAGTTTTTGAATAAGGTTGAAGACCTATCATATTGGGCGCAAAAGGTCCAAATCCAAATTTAGAGTTAATTGGTAACTCAATTGTACTTCTCTGTGAATACGAAAATGTATAGATAAAAGAACATAAAATCAATAGTAATATTTTTTGCAGATCCCCCCAAAATCCGTTTAATCCTAATGACTTAGCTTCATCAAACGTAGTTTTGGATTTTTCTACACGATACCAGATTAAGTCCTCTTTGTTGTAGCTCATAACTCTAAACCCTCTTTAGCGATGTTTTGATATAGCGGAGTTATCCTGTAATCTTTCCATTTATCCTGAGAGAATATAATAGTACTTATGACCTCCTCTGCTTCCAACTCTGTATCAATCAAGTTATCTCTAATATGTCTTTTATCTTTTTCATCAACATATTTTGAAGTAAGTATTAAGAAATCCCAGTCAGAAGTCTTGTTATTGTCACCCCGAGCACGAGACCCAAATAGAATCACTTTTGCCTGTGGATCAAAGGATTTAACAGATTCTTTTACTCTATATGTCAATTCATTTCTTGTCATGATAACAAAGTTAATAAAATACAGGATAATAGATTTAAAAATCCAATTTTATCCTGTGGGTTTTACATATTCTTGAGCACTTTGTTGTAATATGAATATATAGTTCGCGATTCTATTGCTTTGTGTCCCATCAGGCTTTGTTCCTAATACAAAACAATGCCGCATAGTGTGGGGCCGAATCTTTCCTTTTTATTCCATCTTTTCGTGCAAGTATGTAACCCATACAGGTGTTCGTCCGTTTAACTGCACAATTAGCCTTTCTTCAGATCAGCAGGAAATCATTAAGTCATATGCGCCACCTGCACTTATGATACCACGATCTTAGTTCATATCACTCCGATATATGGCTATTGAGACTATTAATAATCAAATAGTGCTTATTATATTCAGGATAATTTCTATTCACACCCAACCCAATACCGTGTTTCGGTTAGGATCGGGTAAGGATTGGGTCGTATCTCCTTCGGTATATCTGTACTATGATTGATCTGTAACTGTACAAAGATGCAAATTTTAGTATAGATACAAATCAATCATAGATCTTCTCCTAAAGCCCAAACCCTGCCCAAACCCTGCCCGAATACGAGCCGTATAGGCCACAGACCAATTTCAGCGCATCAAGAAAGAACAGCAGGGAGGATATTTGTATTGTTCAGGGGTCAAACTAATACCGGTGGAGCACTGCAATCAAAAGGTGGGATATGTGGGTGAGAACTAAAAAGCCAGTCAGGTTATTAATCCTGACTGGCTTTTAAAAATTGTGGCCTAAAAAAGGCGATCTATACAGAACCTGTTATGGTTTATCCATGATCTCAGTCTGCATACGAACAGAATCTTCGTGGATATGCTGGAATAGCTGCACGACAAAATTGGGATCAAGGTTGAGGCTTTCGGCCAGTTTAGCACGTTTCTCCATGAGTTCTGAAAAACGACCCACCTGAAAGGCGGTTACATTATTGTCTTTTTTATACTGCCCGATTAGCCGTACGATCTCCATACGTGACGACAAGGTTTCGATTAATTCGGTATCGATGGCATCAATTCGGTTACGCAACAGTTCGAGCTGATTTTCGAATATCTTGTTATCGGTTGTGACATTTCGGATGACTAAACGGTCGAGCATTTTGGCCAGATCAGCGGGGGTGAGCTGCTGTTCCTTGTCGCTTAAGGCGCACGATGGGTCACGGTGCGATTCGATCATTAGCCCTTCCATGCCCATATCGAAGGCTTTTTGCGAAATATCATACAAGTATTCCCTTTTGCCGCCAATGTGGCTGGGATCGCAGATAATGGGCAAATTGGGCATCAGACGGCGCAGCTCGATCACGGTTTTCCAGTTGGGGTAATTGCGGTACTCGGTTTCGCGGAAAGGGGTAAAACCACGGTGAATGGCTACCATATTTTTAATGCCTGCCTGGCTGAGCCGTTCAAAAGCTCCTACCCATAGCTGAACATCAGGATTGACGGGGTTCTTCACCATCACCACAGCATCGGTTCCTTTTACTACATCGGCAATTTCCTGAACCACAAAAGGACTTGCCGTTGAACGGGCTCCGATCCATAAAACATCAATCCCGGCTTTCAGGGCTTCTTCGGTATGTTGTGCATTTGCGACTTCGGTGCCTACCGGCATACCAGTTTCTTCGCGAACCATTTGCAGCCATTTTAATCCGATACTTCCAATCCCTTCGAAGCTTCCCGGACGGGTACGTGGTTTCCAGATTCCCCCCCTGTAAACGAATACACGGTGATCTTTTGCAAGCATGCGGGCCGTTTCCATGGTTTGTTCCTCTGTTTCAAGGCTGCATGGACCTGCAATAATGAGCGGGTTGTTTATTTGCGGTAACCAATGCCTGATCGGGTTAATTTCTAATTCCATGATTATTTGGTGTAAAGTTTAACTATCGTCTTTTCATTTTTAATGAGTGAATCGCTTGATCCGTCTAATATTCCACGTATACGATTGGCATTTTTCATCAGGGTCATCATTTGTTCGGGATCAGATTCAATACTTTTTCGGAACACTTTCAGGTGTTTGATATACACATCGAGCGATTCAACAATGTATTCCTTGTTTTGTTGAAAAATAGGTCCCCACATTTCAGGAGAACTCTTGGCCAGGCGAACTGTCGAATTGAAACCTCCGCTGGCAAGATCGAATATAATTTCACGGTCTTCCTTGTCTAAAACGGCATTGGCCAGGGCAAAAGCTGCTGCATGTGGCAAATGTGAAATAAATGCGGTGCTGTGGTCCTGCTCATCTGCAGTCATATAGGCAATATTCATTCCCAGTACCTGGAATACCTTCTCTGCAAAAGCCAGATGTTGGGGTCCGCATTTATCCTGATCACAGATGATGTTGATCTTTCCTTCGAAAAGTCCTTCCAAAGCAGCAGTAGGTCCTGAATTTTCTGTACCCGACATGGGGTGGGCAGGGATATAATTTCTGCGTCTTGGATGATTTTCAACAGCAGCAGAGATTAACTTTTTTGTTGATCCCACATCAATAACAGTTGTTTGATCAGAGATCAGGTCGAGTACCCTGGTTAAAGTCATCAATACTTTATCCACAGGAATAGCGATGATCACCATATCGGCTTCTGAGACAGCATCTTCAAGGGGTTCAATCCGATCAATAATTCCCCGTTGAAGCGCTTCACGGGCATTTTCAGGATTCAGATCCACACCTGTAATTTCAGATGTAAACCCTGCCTTTCGAAGGTCAATAGCCATCGATCCGCCGATTAATCCTAACCCAATAACTGTAAGTTTCATAACTTTCTAATTTTAGCTCATAAAAAAAGGGTCTCGCTGAACACGGGACCCTTTTGAAAAATATCTTTTTGTAACAACAAGACATTACCAGCCGATCCCGATAGGAGAACAGAAGTAATAAAACCAATAAAAAAAACTGTTGTTACAAGTACGTTTCATTTTGCTTATAATATGGAGGCAAATATATGGTTTTTATTTTACCACAACTTACTGAATAAGAATTTTTCGCGTGATGACCTGTCCGTTTTCAGGTTCAACGGTAAATAGATAGATACCTGGATTGAATTTACTTACGTCAACCTCAGACTCCAGAAGATTGGATCCGACCAGATAGGATTGATTGTAAACCTGTTCACCAAGCGAATTATAGGCTTTCAGGATCAACTTATGAATGCCGTCTTTAGTTTGAATATGCAGGTTCAGGCGGCCTCTGGCGGGATTGGGATAGATCATGACCTCTCCCTGTGACAAAAGCACAGGACTAACAGCGGTGCCTATATCCTGAATCTTCAGATTGTCGACAATCCATCCCCATCCATGGGAATAAGGATCGGAGAATAGTCTAAACCGGACCTGAATAGTGTCTCCGGCCGTGAAATTGCCATTAGCCAGCATATCGAACTGTCGATTAACAAATAAATTCTTAGTCGCAACAGCTGTACTGTTATTTCCAACCACAGAACTTATCCACAAGTTGTACCACGATTTTTGAGCATTGCTGTCGTAACCGTCAATCAAAGGTTTCCAATTAATCCCTTGATCTGTTGAACCTTCAACGATCACATAATCGTAGAAATTGGCATCACCAAATTTAGTGCCGGGGTCTCCGGGTTCAACAATAGCGATTTCATCGTAACTCATTATACCTCCGGCTTTAAGAATAATCGGGTATTTCAACACGGTGGTTAAATTAATGCTTGCGTTATCCATATCCGGGCTGGGATAAGGATGCGGAGAATTCAAGGCCGGGCTATCAAATCCCTTAACGGTGTAAATTCTGAAATCGTCACTTATAAAATCCAAAGAATCCTTGTCAAAATTATTCACATACGTATCGACCGGATTATGAAATCCAACTATTCTGATGTTGAAATAACCTGAAAGGGGCGATCTGCCGATGTTACTTTGAGAAGACACATCGACGGCAACGATACGGTAACTAACCAAATCGTTATCAACGAGTGATCCCGGTGTAAAGGACAGGGTTCCTGAATACACATCATTCGAGTCATTCTTCAATACCAGTTGATTGATCAGTCCGCCATTCACAAAATATTCGACGTTAACTGATTTGACGCCTATATTATCAGTGACCTGGGCTGAAATCTTTATATTCAGATTAGTGGTTAAAAGGTATTTAATGGGTGTGTAAACAATGACCGGGGCCTGAGTGTCAGTTCCAATCTTAAAGGTCAAAGCCTGGGCCGGAGATCCTGAGGGATAAACAAACCTCCTGTTCTTTACATCGGAGGCAGAATAGAAATATTTGATCGTACCGTTCTGTGTCAGATTCAATTTGGCATTAAAGGTCGTTGGAACAGAGGTCGCCTTTAAAAGTACAGAGTCTTTTTTTACGAAATTACTGGAAGTATAAACCAAAAATAACCTGGTCGAATCAAGGCTGTAATCACTTACGATGTTTGCATTAAAACTGATAGGTCCAGTAACAAATTCAATGTCTTTTAATGGTGTAGGCTTGATGGTAATACACTTCCACCCCAATTGATACATGATCGATAGAGTGGATTGTCCGGGATCATGAATGGCTTCACCCATTGCTGTAAAGGGAGTCATCAGGGAGTTTGGATCTCCTGCAGGATAAGTCGATTCATCCAGGTGATAAATACTGGAACCACTGTCAAAGACGCTTGGTGCATAAAGTCTGGGTGAACTACTCTGCGTTAATTGAGTATTGAATGTCAGATAATTTGAAGTTAAATTCTGGTTCAGAATAATTGAAGGGTTAGGGAAAAGTTTAGCATTCACCAGATTTTGACCATTTCTATTCTGAACATATTGATCGAAAATGGAGGTTAACCCATCTCCGTTTCCTCCGTCGTAACCGCCCTTTCCATTTGCCGAATAGAAATAGCCGGTAAACCCCAGACCGTGGGTTAGTTCGTGCAGAACAACAGAAACAAAATCATATTGATTGGAAGGAGTCTTTCCATCGGTGCCAAAATACCAGTTCGGAAAATCTTTACCGAGGGACATGACGATTTCAAATCCGCTGTTCGGATTGATTATTTGCCCCAGCATGCGTTCAGCAATGGCAACGGGGTAATAGACATTATACTTTTCAGTCGCATCAAAGTTGTGGTAATAAGCAGCCGGAGCCGTACTTCCCAAAACGCCTTGCGCAAGACTTTCCCATGTAGCCTGAATGCGTATACGAACAGGTGAATCGATCAGGTTTTGCCAGATACTGACAGCATAATCGAAGGCCTGTTGGGCATCGGCAGGGAATCCGATATAGGTGACTTCAATAGTAGTCTTCTTTACCGAAGCTGATTTTAATCGTTCATAATACTCTGCCGGAGGCGGAATAAAAGATTTATGTGACTCTTTTGATGCATAACAAACATTGGGCGGTAATTTAATACCCTCTTTCTTCCAGGAATTCTGTGCATAACCCATTCCGGCTGAAGCCAGGAATAAAATTAAAAGTAGTTTTCCAATCATATTCAATATTATTTGATTTCAAAAGTAACAGAATATATCACAATTATTAATCTATATTTGCCTGAAGTACAATCACAGTAACAATTCAGCCATGAAAATTCCTTTATTGATCCTTATTTTTTTTATTGCCTCATTTACAGCATCTGCCACAAAGCCTGTGAAATTATATAATGAACTCTACCGGCCTCAGTTCCACTATTCTCCTGATAAAAACTGGCAGGGCGATCCGAATGGATTGGTTTATTATAAAGGTGAATATCATTTATTTTATCAGTATAATCCTTTTGGCAACGAATGGGGCTTTATGCATTGGGGTCATGCGGTGAGTACCGATCTGGTGCATTGGGAGCAGCTTCCTATTGCATTATTCCCTGATAATGATTCAAAAGACAAGGAAATCTGTACCGAATACTCGGGTAGCGGGCTTGTGGATGAGAATAATGTAACCGGGTTACAGTCAGGCGATGAAAAAACGCTGCTGTTATTCTATACCAGCCAGAAATGCGGGCAACGTCTGGCTTACAGTAATGATAAAGGCAGGACCTGGAAGAAGTACGAAAAGAATCCCATCATCCCTTTCGATGAAACAGATGATGCGCGTGATCCGAAGGTTTTCTGGCACGAGGCAAGCAAACAATATGTTATGGTCATTTATCGCCGTCCAGACAACAACGATAAACTTAAGGGAGTTTCCTTTTATACATCCAAAAACCTGATCAACTGGGAGTTGAAAAACCATATCCCGGGGTTCTTCGAATGTCCCGACCTGATTGAGCTATCTGTTAACCGAAGAGAAGATGATAAAAAATGGGTATTGTTCGATGGCGATGGAAGCTATGTCATCGGTACATTTGATGGTCAGAAATTTACTCCTGAAACGCCTAAACTGCCTGGCGACGACGGCAATAACTATTATGCCACTCAAACCTGGAGCAATATTCCTGAGAAGGATGGCCGGACGATTCAGATTGCCTGGATGAAAGGCGGGGAATTTCCGGGGATGCCTTTTAAGGGTCAGATGACTTTCCCTTGCGAACTTTCGCTGAAGAAATTTACAGAAGGTGTAAGGCTCATTCGTAAACCCATAAAGGAAATTGAGCTTCTCCACGGAAAAGGTGAGGTCTTTGAAAATAAAAATCTGATCCCCGGAATAGATAAAAATCTGACCCGTGGCATAAAAGATGATTGTTTGCATATCATTGGCAGTTTTAAGGTAAAGACAACGGATAGTTTTGGGTTTATGGTCAGAAGTGACAAAAAGCAAAATGGGACAGAGATCATGTATAATACGGCTGCAAAAACCCTTACCTGTCTCGGAAAATCAGCTGTCGTTGAACCTGTTGACGGAGTCGTCAAGCTTGAAATTCTGCTCGATCGCAGTTCCATTGAAATATTTGCAAACGACGGACGCGTAGTAATGAGTTCCTGTTTTTTGCCCGTTGAAAATGCGGATGGTTTAGTGCTCTATAATACAGGCGGAGAACTGTTTGTAGAAAAGCTGGAGGTCTACCCCATGAAATCAATCTGGCCAAAAGAAAAATAAAACTCAACCTTTAAAGTCACTTCAGTCCCGCGAAAATTAACCGCTCTTATCATTCGAATGAATTGGATAAAATAACACAACCCTTTTGGGTTTGAAAAGCCCAATCCCTGATCCAGGTATAGTATTCCTTTGGGCTGGTATTGAAAGGGTTTAGAGAGGGTATTCCTTCGGTATAACTGTACTATGACTGATCTATAACTGTACTAAAATCGAGATCTTAATACAGTTGCAAATCAATCATAGATTAATTGATCCGAAGGGATCCCCTCCCAAACCCCTCCCAGATACCTTCCGGGTAGGTCGAAAGTCCGAAAAGTGCATTCCTGAAGAACATCTGAATGAATAGAGAAAAGATTACCGGAGTCAGGGGGTTCATTTCTGAATTTTAACGACCGACTTTGGCAGGTGTCCATTTGAAGATTAAAGATAACAAATTCAGGACAAAAAGTTTCTGAAAGTAGTTGAAGAAAGATTCAAACATGATTTTCATTCTTTATTTTAAATTCAGATCAGCTTAAGTTTGCATACATATTCCATCAGACATATTCGATAAATATCGACCCTTTGTTTGGGGTACAATTCGATCAGACAAATCAAAACATATTACTGAAAGATGAAAGCAATTGTAAAAATGAAACCGGAAAAGGGAATTTGGATGACAGACGTTCCCATGCCTGTTATCGGGCCCAATGATGTTTTGTTAAAGATTAAGAAATCAGCCATCTGCGGAACCGATCTGCACATCTATAAATGGGACGAATGGGCTCAGAATACCATAAAAACACCCCTGGTAATTGGACATGAATACATGGGAATCGTTGTGGATAAGGGATCAGAAGTTTCGCGTGTTTTTCTTGGTGACCGTGTTACGGTTGAAGGCCACATCTCCTGTGGTTTCTGCCGGAATTGTCGCCGCGGCAGGCAACACATTTGTGATCATACGGTTGGAATCGGTGTAAACCGTGATGGTGGTTTTGCCGAATACATTTCGGTACCGGCTTCGAATGTGCTTAAAGTGGACGATCGCATTTCAGATGAATTAATGTCGGTTATGGATCCTTTGGGCAATGCGACCCATACGGCCCTGTCGTTTCCCTTGCTGGGCGAAGATGTACTGATCACAGGAATCGGTGGTCCAATCGGGGCAATGGCGACTGCTGTGTGTAAGTTTGCAGGAGCACGGTACATCGTTGGCACTGATTTGAGCGAATATCGTCGTAATTTGGCCATGAAGATGGGCGCGACTAAGGTAATCGACCCCCGTAACGAAAGTGTCGCAGATGCCATGAAATCGCTTGGTATGGTCGGCGGGTTCGATATTGGTCTCGAATGCAGCGGATCAGGAGCAGCATTCAATGATATGGTCGAAAACATGTACAATGGCGGTAAAGTTTCATTGCTTGGCTTACTGCCTTCTTCAACTCAGATCAATTGGAGTAAACTCATTTTTAAAGGTCTGACCCTCAAAGGCATATATGGTCGTGAAATGTACGAAACCTGGTACCAGATGGAAATGATGCTTTCACATGGCTTAAATATCAGCCCTGTCATTACGCATCGCTTTCCTGCTGATCGGTTTCAGGAGGCCTTTACGATCATGGAAGAAGGAAATTGCGGAAAGATTATTCTGGATTGGGAATAGACTTCGTAAACATAACACAAAAAAGCCTTCCGGATCAGAAGGCTTTTTTATTTTTATCCGGCTGAGCAGATATCCTAAAAATCCATCTTAACATAGACAGGGCAATGATCAGACTGTCTTACATTGGGTAATATTCCTGCATCAACAATCTTATCTTTCAAATCACTGGTAACAATATGGTAATCTATACGCCATCCCTTGTTATTTGCCCTCGAATTGGCACGGTAACTCCACCACGAATACTGATCAGGCTTCTGATTGATTTCACGAAACGTATCCACGTATCCATCACCGATAAACCTGGCAAACCAGTCACGTTCTTCAGGTAAAAATCCTGATGTACCCTGTTGTCTTTCGGGATTGTGTATATCAATCCACAATCGGCAGATATTAAAATCGCCTGAAATAATGAGCTTGCTTCGTGTTTTCCGTAATTCAGTCAGATATAGCTTAAAGTCAACCATGAATTCCATTTTAATCGCCTGCCTGATATCACCTGTTGTACCGGATGGGAAATAGGCATTGATAACCGTGATATCACCAAAATCAGCCCGAAGGACACGACCTTCAGAATCATATTTGTGAACTCCAATACCTGCTATTACCCTATCGGGCTTTTGCTTACTAAAAATGGCCACACCGCTATACCCCTTTTTTACGGCTGAAAACGCATTGCAATGATAGCCAATTGCTTCAAATTCATCTTCGTGCATCTGCCCGAATTGAGCCTTAGTTTCCTGAAAACACACGATATCAGGATTTGCTTCTGCCAGAAAGTCCAGTAAACCCTTGTTTATGGCTGACCTGATTCCATTCACGTTATAGCTTAAAATGCTTTTCACAATTTTTCTTACTTTTGATTCGTATTAACAACAATGCTAAGATATAACGAATTCACGTAAAAGAAAGAAAACCATTGAAAAAAGGAATAGTCATCAAATCAACCGGTAGTTGGTATACTGTTAAAACCGATGAAGGTAACCTGATCGAAAGCAGGATTAAAGGAAATCTGCGATTAAAAGGGATACGAAGCACCAACCCCATTGCTGTAGGCGATCATGTTGAACTAACCGAGTCGAGTGAAGACAACAACGAGTTTAGTCAAATCGTAGGTTTTATCCATAAAATTTTACCACGAACCAATTATATAATCCGCAAGTCACCCAATCTATCCAAGGAATCACACATCATTGCGGCCAATATTGATCAGGCTTTCCTGATTGTAACCATAGAATATCCTGTAACCACGACCACCTTCATCGATCGGTTTCTTGCTTCTGCTGAAGCCTACAGGATTCCGTGCCACCTGATATTCAATAAAATTGATCTTTACAATGAGGAGCAAACCAGAGAAATGGATTCGTTGATTGCGATCTATGAAAATATCGGGTACCACTGTTTAAAACTCTCCGCAAAAGAAGATATCGGTTTCGAGGAACTAATAAATATGATGACTGATAAGACCAATGTCTTTTCGGGCCATTCGGGTGTTGGGAAATCGACCATCATCAATTCCCTGCAACCTCATATGATGATTAAAACCGGCATTATCTCTGAAGCTCACTTTTCAGGAAAACATACGACAACCAATTCGGAAATGTATGAACTAGATTTTGGAGGTTATATTATCGATACTCCGGGAATAAAAGGTTTTGGAGTTCTCGATATGGAAAAGGAAGAGATCTCACATTATTTTCCAGAAATGTTTAAACTTTTGGATGAGTGTCAATACTACAATTGCACCCACACACACGAACCTCAATGTGCGGTTAAGAAATCTGTGGAAGAAGGCAAAATTGCCCAAAGCAGATATACTTCCTACCTTGGTTTGCTTGAAGGGGAAGAAAGATACAGGAATTGATCCAGATTGGTTTAAAAAAGTCAGAAAAACAGCACTAAAATGTGCGGTATAAGCTATTTTATTTCAATAGCTTAACTTGTAATAATCGAAGATCAAACGTGCTTTAGAATCGCCTATTTCATCAGCCACCTGCCTGTATCCTTGATTTTTCAGATTCTCAACGCTCTTAAAACGCTTCAAAAGGGCAGTTATCGTCTTCTCTCCTATTCCTGAAATATTTTCAAGATCAGATTTAATAAATTCATTCGATCGTTTATTCCGGTGAAAAGTAATTCCAAACCGATGCGCCTCATCGCGTAATTGCTGAATAATTTTCAGTGTCTCCGAATTTTTATCAAGATACAGTGGAACAGGGTCACCAGGAAAATAAATTTCTTCCAGGCGTTTTGCAATTCCAATGATGGATATTTTACCCCGGAGATTCAATTTCTCCAAAGCGATTAAAGCGGCACCGAGCTGTCCTTTCCCTCCATCGACAACGATCAATTGCGGTAATGATTTTTCTTCTTCCAGTAACCGTTTGTATCTTCTATAAACTACTTCTTCCATCGATGCAAAATCATCAGGGCCAACCACTGACTTTACATTAAAATGACGGTAGTCTTTTTTAGAAGGTTTCGTGTCACGGAAAACGACACAGGAAGATACGGGATTCGTTCCCTGCAAATTACTGTTATCGAAACATTCGATGTGAACCGGGGCCACTTTTAACTGAAGGTCTTTTTGCATGGTCTCCAGGATGCGGGTTGCATTCCGTTCAGTTTTGGATACAATCAGATGTTTTAGTTTCTCGAGCCTGTAATATTTTGCATTCCGTTCAGAAAGTTCAAGTAGTTTCTTTTTATCACCTTGTTTGGGAACAATCATTTTTATTCCTTCAAGTTCCATGTCCAACTTGAAAGGAATCAATATTTCTTTTGCAATACTGAATATTTTCAACCTTATTTCGATAATTGCAAATTCGAGCAGTTCGTTGGGTGATTCATCCAGGACCTTTTTAATTTCCAACGTATAGGTCTGTATGATTGCCCCACGGATTATTTTCAGATAATTCACATAGGCAAAGGATTCATCCTGCTCGATAGTGAAAACATCGACATCACTTATAGAATTACTGACCACAGTTGACTTGGATTGAAATTTCTCGAGCAATTCCAGTTTCTCTTTGATTAGCGCCGCCTCTTCGTATTTTAATCCCTCAGCAAATTGACGCATTAAATCCTTGAGATATTTGATCACGCCCGAGATGTTGCCTTTCAATATCTCCTTTATTTGATCGATATTTTTCATGTAAATCTCATGCTTTATTTCACCCACACATGGGCCAAGGCAATTTCCCATATGATACTCCAGACAAACCTTAAACTTCTTCAGCCGGATATTCTCCTCAGACAGATTCAACTTGCAGTTTCGTAATTTAAACAGTCGGCGAAACAGGTCCAGTAAAAACCTGACGGTTAAAATGGAGGTATACGGGCCGAAGTAGGTTGACCCATCGCGAATGACATTCCTGGTTTGGAATACCCTGGGGAATCGTTCATTTTTGATTACGATCCACGGATAGGTCTTGTCATCCTTCAGTCGGATATTATAACGGGGCAGGTATTTCTTGATCAGATTGTTTTCAAGAAGCAGGGCATCCTGCTCCGTTTCGACAACCATGTGTTTAATGTCAGCAATATTCCTTACAAGAATTGCCGTTTTACGGTTCTGCTGGTTTTTGTTAAAATAAGAAGAGACCCTCTTTTTTAGATTTTTCGCCTTCCCAACATAGATGATTTTATTGGTTGAATCAAAATACTGATATATTCCAGGCTGGTCAGGAAGAGCAGAAACTAATGACCGAATGTATTCAGCATTTTTTAATACCATGTGAAAGTCTCTATTTTAACAAATAATACTAATATTGAATGACGGAGTGCGTATCGTAATTGGCTAATTCTTTCTTTTTATCCGTCTGAATAAAGGTTAAATCGATGATAAACGAGAAGTAAATCTTCTTCACTTTTAGCTGCTGAACCAGGTAAAGAGCTGCAAGAGCAGTTCCACCGGTAGCCAATAAATCGTCGTGAATCAGCACTACATCATCTTCATTGAGGGCGTCCACATGGATCTCAATTGTGTCAACTCCATACTCCAGTTCATATGATTCACTGAGCACTTCTGATGGTAACTTCCCCTTTTTACGAATGGGAACAAAGCCTGCATTGAGGCAATAGGCCAGTGCCCCACCAACAATAAATCCCCGGGATTCAAGTGATACAATTTTAGTGATTCCCTTACCCTGGTAATAATCAGAGATCTGGTTCACCACATTTTTAAAAGCCACCGGCTCTTTAAACAGGGTTGTGATATCTTTAAAACTTATACCTTCGATAGGATAATCTTCGACGGTACGCACATATTTTTTAAGCTCCATACTTATAAATTAAAGTTCCACGTGGAACATTACCTTCCTAACAACACGAGTAACACATTAATATCCGATGGACTAACTCCAGAAATACGACTGGCCTGTCCTATGGTATCAGGTTGAATTTCAGCGAGTTTTTGTCTTGCTTCCGTGCTAATCGTCAATATTTTTTCAAAATCAAACTTGCCAGTAATTCCAATATTCTCCAGCCGTCTGTACTTATCAGCGACCAGTTTTTCACGATCGATGTAGCCAGCATACTTAATAGCAATTTCAGCCGACTCCAGTATTTCAGAAAATCTACCCTCAGGAATGCTCAATAAAAAAGTCTTAAAGGGAACAATATCTTCGATCAAATCAAATATCGAGATCTGCGGACGCATAATAATATCGATCAATTTGACCCCCTGTTTCAATTCAGAGGAACCTTTTTCCCTAAGAATGTGATTAACAAACTGAGGTTTTAATGAGAAATTGGTAACGAAATCCAGTATACTTTCAACTGCCATTTTCTTTTCCAACACCAAATCTAAACGATCCTTTTGAGCCAAACCTAACTCATAGGACTTAGCCGTTAAGCGAAAATCAGCATTATCCTGTCTCAATAAAATCCGATATTCAGCCCTTGAAGTAAACATACGATAAGGTTCATCAACCCCTTTTGTAACCAGATCATCAATCAAAACTCCAATATAAGCTTCATCCCTGTTCAGAACAAATGGCTCAAGTTCATGAACATTCTGATGGGCATTTATGCCTGCCATGATACCTTGCGCGGCAGCTTCTTCATAGCCCGTAGTTCCATTAATCTGACCAGCAAAAAATAGATTTTTAATCAGCTTGGTCTCCAGGGTATGGTGTAATTGTGTCGGATCAAAATAATCGTATTCAATAGCATAGCCCGGCCTGAAAATCTTCACATTCTCCAGTCCCGAAACTTTTTGCAAAGCACGCAACTGAACGTCCCACGGTAAGGAGGAAGAAAAGCCATTCAAATAATATTCTATCGTATCCTCACCTTCAGGTTCTAAAAATAACTGATGAGATGTTTTTTCCGCAAAAGTTACAATCTTCGCTTCAATACTCGGGCAATACCGGGGGCCAGTTCCCAAAATAGTCCCATTATACATGGGTGAATCGGCAAAACCTTCTTCCAAAATGGAGTGAACAGTTTCATTGGTGTAAGTAATCCAGCAACTTTTCTGCTTTAAAGTTGATTTAATTTCTGGCAAAAAAGAAAACTTTCCAATAGTTGCATCACCTGCCTGCTCTTCCATTTTCGAAAAATCAATGGATCGTCCATCAATCCTTACCGGCGTACCCGTTTTAAGTCTTCCGGTTTTAAATCCTATGTCGAGCAATTGCTCCGAAATATGGTAAGAAGCACTCTCTCCGATACGGCCACCTTCCATTTTAGCACGGCCAATATGCATCAACCCATTCAGAAAAGTACCATTGGTTAACACCACAGATTTGGAATAGAAGTCTACTCCTATCTTCGTTCGTACACCATTAACTACATTATCTTTGATATGAAGTGAAATTACAGCATCCTGCCAAAGATCCAGATTAGGAGTTTTTTCCAATACATGTCTCCAGAGTTCAGTAAAACGAACCCTGTCGTTCTGAGCCCTTGGACTCCACATGGCAGGCCCCTTGGATTGATTCAGCATTCTGAATTGAATACTTGACTGATCACTTACAATACCTGAATATCCACCCAATGCGTCAATTTCCCTTACAATCTGACCTTTTGCAATTCCACCCATAGCAGGGTTGCATGACATTTGAGCATACTTGGTCATATCCATTGTAATCAACAATGTCTTTGAACCCAAATTTGCTGCTGCAACTGCAGCCTCACACCCCGCGTGACCTCCTCCTACTACAATTACATCGTAAAACGGTAACATCTCTCTATGTTTTGCATTAATCAACTAACCTTTAATACATTAAGGTAATAATTCTCCTTAAATGTCATCAAAGTTTTATCTTTTTTGATTTTATCCTTGTATCCCAATAAATGTAAAACTCCATGTACCAAAACCCTGTTCAATTCATTTTCCAAAGAGGTTGAAAACAGTTTTGCATTCTCTTTAACACGATCAATACTTATAAAAATGTCACCACTAATTATACTATCTTCAACATAATCGAAAGTGATGATATCCGTATAGTAATCGTGAGTCAAATATTTCTTATTGACATCCAGCAAATAGTCATCCGAACAAAAAATAAATGAAATATCTCCAATACTCTTTTCTTCCAGACGAATCGTCTCTTTGATCCAATTCGTAGTACTTCTTCTTTTCAGTTTAGGAAAAGGTACATCTTCATTAAAATATGTTACACTCATTAGTCCAGATTAAACTTTATCATAACCGATCTCCCGCCATCATAATAGTTAACCTCATCCGCCATTTTACGGAGAAGAAAAATACCACGACCATGCTCTTTCCTGAGATTATCCCGACAGGTTGGATCACTTATACATTTCAGATCAAAACCCCTACCCTCGTCCTTCACCAGTATTAATAACTGGCTATTGAAATATTTAATCTCAAGAAAAACATTCTTACGTATATCAAGACCGTTACCATGAACAATCGAATTATTGACTACCTCACTTATTCCCAACAATACCCTGTTAAAATGATTTTTCTGTAGGCAAGTTTCTTTAAAAAACTCGTCCAGAAAAGACCTCACCTTATTGATATTTATGAGCTGCGAAGATATGACTAAGTCGCGTTCCAAAATTAGTTCTTTATCTGATTTAAAAAGTTGTTGTATTTCTGGTCGTAAAAACTACGTAACTTAAAATTATTCCGTTTTATCAATTCATTCTCATTTCTGAGTTTATTCTTATACTCAAAATATCCTTCGGGGTTACTTTTCTTAATGTCAATTGCAGTTTTTGATTCCCGTTTGTCTTCATAATCTCTTTCAATCTCTGATTTTTCAGCATCCAGCAATTTAGACAGAATCAAATTCTGACGATTGATCAATTCACTAGTAATATTCCTGTTGATCAAATCTTTTCTGGATTGCTCCAATAACTGATCGATCGCTTTTAATTGTTCCGATGCTTTTGTGCCTAACGAACCGCTATTGATCATATCACGCATCAATTGCTGCATCATCTCCTGCTGTGCGAGTGTTTGACCAATACTCTTACTCATTTTACCCATATCACCCTTTTTCATCTGATCGATCATCTGTTGCAATTGTTCCTTAATCGAACTCTGACTATCTTTCAGACTTTTCATTCCCGGTTTTGAACCTTTTCCTCCAGGCTTATCACAATCCCCATCTCCAGGTTTACCGTTCTGATCCTGCTTCTTAATATTTTCAAGCGCTTCACTTAAAAACAGCGCCAAATTATTGGCTGCGGTCATCCCATATTGCTGGTACATCCGTGAACCTCCGATATTCCCTGATTCAAGATTATCAAACGAAGCGCCGACGCTGCTTTCGAGTGCCAGCATTTCTTTATTAATCACTGAACTTATTTCAGGAGTCCGTTTTGATAATGCGTACAATGAATCCTGTATAAAAGCGACCTGCCCTTCAAGATCCTTTTGACTCACTTTCAAATTATTGATAAGCGGATTATTAAAGTCTATTGTTGCCAGTTTGTTCATCAGCTTCTCCTGATCAAAGGAAACATATATTAGATTGGCAAGAATCTGTTTCAAATCTTCAATGTTGGCGCTGTTTTGTTTTTTCTTATTTGCCTTCAGCATCTGATCCATTGCAAAAACCAGTTGATCCAGACTCTTCTTGTTACTTTCAATCCCTGATGAACTCCTGCGCTTATTTCCCTTCTCTGTGTCACTGATGATTTTAGTATAGTTCTCCTTAATAGATGAAAACTCTTTATCGAAATTGAATAAGTTTATTGGTTTCTCCAATGTTTTATTCAATTCCATAGCCCCGTTATAATCCTTCTCCAGGTTTTTTAATATTGACAAGTTCTCTGTTTCATCCTTATTGATTTGGATCAAATCCGATCGTTTCTCCAGTTTCTCCAGTATAGTACCTTCTGCTGCCGTAAGTTTTTTCAACTCCTGAAGTATGCGTTCGACCTTCCCATCCACCTTCATCTTCTTTAACAATTGCAAGTTTTTATCTAGTTGTTTCGACAAGTTATCCATACCTGAATCCATATCTTTTGACAGCTGATCAAGTTTTTTAGGGTCAAATTGTTTGGCCAGTTCATTGAATTCCTCAAAAAGCTTTTTCAGCTCATCACTAAACACTTCATTTAATAATTGCTCTATTTGTTCCTGTTTCTTGAGCAAATCAGCCTTGTCTTCTGTAAACGAATTCTGAAAATTATTAGTCTCCTTGTTTTGCTGACTGATTTGTTTGAGAACATTTTCAAGCTCTGTCTTCTTTTTCATTATTTCTTTTACAGTCTGGTATTTTTGCCAATCAGTCATCTCTGAATTGATTTGCTTCATTTTAAGATCTTTAAACTCCTGCTGAATTTCCTCAGTAAGTTTGGCGCTCTTTTGAAATAGATGATCTATTGAACTGATATCTGAATTTTCCTTAGCTATAATATCCTTATATTCAGGGAAACTAAAGGTAAATGTTTCACTTATTGACCGTTTATAGTGATTCACAAAATCATTATCCGATACAGAAAAATAATACTTAAAAGACTTTCCCAGAGTTTTTACCGATTCAAAATCAAATGAATAGTAAAAATCCTGATTTAACAGATAAGGCGTAAACGGAATTTTAATTACGCTATCCTTACCTTCTGAACTGATATTAAAATCAAGCTTACTGAAACCATAATCATCAATTATGTTTCCTTTGAAATGAAAGCTTTTGAAATCAACAGAATCCTGTGCCTGAACAATCTTTATCTCAGGAAACAAATCAGAAATAGTGGTTATCTTATACACCAGATTATTCTTATCGTCCAGTTTTGAGTTCTTCAAATCCAACCGGTATTCAACATCGCTGTAAAAGGTTTTTACAAGTTCAAACGAATCTCCATTACGTTTTCCTTCAATCCTGGTACTATCATTGAAAAGCATAGCCAAAGAATCGGTATCAACAGTTTTGAATATCCATTTGACAGTTGTGCCTGAAGCAATTTTTAGATCCCCTATATTTTGCAGGGTTTCCACTCCAAGATTAGTATATGACGGAGGCTGAACAGTAACAGTGAATGAAGAAATAAAAGGTTTATTCAATACGGTAATCCTGTACACTTCTGAAACATACTTTTTATCCGTAAAATAAAATGAAATGGAACTGTTTATATTATCGATGGTATATTTAAATTTTCCATCTGCTTTTGTCATTAAAAAGTTATTTCCACTGATATTTACATACATCATTTCCGGGATTTCTTTTCCTTTACAGTTTAAAATCAATTCAACTGATTCACCTGTAACAATTTCAAAGGTCGTATTTTCAAGCTCGAAAGTAAATGGTGCAGGCTTTTCAAACTTTTGCTGAAACCGGACCAACCGGGCTGAACTCTCAGTAAAAAAAACAGGAGAATAAAATAACGATGCTGAAAACAAGAATACAACACCAATAAAAATGGAGAATACAATCTTGAGATCTTTATAACGAATAGCGTCTGAAAACCTGAATATTTTCAACTCTTCAATCTTCTGGTCAATACTCGCATTTTTTAAATCGCTTGAATAAGCCGAATTTGATTCGTTTGCCAGTTCTACTACATTAATAAGCTTATCTTTGATTTCAGGATAAGTTTTACTCAGCAAAGAAGACACATCATAGTAAGAAAGACGCTTGCCTATACCAAACAACTTTATTAAAGGTCTTATAATAAAATAGATAAATATGAATCCTGTCATCAAAAAAGTAGTGATAACAATAACAAATTTAATCTTTGGAGCAAAATAATTGAAATATTCAAGGATAGTTACGAAGCTAAAATAAACAATCAGAAGAAGCGTAAACAATATTAATCCCCTTATCAACTGATAGAGATAGAACTTCCTGATGTAGCTGTTTAGTTTATCAACAAACTGTTTAAAGTTTTTTTCCATTTTTATACTGAATTCATTCTAAGATCCTTATATATTCATCTTTTAAACATTTAAAAAAAAATGTTGTTTATAAGTACATTTAAAAAATGCTAATTATTAGACAAAGATATTGATTGAAATTTGTATTAAATATTTTTTTAATAGATGCAAGGATAATTAATCATTTATATTCACCCTGGGTTTAAACATAAATACATACGATTTGCAACATTTTTTTATTAATATTTTAGAAAATTAACCATTGTTATTATAAAATGATTTAACTTTATTATCAAAGTTTTAGTGTGTTAATATCCCGTTCAAAAAAGAAAATAAAAACCTTATATTTAGAAAAACAAGAAGAATTTTAAAAAGATATCAAGTGTACTAACAGGACATATTCATATTCATTCTTTTTAATTTAATTTATAAAATAAATAATAATGATAGCCTTGGTGAAGATATCTTTGATAAAAAATGAAACTACAGGGTATCCTTTTGGTGTTTTTCGGAATATACTATATGCATTGATTCGATTGTAAGATATGGGGGAAGGACTAATGATATTACTGGTAGAGGATAATATTTTAAATCAACGTGTTGTAACATTCAGCTTGAAAAAATACAAACACGAGGTGGTTATTGCCAACAATGGTGTTGAAGCAATAGAAAAATTTCGTGAGTCTAAATTTGATGTGATTTTAATGGATATCATGATGCCGGTTATGGATGGGATCGAAGCAACCATCAAAATCAGGGAGATTGAACGATTGGATAATATAGAAGGAAGAACTCCCATTATTGCACTTACAGCAAATACAATGGATAACGATCGTGATAAGTGTATTTCATACGGCATGGATGAGTTTATGGCAAAACCCTTTGACATAGAAAAGCTTAATACCTTATTCACAGATCTCAATTTAGCTTACTGATAGATTCCCTGACTGATTTCAAATCTTCAAGCTTAATTTTTTTACTTTTGACTGGTATTAAAAGCTAAAAATGAGCGAACACTTTGATTTTAGAGATGATTCTTTTCCTGATGATGAAAAAGAGATCGACAAACAATTACGACCACTTGAATTTGATGATTTTAGCGGTCAGAGTAAGATTGTTGAAAATCTGAAAATCTTTGTCCAGGCTGCCAAAATGAGAGGTGAAGCACTGGACCATGTTTTGCTTCACGGACCTCCCGGTTTGGGAAAAACTACCCTTTCAAACATCATTGCAAACGAGTTGGGCGTTACCCTGAAATTAACTTCAGGTCCTGTACTTGATAAACCTGGTGATCTGGCTGGTTTACTTACAAATCTTGAACCTAACGCGGTTTTGTTTATTGATGAGATCCATCGGCTCAGTCCCATCGTCGAAGAATACCTGTATTCGGCAATGGAGGATTATAAGATAGACATCATGATTGACAAAGGACCCAGTGCACGGTCCATACAGCTCGAATTAAACCCTTTTACATTAATTGGAGCAACTACACGCTCCGGTTTATTAACAAGTCCCCTGAGGGCTCGTTTTGGCATCAAAGCGCATCTGGAATACTACGATGTGGATGTACTCACCAAAATAGTGAAACGATCGGCCTATATTCTGAATGTTAAGATTGATGACCAGGCTGCTGTTGAAATAGCCACAAGGAGTCGCGGAACTCCCCGTATTGTGAATGCTCTGTTGCGACGTGTACGCGATTTTGCACAGGTAAAGGGGAATGGTGAAATAAATATGAAAATTACGCTCTATGCCCTGGACGCACTTAACATCGATAAGTACGGTCTGGATGACATGGATAATAAAATTCTTACGACCATAATCGATAAATTCAAAGGCGGACCTGTTGGTGTATCTACCATTGCCACTGCAGTTGGTGAAGATTCAGGTACCATTGAAGAAGTTTATGAGCCTTTCCTTATAAAAGAAGGTTTTATGAAACGTACTCCCCGTGGAAGAGAAGTTACCGAGTTAGCTTACAAACATTTGGGGAGAATTCATTATGGTGATCTTCCTAGTCTTTTTTAACCAACTTAATCTCGAATAATTTTGGAAATAGTTTTCCGGTTACATACATCTTTTTAGTCACCGGATCAATTGCAATTCCATTCAACACATCTACATGTTTCGTTGAATTTGACATCGTAAGAATGCCTTCCAGATTTATTTTTGAAATTACTTTACCTGTTTTGGGATCTATCTTTACAATCGTATCTGTAGTCCATATATTGGCATAAATGAATCCGTCTGAATATTCAAGTTCATTCAGGTAAACCAGTGGATTTGTATTATCGTATACCTGTAATTTTTTAACAATTTTATAGGTCGTTGGATTTATATAAGTTAAAACATTGGTTCCGTCATCCATGATCAGATTCTTATCATCATGAGTCATTCCCCAACCTTCAGCTGATTCAAAACGAAAACTGTCAACCAAAGCCATATTTTCAAGATTATAAACAAAGCCTACCTGAGTCTTATAGGTAAGTTGGTAAATCCGATTATTAAAAATAGTAATTCCTTCACCAAAATACTTGTCTGCCAGCTTAACCGATTGAATTGTTTTGCCGGTTTTTAAATTCGTTTTTAAAAGGTTTGATTTACCATTTTCCCCTGTACTTTCATATAAAAATCCATTGTGAATCTCGAGACCTTCAGTAAATGATGTTTGATTGTGGGGATACGATTGAACCAGTTCATAACTGTATTTTTCAGGAACAATGTCTGATAAAACCTCAAAAACTTTATAGTAGACACCCTCTACCCCATCTGATTTGACTGCAACTGCTTTCAGTGTATGCTTGCCAATATTTTCAAATTTCTTTATTGTATACGAAAAATCTGCTTTAGTATCTGAAGTCAGTAAAACAGAATCCACAAAGAGTTTAGTCTCCTTTAATTCACCATCTTTCAGCTTAACCGAAATGCCGACGGTAATATCATCGCCACAGGTAATCTTTTTATGGGCCGATTCAATATCAATACGAATAGCAGGTTTTCGTGAACGATTTGATCCTGTAGAACATGAAAAAGAACTGATAAATACTGAAAGGAAGATAAAAATTATGAAAAGTCTGATGTTCATTGGATACCTTTGAAAATGGGTTAAATACAGGCTTCAAATATAAAACAAATTAAAAGTCAATTGACTTACATTTCAACGAAATAGATTTAACCAAGGGAAATTTCAAACTGAATGGCTGATTCTTTGGTCATGATTTATTGTATTTCCTTTTTTTTGGATTCGGGCAAATAGTTTTCACTGGTAACTAACTTCTTCCCTGATTTTATTTCAAGCTGTTTTCGTGCATCTCCTGCAATCTTTCCTCCGGCTTTTGCTGCACGCTTATTCTGCTCAAATCCTTGGGTATCGGTATTCACAGCAATTTCTTTGGTTGATGCTTCGCCTAACATAGAGAAAATCAACTCCAGATCGGTCATGTGGTCGCGGAGGTTTTGGCTTTTCAATCCTTTTACCTTCTTGTATTCTAAAGGGGTCAACCCAAAAGTAGCTTTCGAAATTTCAGCAGTGAGAATAGCATATTCAATTTTCTCTTTAACTCCCCGGTTCTTCCATTCCTCTGTTAATTCTTCGCGAATGGCAATGCTACGCATCCGCTTTTCAATCCAATCGTCAGGATATCCTTTAAGCTTATAAAGCTCTCTTGTTCGCTGTGTTGCCAATTCAGGGTTCTCAATCTCGTCTAATCGGTCCGAACCCACTTGGGCTAACCAAAGCTTAAAAGGCTCAGCCTTTGGCGATGGAATGGATTGAATGATTCGCAGAAGTCCTTTTGCATCTGCACAATTCAACTTTTGTTTTCCACCAATAGTGTCAATTGAAAGGGGGGTGACAAATTGTCCCCACCCTTTGGAAAGTTCCTCGTCACGCTTACGCATTTTCTTGATGTAATCGCTTGGATTTGGTGTGTCAGTTAACACCTGTATTACGTCTGCTACAACGAAATACCATTTCTGGTCTGGTTCGTTCCAAACCGACCTTATTTGCTTGCTTTCAAAAAGTTTAATATTGCTCATGATTCTATATTTAAACCTGTTCTTATCCACTTTCCAAATTTGAATACAAACCTGCATCGCAGACGCAAAACCAACACCCCTTCCCGATATTCATCGGGACAGGCAGTTTCCGCTGGTGCTCAAACGAGGGGCAGTGTGCATGATTGCAAATCCCTGATTTAAAGGTGCAGATTGCAAATCTGCACCAGCAGAGTTTGAAAGTTATATTGTGTTTAAATATAATAAAACCATTCTTTATTTACAAGCAACTGGGGGACAATTTGTCCCCCAGTTGCTTGTAAATTCATTAATCTCAACTTTGCAGTCATACCAGTTTCTGCAAGCTATTAAGAATATATGGAGGAGCAGGGTTTATGAATAAACAGACCTTATCAAATTATGCGATTCGTAAAAACATAAAAAGTCCAATTGATGAATTGCACGCTATATCCATTATATTTGATGAAAATATTTACAATAATTTGCAAGCTTTGTATCTAATAGTCCTGTGAATTTATAATAATTTGATAATCCAATGTATCTACGATTCTATGATCTTAACTCGACATTTACCTTTGGAAAGTTTAACGGTAAAACTTTAAAAGAAGTAATAGAAATACAACCAGGTTATATAGACTGGTGTGCTATTAATCTGGGGCATTTTCATATTGATTATGAGGTTATGAAACAAATCAGGAAATTTGCGCCAGACTTTAGAATATCAAAAGAGGGTCAGCAAATTCTAAATGAAAAAATAACAGAATGGGCTAATGATCGTGATGCTGAAGATGCAGAAAAATTGCGACAAGACCGCATCGAAGACAGCATTAGTTCAAAATATGGTGGAGCATATGGATATAATGATGATGCTATTGATTCCGCATTTGAAGGAGATCCAGAAAATTATTGGAATATTGATTAGCAAAACTACTTCTATGAAACACGGATTTAAGTTATTATGCCGAATCAATCTTCTACCCTCAAGCTTAATCAATTCGTTGTGAAGGTTGACGATATCGAAAAACTGACAGGAATTGATTTTTTCCCCGGACTTGATGATAAGCTTGAAAATCAGCTGGAAGGTGAAATGCATGCAGAAAATTGGGATCTTAAGTAAACAACTCACATAAAAGGAACAGCCATTTTATTATTTAATTTATTGTGTTTTTCAACAGTCCTTAGTATAAACAATCATAAAAACAAGGTTAAAGTATAATATAATCCTATTAGCTTTATGAAAAATTCAATTATATTTTTACAACAGAGCTTATGAAAAGTGGAGATCTAGTAAAGCAGAAATACACTTCTGCTCAACGCAAAGGCACTATTATTGGAATTTGGGATGAAGACGAGTATTATATAGATTATTTAGGGTAATTCTATTAGGTTTGCTTGTAAGGGTGAGTATAAAGTTAGATTTGAACGTGATGAACCTTCAAATTTTCAAACTTTTTCAGGTCAACAACTAATTAAAATATAATTCAATAAATCTATCAGATATTTTACATAGCAAAATGAGAAAAATATTACTTCTGACAATAGTATTGTTTGCGATAAACGAATTAAGTGCACAAGGGTTAAAAGATATCGAACTTGGGGACTATGGATTAACGTCACCTTTATGGGGAAAAGACAGTATAGAAACTACTTTATTGGGTTGTAAAGGTTCGCTGAAGGTAAAAAAATACAATTATAAAATTTTTGATATATTGTTTACATTCAGTAATAATCGAGATTTCACGCCAGAGATGGCTGATAATATGGCAAATTCATTGATGAGCAAATATCCTAACTTAAAATTAGAAAGATATTCAAATGGTGAATGGTTAGATATTCGAAATTCAGATGACATCAAATATGTAGTAAATATAATACCTGGATATTATTGGGGCGTAACTTACGATATTCGTTATGGTGAACATACAGCTTATGTAAAAATTAATGACTTTGCGATTCAAAAAAAGATATGGGATGAAGATAAGCAGAAAAAAAGTAGTGATTTTTAAAAAACAGGTGAACATTCAGTCTTCATTTTATCATATTTAATTCTAAATTCGACATTGCCTCCGATTTTCTGTTGATAACTTTTCCCCTTGAAAATCTGAATGTCGATTAGGTGTCTATATTCAGCCATTAAGTAAAGACTTTGACTGTTTTAAAATTTGTTCTTTGGTTTCACTGGTAAATCCACTTCTTTCGGATTTTTCTAGTTTCGCCCTAATCCAGTCAATGTGAGCATACTGTTTTCGAGCCTGTCTAATTAAATCGTTGACAAGTTCACTTTTACTGGAATATTCCTCGTTGTTTATTTGAGCTTTTAACCATTCATCATTTGGTTTCGAGAAAGATATACTTTGTCTTGGCATAGTTTTTTATTTTTGATGTAAAATTACACCAAATTTGAATCATTTGCAAATTGTTATATCGTCTGGATGGACAATTACACCACTTAAACCCAGTTGCGTATGACCACTTATTAGGCAGCGGTGATTTTTATTTCCTGACCGTATTTAGTAATCTCATTAACAATAGGATTAGACAATTCAAATTCGCTTTCTCTAAACGGATGTGGTTCGATTCGACTGTCAATTTTACGCCTAAGTCTCATTAATTCCAATTGCATATCAATCAAATTGCTGTAATCCTTAAATATCACAGCAATATCTATATCACTATCATCATTATAATTCCCTTTTGCGTAAGAACCAAAAAGAATTATTTTGATATAATTGTAATTAGCTTTTACAGCGCCTGCATACCTTTGAGCAATATTTACAGCATCTGCTTTATCCATGTTCGTAAAATTTTAATTTTTCCAATCCATTCATTCGTAAACTCTGCTGTACACAATGAATAAAACTCTCTTTTAAAATCATCATAACGAGCATTTAAGTTGAATGAAGTAATTTTGTCAAGCCAGTCAGATTGCTCATCTGTCAGCTCAAGTTCACTAAGCTCAGCTAATCGGTAAAGGTTATGAAGAAAAGGTGCATGTTTTTTATGCTTGTTAACATAGAAGGCTTTAAGTAGTTTTTCAATTGATATATGTCCCAAAAACAGTGACCATCCATATGATTTTGAATCATATAAATTCAACATTGTTTGAAAATCTTCCTCAGAGGTATCAATCCAATGTTTAACTATTTTATCAATATCAATATTTGTATTTTCGTCACTCATTAATCTTAATTTTAGCCAAATATACAAATTTTTAACGACTGATAATCCGAGTACTATCAATGCGTAGATCAAGTAGTCGTTTTTTGCCAAAAGTATTTTATCTTTAGCCTTCAAATGAGTTCATTCCAAAGTCCAAAGTAATGATGCAGCAATGAACTCCTCTGCTTAGTACACCAATTATCACTCCATTCAGAAATTTTTCAGTAAGGCGCTTTACCTGCTTTCGACCTATACGGAATGTATCCAGGTTGGGTTTGCGTCGTATAATTTGATTTTTAATTGATTTCTATCTGTATTTAAATCCATTCTACAACACAGATAGAACACAGATAGAAGACAGATGATAAGAAGAGAACCCCTCCCAAACCCCTTTCGTTCCTTCTCCAAACCCTATTCAAACCGCTCCCGATTTAGGTCGGTTTTCTTCGTTCAGGCGTTTTATCAGAAAGCTTTTGGATCATATGACATTGTTGTGGGGAAAGCAAGTCAATGATGAGTTTTTAAATATCTTAATTTTTTATAAAATCTTATCCTGAAATTTATTCAGGACAGGCAATGCCTCCGGATACCTATCTTATCTATCTTATCCTGATCCCGATAGCTATCGGGATGTTCAGGATGGCCTGATAAACCTTAAATGAGTGATGAAAACAAAATGGGTGTAAAGATTATTGATCCCGATAACTATCGGGACTATTTTCATAAGATACATAAGATTAAGGTTGCGGGGGCTGATTTAAGTTACTAAGTCCCCCACGGTCTTGGAACCGAACCTCAAAATAAATAACAAATATTTGCGTCTTCGATAATATCACGTAAAATAGACATTTGTAAATATTTGATATATTGGTTGTTGCAATTTGTTATATAGTAGATTTTTTCAAAAAGGAAGATTTTTCAAAATAAACATACCTGAATACCTGCCCGCCACACTGGCCTATCAAAGGCAGGCGGGTTGGTTTTGATCCCTGTTAGCCGGGACCCCACAAAAATGTCATGTGATCCGAAGAATGTAGGGTTATAAAAATTTAGGTTTGTATATTTGGCAAAAATTTAGGTTCGTGGGTGCATTAAAAAAGCTTGCAGGAGAAACTGCCATTTATGGCATGAGCAGTATTGTCGGACGGTTCCTTAACTGGTGGTTAGTTCCCTATCATTCCCGTATTTTTCTGCCTGAGGAATATGGAATTGTAACGAATCTGTATTCGTATGTTGGTTTCTTACTGGTGTTTCTGACCTTTGGAATGGAAACCGGGTTTTTCAGATTTGCCAATAAAACAACTGAACACGATAAAATTTATTCAACAAGTGCCATCTCCTTATTTGGCGGTTCGGTGTTGTTCGTATTGTTAACTTATATGTTTTCAGGCACATTTGCCGGGTTTCTGAATTATCCCAATAGCCAGGACTTTATTAAGTGGCTGGCCATCATTGTAGCCCTTGATGCAGCTACTGCCATTCCATTTGCAAACCTACGGCACGAGGGAAAAGCAATGCGTTTTGCCTCCCTTAAACTTGTCAATATTTTTGTTAATATTTTCTTCAATGTCTTTTTTCTCTCCATTTGTCCATATATTCTGAAGACCAATCCTGATAGTTTTATCCGTTATATTTATCATCCTGAATTTGGTGTCGGATACGTATTTATTGCAAATTTAATTGCTTCAGTAGTTACACTGGTCATGCTTATTCCTGAAATCAGGAAGATTAAAATGCAGTTTGACTGGATTATTTTCAAGGAAATATTTTGGTACTCCTTCCCTATCCTATTGGTTGGTATTGCGGGAATGATCAATCAAAACCTGGATAAGATTCTGATTCCTGAGTTAATACCTGCAAACCAAAAACCAATGGTACAACTTGGTATTTATGGGGCGAATTACAAACTGGCGGTGGTCATGAACATGTTTATTCAGGCTTTTCGTTATTCCTTTGAGCCCTTCTTTTTTAGTCATCAGAAAAACAGCGATTCAAGGCTCATCTATGCCCATGTGATGAAGTATTTTATCATTTTCGGACTGATCATCTTCCTTGGAATTACCTTGTTCATTGATATTTTTAAATTCATTATCGGCCCTGAATACCATTCAGGATTAAAAGTTATTCCTTCGGTTTTGATGGGAAACTTGTTTCTCGGAATCTATTTCAATCTTTCGCTTTGGTATAAATTATCTGATAAAACATGGATGGGTGCCTGGATTGCCGGTATTGGAGCCCTGTTAACGATTATTTTATGTGTTCTGTTAATCCCAATAATGGGATACATGGGAGCAGCTTATGCCACATTGATTTGTTTTGTACTGATGACGGTGATTTCGTATGTTGTGGGGCAACACTATTACCGGGTTGAATACGACTTAAAGCGGATATTCTTTTACTTTGCTGTGGCAGTCGGCTTTTATTTTCTTTCAGGCAATGTCCATTTTTCGGCTTATGGACTGCAATACGTACTTAACTTCAGCCTGTTTTCAGCTTTTTTAGTGGTAGTATTTTTTACTGAAAAAAAGGATATCAGAACTTTATTGAGCCGATAGGCTAATAAAATACTTTTAAGTATTATTTTTGTTCTTTATTTGATCAGATATGGAAAAGTTTAAAATCGCTGTAGCAAGCGATCATGCAGGGTATGAAAGAAAGCAAGCAGTCCTGAAATACCTTCAGGAACAGGGAATTGATTACAAAGATTTTGGTGCGTATTCTTCAGAAAGCTGCGATTATCCTGATTTTGCACATCCATTGGCAGAGGCAGTAAGCAAGGGTGAGTTTGATAAAGGTATTACATTATGTGGAAGTGGAAACGGTATCAACATTACGGCCAACAAGCATTTGGGAATACGGTCGGCAGTATGCTGGCTTCCCGAAATAGCCATGTTAGCCCGACAACATAATGATGCCAATATTTGTGCGCTCCCTGCCCGATATGTTACTGATCAGGAAGCGATTGAAATAATAAAAGTATTTTTGGCTACCGAATTTGAAGGTGGTCGTCATTTATTGAGAATAAACAAGATACCGGTTTAAAAATGTCGGAACAGAAGGAACTGTTTTTGAAGGAATCAGAGAAGATTGCTTTCGATTTGAAACATCGGGCAACTATCAAATTCAACATGTCGAAATACGATGCTGCGGTCGATCGTGCCGTAAAGCGTTATTCAAATCTGGATTTGGCCAAGGCCAGGGCCTCCTATATAAAGACATTGGCCATCACGAATCTGCATGACAACTTACTTCAGTTCGAAAAAAACATTACAGCCAATGGCGCTTCAGTTGTTTGGGCCGAGAATACAGATCAGGCCATCGAAGCGGTTAAGAAAATAATGATTGAAAACAATTCAAAAACAGTAGTCAAAAGTAAGTCTATGACTACCGAAGAAATTGATTTAAACGATCATTTGGCTGAGATTGGGGTCGAATCGCTTGAAACTGATTTGGGCGAATACATCGTTCAGCTGGCAGGTGAAAAACCTTACCACATAGTGACGCCTTGTATGCACAAATCGCGTCAGGATATTTCCAGGCTTTTTACCGAAAAATTCAACACTCCCGAAGACAGTGCTCCTGAATACCTGACAGCCTGGGTAAGGGAAAAGCTCAGGGCCAAATTTACAACCGCCGATGTGGGAATTACAGGAGCCAATTTCCTTGTTGCTGATGTTGGTGGAATCGCATTAACCGAAAATGAAGGAAATGCACTGATGTCGGTTTCGTTTCCCAGGATTCATATTGTAATTGCCGGAATTGAAAAAATTATTCCCCGTATGCAGGATCTGGGACTGATGTGGCCCATCCTTGCAGCACATGGAACGGGTCAGCAAATATCAGTGTACAACACCCTCATTACCGGCCCGAAGAAGGAAGGCGAATCGGATGGTCCTGAAAAAATGATTGTCATTCTGCTGGATAATAAACGCTCCGAACTATATGCCAACGATGATCAGTTTGAGGTATTGAAATGCATCCGCTGCGGAGCTTGTCTGAATGCCTGTCCGATTTATAGAAACGTCGGGGGTTATACTTATGATGCGACCTACAGTGGTCCGATCGGTTCGGTAATAACCCCGTTTTTCAAGGGATTGAAAGAATACAATCATCTGAGTTCAGCCTGTTCGGTATGTGGAAAATGCACAGAGGTATGCCCTGTAAAAATACCCCTTCACCACATGCTTTTGATTAACCGGCGCGATGCGGTAAGGGCCGGATATGGAGGATTTACCTGGAACAAGGGAATGAAGGCTTTTGAATATGCCTTTTCAAAACGTAGCCGCCTGGATTTGATGGGCGGAAAAACAAAAAACACATTTGCTTTGTTCGGAACTAAAGCCCTTGGCGAACAGAAACAGATACCAAAATTGGCCGATCAATCGTTTAGCAAACAATGGACCTCTAATAAATAAAACCTATGCTGTCAAATACGTGTAAATATGCTGTAAGAGCGCTCATCTATCTGGGAAAATATTCTTCGGACGGTAAAAAAATAGGGATAAAGAAAATCTCTTCTGATCTGCTAATCCCAACTCCTTTCTTAGGAAAAATCCTTCAGAATCTGGTCAAGCAGAAGGTGTTGGTTTCTACCAAAGGACCTAACGGCGGTTTTGGGATTGGTAAAAAAACAGATGAAATCTCGCTTTATGATATTGTCCGTATCGTTGATGGCGAAGATTTTTTCAATAATTGCCTGATCGGCCTTCAGCCCTGTGCCACCCATGAAAACAATCAAAAACCTTGCCCTGTTCATGCACGGTTTGGTCCCATCCGCGCTCAGTTGCTGCTGTTTTACCAGGAAACAACCATTGCAGAAATACTGGGCGATATGACTGGTTTCGAAGATTTAATCCGTCTTTAGTAATCCAGTCCCGGATCCATTGAACTAGTAACAATATCTAACTGATTGGCAATGGGAAATAGTCATTCGGAAAAGGGAAAAGGGAATAAGGAATAAGGAAAAAGAGTTAGCTACGAGTATTTCCTCTTTCCTTATTCCCTTTTCCTTTTTCCCTTTTCCCTATGACTAATGACTTCAAAGAGTATTTAACCTTGATTTTTCGATGGCCGGAATTTATATTCATATCCCCTTTTGCCGAAAACGCTGCCATTACTGCGATTTCTTTAAATCGACCGATTTCAGCCAGAAAGCACGATTGCTGGAGGGTTTGAAACGGGAGCTGGAAAGCCGGGTTTCAGAGCTGGAGAGGGACGAAATAAATACAATCTATCTGGGTGGAGGAACTCCTTCCGTTTTGCAGATTGATGAGCTGAAAGATCTTCTGGAGATCATCGGTCATAATTATACGGTTTCTCCCACGGCCGAAATAACCCTGGAAGCCAATCCTGATGATTTAAGCCAGGCCAAACTTTCTGCATTAAGATCGGTTGGCTTTAACCGTTTAAGCATGGGAGTTCAGTCATTCTCCGAATCGGACCTGAAAATGATGAATCGAAGGCACAGTGTTTTGCAGGCCATTCAATCTGTAAAATGGGCGAAGCATGCCGGGTTTTCAAACATAAGCATCGATCTGATTTATGGTTTGCCCAATCAAAGCCTTGAAGAATGGGAGCAAAACGTGCGCATTGCCGTTGAGCTGGATGTGCAGCATATCTCGGCTTACAATCTGACCTATCATGAAGGAACTGTTTTTTACGATCAGCTTAAAAAAGGCATTCTGAAAGAGTTGCCCGATGAGCTTAGCCTTCAGCAATTCGAGTTACTTATCCGAATATTGAAGGAAGCAGGTTTCGAACATTACGAAATTTCTAACTTCTGTAAGCCAGGCCTATATTCACAGCATAATTCATCCTACTGGAAAAGTAAAAAGTACCTGGGTATTGGTCCTTCTGCTCATTCCTACGATCTGCAGAGCCGCAGGTGGAATGTATCCTCCATTTCAAAGTATCTGAATGGCCTGAAGAACAATGAATCCTATAGCGAAACTGAGATACTCACCGATCAGGACCGATACAACGATTACATCATTACAGGACTCCGAACCATCTGGGGCATCAGCGAAGATTTTATTGAAAGTGAATTTCCAGAGAACTATCTGATTCATTTTCAGGAAAGTAAGAGGCGATATTTGGAGACTGGACATCTTACCTGCACCAACGAATTGGTGTGCATAAGTTCTGCAGGATTGTTTATTTCAGATCAGATTATGGCTGATTTTATGCTTGTTGAATGATGCTAAATATTGTTAATGTACGGGCTTGGGTTGTTTCATTCATGCTATAAATCCATATCTTAGCAGCTTGAAATTATTTTGATTAGAAAACAGGAAATAAAAATCTACTAATGATCGTAAATATTGTCAATCAATCCAATAATCCGCTGCCTGAATACAGTACCGTTCATTCTGCAGGTATGGATCTTAGGGCCAATCTCGATAAGCCGGTTACATTAAAACCACTCGAACGGGTATTGGTACCTACAGGCCTGTTCATTGAATTACCTGTAGGCTTTGAGGCTCAGATTCGCCCCAGAAGCGGTTTAGCCTTAAAAAAAGGAATTACAGTGCTTAATTCACCGGGAACCATCGACGCCGATTATCGGGGCGAAATAGGCATTATCCTCATTAATTTATCCAACGAAGAGTTTGTTATTCAACATGGTGAACGAATTTGTCAGATGGTAATTGCAAGCCATGAACATATTGCATGGGAATCGGTTGAAGTATTGGAAGAAACTGTACGCGGAGCGGGCGGTTTCGGACATACAGGTAAAAAGTAAAAAAAATGAAGAACAGATATCTCGCATCAATTGCCTTAGTCTTAATACTGGCTACTTCTTGCAGCACAGCAAAGAAAAATGTGAAGTCGACTCCTTTGGCTAAATCAGAATTGACTGAATCAGCCATTTCTGAAGATGAAAAGAATGAATTTGAATATACCTTTATCGAAGGTCTGAAGCAAAAAATGATTGGTAATCAACAGGCAGCTATTACCCTGTTTTCGAAATGCCTTGAGATCAATCCCAATTCCACTTCAGCCATGTTCGAACTGGCCAAAATACACAGTGGTAACAGCGATCAGACCAGCGCCTCTCTTTTGCTCGAAAAAGCCATCAGTATCGATCCTGCAAACAAATGGTTCAAATTATTGCTGGCCCAGATTTACCAGCAGGGAAAGCAATACGCTAAGGCTGCCGCCCTGTATCAGCAACTCTATAAGATCGATCCTGAAAATATAGAATATCTTTACATGAATGCAAGCCTGCTTTCATCAGCCCAGAAATTTGATCAGGCCATTGATGTGTACAACGAACTGGAGAAGAAAGTCGGAATGAATGACCAGATTTCAGTCGAGAAGGAACAGATCTACCAGGCTGCAGGCAAGAAGAAGGAAGCTATGGCTGAACTTCAGAAACTCATTGATTCAAATCCCAAAGAACCACGCTATTATGGTCTGATGGCCGATTTTTACCTGAATGAAAAGGATGATGTAAACGCACTGAAGTATTACAATAAAATCCTGGAGATTGATCCCGATAACGGTTTTGTACTGTTCTCTCTGACCTCCTATTACAGGCAGAAGGAAGACAAGGCAAAGGCCTGGGAATATGTGCGCAAGGGCTTTCTGAACAAATCCGTAGAGGTCGATACCAAGATTCAGTATTACCTGATGATGACCTCCGATCATGATAAACCGTTTTTTACAGACGAACAGGTTGGTGAATTGGTCGACATTCTGCTTAAAACCAATTCCGACGATTTCCGTGTCTATACTGTTTATGCCGAATACCTGATCTCTAAGGGAAAATTGGCTGAGGCCCGAGAGCAACTGCGTAAAGTGCTTGAAACTCAAAAGGACAATTACGCACTTTGGGAGCGCATGATCTTGATCAGTAATGACATGCAGGACTTTAAAAGTATATATACCGATTCAGAGAAAGCGCTCGCTCTTTTCCCCAATCAGCCGGAATTATATGCCCTGAAAGCTGTGGCCTGCCTGCAACTCGAAAAGTATACCGAAGCGATCGACATTCTGAAAGAGGGTGATCCGTATTTGCTCGATAATAAAGTCATGAAAATTCAGTTTGATTTATACCGTGCCGAAGCTTTTTACAAGCTCGATAGGGTAGAGGAGGCCTTCAAAGCTTACGATGATGTCCTCAAGCTTGATCCCGAAAACTGGGGAGCCATGAATAATTATGCCTACTATCTATCACTTCGCAACGAGAACCTTGACAAAGCTGAGGAGTTAGGCAGTCAGGCAGTCCGTGCAAATCCTGCCAATTCAACTTATCTTGACACCTATGCATGGGTGTTGTTTATGCGTAAAGATTATAAATTGGCCAAATTCTACATGGAAACAGCCATTAAGAACGGTGGTGATAAAAATGGAGTCATCGTTGAACATTACGGCGACATATTATTCATGTTGGGTGAAAAGCAGGAAGCAATGGAACAATGGAAAAAGGCATTGGGAATAGGAGAGGGTTCAAAGCTATTGAATGAAAAAATCAAACAGGAACGCTATCTTGATAAATAGAAAAGTGAGAAGAATAACATCAGTCAAACATCTTGTTTTTGCCCTCGCTGGCTTTATTCTACTGACTCTTTCCTCGTGTAGAACTGCCCGTGTCATACCACGAACAATAACTGTTGCCCGGCCGATCAGTACCGGCAAGCTGATCCGTAACATTGACAACAACGCCTTTGACTATAAACATTTATCGATAAAGAAAATCAGTTGTCAGTTCGATAACGGAAAAACCAAAGCATCGTTCAAAGCAAGTATTCTGGCCGAAAAAGACAAACGGATCACAGTATTGCTGAGCAAACTGAATATTCCTGTGGCCCGGATCTGGCTCACTCCCGACAGTGTTAAGTTAATCAATTACCTCGAAGATACTTATTTGCTCGACGATTATAGCTACCTGAGTTCCCTGATGGGTATAGACCTTGACTTTGAAACAATTCATGCCATTATTTCAAACAACATGTTTTCGTTACGGGACGACAAACACGACAAGGAAAATTACGATTACATGACCAAAATTGATTCTGGCCTGTATGTGCTGGAATCAGTAAAAAAACTAAAAATAAGAAAGGCGACTCAGCGGGTTAGTGCACGCAAAACGGCTAAAAACCTCAAGAAAAGCACTGTCGATGCCCCCGTCCTTCAAACCATTTTTATCGATCCTGAAACCTATAAAATCAGGAAGATACGCATGGATGATTCTGCAAATTCAAGGAAACTGAACATCGATTTTTCTGACTTTGTCCCTGTTGATAAGCAAACCTATCCGGGGGATATCTTTCTACATTTGGTCAGTCCAGATAGTGAGGTGCAGTTGAGAATCAAACTGAACGGCTTCTCTACTTCGGATGAGAAGGAAGTTCGGTTCAGGGTACCCGAAAACTTTACCCGTATAAATACTAAATAGCATGCGGAGTTTCCTTCTTCTCTTAATATTCGTATTCCTGAATTTACTGGTTCACAGCCAGTCATTGGACGAATTACGCAAAAAAAAGCAGAAGACCAACGAAGATATCAAATACACTACACGCCTGCTGGAAGACGCTAAAAAGAACCAGAAGAAAACCCTGAACAAATTCAATATCCTGAACAAACAGATCGAACTGCGCAGCAGCCTGATCACAGGCATTAACTCCGAAGTGGGGGTATTGGTTGAGTTTATCGACCAGAACGCCTGGCTGGTTAATTCACTAAACAACGATTTGGAGGACCTGAAAAAGGAATATGCCAAGATGATTGTCTTTGCCCAGAAAAATCAAACCAATTACAGCAAGATACTGTTCATTCTTTCCTCCAACAGTTTCAATCAGGCTTATAAACGGCTGATGTATCTCAGGCAATACACCGAATACCGTAAGCGTCAGGCCGAGCTGATTCAATGGATCCGCGACCTGATCCAGGTCAAGGTCACGCGTCTGCAACTTCAGCGGGCCGAAAAGGAAACCTTGCTGCAATCGCAAAAGCGGGAGGCCGACCAGCTGACCCAGGAGAAGAAACAACAGGGACAATACCTGACCACCTTGCAACAGAAGCAAAAGGAATTTGAAAAGAAACTGCGCGAACAGCAACATATTGAGGCTCAGCTGAGCAACGAGATCCAAAAGATCATCGAGGAGGAAGTCCGTAAGTCAAGGGAAAGGGCTCTTGAAAAGGCCAGACAGACCGCCAAACAAACGGGCAAACCAATGAGCAAGCCAAGTGTCGGCAATACCTACGAAATGACCCCCGAGGAAAAACTGGCTTCCGGCCAATTTGAGCAGAACAAACGTCACCTGCCGTGGCCCGTCGAACGGGGTGTGATTACCGATCATTTCGGAGTACACGATCACCCGGTACTGAAAAACATCGTGGTGCGAAACAACGGGGTGGACATATCAACCATACAGGGCGCCAAGGCCCGTGCAGTATTTGCCGGTGAGGTCAGCCGCGTGTTTGTAGTTAACGGCGGCAATACAGCCGTCATTATCCGTCACGGCAAATACCTCACTGTATATTCAAACCTGATCAACGTACAGGTTAAATCGGGCGAAAAAGTATCCATCAAGCAAACCATCGGAACCATCGGAACCGATAGTGACGATGAAGCCAAGACCGTCCTTAAATTCCAGATCTGGAAGGAAAGCGAAAAACTCAATCCCGAAGAATGGATTGCGCGGTAAGGAGGGGAAGAAGGGTTGTAAGAGTTGTTGGGGTTGTAATGGTTTTACTGGTTGTCATTGTTGTCATTGTTGTCATTGTTGTTATGGTTAACAATTGTTTTAATAGTTATCATAGAATGACCATCAATTACAACTATCACAACTATCACAACCATTATAACAAATCACAACCATCACAACACCAACAATCCTGCACAACATTTAATCATTGAAAAAATATTTAACCCATTGCATATAGGTGTCTTGTGCCGATAGGCAGGTGTCTAATAAATAGACCGGCACCCGTTCAAATTCTTTTAACCCCCGGTAATAAAATTGCTGGTGTGTTTCGTCGATAATAAACGGCACGACATTGTTTTTCAAACATTCCCGAAATAGAATTAAGCGCCCTACACGACCATTCCCATCCTGAAAAGGGTGAATCTTCTCAAAACGATAATGATATTCTACAACTATTTCAAAAGTGATGTTTTCCTGATTAAAATACCATTCATTCAGTTTTCCGATATCATTTTCCACATTTTCGGGTTTTGTGGTTTCTGTCCCACCAGCCTCGTTGGGTAATTTTTTCCAGTTACCTATAGAAAACCACGATTTCTGCGCATCGGCCGTACCCGATTTCAGTATCCGGTGAAACTCTTTGATAATTTCGGCAGACAAGGGCTTCTGCAATGTATCAAGCAAATAACCGAAGGCTACAAAATGATTGGATGTTTCGATAATATCATCGATTGGGACAGCTTCATCATCTTTAAATCCTATTGTACGGGTTTCAAAAATATATCGCGTTTGCTCCTCTGTGAGGCGGCTGCCTTCAATCCTGTTCGAATTGTAAGTCAGATTCACTTGTGTTTTGTGATACAGCCCCCCATGAAACCTGCTTTGTTTTTCTTCTATTAATTTATTTGCTATGCGATTTTCCATTTCATTAGTTTTTGAAGGGTGCAAAACTCAACAGTTTCCCTCAGTAATATCCGTATTGCTTGCAGCGCAGTTGTATTTCGGCAATTCTCAAATATACTGAATTTATGTAAATGCAATAACCACCATCATGATGTCCTATTCAATACCTGCTGTTTCTTGTCATTTTATAAAAGTAGTAACACATATCAGACCTCCAATCAATATTGAATATATTATAAAGAAAGAAATTAGTAAACTGAAAATTGTTTTTAGAATCCGCTTCCTTTGATTTTTAAATAACTGAATAAGTGTCCAGATTGCAAGTGCATATCCAATTGAATCTATTATCCTGTCGGTCGTCATTAACATTGGCGTTCCACCGGCAATATAATACAATGGGAAAGTGATTATATGCAGAATAAGTCTTTGTCCAACTAAAAATGTATTGATTATCAAATGTTCAACAAAATTATATCCTCCTTTTCTAAAACAGATATAGGTGCCAATGGTGAAAACCGGTATTTGCAATAAGGCCAAAATTGAGTAATGTTGAGCAATCCATTCACTCGTTTTTGCAATGACTTCGTTAAGATGAGTAACTTTTTCACCTGAGCCGGAAATTACAACATAATTGGCAAACATATCTATTTTAAAAAAATGAAACAGTAATCCGTATATACCAGCTAAAACAAGGACTAGTGAAATTGGTTTGAAATGCTTAACACGTTTTCCTTCAAGGAACTCTCTTATAGCATGACCCGGTCTCGCGAATAATTCTTTTGTTGTAAATAGTATTCCTTTGTCCAAATGCAGCAAACCATGTTCAATGTCGTGCCACAAATAATGGGCATTTATTTTGTGCGTTTCTGCACTCTGTCCGCAATTACTGCAATAATTCCCTTGCAGTGTGGTATTACAATTCAGGCAATTTGTTGTCATATACTATGTTGTGCTTAGAGGTTTTGTAAAAGGACAGGTAACTTATCGCAATACGCTGACAGGGAATTTAACCGATAAGCTTCCTGCGAAGAGTTGCTTTTCAAATATACTGATTTTATGTCAATGCAAAAAACCGCCCCCATTAAGAGGGCGGTTTTAAGATCAAATAAGAACCTCAGATTTCTACGATACGATTATCCCGCCTGCAAACTCGCTGTTCGAAATAACCGACTGTGTAGGCGTTCCGAAGGAGATATAGCATTGCACTTCATCGCCCGTGAAAGAGTTAGGAAGGGTGACCGACTTGCTGCCGCCGATGCGGGTGTTGCCACCCACTAACGTAACCGCCTTTTTCTTAACCGGGTTATACACCACCAGCAAGACCTTGTCATCAGGAGATGCATCGGTATCGTCCGAGTTGTCTTCCCAGGTGAATTCAACTTCACCTGCCGTTGAGGAGGTCACCTCAGGGTTTAAAGCCCCCGGACGGGTACCCTGGCTGACCAGCGCTTTCGAAAAGTCGATGTCGTAGGCTGGGTAAGTACCCGAGAGTGCATACTCCAGGTTGTACTTCATGGCTGCATTGAAGCCCGACATTTTTATGGCCTGGCTTCTAAACCCTATCCGCAGAAAGGGAATAAGAGGACGTAAGAACTTACC
>DIZL01000013.1 GCA_002429385.1 Prolixibacteraceae bacterium UBA6029 | reverse complement strand
TTAAATGCGGATTTAAGGTTATATCAGATATTGAACTTTATCCAAATAACAAGTTAACTGTTTTTAATCGCTGGGGAAATATTGTATATGAAAAATCCGATTACAAGAACGATTGGGACGGCATTTCCAATATGATTAAGGTAGGAACAAAGGCTTTACCTATTGGTACATATTTCTACTTGCTTGAATACGGAAATAAAAAACATAAAACAGGGTATGTTTATCTGGACAGATAGTATTATCTATAAATAATAAAAAACTGATGACTACACATAGAGGACTGAATCTGAAAAAAGGCATACTAACTTTGTTTATGCTTTTGTACTTAATCTGGAATGCTTTGGCGCAACAAGATCCAATGTTTACCCAATACATGTATAATCCGGTAACCATAAATCCGGCTTATGCAGGTAGTCGCGGAACCCTGAATTTTACGGCAATGAATCGTCAGCAATGGGTTGGCATAGATGGGGCTCCAAAGACAATGACTCTTTCGATTAACAGTCCATTTATTGGCTATAATGTAGGTATTGGGTTAAGCCTGATTTACGATGTGATCGGTCCAACCAAGCAAACCGGTATTTATGTCGATTATTCCTACCATATTAAAGTGACAAACCTTACAAAACTTGCTTTTGGTATAAATGGTGGAGTAAATGTTTATGATATAAATAAGGTGCCACTATTAGGTTTTGCAGGTGATCCACTTTACAATAACTATAATTATCAGAAATTATTTCTCCCCAATGTGGGTATTGGCAGTTATCTTTATTCTGACCGCTTTTACCTTGGCCTTTCAATACCTAAGATGCTACAGAACAGCTTATCAGATGACCCAAATAATCTTCAGATCCTGAATAAGGAGGAACGACATTATTTTTTCACTGGAGGTGTGGTTATCGATGTAGGGGAAAACATCCGTTTCAAGCCCTCCACTACGGTCAGAGTTGTATCTGGGTCGCCAGTTAATGTTGAACTCTCAGCTAACTTTATATTGCATGACAAAGTATGGTTAGGAGCCATGTACAGAAATGACGGATCTTTAGGAGGTATGGTCCGATTCGATATTACTGATCAGCTAAGTCTGGGGTATTCATATGATGTGACTGAATCGGCTCTCCGATATTTTAGTCAGGGGACACACGAAATCTATATCAGTTATGATATAGCGTTTAAAAACAAGAAAATATTATCTCCAAGATTCTTTTAGTATTTAATCCGAAAATCAATGAAACGAGTAATCCTAGTAAGTACATTTATACTGATGATTCTAATTCCAATGCTGTCTTCCGGACAGTCATTACTGGAAAAAAAAGCTGATTCGCATTTTGAGAACATGGCCTATAGTAAGGCTGTAAGTATCTATGAATCTTTATACAGGAAATATCCGCTGAACGGCAAATATATCCAGCGTTTAGCTTATTGTTATAATAAGATGCTTAATTACAAGAAGGCTTTACTTTATTATTCATACCTGATACAGGCAAACGAACGAAGTATCGGAGATTATTATGAATATGCTCAATTATTACGTATTGATGGAAATATTGAAGAATCAAAAAAATGGCTTGAAAAATATATTGAACTTGCACCCGATGATAAACGGGCAATCAATCAGTTCGCGAAATTAAATGAACTTTTATCGCTGAAGAACGAAGTGGAAAAAATTGAGGTATCCGAAGTGACCGGAAATACACGATTTATAGATATGTGTCCGGTATATTACAAGGATAGGATCGTTTATTCTTCTGCTAAAGATAGTTTTTCAATGGTTAAGAATAAGTTTGAATGGAATGATGAACCATTCTTGAATCTATTTGTCACTAAACCAAATCCCAAAAGTGACTTCAGTGGATCGACTGATTTTTTAGCAAAGCTAAAAACCAATGTCCATGTAGGACCGGCATGTTTTACCTCAGATTTTAAAACAATATATTTCACCAGGAATAGCAGTGTTAATGGGAAAGGAAAGAAAACAGCCAATGGAACGAATAACCTAAAGATCTTTATTTCAACTTTCGATGGCAAGAATTGGTCAGATGCCAGGGATTTCCAATATAACAGCAATGTCTATTCGATAGGGCATCCGGCTTTATCCCCTGATAACAAGACACTATATTTCGTTTCAGATATGCCTGGCGGGTATGGTCAAACCGATATTTATAAATCAGAATTGATCAATGGCTCATGGTCGAAGCCGATAAACCTTGGACCGACAATTAATACTGAAGGGAAAGAAATGTTCCCATTTGTTGATAAAAAAGGAACATTATATTTTTCATCTGACGGACTTCCCGGAATGGCCGGCTTAGATATCTTTGCGGCCAAAGAAGAAGAAAACGGGAAGTATCTGGTGACTAATCTGGGCGCTCCAATGAATTCTAAATATGATGATTTTGGCTTTATTATGGATTCCGATTCGTTAAAGGGGTATTTCACTTCTAACCGACCCGGAGGCGTGGGTGATGATGATATATATTCATTCTCTGTATCTGCAGTTGATCTTTCAGTTAAAAGTATAAGGGCCGATAACAGGGAGATTCTACCCAATTCGAAGATATACCTGCTATCGGAGAAAGGCGAGCCTATCACTTCAGCCCTGAGTGATCAGAATGGGATGGTCGATTTTGGAATTAAACCTGGAGTAAAGTATAAATTATCTGCAGAAAACGGTTCTATGATAGCTGATGTTCAGGACGTCGACCCCGAGTACCCGGGGATGATCGGATTGCAGAAGACACAGGAAATACTATTAAAACAAGGTTATCCATATCTTACAATTGATGTACTTGATAAAGAAACCGGATTAATCATCACTAATGCACTGGTTGATATCTCGGAAGGAGATTATGACCACGCATCTCTTGAAGATAAAAATGGCATTGTACGTATGAAGATGAATAATTCGACAAATTACACTTTTTATACTACGGCTGAGGAATACTTTGGCAATACTGTGAAATATTCAAGCATTGATAAGTTGCCCGGAAAATATTCATTAACCATTGAACTTGAAAAGCTGTCAACGGGGAAACAGATTGCCCTGGAAGATTTATTCTATGACCTGAACAAATGGAATATCAGGCCTGATGCTGCCCTGATACTTGATAAGCTTGCAAGGATATTAACCGATAACCCGGATGTAAGGATCGAAATCGGTTCTCATACCGATAGCAGGGGAACTGCTGAGGCGAATTTGTTATTGTCACAACGAAGATCCGAATCGGTAATGGCATACCTGATTAAAAAGGGCATTGCCCCAAGCCGATTGGTAGCAAAGGGTTATGGAGAATCTCAACTGATCAACAAATGTGCAGACGGAGTTATTTGTACTGAGGAGGAACATCAGGAAAATCGCCGTACGGTTATAGAAATTCTGAATAAGGACATTCGTAAGGTTAAACGTGGTAATAAAAATGTTTACTACTTCTAATGTAATGCTCTAAAGCATATCCGCAATTTCGTATAGGTAACTCACCTTTTCAGATAAGCCTCGTTGAGTGTACGCAAAAATCAGTTTTTCTATAAGCCGTTTAAGAATTATACGGTCGGGGCATGGTTCTGTGAGTTTTTCCCGATCGGCCAACCCGGCTGTATGTTGAATATAATCCACTTCCTTAAGTCCAATTATTGCCCCCTTATTCGATGGATTAATATAAAAGAGTACCTGATGACCTATTTCTTCTCCGTGTACTAACCTGGCAAGATCTTTATCAAAATATCCAACCAGCGGATTGTCCTGAAAATCGATATAATGGACTGGCAAATTCAGTGATCGGGCAACCAGGGTATATAAGATTGTGATTGAGATGGGGTTTCCGTTTCTGGTCTCCAATATCCGGTTAAAATAACAGTTTTGAGGTGCATCAGGAGTAACATTATCGAGAGTGAATTTATAATGTTTGAAAAAGACATGATTCAGAATGGTAATTTTCTCTAATGATGTCTGAGAATTTCGGAATTCAAGCCATATATCTTTTTTGATGTTTTCAAGTTGGGTCAGGATAGGTTTCAGTTTTAGTTCGGGGTACTGATACCTTGCAATCAGAAAAAAGCCGTCAAAAAGATCCAATGTTTCCTGGTTGGCCCAGTTTTGTATTTTCTTCTTTGTATCTTTCAGTTGAATCTTCCGGATGATCAGCTCTATTCGCTTCTGCACCATTTCATCCAAACTGGTTTCCCAAATTTGTTCCAGCCGATCTACCAGGGAGATGTCTTCCTTACTGATTTCTTCCAAAACAACCCCGAATACTCGGGGATCGGGGTCATCCAGAAGTGTGATCATCCCGAGTACCCGGGACAGCTTGTTTAAGGTCATAATTACTCTGTAATTATATGGTTAGTCGTTCAAGAACCAGTTGGATTAATGTTTCCATGGATTGATGGTAATTCGCATTTGCTTCTTTCTTTACACGGTTGGCAATGATCAGGCAAATGGTAAGGGCTTCATGTCCAAGTAATTTGGAAAGTCCGTATATGGCAGAGCACTCCATTTCGAAATTAGTGATTTTATGCCCTTCAAATGTGAATGACTCAATCTTATCATTCAATTGTGGATCATTCAGGGGTAACCGGAGAACTCTTCCCTGCGGTCCGTAAAATCCGGGAGCAGAAATGGTTACTCCGGCAATGGTGTCATCCCGGTGTATTTTCGAAAAAAGCAGTTCAGAACAGTCAACCACATAGGGTGAGGTTAGCTGTTTCCCCCAATTGGTGTGTTGTTTGAATGCGTCTTCGAATTCAAGGTCGGATACAGCATCCCGGTTCGCATAGAAATTAAGCAGTCCGTCGAACCCAATTGCTTTGCGGGAAATAACAAACGAATTTACACCCAGGTAATCCTGAAGACCGCCTGAAGTTCCAATTCTGATCAGGTTAAGTTTACGATGTACAGGTTTGATTTCCCGGGTGTTCAGGTCAATGTTCGCCAATGCATCCAGCTCGTTAACCACTATGTCGATGTTGTCGGTTCCGATACCTGTTGAAACTACCGTAATACGCTTGTTGTTGAATGTACCGGTTGTTGAAACAAATTCACGGTTTTGCACCTGAAATTCAACGTCTGTTAAGAGTTTGCCGATCAATTCAACCCTTCCGGGATCTCCAACAAGAATAACAGTATCAGCAAGCTGTTCAGGTTTTAGGTGCAAATGAAAAATACTTCCATCAGCATTTATAATAAGTTCAGAAGATTCGATCATTTATTATTTGTATTTGGATTGTCTAAACTAGATAAAAGGAAGCTAATTGGCAATTATTATTCATGAAATCATTACAGTACAGCTAATTTCGGGTATTTATGACCCTCTAATGAAACAAATAACGCGAATAGGCATGCACTTAGTTTATTATCCTGAATATATTTATCTAAAGAAGTAGTTATTTTGTCTGATCATTAGAAGTGTTTTTTACTTTTGTAATCCATGAGGAAGATTAAAAATATTCATCTTAATGACGATCCCGACATTTACCAATGCTTTGGCTGTTCGCCCCATAACGAATTCGGCCTTCAGCTTGAATTCTGGGACGAGGGTGATGAGTTGATCTCATATTGGAATCCCCGTCCGGTCTTACAAAGTTACCCCGGGGTTGTTCATGGCGGTATTCAGGCTACCTTGTTGGATGAAATTGCAGGATGGGTCGTCTATGTCAAATGTGGAACCGTCGGACTGACTGCTGAAATGAAAGTTAAATTCAGGCAGCCTTTGTATGTCGATCAGGGTGAAGTTACAATTCGTGCAGGTCTGACAGAGCAAAACACACGAATGGCTACCATACAGGCCCGGATAATCAACACTTCAGGAAAAACCTGTGCAGAAGCTGAAATCAGATATTTTTTAGTTCCTGAAACCGAAGCACGCGAAAAATATCACTATCCGGGAATTGATGCATTTTATGAACCTTAAATAATAAACCAACCCATGAGAAAACTAACTTTATCAATTGTATTTATCCTGATTCTCTTCTCAGGATTTACTCAAACCAGATTTATTCCTGCCAGCAACGAAGACTTTCGGTATGTCGGTCGGTTCGATACCTCCAATCCAAAGGAAGTTCGCTTCGATTGGTCGGGTGTTTACATCCAGTTCAATATCCGAAGTAAAGAATGTGCCCTTCGGATGAGCGATACCGGTCACAATTATTACAATGTTTTCATAGATGATCAGCCCTCTAAAACTATCGACATCAAAAGCGACACCACCGTAAGTATTGCAACCGGTCTTGGATCACAGATTCATAAGATTCAAATCTATAAACGAACTGAAGGTAATCAGGGCATCGGTACCTTCAAAGGAATTGTGATTTCTGAAAAAGGTGAAATCCTTCCCTGGAAAGAGATTCCAATCCGCAAAATAGAGTATATCGGAAATTCAATTTCCTGCGGTTACGGTACTGAAGGAAAGACCAAAAGCGAACGTTGGAAACCAGCTACCGAAAATAATTACCTGAGTTATACCGCAATTATATCAAGAGCATTCAACGCCGATTACCACATTACGGCTCATTCAGGTGAAGGTGCTGTTCGTAATTACGGATATAAAGAAAAGGTTTCGCCTGCAGGAACAATGCCAAGACGTTTTAACCGCCTGTTTGATGAAAAGGATCAGCCGCTTTGGGATTTTAAACAATGGAAGCCTGAGGCAGTTGTCATTAACCTGGGAACCAACGATTTTAGTACACAGCCCTTTCCTGACAAAGATGTTTTTATTACCGCATACAAAAACCTGATCAACGAAGTCCGCAAACAATACGGTGAAGTGCCGGTATTTTGTGTGGTAGGTCCTATGACCGACGAACCTTGCTATTCCTATGTCAAGGAAATGGTTGAGAATTTCAGATCGTCAGGGCAGCATAAGAATACGTATTTTGTTGGAATCCCAACTTACCTGATGAATCCTGAAAAGGATCTCGGGTCGGATACCCATCCAAATTATTCCGGAGCAAAGAAAATGGCAGCACATGTTTTACCTGTTGTATCAAGTATTTTAGGCTGGGATTACAAAGGATCTGAACTTTAAGGAATATGCATTAAAAGAGAAACAAATCATACTAAATTGTTTCTCTTTCGGTAATTTGAAGCTATTTTTGCAGTAATCTAAAAAAGCTTAAAACAAGTATACAAACAATCAAAATCAACTAAATTAATTATCATGAGAGTAAAATTAAGTGTTAGAAAATCATTCACTGTCATTGTTTTAGCAGTATTTGTGACCGGTGGACTCGTTTCGTTTTCGGCCCCAAAAAAGGGTAAAGAAGTAGGTGTTCAATTGTATTCGGTTCGTGATGACATGAAGACCGACCCCAAAGGCACTATAGCAAAACTTGGTGCAATGGGTTATAAATTAGCGGAAGCTGCCGGATATAGCAACGGTAAGTTTTATGGAATGGAACCAGCGGCCTTTAAAGCAGTTTGCGATGCCAGCGGAATGAATTTCTTTTCCTCACATTGTGGCCAGAATGTTCCCGATAAAGCAGGATGGGACGCTTGCATGAAATGGTGGGATACGTGTATTGCTGCACACAAAGCTGCCGGTGTAAAGTACATTGTCCAGCCTTCTATGGACAAGGTTGGTTATGAAAGCCTGGCCGGGAACAAACGCTATTGTGATTATTTCAATGCTGTAGGCGCCAAATGTAATGCTGCCGGAATCCGTTTTGGATACCATAACCACACTCAAGAATTTAAAACTGTCGAAGGTGAGATTATTTATGACCATATGCTGAAAAATACAGATCCTGCCAAGGTGATGTTTGAAATGGATTTGTATTGGATTACCGAAGGCGGTAAAAATCCGGTGGACTATTTCACTAAATACCCGGGCCGTTTCGAATTATGGCATGTGAAGGACTATAGAGAATTAGGCGGCAGCGATGCCAAAATGAACTTTAAACCAATCTTCGACAATGCTAAAAAAGCTGGCATGAAACATTACATCGTTGAAGTGGAAGAATTTAACGGAAAGCCAATGGACGGCATGAAACAATCATTGGATTTATTGCAAAACGCTGAATACGTGAAGAAATAAGATTTAACTGAATTATTAAGAAAACCTTCTCAGATCTTGTTTTGAGGAGGTTTTCTATATTTAATGATTTGGTGATCGTTATCCTAAAAAGGTTGACTTGAACGCAATCTATCTTTCAATTAAAGCTACTCTCAGCACCATTCTTATTTCTCACACCACTATATTGACTCATTTTGAATGATATTCTTGCACAAACTCAAGGATCTGCTTCTACGTGCCTGCTAATATCATGTCTCTTAAAACGGCCTGGTCAGTTCCTTAAGGAACCCTTTTAGTTCCTCATTTATTTCGGATGATAATTCCTCATAAACTCTTTCATGGTAATTATTCAACCATTCAATTTCTTCCTCAGACAAAAGACTCTTATCAATGGCTCTGGTATCGATCGGGCAAAGGGTCAGGGTATCGAAACTCAGGAAATCACCAAATTCGGTTGATTCGTCTTTTACACAAACAATCAGATTCTCTGTTCTTAAACCATATTCTCCCAGGCGGTACAAGGCCGGTTCATTCGAAATCACCATTCCGGCCTCGATAGAGCGATCATTAAATTCCTGACGGATGCTCATCGGTCCTTCATGTACATTCAGGAAATAGCCTACTCCGTGACCGGTTCCATGTCCGTAATTCAGTCCATGCTTCCAAAGGTCTTTCCGGGCCAGTATATCCAAATGATAACCCCTGGTATTGACGGGGAATTTGACCAGGGTCAGTGAAATCATTCCTTTCAGTACCAGGGTGAAATCGGTTTTTTGCCGGGCATTTAATTCTGACAGGGCAACGGTTCGTGTGATATCGGTAGTGCCATCGCTGTATTGCCCTCCGGAATCGAACAGAAGGAATCCGTCTTTCTCGATCGTCAGCGCGTTGTCTTTGGCAACATGGAAATGAACGATAGCCCCGTGTTCTTTGTATCCAACGATGGGGTAGAAGCTGATCCCTTTGAATTCGGGCTGTTTGGCACGAAATTCAATCAGCTTTTCAGCCACCAGATATTCGTTTACAGGAACTTTTCCCAGGTTGTTTTCAAGCCAATACAGAAACTCTACCATGGCAATACCGTCTTTACGCATTGCCTTTCTGATGTTTTGGATTTCAGCCTCAGTTTTAATTGCTTTCAATCTTGTAGGAACTGACATGCCTTCATGAATGATACAATGATCGGGAATACCCTTCAGTATAGCCTGACTGGTGCGATCTGAATCAACCAGGATGTGCGTGTTTTCGGGTAATTGTCTTATGAAACCAATTATATCATTGTATGCTTTTACCTGAATACCTTCGGCATTGAGTTTGTTTTTCAGTTCTGAAGGAAGTTTTGGATCATCAATAAACAGAATGGTCTGATCTTTGGAAACAATGGCATAGGCCATGAAAAGCGGATTACATTCCATATCGTTTCCACGGAGATTGAACGTCCAGGCCAGATCATCCAGAGAGGTGATAATTTGCAGGCTTGCTCCTGATTTTTCCAATTCAGAACAGATCGCATTGATCTTTGTCTTTCGATCAGTGCAGGCAAACCTGAGTTCATGTTCATAAACGGGTGAATCGGGCAGGGCAGGGCGATCGACCCATCCCGAGGACTCGGGATCCAGCAGATCACCTGATTCTTTCAAACTGATTTCAGATTTGTTCAGGCTATTTTGCATTTGACTGAACTGACTGACTGAAGTGCACCATTCATCGGTGCCAACACACGATCCTTTTTTAAGATTCAGTTTCAACCATTCTGCCGGATCAGGATATCCGGGAACACGAAGTTTTATGAGATCAATGTCTGTACCTGAAAGCTGTTCTTCAGCCTGAAGGAAATAGCGGGAATCAGTCCAGAGTGCAGCCTTTTCAAGGCTGATTATCACGATTCCTGCCGAACCGGTAAATCCTGAAATATACGGACGGGTTTGCCAATGCTCTGGTAAATATTCGCTTAAGTGCGGGTCTGTTCCGTAAATAATGTACGCATCGAGACCCTTTTCCCGCATTTTGAAACGCAGGTCAGCTATTCGTTTTTTAATAAGTTCCTTCACGTTGAATGAGTTCTTTAATAATGTTTTTCATTGAAATGGAGGGGACTTCTTCCAAATCAACATCCTGAAGTTTATAGAATTCAAAAGAGGATATATCATCCATGGCAATCATTTGGTGCATGCTTTCGGTCTTGGCCAGAAAAGCCAGATCAAGGGTGTAAACTGAATATCCTGAGAAAATATATTCGTTCGGATAAGAACAAAAATACTGTAGGGAATGAATCGGAATTCCAAGTTCTTCCTGAATCTCACGGATGGCCGCTTCTTCTCCGGTTTCCAACAGATCGATAAATCCTCCGGGTAAATCCAGTTTCCCGAAATGTGGTTCGATGGCCCGCCGGGTTAACAGTAACTCGCCCTTATCGTTGAAAAGCAGAACTGCCACTGCTGCCGACGAATTGACAAAATAATTAAACGAACAGTCGTCACATTTAAAGGAGCGGCTACTCCCGAGTTCTCGGGACCGAAAATGAGCAGAGCCACAGCGTGGACAATATTTCAGAACGTTAACCGGATGTGTTTTTGAATACATGCTGGCAAGGTTGCTAATTATCTTTGTTGTCATGGTTGTATTTGTTATCGTTGTTGTTGCAGATGGGTTTGATAATTTAACTCTACAACAATTACAACAATTACAACAAAGATAACATTTCAGTTATTTGGTGATTCCCTGAGATTTCATCCATTGGGCAAACAGGTTTGGCCATTGATCTACCGGCTTATTCATTTTATTCATGCCAAAACCATGTCCGCCACTTCTAAAGATATGCATTTCTGCGGGTATTTTATATTTCTTAAGCGCCATATAGAATTCAATTGAATTGCGGGGAGGTACGGTATTATCGTCGTCGGCAAGGACTAGAAAAGTTGGTGGGGTTTGGGCCGTAACATGCAATTCATTGGAATATTTTTCAACCAGTTCCCATTTGTTCCCCGAGCCTATCAGGTTAGTACGCGATCCCATATGTCCGAATTCTTCATTGAATGTTATAACGGGATATAACAAGAGCATGAAGTCGGGACGACAACTGTATCTTTCTATGGGATCAGTTGCATCGGCTTTCCCTAAGTCGAACTTCGTTCCGGCTGTTGAGGCCAGATGTCCGCCTGCAGATGAACCAGCAATGCCAATTTTGGAAGGATTGATTCCCCATTCAGAAGCTTTTTGCCGAACAATACGCATTGTTCGCTGTACGTCTTCCAGTGGGATCTGATCATGGCCATAAGGTAAACGGTATTTTAGGACAATCCCGGCAACACCTTCGTTCCGGAGCCATTCAGCCATGTCATAGCCTTCGTGGTCCATAGCTTCCATTCCATATCCACCACCGGGGCAAATGACAATAGCCGCACCGGTATTTACTTCAATTTTTGGGAGATATACATATATCTCTGCTTCTGAAACATTTCGGACACGTTTACCTTCAAAAAGTTCTTCGGGTTGGGTTAACCCGTTGCTGTCGGGCGCACCATTGGGCCATACTTTTAGTTTGAAATCCTGTGCCATGGTTGATACGCTTATAATGACCGATATGAATATTGCTAATGTTGTTTTCATGTGTTTAAGATTTTGCACCGACAAAGTAGTGGTCTTTGTCGGAAAACAGGATGTTAAATGTGGTTAATGAGCCGTAAATGCGCGTAATATATTGCTGCATGTTTACTTTTTCTTCATCAGATAATCCGGGATGACTGTTAATGTTTTGTTCGAGTACTCTAAGCCGGTCACGCAACATCACAATCTTGTGGAAAAAGCTTTCAATGGGTATTTCCTTAGGTTTGAGTGATAAGTTTGCTGGTTGGAGAAGCATGTTGCCTCCGATCCATTTCTCACCCATTGGTACAATTTCCTGAAGGGCACTTTGTTCCTCCAGCACAAAACGCAATACTTTTTCGACTTCGGCCAGGGTCAGTGTCCCGATAGCTATCGGCTTCTCTGCCGGAGTTTCTATTACCTCCAGATCTTCATTACGTTTGGTAATTTCTATTTTGCCACCCCTTTCAAAAAAGATCTCATAAGAGGTAATCTTATTTTTGCTGACTATTCCTTCTCCATAGCGTGGATGATCGACCCGGGTTCCAACTGCCAGTTCTTCCATATGATTTAGATTATGGGTTTAATAAGGTCCTAAAAATACGAAATTATGGCGAATCGTATTTGTGAATGTAAAAATATTGTAAGCTTTAAAAATGATGTTGTTTACTCGCAAAATCGTTTATTTTTGCGACATGTTTTTAACTTTGATAATAAAGGGTATTTTAATAGGATTTTTGGTATCCATACCATTAGGACCAATAGGAGTCCTTGTCATCCAGCGTACTGTTAATAAAAGCCGTATTGCAGGCTTTTTATCCGGTATGGGCGCTGCGATTTCAGATACTCTTTATGCGATTATTGCGGGTTTCAGCCTTACTTTTGTCATTGATTTTATCCGTCAATATGAAGTTTATCTGCAGGCAATAGGTGCATTGGTTTTGTTGGGACTTGGTATTCATATCTTCTTTAAAAATCCGGCAACTGATTTACGTCGTAATAAACTGCGGGGAAATACCCATTTTAAGGATATTATTTCAAGTTTTCTGGTCACTTTTTCAAATCCGCTAAGTGTATTTGTATTTCTTGCCGTTTTTACCAGTTCAGGAGTAGCGGTTAGTCTGGAACACCCTTACCATTCTTTTTTCCTGATCCTGGGAATTTTCACTGGTGCAGTTATCTGGTGGTTTTCACTTTCAGGTATTGTTAGCCTGTTCAGGCACAAAATAAACCTTCGGATACTTTGGTGGATCAATAAATCGGCAGGAGCAATTATTGTGGTATTTGTACTGGTAACTGTTCTTGTTGTGATTCAAAAAGGACTGAGGATCTCCTGAAAAATGGGAAACGAACATGTCTGCTAGGATTGTGTTACATCATGATTGAATAGTCTTGTTAATTCATCAATAAAGAATTTTGGCGCAGCAAAGGGTTTGTTTGTCAGTGAATTATAAAATACCAGAACGGTTTCTCCTGAATTGATCAGCTCACCTTCTTCATTGTAAATCTCAGTCTTAATCGGGAATTTCACCTTTGGAAGGATATCAACAATCGTTCGTATAGTCAATAAATCATCATAGTGTGCCGGTTTCAGATAGTTGATCTTTAAACTTCGGGCTGGAAGCATGATATTCATTTCTTCCATTTGTTTGTAGGTAAAACCCAGGTCACGAATCATCTCGGTTCGTCCTATTTCGTAAAACCGGGCATAATTTCCATAATAGACTACACCCATTTGGTCAGTATCCTGGTAATAAACCCTGATTTTTGTTTCAGTAACAATCATTATCTCCCGATTTATTTAAATGGTGAATTTGGTTCCTTTGCCATATGATTATAAGTAAGTTTGTCGAGCAGGGAAGGAAATAGCTTTCCTAAAAAGACAGTCAGTTTACCTTCCGTGAATGTCAGAATCAGCTCACGCTTGCGTTTTCGAACAGCATTAACAATGTGAAGGGCACATTCTTCTGATGACATCATTTTACTCTCATCACGCGGAGTTTCTCCTTGTTGTGAACCATCAGTAGTCAATGCCGCTTTTCTCACCTCCGAAGCTGTAAAACCGGGTGCTGCAACCAGCACATGCAGTCCTTTCTTCAGGTTCTCGATTCGCAATGAATCCAGAAAGCCCCGAATGGCAAATTTTGAAGCTGAATAACCTGTTCTTCCCGGAAGACCCACATATCCTGCTATTGAGATAACACCGACCAGACTTCCTTTGGTTTTCAGAAGATAAGGCAAAGCATATTTGGTACAATAAACGGTTCCGTAAAAATTCACATCCATCAATTGCCGAATAACTTTCAGGTCAACATCTTCGAAAAGAGCGCGCATTGAAATTCCTGCATTGTTGACCAGTATGTCAATTTGCCCGAAACGTTTAATAGTTTCTTCGATAAGCATGCGGCAATCATTCTCAATACTGACATCAGTTTTCTGAATGAGTATTTCTGTCCCCGGAAGTTCATCCTTAAGTTTCTCCAATAATTCAGTACGACGGGCTCCCAGGGATAACCGGACTCCTTTGGATGCGAATTCTTTCGCAAGGGCATAACCAATTCCTGAAGATGCACCGGTTATTACAACTACTTTGTTTCTCACCTTTTGTTTTTTAAGTCGAATCAGATAACAAAATTAGCTTTATTTCAACAAAGAACCCTAATTGAAACTAACAAATGGTTGTTTATAAGATGGTCAACTTTTTTTCGTTTAATTGGCTGCTGTGTTTGCAAAAAAGAAAATTGCGCTTACCTTTGCAGCGCTTTGTCAGACAGGCAAAGCAAATGAGGATGACTCAGTAGCTCAGCTGGTAGAGCACATCCCTTTTAAGGATGGGGTCTTGGGTCCGAATCCCAACTGGGTCACGATTAGGAAAAACAAAAGCCTTGCAATCAGTAGATTGCAAGGCTTTTTGATTTATTTCTAACCACATTTCTAACCACATTGTTTTATTTTCATAATATTATTCAAAAACGGACCACCATTGATTTTGAATAATGAGTCAAAAATGGGTCAAAACTTTTACAAATAGGATTTTACAAATACAATTTATTTAGAAAGCAGCCTAAAGCTGCCACCTCCTTTCTTGAAGTTTGGGATAATGGCATTGAAAAACGACAATAGAAAATTGACTATCGAATTATCCTTTTCCGTTGGGGTTAATCTTGCTACCACATCAACAAACCCAAGTAAACCCATCAGCAAAGCGCCCCAATTATCAGAGAAGAAATTACCTGTAGTTTCTTGCACGACATTGGTTTTCTCCGCTGTAGCTGGAACACCTCCTTCCTCTTGTGCCAATGCCACAGGTGCAATATTGGGATTATCTACTACAAAAGAAGTTTTACTCGATGGATTTGAGCCTTGAACCTGATTGCCCTGTGGCAAGGTAACAAGCAAACCAATCATCAGAATCATTACTGAAAAAAGTGTTTTCATAGTGCTGTTTTTTAAGTTTATAAATGAATGTGATTCAAAATTGATCAAAGAAGCTTGACAGGGAAAGGACAATATCAGTAAGAAGCGCAGCGACTAAAAAAAGGGAATTTTACATTCCCTTTTTTTCTAAGATGCTATTGATACCGATAAATGTTCCCCTTTTGAAACATCAACTGACTTGAAGTAAGCCTCCTTGATTTGATCGGTTAACTGATCAGATTCAAGATCGGCTGATTCAATTACACGAACCCAACTCCAAAACACCTCAAAAACTTGCGTTTCTGACTGGATTTCTGAATCTTCCAATGAATCGAGATATTCACGGTCATACCACAGAA
>DIZL01000030.1 GCA_002429385.1 Prolixibacteraceae bacterium UBA6029 | reverse complement strand
TCAGCTTAGTCCAGATTATCCATACCATACTTACACCGCTATGCGGCTATTTTTAGGTGCGTAGCACTGGAAGTTTGGTAGCAAGAGTACAGATAGTCTTAAAAGAGCCGCGTAGCGGTGACACAATATTGGCAATGCGACATTATTTTATTCCCGGAACTTAGATTAAGGAATTACTCATTTAGCCATTCCTCATTTTGTGAAAAGACCACCTCATTTGAATTTATTCTTCCTGCCATATAATCTGATTTACTTTCTGCAATGATAGACTTCTCAAAATCTGAAAGTTGATAAATTTCGCTTGCATTCCCCTCACTTAAAATCTGATTAAGATAATCAAGCAAATGTACATCGTCAGTATGAAGTACTTTATTGATAATGCTGTTTTTAAGATGTGTAGTTCTCATGATCAAATCATTTCCACAAATATACAAAATTGATAGATTCTTTCCACTTCATCGACCCTATCTCCTGCCTTTCCCGATATGAATGAGTCTATTCTCTGTCATACCTCTATCATACCTCTGTCTTAACAAATTCGAAACAAATTCGAATCAAATTCGTAACAAATACGTAACAAATTCGAACTGCTACGAATTTGTTACGTATTTGTTACGAATTTGATTCGGATTTGTTAAGACAGAGGTATGACAGAGGTATGACAGATGTAATAAACACCTAACAATACTTCACAACGGGATAAGCAGGAAATAGCAGTCGTATAGTTCTGCAAACGAGAGCGTAAGTTGTTAAAATCAAGGATTATCTTCTGTTAATTACCAATCATGATCTTTTTGTAATAGAACTGATTGCCGTCGAACAGATTTAGTACATAGATTCCTTTGGGAACATTCACCTGAATTTGTAAGGAAGATTGGTTGAGATTCGTAAAGGCCATCACCTTTTTACCCAGCAGATTAACCATTTCAATTTGCGTAATAGATTCAATCCCATCGATGGTGAAATTCCCGTTTACCGTAGGATTGGGATATACCGCTATCTTGTCTGCAACTGATCGTTCAGATATGCCTGTAGTCTGGTACGAAAGGGTGATCACCGTTGTACCTTTTTTCCCTGTTCCGTCCCAGGCCAGAGCAGTTACTGTTACTTTTCCGTCAGCCAGAGCAGTCAGTTTTCCGTTCTGATCAATTGTAGCCAAAGTGGTTGGTGTCACGCTCCAGGTCACATTGGGTATGGTAGTATTGACCGGCAACACCTTTGCTACCATGTTTAAAGAGGCCCCTTTTGTTGTGATGATGGTACTGCTGTCACTGGCAGCGACTGTAATGGATTGTGTGTTTACGAGTGTGTCGTTTACATAGGCTCTCAGCCATTTCAATGCAGGCCGTTCGGCTCCAATCGTGTTAATCAGGTAGGCTTTCTGATCGTTTCGCCACAAGCCAACCCTGAATCCCCAAAAAGTTATTCCCTTTACTGAAGGATGTTTCCAGAAAACCGGAAAAACTCTCCTCATTTCAGTTAACTGGATAAGGTCGGTCGATCCGTCAATATCCATCTCGGTTAAATAAATGGGCACTCCTGTTGTTGCCAGGGCATCAAGATTGGCCTTTAGTATGGTGGCATCAGTTCCATAAGTTGTAAAAGCATGAGCCTGCTCACCAATGCCATCAATTAAACTATCGGCCTTAAGAAGCTTTATTATCTTTATATAATCCTGGGTAGTCTGAGAACTGTTGATCACATTGTATTCATTCATGATCAGTTTCGATTTGGGGAAATATTTGCGCGCCATACGGAACGAGGTGAGGATCCAGTCCCATCCTGTTTTTCCGGCGCCACCCAAGGCTTTTGCATAATCCACATTTTTGACGGTGGCGCCCCAGGGTAACATTCCGTTGGGTGCATTATGAAGCGGTTCGTTCACCACATCAATGTAATCAATATTCTGATACCGTGCAGCAAGCAGCGAAAACCACTGGTCGATCTCCTTTCGTTGTGATGCTGTATCCAGTTGTCCAATCCAGGAAGGTTGTTGTGACCCCCATATCAAGGTATGTTCTTTTATCAGGATACCATATTTTTTGGCCTGGTTATAGGTCGCATCCATATCCGCCCAGTTCATCACCCCTCTTGTACCTTCGACACTGCCCCACTTACCGCCATTTTCAGGGGTACTTTGATTCCAGTAATTCTGAAAATTCAGTGCCTGGGCAGAACTATACGCACAACCAAGGAATGTTGATTTTCCCGCAGCAATGGGTTTTACTGGTAAAATCTGTCCAAATGAGGCCAGACTGGCCAATACAAAGAATATTAAAAGTAATTTTTTGTGTTCCATCGTAAAATAAAAGTATAATTCAAACATAGGCTTCGAGACAGCAGCGACTGTTTCTCTGTTAATCTTTAAAGCCATCAAGATAAAGGTATTGCTGAAACTGATCCATTTAAGCTGAAAGAGCTTATTGGTTACCGATCCAATAAATTTCAAATATACAACATGATTTTCTGAAACGGGTGTGACAACTGATTAAAAATATTTCCAGTGTAGTCAGCTATTCGCCTTGCATGGTCATTTTCTTGCTTGCCGAGAATTTATCAGCCTTAATCGTATAGATATATATTCCTTTGGACAGGCTTTTTGAATCAAATTCTATTGTATGCATACCTGTGGCGAATTCTTTTCCTGCCAATTCACTGATTTCAGTACCAAGTATATTGTACACTTTCAGAGAAACATAGGTGCTATTTGGAATCTCAAATGAAATGTATGTTTTTCCGTTAAAAGGATTCGGATAATTCTGTCCTAACCGGTAGCCATCAATTCCCGGCAAATTGGCTTCCTGAACAGCGGTTGGTACAATACCCATTAATGAAAGCATTTTAGTGGCATATCGTGTTCCAAATTCACGGTAACCAGCCGCATTGAAATGCAGATTGTCGGCCCCATCGGTGCACTTGCTTGAAGATATCACGTATGAATTGGGAAGTGTTTTGGGCAGAGTAGCAATGATTGTATTCATACTTGCGCAAGCGCCTCCCTGATCAGCATTCACGACTTCACCCGCGAGCAGAGGCACTTTCGTTGGGTCAAGACCTAAGTCAGTAATCAAGTTGTTGTAAATACCCTTTACTTTTGTAGGCCATTGGCTATCACCAGTATTCGACTCTCCCTGATGTAACAGAATTCCTTTGATGACTCCATCTTTTTGAGCCAATTTTGCGATCTCGATAAGATAAGCATAGGGATTTCCTCCATATCCGTTGATGATGGTCTTCAACCAATCCTCCGTGATCGTTGAAACATAGGTCTTATAATTGTCTCTGTCAAACAGTTCAATTTTGCAACCTGCCACTGAAACATTGACCACACCCACTCTGACATTGGCTGGAAGATTAGCAATCATTGTTCGTCCAAAATAGTCGGCAGGGGTAAGACCCGAATAACATCGGCACAAAGGAGGTGCAGCAGTATACCAGATACCTTTCTTTCTTCCCAGATTTGAACAATCCACAGCTTCCATGACCTGAAAACGACTATCCACCGTCATGTCCTGCGTTTCAATTGTTCCTTGATTCCCCTCCATGTTTGATTGTCCAAAACATAGGTAAATGTAGAAATTCGGATCCTGCGAGAAAACGTTTGAGGTAAGGGAGAGCAATCCAAATAATATGAACATTCTTATATGCCTTTGTTGTATCTTCATAAGTTTCACTTTTATCAATTTAATAAGAGGTTAATAGTTCCTCCAATGATTACTTTTAGTTTTGACCGGTAACAGTTTTAACGGCTTTAATGGAATCGGTTGTATTGACAATTGCCTTAACTAGTTCAGGGTATACAACTTCACCTGTCTTACGGTTAAAAATACCCATACTTTTGTTTCCTGTACCTCCATTATCCCAATACACTGGTACCAAGCCGTGCTTTATCATTGATTGGGTTATATATTGAATGTAATATCTTCTGAATCCGGCATAGGATGTGTTCAGGTCACTACTTCCCAGGTTAAGTCGGGCCATTGCCCCATATTCTCCCACAATAACACCATACCCATTCGCAACAAACTTGTCTTTCATCTTTTGAAACTGTCCATCAGCAAACGACTCATTGGCCCATGTCTCTGTATTCGCAGGTTTATCAGCATATTTACCCCATTGGGTGATTGCACTGTTGCCATTTAAAGTAAAGTTGTAAGGATCGTAATAATGCACTTCAACAAATAGCTTCTTTGGCACAACATCAAGGGGCATTTTAAAATAGTTAAAGGTATGGTTGATGTTGGTATTAAACCCCTGCACCGCTAAATAACGATAATAATTACGTCCACCTGTCGAGCGCACTGTTCTGACAAAAGTCTGGTTAAAACTATTCTGAACGGTATAATACTCTTCTCTGGGAGTGCCGTAATCGTTATTCACCATTACCTCGTTGGTACCCGCTAATATCAGATGGTCGTCATAATTACGGAAGTGTATGGCAATCTGCTTCCACATCGCAGCCAGACGATTGTTCACGTAATCCTGTTTGGCATAGGTTGGTTGTATCCATCCGCCATCCCAGTGTATATTTAGCATCGCATACATTCCATTTTCCACAACATAGTTGACCACTGCTTCTACCCGTTTCATAAAGATGGTATCGATAGTAAAAGTGGTTGGATTGGTGAACTTGCTCCATGCAACGGGAATACGGACCACCTTGAACCCGGCTGCTTTTACCGAATCAATAAGCCTTTTGGTAATCATTGGATTTCCCCACGCTGTTTCTCCGCCTATTGCGTCCAAGGAATTACCGACATTCCATCCACATCCCATTTCTTTGGATAATTCAGCCGATGTCAAGGTGCGAATACCTGCCGTATCCGGAGGAATGCTATCAAGGGTTTGTGCCTGAATACTACCCATTACAGACAGGAATACAAGTAATGAAAGGATTCGTTTATTCATAACAAAGGATTTCAAAGTCTTCATTTATATTAGTTTATCGGATTTAATATCTATTACTTGCATTGAATTTTCACTTTACTCTCTTCAAGATCAGCTGATTTTGCGGTCACTGTAATTGTTCCCTTTTCTCCATTTCTTGAACGAACGATCACCAGCACCAGCCCATTAAAAGCTTCACGCTCTTTGGAAGCAAAAGTCACCAGGTTCGAGGGGTCTCCGTTATCTGTCGCCACAATTTCACCGGGGCCCTCAATACTGAAGGCGATCAGATTATTCGAACGTGGTACCATGAGCCCATCCTTATCAGTTATTTGCACCGTAATGAAAGAAAGGTCTTTTCCGTCTGCTTTAATGGATACATGGTCTGCTGATGCCTCAAGCTTCATTGGATTGCCCGTAGTCTTTACTTGATTCTCTGCCCATTTCTTACCGTTTTTGTAGGCCACTACCTTCAGCTCACCCGGTTCATAGTTCACACTGTCCCAACGCAGACGGTACTCATAGGGCTGCTTTTTCTTCCTGCCCAGTGATTTTCCGTTAAGGAAGAGTTCAGCCTCATCGCCTGAAGTGAACACATGTACCGGGGTGACTTGTCCCACACGTTCGGGCCAGTTCCAGTGAGGCAGAATATGTGCCATGGGCAAATCAGGAAGCCAGTGTGATTGGTACAGGTAGAACCGGTCTTTCTTAAAACCGGCCAGGTCGATAATGCCTGAATAGGAGCTTCGAGATGAGTAGTAAGGTGTAGGCTCACCAAGGTAATCCCATCCGTTCCAGACAAATTCACCGGCTACAAAAGGATGTTTGTCAAGAGAGGCAAAGACCTTGTCGGCACTGGAGCCAAAGTCAACGGCATACAATTCGTAGGAGCTAACCTGGCAAATCTTCGAATCGCCACCTCTTCCATCCCTCACAGATGAGCTTATCTCTTTTGAAACGGGGAACAGGTAGATACCCCGGCTACTGAATGCAGAAGCTGTTTCAGTACTAAGAATTACTTTATGGGGAAATTTAGAATGGAAGGCATCATATTGGGGAATCGTACGTATACGATCGGTCCCTTCAAATTCAGGGGTTTGACGAATCCCTTCTCCCTGATAATTCAATCCAATGACATCGGGAACTTTCGGTAAAGCCATATCGGGTTTTGCATAGTTCATGGCACAGGTTGTTGGTCGCGTTGGATCCTCCTCCTTAATAATGTCATATAACTTTTTACCTATAGCAGCTCCTTCTTCTCCTGTATATTGCTCGCCTACCTCATTGCCAAAGCTCCACATCATAACTGAAGGACAGTTCATATCCCTTCGGACAAATGCCCGTGTATCAGGCTCCTGCCAGTCTGGAAAGATCAGATGGAAATCATGCGGTGTTTTCTTCCGCTCCCAGGAATCAAAGATCTCATCAATCACCAGAAAGCCCATCCTGTCGGTTAATTCGAGCAACTCTGGTGCCGGGGGATTGTGTGACATACGAATGGCGTTGCAGCCCATCTCACGCAATACTTCCAGCTGACGTTCGGCAGCACGGGTATTAAATGCCGAGCCCAAAGCACCCAGGTCATGGTGCTGGTTGACTCCCTTTATCTGAATATGTTCCCCGTTAACGAAGATCCCTCTATCAGGATTAAATTCAAGTGAACGGATTCCGAATCTTGTTTCGTAAGTATCGATAGGTTTGCCATTCTTCGACAAGGTTGTTATTGCAAGGTAAAGGTTGGGTTGCTGTGTTGGAGGCGGTCCCCATAGTTTAGGATTCTGAAGGATAACCGAACCTTCAACTTTAGCACTTTGTCCTGCAATTACTTTTGAATTCAAGGTTGAGAAACTGGCAACCGCATCACCTGTTGGTTCAGATTTAGCGTCCAATGCATAAATATGTGTGATTACCTTAACCGCTGCGTCAGTCGTGGCATTATTGTCGATCGTAACTGCCAGGTCGATTGTTGCCGAGGTCTTGGAAATATCTTTTGTAGCAATGCAGGTACCATATTGGGCAACATGGACTGGATTGGTCTTGATCAGCCATACATGGCGGTAGATTCCTCCTCCGGGATACCAGCGTGCTGAATTGTTTGGATTATCCAGACGGATGGCCAGTTGATTTTCACCTCCCGGCACCAGATAGGGAGTAAGATCCAACCTCCACGAGTTATATCCATAAGGCCAGCCTCCTACAGGGTGACCGTTCAGCCAGACCATGGCATAAGACATTGCTCCATCGACATCCAGAAAGACAGACTTACCGGCATCAGAGGCAGGAATGTCTAGTTTCTTCCGATACCATGCTACACCGTTACTTGGAAGTCTTCCCATTCCTCCGCCTACTTCGGTATTTTCACCTTTCTGAAAAGGACCCTTGATTGCCCAGTCGTGTGGTAAATCCACCTTTTTCCACAAACGATCGTCGAATTTGCCCTGAACAAAGGGGAAATGAGTCCCCGGATCGCCTTCGGGACGCATATGCCGTTTTGAAGGGTCTTTTATGAAGTTGTTACCTGTAGGCAAAATCCACGGCTTAAGCACTTCCTGGGTGGTTTCAACTTTAACTGCTTCTGTGGGTTTGGAGTCAGCTACCTTGTTGTCAGTATTATCGGTTACCTCAGGACGAACATCGTAAATCAGGTTGTCAGCCTTAGAACTTGAGTCATATTTGTAGAAGCTCCAACCTTCATCGATTGAAATACGCTGTCTGATTATACTTCCCGGCACAGTCTTCTTATGCTGTTGTTGGGCCATCAGGGACTCAACATTGAAGATCAATCCGATCAGGGCTATGAATATAAATTGGAAATGCATAGAACAGATTAGAAAATGTTGTAAAGATTCTGTTAATTGATAAAGCGATAAAATTAGTATCAAATTGCAACAAACAGGCACTGAAACACGTTATTAGTTCCTTTTAATGCAAAATTTTTCCTATGAGCATAATGTATTCATTTTCCTTTGCCGAATCATCAGATTTATTCAATCTTTACACCTTAATTCTTTAATAAAAACTCATCATGAAGAAATTTCTTTTCCTACTATTCTTTTTCCCTTTAATTTCGGGCTATTCACAGAATCTTGACATCCGACTTTTGAGAGATATTAACCTTCACCGAAATACTCATCTTGATGGAACATTTCGAACAATAACCAATACTGCCACCCCATTTGCCTTTGGGACTCCAGTTATTTTATATGGCATTGGTATTATCAATAAAGATAAAGACATGAAAGATAAAGCCTTATGCATTGGGGCAACTGTTATCACAGCGTCTGTTATTGCTACTATTTTAAAAAACACCGTTAAACGTGAGAGGCCATTTAATTCCTATCCCGATATACAAAAAGAAACAAGCGGAGGAGGCTATTCTTTTCCTTCAGGGCACACTTCCGATGCATTTTCACTGGCAACATCGGTTACTCTCGCTTATCCAAAATGGTATGTTATTGTTCCGGCATATGCTTGGGCTAGTGCTGTTGGGTATTCCCGTATGGATTTGGGCGTTCATTACCCTAGTGATGTGTTAATGGGTGCAGTAACCGGGGCTGGTTCTGCATATTTATGCTATAAAGCTCAGCAGTGGTTGCATAAAAGAAAAAATAAGTAATGGAATACAGGCATTCACTCCATACTCAAAAACAGAAGCTACTATCTCACGATTAGAACTTAAAAAAAGAATTCAATGAAAACCATCACGCGTACCGTATGGATTCTCTCGTTGATCAGCTTATTTACAGATACAGCCAGCGAAATGCTGTATCCGATCATGCCTGTTTTTCTTCAAAGTATCGGGTTCTCTGTTCTTTTAATCGGTATTCTCGAAGGAGTTGCAGAAGCCACTGCCGGTTTGTGCAAAGGGTATTTTGGGAAACTATCTGACAACTCAGGCAAACGGGCTCCGTTCATTCAATTGGGATATTCCCTGAGTGCCCTATCCAAACCATTAATGATCCTATTTATATGGCCGGTTTGGATATTTTTTGTCAGAACCATTGACCGCTTTGGAAAAGGCTTACGCACTGGAGCGCGTGATGCCATGCTGTCTGACGAAGCCACTCCACAGACCAAAGGCAAAGTTTTCGGATTTCACCGATCCATGGACACCTTAGGAGCTGTTTTAGGCCCCCTGGCAGCATTGGTATATCTTTATTTCCGTCCGAACGATTACAGAAACCTTTTTCTGATTGCTTTTCTACCAGGTGTCTTAGCTGTTCTGACTACATTAATGCTGAAAGACAAAAAGAAGAACCAACCTGTTACAAAAGTTTCCACCCCATTCTTTTCATTCCTGAAATACTGGAAAGTGAGTCCTCCCATGTACCGAAAGGTTGTTTTCGGATTACTGGTCTTTGCACTATTCAACAGTTCGGATATGTTGCTTCTGTTGAAAGTTAAACAATCAGGAATGAACGATACCAGTGTCATTGGCCTGTATATATTTTACAACCTGATCTATGCGCTTACTTCATTTCCGTTGGGAGCCCTTGCTGACCGGATCAGTCTGAAGACTGTGTTTACGGGCGGATTAGTATTATTTGCAGTAGTATATTTAGGAATGGCGCTCACTTCCAGCTTATCTATCTATTTAGCTCTCTTCTTCCTGTATGGATTATATGCCGCAGCAACCGAAGGGATCGCCAAAGCCTGGATTAGCAACATTACCGACCCCAAAGATACGGCAACAGCAATCGGATCATTTGCAGGATTTCAAAGCCTTGCAGCAATGATTGCCAGTTCTCTGGCCGGAGTCATCTGGTTCTGGTTTGGTGCTGAAGCTGCATTTATCTCAACCTCAGTAGTTACCGTTTTGGTGATTCTCTATTTTATGGTGGCAATTAAGTGATTTATTGAGCGTTCTATGTCAAGCTGGAATATTGAGATAGCGGATCGGCATATTGCTACTAAAATTCGTTGGTGAGAATTTGTTCTACTATATTTTTCAATTCAGGAAGGTCGTTTTGAATTGCTTGCCATACAATTCTGAACTCAATAGCATGGTATTCATGTAAAATAAAATTCCGAAATCCCCTCACCTGATGCCATGGATAAGTATATTTGTCAAGCACATCATCATCAACATAAATGATCGCCTCTCCAATTATTGCAAACTGAAATAGGGTTGCATTTATTAAAACAGGATCATTCAGATAGGATTCTTTTGAAACATCTTTTATAAAAGTTCCTATGTCTGCAATGGCTTTTAGAATATGCTCAAGCCTTTCCTTTCCTGTAATACTGCTATCTCTCATAGATGATTCTTAAATCGGGAATTATCCGTTCCATAATTTGAGTTTTCACTCCATCTTTCATAACAACATCAACTTTTTTAAGTACCAGTTTTTCCAATTGGTATTGAATTTCGGCAAGATCAAAAAGTGAAAATTTTGAATCGTCAGGCACCTCAATCATCACATCAATATCACTTTTATAATCATCATCGCCCCTTGCAAAAGATCCGAAAAACCAAGCCTTACTGATGTTTCCAGTCTTAATAAAGTAATCTTTGATTGTATTTTCAATAGCCATCTTGTCGGTCTTCTTATAAGCATGATAGGCTACTTTATCCTCTGCAACTTGCAGCGCTTTCAACGATAATTCCTCATCTCCCAACTCATAAACCAGTTTATCCGACAGCCATGATACCAGCAAGGTTTCTTCCTTGACCTGAAAATAATTCGCAAGCCTAATCACCTGATCACGGCTTATTTTGCGCTGTCCCCGTTCAATTTTGCTAAGAATAGCCTGATCGATCCCAAGGAATGAAGCGACTATCCTCAAGGGAAGTTGCTTTTCTTCACGAAGCTTACGTAATGTTTCTCCCAGATTGTCCATTTTAATTCCTTCTCTTTTGACACATTTTGTCAAAATTAATAAACATTTATGAATAATCAAAGCCCTGTTTTCCGTAAGATAGGATCAATCTGTCATTTGTCCTCCAATAGTTTAACTTCAGAATTCCCCTTCAAAATGCCTTTTTGCGAAAATGACATCTGTTAAAGTGACTGAACGGAGGAATGATGTTGTATGCAAAACTGCATTCAGATAAGGTTTGAGAAAGGTTCTCCTCTTATCATCTGTCTTCTATCTGTGTTCTATCTGTGTATATTTCCAGGTTCTAATACAGATAGCAATTAATTACAAATTAAATTATAAAGCCCTAATATGACGCAATCCCTTTCCGGATACTTTCCGTGTAGGTCGAAAGCCGATTGATTGCTTTCCTGAAAACTTCTGAATGGAAAGAAAATTGGTGTCCGCAGTCAATCCGTTCATTGCTGAATCTTATCGTCAGACTTTGGAAAGAGCTCATTCGAAGGTTTAAAGATATAAATTTTGTGGTAAAAACACACACCGGGATGATCGTTTCAGAGAAAAAGTTCTAAAATGTTAAATGTGATTTCCATTGTGGCATTTTGAAGTGGTTAAAACAATAGAATTGACTAAATTCGGCATCAAAATATTTAGATACTCTGTTGATGAAAAACACAATCAAAGTCATTGGGTTTGATGCTGATGACACGCTTTGGATCAATGAACCTTTTTACCAGGATGTTGAGAAGGAATTCTGTCAGATCATGAAGCCTTATTTGCCTGAAAAAGTAACTTCCGAAGAGCTTTTCAAGACTGAAATGCAAAATCTGGAGATCTATGGTTACGGCGCCAAAGGATTTATTCTGGCCACGATCGAAACGGCTCTGCGGGTGACTGAAGGTAAGATTACTTCCGAAGAAATAAGTAAAATTCTCGACATCGGGAAAACGCTGTTGGCAATGCCTATTGAATTGTTGGAAGGAGTTGAGAATGTACTGCAAATCCTTCAGGAACGCTACAAATTAATTCTTGTCACCAAAGGTGATTTGCTTGATCAGGAGCGGAAATTACAGGAATCGGGATTGATTGGCTATTTCCATCACATCGAAATCATGAGCGACAAGCACGAAAATAACTACAAAAAGCTTCTTGCTCATTTGGACATCAAGCCTGAAGAGTTTCTGATGGTTGGCAATTCGGTGAAATCCGATATCTTGCCTGTTACCAATATCGGCGCAAAAGCTATCCATATTCCTTTTGAAGTTACCTGGCAATATGAAAAGCATCTCGAATCATCAGGAAATGATGGCTTTACATCCGTAATCTGTATTTCGGATATTTTAAACCTGCTATAAACACATTAACCATGAAATATTTCATTGTCCTTATCGCTGTCCTCAGTATGCTATCAACAGCAAATGCCCAGAAGCAGAAAGTGTGGCTGGATGCGGATACCGGGAACGAAATGGACGACCTGTATGCCATTGTGCGATTGGTAAAAGAACCTTCGGTTGATCTGATTGGCTTAAGTTCGGCACATTTCAATAATCCCGATTTGCGGGTTTTCGAAAAATGGAATGCATACAATACCAAAGGACTGAACCCGGTTGCCGAAAGCCAGCGCCTCAATATGCAAATTCTAAAAGCATTAAACCGGATGAATATTCTGCATCCGATTGGAGCCGATCGCCAGATTGGTAGGGCTTGGGGACAGGAAGATCCACGTGATTCGGAAGCTGCAAGGGCAATTATTTCAGCTGTTAAGAACCTTCCTGCGGATGAAAGTCTCGATATTCTTACCATCGGAGCCATGACCAATATTGCTTCGGCATTGATTCTTGCTCCTGAAATCAAATCCAGAATCCGTTGTTTTTCACTTGGTGCACAATATAACCCACAAACAAAAGTCTGGAATAAGAATGAATTCAACATCAGGAACGACTTGAATGCTTTCGACTATCTGCTGAACCTTGAAGGATTTGATCTGACTATGATGTGCCTTGAAGCAGCAAAACCGCTGCAATTTAAACGGGAAGAAACCTACAGCAAGCTTGATGAATCGAATGAAGCAGAAAAGATTCTGAAAGACCGCTGGCAGGAACAAAACCCACAGGACGAAACCCGCGTGATGTGGGATCTTGCCCTGATTGAAGCATACTTAAATCCCGAATTGGCCTGGATCAAAACAGTAAGTACACCTCCTGAAAATAAACAACGAAAAATCAATGCCTATATAAAGATTGATGAAAAGGCTTTAGCAAATGACTTTTGGAATACACTGAAAAAATAAATACTAACCAATTAAAATAAATCCCATGAACGAAATAGTTTACAAACTGGCAAAGATGATTGATCATTCCATCCTTCATCCAACTATGACAGATGAAGATTTGAGAAGAGAATGTGAAGTAGCCCGTAAATACGATGTGGCTTCAGTATGCGTGAAACCTTATGCAGTGAAGCAAGCTGTTGAATTGTTGCAAGGCAGCGATGTATTGGTTGGATGTGTAATTGGTTTCCCGGCGGGGAACTCTGCTACCGGAGTAAAGGTATTCGAAGCAGAACAAGCCTGTAAAGACGGTGCTGTGGAAATCGACATGGTCATCAACATCGGGAAGGCATTGCAAGGCGATTGGGCCTATATCACTGACGAAATAAAAGCTGTAACTGATGCGTGTCACAAACACAAGGCAATTGTTAAGGTTATTTTTGAAACTGACTATGTGACTAAAGAAACCGATATAGTGAAACTTTGTCGGGTCTGCACCGAAGTGGGCGCCGACTATGTGAAAACCTCATCAGGCTTTGGGTTCGTGAAACAGGCCAATGGAGACTACAATTACAAGGGGGCAACTATTCCTGTTCTGGAACTGATGAAAAAGAGTGTTGGTCCAAAGGTAAAAGTAAAAGCTGCCGGAGGTGTACGAACACTTGATCAATTAATTGCCGTTCAGGCTGCTGGCTGTTCACGTTGCGGAGCAACAGCTACTATTGTTATGATGGAAGATGCCATGAAACGATTCGGAAACTAATCGGATAGAAGAACCAAAACCGAAAGTATTGATATTATTCTTTGGGCTGAGGGACTTTATACAGCTTATCCAGATTATATCCCCGTTTACGGGCCTTCTCCAGAAGCATTTCGTAAACAGCAGGTTCCATTTGCGGAGCACGGCTTAGAATCCAGAAGTACTTATCCGATGAACTGCCGATCATTACATACTGGTAATTCTCATCCAGCTCAAGCACAAAATAATCGGCATAAAAGATCCAGAAAAAGGAAACCTTTAGCTTACCAGGCTCACGTTTATCCGGTATTTTAGCTTTACCAACAGCCTTTGACCGCTCACCATTCAAGGTGTTTTTATATCCCTGGTTCACTACTTCAATCTTACCATCTTCGCGAAGGCTGTAAGTTGCAGTAACACCTACCAGGTTTTTCTCGAACGAATGAGGAAAACGGGCAATTTCATACCATGTTCCCAGGTAACGGTTCAGATCGAGTGCTTTGACTGTGGTTTGATCAATCATTTGGCTATTGGATTTTGTACAACTGAATAAAAACAAGACACTGATAATCAGCAATACTCTAATTTTATACATAAATGTAATTGTTTAGCACCTTCAAATTTACTTAATTTACGAATCAGAATTCATAATCAACACCTTTATTAATAAATATGTTCGCTAAGCTTCAGAAATAATTATATTTGTGTACAATAAAACCTACTTAATCAATCAATCCATATGCACAACCAAACGATTGTCGAGATTCATAACCTTCAGAAGAAATATGATGGAAAACAGGTTCTGCATGGCATTGACCTGACCATCACATCGGGGAATATCATTGGATACATTGGTCCAAACGGCGCTGGCAAATCAACTACGGTAAAGATCCTCTGTGGCTTGATCAGTGAGTTTCAGGGTCAGATCACCATCTTCGGCAAAGATTTACGGACCCAAACCCTTGATATTAAGAAGCAGATAGGTTATATTCCCGAAAATGCAGTGCTGTATGAATCGCTGACACCTATGGAATTTATGGAGTTTATAGGAGAAATGCGTGGTTTGGGGACAGAACAGACCCGGGAAAAAGCCTCAGCGCTGATGAATATATTCGAAATGAAACCTAACCTCCATCAGCGAATTTCGACTTTCTCAAAGGGAATGCGCCAGAAGGTGCTCATTTGTTCTGCCTTACTGCACAATCCTGACCTTATTTTCATGGATGAACCACTCTCAGGATTGGATGCCAATTCAGTGATTATGGTCAAGGAAATGCTGATCCATCTGGCACGGGAAGGAAAGACAGTCTTTTACAGCTCGCACCTGATGGATGTGGTAGAGAAAATTTCGGATCGCATTATTCTCATTGATCAGGGCAAAGTGATTGCCGATGGTTCATTCGAGGAATTGAATCTACTGTCAAACGACGAAAACCTCGAAAAGATGTTTACACGCCTTACCGGGAATACCAATCATGGCGAAAAAGCTGAAGCATTCATCAACGCATTCGAAAAGTAAATCCTATGATTAATTTTATTCTCAGGCTATTTGTTCCTTTCCGATGGTTTATCGAAAAAATGGGTGCTGACTACGATCAATTTATTCGGATCTTACGATTGAAGCTCACCATTGACGACCGAAGAGCCAACAGATATTCCAAAAAAGCAACCAATGCGCAAGAGAAAACACTGATCAAGCAGTCCATGTTTCAAATATTCATGGGAGCCTTCTTCGGCATCTTTTTGGTCATGATTAAGTCGCCTTTTACCTTCTTCTACCTGTCGCACACCTTTCTGACGGTCATGATGGCCATGATGATTATCTCGGAGTTCTCAACCATTTTATTCGATACCTCCGAAAATGCGATTATTCAGCCACTTCCAATCAAGGGCAATACAATCAGCCTGGCACGCAACGCCCATGTTTTTATTTATCTCGCCATGATGGCTGTTTGTCTATCGGTAATAACAATCATTATTTCCATATCTAAATTTGGGATACTCTCTGGTTTAATCTTTGTGTTAACCATTTTCCTGAATGTACTATTTCCTTAACTCCGCAAAAGA
>DIZL01000038.1 GCA_002429385.1 Prolixibacteraceae bacterium UBA6029 | reverse complement strand
TCAGCTTAGTCCAGATTATCCAATTGGATTTGGAACAATAGGTTTATGCACGAATGATATTTGTTTCGTTAGCTTCTCATCCGTTGGTTCAATATGGCAAAAGGCTAATGTTGATTTCCCAACTGCCTCACCTGAAAAAGAATTGGTATTCAAAACGTCAATGCCATCAACTGAACCAAAGGTTGTTGGAAATACCCTGGCCATTGGGTTAATTTCTTCAATCATCCGGGTCAGAAACATCACTTTCTCCTGATTTACACCATCAGTTTTATTCAGCAACACCAAATCAGCCAACGCAATTTGTTTCCTCACCTCAGGCTGTTTGTCGAATAAATCTTCCATATTCAAAGCATCGGCGACACACATCACACTATCGATGCGAAATTTCTGTTGAATTGTAGTTCCTGAAATAAAAGCATCGACAATACCTGAGGGATCGGCAATCCCGGTTGTTTCAACCAACAGGTGATCGAAAGCATATGAACTGCCTAACAGATTTTCAAGGGTAAATACAAAATCATCGCCCAGAGTACAACAAATACAACCATTATTCAACTCAAATATGGCTTCGGGTGCGGCAGCAATCAAACCTCCGTCGATTCCTGTTTCGCCAAATTCATTTTCAATGATAGCAAATTTCTTTTCTGGATGTTTCCTGATCAGATTATTAAGCAGGCTTGTTTTTCCTGCACCCAAAAAACCTGTGATAATGGTAACCGGTATTCGTTCCTCCTTGATTTTCATGTTTAATCCAATAATTTGCCCAATCGGTCAAGAACCAAAACACCGGTAGATTGAAGAATTTCGCAGGACTGATGGCCGTTGGCAATAAGAACACATTTACATCCCAATTCAGTAGCAACTTCAAAGTCATGAACCGTATCGCCAATTAAAACCATTTCAGCACTATTAAGGTTTAAATTCGAAATCAAACGATGTCCGTTTTCCATTTTGGAAGCTGCATAATGGTTATCCAATCCCGAAACATGCTCAAAAAAGTGGCTTATCTGCTGAGTTTTCAGACAATCTTCCAATGCATCCTGTTTCATGGCCGAAAGTATAAATTGTCTGGTCCCGATAGACTGAAAATAATTCAGGACCCGAAGTGCATCCAGATGCAAGTTGCACCCGTTCATTTGTTCATTATAGCGGGTTATAAATTCACGGGAAGGTATTTCAAACGGTTCAATCTCAAAATCGAACCCTATTTTCTGATAATAATCTTTTACAGGGAAAGAAAACACAGCCCTGTAATCATGCTCCGATAGTAGAGGCAGATTGCGTCTTTCAAGCATTTCATTCATCGTCACAACACATAACTGAATATCATCCAGCAGTGTACCATTCCAGTCCCAGATTACTCCACCTATACAATCCATCATTACTCTAATCGGTCGCTTTTCGTTTGTTTATCAAAGGATTTACGTACATCTGAAGAAACATGGTACGAATAGTTTCTGCATCGCCAGGAATAAGGGAAACAGCTTCGATCAGCATAGAAACAAACTTCTTGAATTGTTCAGAAGTATAATGTTTTGTGTTTCTGCTGGTATTATTAAGAATATCTTCGGCAATATAATTATTGGGCCAAAGCTTAAAATTACCATATATCTGATGATCGATATGATCTGCAAGTTTTTCAATCTGAGTGGAAATCGTTTCTTCGCGTGCAATCAAATCAGTCTGACTTGTAATCGGTTCGCCAAATGCAAAATGTATCCGTCCCTTTGGTCTGACCAGACCTTCGCCCATACTTCTCAAATCATCTTCCTGTGTCTTTTCGAAACCATCAGTTTGTTTCTTATACAATTCGGCAACTTTCGAAAAACCACATGGCTCGATCTCATACGAAATTGAAAGAGGAACAATTCGCAGCTCCCTAAACCCTTCTCCAAATTCTTTTATATTACTCAGATTCAACATCTTTAGTAAAGCCGGTTGCGTTTTATCGTTTCCATCTTTGGTTCTGCCTTCACGTTGGGCAATCCAAACTGAATTATTTCTAAGCGTAATATTACGGCGGATAAATTCGGACAGTTTTTTAGAAGCCATTAACAACTCTCTAACCGGGAGATTGCGATGTACAACAAAAGCACGGTTAAGTTTTACGGCATATTCTATCCATTTTTCAATCATCAGATTATTGCCAATCGCAATTTCTGTTGTATTCATGCCTTCAAGCACAATCAGATAATTCATGATGGCAGAATCAAGGATAATATCACGATGATTCGAAATGAAAAGGTAGCTTGTGTTTTTATCGAGGTTTTCAATTCCACTGGATGTCAAACCATCTGACGATCTCTTCAGGATGAGATCATCAACCAACTGATAAACAATTTTGTGCTGTAAATCTTTAACCGTATGAATATGGTCAATCATCAACTTAATTTGTTCTATCTTTTCCTGATCATTAAAAATGAATTGTAAGATGTGTTGAAAATTTTCATCTTTGAAAAGTAACTGAAGGTAATGATTCACTTCTGAATCATTGTATGGACGAATATCGTCGAAATTTAGTTTATGAACCATCCCTTTTTCTGTATTGACGCGCAAAGATAGCAAATGAGATCAAACTTAAAACACTTTTAATCATTATTTTATCGCTTGATCTAACACATACTCTATTGATATTCGGTAGCTTACAACTTCGAATAGATGAAATCGAATTTTCTGCAACCCAACTAAATAAATAGGATGATGCTTAAATAGTAGCAAAACCACTTCAAAATTTATAGCGGACCTGAATTTTAATCTCGTAACTTGTTGAAGAATCAGTAGTCTGTTGACTTTCATTTTTTGCAAATTGATGAGTGGTATCCAATTTTAACCAAAGCGTAAATTTATCGCTCATCTTATACCGAAGATTTATATAACTGCGAATTCCTTCCCCATAAAGTGCAGGTATTGAAAAAGAAAATAAGATATCGTTTTCATAGGCATAAATGCGTGAATTATATCCTTCAGTATTAAAATAGGCTATTCTTCCATTTAGAGCAAAAGGCTTGTCAGAAGGCTTATAAATTACGTCCTGACAAATTAAAAATCCGTCTTCCCGGACTTGTTTTCTATAATATGAAAACTCCATCCTGCTATTCAGGCTAAACTGCTGATTCATATCATGCGAAAAATTAAACCGGACTCGGTCAGTCAACTGTGGTTCATCGTATTTCAGATTCCCTGAAATCAATCGCTGTTCTTTATCCTCACTGAAGATCCGAAGATAATAATGGGTGGTTACCGATGGATTGTATGACACCTGAGCGAAGGATTCTGTACCTGTTGACGGCGCGGTTGTAGTATACTTAATCCATTTGAATTTGAAAATATCTGAATACATATTAATAATCCATCTTGGAGCGGGATAAAATTTCAATCCCAGATACAAGGCATGTTCATCATTTACCCGCGATGATTCAGTGAATGCATTCGAGAAGTAGCTGAAGTAGGTTTTATTTATATTTCGGTAAACCAGAGAGAATTCAGCATTCGCAGCAGGTTTCAACATACATCCCGCCAGCAATGCCTTCCCTGAATTTGCTCCGATTGCAGTCTCACCAAAAAAGAATACATTTTTAATAGTTCCCTTCCAATCGATTCCAGCCACCATATTTTCCTTTCCTTCAGGCAGGAATTGATTATAGGGTTCATCTCCCCTGTTCATCGCCGCACTAAAACGTGTATATACCGAAGTGAATCCAAATGACCAGCTATCATGCGCATAGGTAACATGTCCTCCTCCTGCCAGTTGTGTCAGCGAATTCTCTCCTGTAATTTCAGAACCTGTCCGATGATATCCGCTTGTTTGAAAAGCGTTAAAATAGGTTTTCCCATCCAGTGTATCCACAATTGCATCCAGTTTATGCAATGAAATAAAAGGGGTAAAAGTAAAATGACCACAAGTTAAATTACAGGCTAATCCCCTGAAAAACAAATTCTCATCTGTCGAAGAATATGATCTGATCCCCTGGGCCGATTTAAAAACCCGACTTGCTTCAGCAGATTTTCCTATCGAAAAACCCTGACAGGCAACCAATCCCTGACCAAAACTCACTAGATAATCGCCAGCGAACAATCGGTTTCCTGTCTTTCCAATTCTGAAATTTACAAAAGCGCTTGTATAATCGAATCCCTGTTTATTTGATTGACTAAAAAATGCTTCACCGGGATCTTTTTCGGCGACCAATCCATATTCCCAATCCGCCAAAGTTTGCTTCAGCCTGAGATAATATCTTTCCTGTGAACCTTCATAGTTTGATTGATTAACCTTTGAAAAAGACCGTGTTGATTTGACATACAAATACCCTGAGGATCCTTTTGCCCAGGAAGATTTTTCCTGAAGGTCGAAAGAGAGATATGGTTCAATCAGTTGCAGGAGATCCGGGGTAAATCCATCGATGGAAGCCAATTCATAGATACTGTAAATACTACCGGTTTTTTCCCTGTAACTCATCAGTTGATGGATCTGCAGTTCTGACAATAGATGCAACTGGTTCAGTTCTTCAGCGGTTGCCGAATTTATTGGTAACGGGTGTTGCCTGAAACTCTCCATATCGTCCAGAATCTCCTGGAAATTCGAGTCATCACTCATGTTCTCGCCTGCCGACTCCAGCAAATCCTCAACCGTCTGCTGTACAGTAGGTTCCTGGGAATAAGAAAGGGAGGCTATTCCCAACAGGAGGATGATGAGTGTATACTTCTTAATCATCAGAATTGATATTCAAAGGATACCGACGGGGAGTTACCCAGATATTGATTGGACGTAGTTGCCAAATCCACAAGCAGTCTTTTTACCCTAAAACCGATACCTGCCGAAAACTGGTAAGGTTTACCGGAGATACCTGTACGCACAAAAAGATTTTCGAGAATAATGTATTCCAGTCCTGTCTTGATTACGAACTGACGGTTAAAATCATTATCCAATTCTGCAGCAATGCGAAAAGCATCTGAAAGGGGATAAAACACACCAACGCTGATGCCGGAAGGATAAAGATAGATTCCCGACAATGTTCGTATGCCGGTAGGATATGGATTTAAGACATGAAATCCAAGTACAAGCTTTTTTACGAATTGATACTGAAAACCGAATTCCAAGCCGGATGCTCCTGCCGAATGGTTGTCTTCCGATAGAAACAGTTGAAAGTAATTAAACTGAACTCCAAAGTTTAACCGTGGAAATATCTGACGGGCATATGCAATTCCAAATTTCTCCTGCCGAAATGGATTCTTTCCGAATTGATAAACCGATACTGCAAATACAGAAGATTGAATGGGAAAAGCAAACAAACCCGAACGGGTTGATAATTCACTGATTAAAAACCGGTCCTGATAAGAACCTGCAATTTCTGGACGATCAATAGCGGCTAGTCCGGCCTGATTGCCAAAAACGGACCAGCAACCCGACATTGCCACTGAGGCATCGGCAACTGCCTGATACCGCGGTCCCGGAGAAAAGATCTCCTGTGCATTGTCTTCAAAGGCAAAAAACAGAACGAAAACAAACAAGCCAAATGCCGGTAACAATTTCATAACATAGATGCTGATAAAGTCCCGAATAAATACGGGAACTCATTCATTGCATATAAGTTACGACTTTTCTACTTACGAGACAAGTCTAATTTGTTTTAAATCTGAATTTTATTTCAGTAAGATCTTTATTCGCTTTTTCAATTTTAATTTTCAGAGATTCCTTAAACGATTCAAGTTTAACTGATAATTCAGCATCGCCAAGCGCCATCATCTGAACTGCCAGTATACCAGCATTTTGCGCTCCATTCACAGCTACTGTAGCCACTGGAATTCCCGGAGGCATCTGTACAATGGCTAAAAGTGAATCCATTCCGCTAAGGGTAGCATTTATAGGCACACCGATGACTGGCAGAGTGGTCATTGCAGCAATTACCCCCGGCAAATGAGCTGCCATTCCTGCCGCAGCAATAATCACCTGTATCCCACGGCCTTTGGCTCCTTTGGCAAACAGTTCAACAGCTTCAGGTGTGCGGTGAGCCGACAAAGCATTGATTTCGAATGGGATCTCAAACTCATCCAGCAGTTTAGCTGTCGCTTCCATAACACTAAAATCGGATGTACTCCCCATGATGATGCTTACCTTTGGTTCCATGTTTTAAAATTTAATTTTCCAGTATAAATTTGTTTTGTTACTTTGTCGCTTTATTTTTCAAGCCAAAATTAATTGAAAAATACTTAGAAAAAAATTATCCCAATCCTTGAATACTTTCAACAGATAGCTTAATGAAAAACGTAACGATTATTGACAGAGATTTTGAACTATTCATTCCTTATGAAAAGATCAGATCCGTTGTTGAGGAAATGGCGGAAAAAATGAATGCTGATTTCAAAGATAAAAATCCATTGTTTATCTGTATCCTGAATGGTTCCTTCATGTTCGCTGCCGAAATTTTTAAACGTATTTCTTTGCTCGACGCCGAAATATCATTCATCAAACTGGCATCTTATTCCGGCACCAACACCACTGGAAATGTCAGGGAATTAATCGGGCTGAACGAAGACCTTTCTGGTCGGCTTATTATTGTGCTGGAAGACATCGTGGATTCAGGTATTACCATTGCCAAAACCATCGAACAGATACAGGCTAAAAACCCTGCGGAAATTAAAATCGCAACCTTGCTTCTCAAGCCTGATGCACTCAAGACTAAAGTCCAGCTTGATTACATTGGAATTGAGATACCAAATGACTTCATCGTCGGATACGGACTGGATTACAATGGCAGAGGCCGGAATTTGATTGACATCTATAAAGTAACTGAAAAGTAATCCCATTTATCCACAATGTTAAACATCGTTTTATTTGGCCCTCCCGGAGCAGGGAAAGGTACTCAGGCAAGTTTTCTTATTAAAAAATTCAACCTGATACACCTTTCAACAGGAGATTTACTGAGGAGCCAGATTGCCGCTAAAACACCTCTTGGACTGGAAGCTCAGAGTTATATCGACAAAGGTTTCCTTGCTCCTGATTCGATCGTTATAGGAATGATCAAACTCAAACTCCTGGAGAATACAGATGCCAATGGCTATGTATTTGATGGCTTCCCCAGGACGGTCGAACAGGCCAGGGCGCTCGATCTGTTATTGGATGAAAACAACACGCACGTTTCTGGTATGATCTGTCTGACCGTTGAGAAAGAAGAATTAATCAACCGTTTGCTCAGCCGTGGCAAAACCTCATGTCGGCCGGACGATCAGGATGTTTCGATCATTGAAAACCGCATAAAGATATACCATGATAAGACGGAACCATTAAGAGAATATTACAAGGCACAAAACAAATATTACAAAATTGACGGCACCGGTTCTGTCGAAGAAATTGCACAACGATTGAGTGATAAGGTCTCAATGCTATAAGATTCTGATAATAAACACAAAAGACGAATGGATAGCTGTCCGATCGTCTTTTTTTGTGTATATTGCGCCCTTAATTATGGGATTTGACACCAACCATATCCCGAAACCTGAAATAATATCCAATATTCAATATTTAATATCCAGAACCTTCGCACACACATGGAACTTGAAACCTGGAACTTTGAACTTGAAACTTTGAACTTGAAACTTCTTTTCGATGGCAGATACTAATTTTGTTGATTACGTTAAAATATATTGCAGGTCAGGCAATGGAGGCCCTGGCTCAGCACATTTCCGCAGAGAAAAATCCGAGCCCAAAGGTGGTCCTGACGGTGGTGATGGTGGTCGCGGAGGTCATATTATCCTTCAGGGTAATCCGCAAATGTGGACCCTGCTTCATTTAAAATACCGCAGACACGTTTATGCGGGTCATGGCGAATCCGGTGGTAAACAATGCAGCAGTGGAGCCGACGGTGAAGATGTTTATCTGGACGTTCCGCTTGGCACTGTGGCAAAAGATGCCGAAACAGGTGAATTCCTTTTTGAAATCACCAAAGAAGGTGAATCAAAAATTATTGCTCAGGGCGGCAGAGGTGGTCAGGGTAATGTTCATTTTAAATCAGCCACTCAGCAAACCCCACGATTTGCCCAACCTGGTGAAGAATTCACCGAAGGCTGGTTTACTCTCGAATTAAAAATCCTGGCCGATGTTGGTCTGGTAGGTTTCCCAAGTGCAGGGAAATCAACCTTGCTTTCGGTGGTATCGGCTGCCAAACCTAAAATCGCCGATTACCCCTTTACAACATTGGTTCCAAATCTGGGCATTGTCAGCTACCGCGACAATCAGTCGTTTGTAATGGCTGATATCCCTGGAATTATTGAGGGCGCTCATGAAGGTAAAGGTCTTGGTCTTCGCTTTCTGCGTCATATCGAGCGTAATTCGATGCTCCTGTTTATGGTTCCGGCGGATGCAAAAGATTACCGTAAGGAATTCAATATCCTGATGAATGAGTTGCAGCAATACAATCCTGAATTACTCGATAAAGAGCGTTTCCTGGTGATCAGCAAAAGCGATTACCTCGACGAGGAATTGAAAGTTGAGATCAGCGAACAACTCAAAGACATTCCGCATCTGTTCATTTCATCCATCACCGGGCAGGGAATCACTCAATTAAAGGATAAAATCTGGCAAATACTGAACAACCCAACTTCGCAGAGTGAAGATTTGAATATCTAATCGTCAATATTTCATTTAACTTTAGGCACTCTAGCCACTGATATCATGGAAGAACTCAAGCAAATAGATCAATCACTCTTACTGTTTCTGAACAGCTTTCATAACGGGTTCTGGGACAAGGCGGTCACCCTGTTTACCAGTATCGAGATCTGGATACCGTTTTACATGCTGATCATCTATGTCATCATTAAAACTTACAAGAAAAATTCCATTTACATCCTGATTGCTATTGTGCTTGCCATTGTCGTAAGCGATCAGTTTTCAGGTTTAATTAAAAATATGGTACAACGCTGGCGTCCCACACAAGATCCAGTCCTTGGCAGTTTGGTACACAATGTCTACACCCGCGGCGGGGCTTACGGGTTCTTCTCAGCCCACGCGGCCAACAGCTTTACTATGGCAATCATCACAGCCAGGCTATTCAAAAATCAGATATATACCATCCTCATTTTTACCTGGGCGGTACTGGTTTCATACACCCGCATCTACATCGGACTTCATTACCCCGGCGATATCCTTACCGGCTGGATTTGGGGAATCTTATCTGGTCTGGCATTTTACCAGCTCATGGTGTTCGTTCAGAAACGTTACTTTTCCTCAAGCATTCCTGAAATAAAAAGAACAGCTGTTTCACGCGAGAATCTGATGTACCTGGTTCTGTTTCTTGTAATTTATGTGTCAACCATACTGATAACCATCGACCGGCTTACCAAATATCTGTTTTTCACTTCATGAACGCAGAAATCCTACACACCTACGGGCAACTTGCCAGTCAATACCAGGCCTTGTCCGACTCTGGAAAGAAACAATTAAAACTCCTGGCACTCGCGCGTTTCATCTGTTTTACAGGCATTTTCCCCGCTTACTACTACCTCAATCCAGTCAGCAACCTGCTGGCAATCGGTGTTGCACTCCTCCTGATGATCGCCTTTTTTATCCTGATCAAACAATTCATTCAGACCGAAAAGCAACAACTGTTCAACCAACGCCTGGTGCAGATCAATCGAAATGAAATTGAAGCCCTGAAACACAATTACACCGCTTTTGATCCCGGAAACGAATTTACCGACCCACACCATGACTATAGTTACGACCTGGATCTGTTTGGCAGCGGATCTATGTTTCAATTCCTGAACAGAACAATTACCCGGCAAGGCAAAAACCAATTGGCGACACTCTTGAAACAGACAAATCGCACCTCCGAAGACATCAGGAACAGACAGGATGGTATCCGGGAGCTTGCCGAAGAATTCACTTGGAGACAAAACTTCATGGCCAAAGGGATGGAAACCGATGGCACGAAAGATCTTTACAACGAATCAATCGATCAGGTAATACCGCTCAAATCGGTTGCCCTCCTGAAATATTTACGAATACTGCTTCCTGCGCTGACCCTTCTCCTGATTGGAATAAGCATTACGGGCATCGATTCTCATTCATTTTACAAGTGGCTGTTTTTTGCGCAATGGATTACAACAGGGCTTTACATTAAAACAATTATAAAATTCCACCTGAAATTCGAGAGTCAGGGCAAGCTGCTCAGCCGTTATGTCGAAATGCTCAGGCAAATCGAAACGTTCGACTTTAAAAGCAGCTGCCTGTTATCGCTGAAAGAACAACTCGCGCACCAGGGGAAAACGGCCAGTACGATCACTTCCGAACTGCAAAAAATACTCGATCAATTCGATTACAGCAAAAATATACTGGTCGGGTTTATACTCGATTCCATTTTCCTTTGGGATATCGGCTGTTTGGTAAAACTCAACAAATGGCAGAAAGACTATGCGGGCGTTCTACCCCGCTGGTTTGAAGTCATTGCCGAAACGGATGCCCTGATCAGCTTGGCAAACTGCAATTACAACCATCCCGAATGGACGGCCCCTACCCTCTCCGGTGCTGAATTCAGGTTCGAAGCCAGTGAAATGGGTCACCCCCTGATCGACGAAACACGCTGTGTACACAATTCATTCCAGATCATTAAGAACGAGCAGATAGTCATCATCACAGGCGCCAATATGGCCGGCAAAAGCACCTTTCTGCGCACTGTGGGCATCAATCTGGTACTTGCATCCACCGGATGTAAAGTATACGCCCAAAGCTTCTGTTTCAGCCCCGTTCGGCTCTACACCAACATGCGCACATCGGATAACCTGATGAACGACGAATCATACTTCTATGCCGAACTGTTAAGGCTTCAGACCCTGCTCAATATGCTGCGGAAAGGCGAAAACCTGCTGGTCATTATCGACGAGATGCTCAAAGGAACCAACTCCACCGACAAGCTAAACGGCTCAAAAGCCCTGATCAACCAGCTGATTGCATTAAATACACATGGAATTGTTGCCACCCACGACCTTAGTCTCACCGATCTGTCAACCCTCTACCCTTCCGCTATCAAAAACCAGTGCTTCGAGGTCCAGCTCCACGACGACGAACTGACCTTCGACTACAAGCTCTCCAACGGTGTAACCCGCACCATGAACGCCACCTTCCTCATGAAAAAAATGGGGATAATTCCATAAGCAGATGCATCTCGGTTGACCACAAGACCCCTTTCGATACCATTCAGAACTTTGTCTTTTGCAGTTTCAGAAAACTATCTTAAATTTACATTTAATGATGCGAAAAATAAAATTGTTTATCGGGTTTTGTTTAATCTGTGGTTTACTGATTGTTGCTTCTTCGATAGCAGGAAGCAAGATGATCAGACCAAACGGAATATTTACAGGTGCAATTGCAGGCGGTTTAATTGGAATTATGCTCGCTTCAAAAATTGCCGTTTACATTTCATTGGTCCGTAAAAGCGCTTTTAAATTACTGATGAGTTACAGTGCAATTGGGTTAATATTCGCAACATTAATTTCCATGTATAATCTTAAACATCCTGTTATCCTGGTGTTAAGTGCAAGCTTAATCGGTTTTGGTGCCCTGTTGGGTGATTATTTGGATAGAAAATCTCAATTTACTAATCAATAAATTGGATGGTCAACTAAGCTCCTCTCCTAAGAAAAGATCAAACAATAGATATCACCCATCCATCCCGTCCACCATCCACAATCACTAAGAAACCTTATCTGGTTAGCCACCCATAAACCCAATATATTTCTAAATACCTTAAATCCGCATTTA
>DIZL01000054.1:3070-44988 GCA_002429385.1 Prolixibacteraceae bacterium UBA6029 | reverse complement strand
CAATCCCGTTCGACTTGCATGTGTTAGGCCTCCCGCTAGCGTTCATCCTGAGCCAGGATCAAACTCTTCGTTGTAATATAAAAGTTAAATATTCTCTAGCTCTGTGACGTTAACTCAAAATTTATTCTTGCGTTTCCTTCCTTGTTTTTCCTTTTCCCAATATTTTCAATGAACTTCGTGCCCTGCGGCACTTGTTTATATCTTCTCGCCTTTCTCCCGGTTTTCCTCTTGCGAAGAAACTTTCTTTTCGGCTCGTTTCAATCTTTTTTAAGCTTGTATTCCCTCCGTTATTCCTACTCTACTAATCGTTTGTCTTTAACGGGGTGGCAAAGTTAAGAAGCTTTTCCAAACTTCCAAAGGATATTTTTTATTTTCTCCTTTTATTCCTTCAGGTAAACTATTCTGTAACATCTGTTGTTATTGTAATTTCAGACTCCCAGATCGTTTTCTGTTCCTTCAGGTTATGCCCTCAATACTTGCAATGAACTCTTTTGTTTTTAGCGGCTGCAAAGGTAAACTTTACTTTTAATAATCCAACACTTTTTTGATATATTTTGGATTTTTATTCCGGTAACCTTTTCGCCCCTGTTCCCGTTCCCGTGAACACACTTTCCTTTGAAAGCGGCTGCAAAGAAATACCTTTTATCTGAACCTTCCTAATCTTTTTAAACTTATTTTGATATCCAGATTAATCGTTTGCCTTTCAGTCATTTAAAGAACGTTTGCCTATCAGGATCACTATGCGTTTTCCTCTTTAGCGGCTGCAAAGATAGATACCTTTTCCACTCTTCCTAATCTAAATCAAACCTTTTTTTAAACTATTTTCATGACCCCCATTCCCCTTTCTGGATATCAAGCTGTTATAAAACATTAATCCAATCACAGGAATACTCACAGCGGCACTTTTAACCTGTAAACCATCCAAACCTGAACCCGAAACCCCCGCAAATGCCATTTTCAACCTAACTGAAAAGATCTTAACCCGGGGGCAACAAATCCCCCATTCGGCGTAAGACCGCCAGTTTTCGTTCTATACTATATATATAGTAGCATCAAAACCCGAAACCGGTTGTAATAACGAATTCCCAGCCTGCAGTCCCTGATTCCTCTGGTATCCCGTTACCCTCTCCTCTCACCTTGTGTATACCTTGTGTGTACCTCCTGTGTACCTTGTGTGTACCTTGTGTGTTCATGAACACATAATATACACACATGGTACTCTTATCCTACACTTAAAGTACACTCAAATACCCTCTCTGGTATAGACCGAAAGACAGGGGGTATAGGAGTAATGCTTTTCGGAGCTGTATATTTATTCAGCAATGCGGGTGCCGAAAGTACTGTGGAATTGAGTCTGATTGATGTTATTAAACAATTTAATGGTGATGGGCAGGGTTGTCTGGTTATGGGATCATCCGGCTATTTAATCAGAAAGTAACTTAATATTAGTGCGTTACACTTGTCAGGAATAAACTTCCTGACCATAACTGAAGGACTGGGGTGCAATTTCAGCACTTATGTTCGTTTCTATTAAAGGGGATTTATTTTCCTTTCCCAAAAATTAGTATTAGTTTAACAGCCTCTATGACGACCACCTGATCTATTGAATACTTAATATGAAAATTTGCAGAACCATAGTATTTATACTTCTCCAATTCATTTCATTATTGGGTTTTACCCAAAATCAGCAGCTTAAATTTCAGCGCATTGAAATCAGGGACGGCTTATCCGATCCCAATGTATTGTGCATGATTCAGGATAGCCGTGGGTTTATGTGGGTTGGGACACGTAACGGGCTGAACCGCTACGACGGGCACCAGTTCAGGGCGTATTTCCACAATACCGCCGATTCGGGGAGTCTGAGCAACAGTTACATCCAGGACATTATTGAAGACTCGAAGGGGAACATCTGGATTGGGACATCGGGCGGAGGAATCAATAAATTTAACCGCCAGACCAACAGTTTTCAGCAATACCTGAACCAGCCCGATAACCCTAACAGCCTTTCAGGAAATAATGTTATTAAAATTCTGGAAGATAAGGCGGGCCGGTTATGGCTGGCTACCAATGAGGGCGTTAACGTGTTTGATCCGAAAACAAATCGTTTTACCCGCTTCTTACACGATAATAATAAGCCCACCTCAATCAGTGACAATTATACCACCTATATATTCAAGGACAGCAGAAACGACATCTGGGTCGGAACACAAAACGGGGGGCTAAACCGGTTCTCGGCGAAAGACAGCACTTTCATTCATTACCAGGCGGATGCCAATAACCGGGATGCCATTTCGGGAAACAGCATTTACACTATTTATGAAGACAGCCGGCAACGCTTATGGATCGGGACCGTTGGAGAAGGACTCAATCTGATGGACCGTAAAACCGGTAAATTCAAGGCCTTCAAACACACACAAGGGGTCAGTTCACTATCGAATAATAATGTATTATGCGTCAACGAGGATAATAACGGCAATCTTCTGATCGGAACTGAAAACGGCGGTATAACTCTAATGGATTCCACTTTGCAACAATTCGGGTTTTACACGAACGATGAGATCGATCTTAACAGTTTGTCGTCCAACTCTGTGCATTCGATCACCAAGGATAGGGATGGAAATATCTGGGTTGGGGTTTATGCCGGAGGGATAAATTTGTATAAAAAGAGTACCGCCAGCTTTAATCATTACAAGCACAACTCCTCGGCAAACAGCCTTTCGAACAACCTTGTTCTCAGTATTCTGGAGGATCGCCACACTAATTTATGGATCGGTACCGACGGAGGGGGATTAAATTATTTTGACCGGAAAACCGGAAAATTGCGGGTGTATAAACAACTTCCTGGACAAAATAGTATTGCCGGGAACAATATTCTCTCCTTAGCCGAAGATCATAAGGACAACCTTTGGATTGGAACCTGGGGCAACGGCATGAGTAAGCTTAACCTTAAGACCCATCGGTTCACCAACTTCAAAGCAGACCACACGACTTCAGGAATAAGCAACAATAATATTTATGCCCTTGCGGCTACGAAGGATGGGAAGCTGTGGATCGGCACTTTTGGAGGTGGATTAGACCTCTATGACGATCAGACGGACCGGTTTATTCACTTCAGTTACAATGAAAACGATCCGAAGAGCCTGAGCAACAATAAGGTCTATACCATACTTGAAGACAGCAAGGGTGATGTATGGATCGGAACAGCCAATGGCGGAATCAACCTTTACGACCCCTTGACGAAAAGCTTCATCCGGTTTAACTCGGAGAACAAGAATCTGATCAACAATACGGTTTACCAGTTGATGGAAACCTCTTCAGGAATAATTTATGCCTGCACTCCCGGTTCGGGACTATGCTATTACGATCCTTCGGCCCATCGATTTATTCCGGTCAAATCACAAGGTAAGTTTACCAGCATGTATATCTTTGCCGCACTTGAAGATCAGGAAGGCCGAATATGGGTAAGCACGAATAAAGGAATATCCAGCTATGACCCCAAAACTGCTGAAATCCATAATTATTCGAAAGAGGACGGATTGCAAGGTGACGACTTTAAACCACATTCGGCGTTCAAGGCCAAATCGGGTATGCTCTATTTTGGAGGAATTAACGGGTATAACACCTTCTTCCCCGAACAAATCAAAAAATACAAGTCTAATCCACCCATTGTGCTGACTGATTTCCAGATCTTCAACAAAAGCGTCCCCATTGCCATCAACGAAAATGACCCTTCACCCCTGAAACAGGATATTTCGGAAACAAAAGCATTGCGGTTGACCTACAAACAGTCGGTAATCACTTTCGAGTTTGCCTCGCTGGACTATACTGCTCCTGATAAAAAGACCTATGCCTATATGATGAAGGGGTTCGATAAGGACTGGAACGTTGTCGGGAGTAAAAACTCGGCCACTTATACGAATCTTAATCCGGGAGATTACATCTTTAAAGTCAGGAGTCAAAACCGGATTGGGGAATGGTCGTCTGAAATCCGTATGTTAAATGTGAGAATTGATCCGCCGTTTTGGTTAACCTGGTGGTTTAAAACACTGATGTACCTGATATTGGTGATTGCTCCGGCTGGATTTTTCTTCATAAGAATAAGGCTGTTACGCAATCAAAGGGGAAAGCTGGAGAAACTGGTAGCCGAGCGCACCACTGAGATTCAAAACAAGAATGAAATGCTAAAAGATTTGAATTCGACCAAGGATAAGCTCTTTTCGGTCATCTCACACGATCTGCGTAGTCCGTTTAATGCCATTCTTGGGTTTGAGGATTTGCTGGTCAACAATTACGATGAATTTAGTGAAGATGAGCGAAAAGACATGATCAGCCAGGTGCATACGACCACAGGCCAGGTTTACAGTCTGGTGGAGAACCTGCTGAACTGGGCAAAAATACAGAACAGCAGTATTCAGCATCATCCGATCACATTTAACCTGAAGGAAATCATCAATGATATTTCAGAACTGTACCAGAACATTGCACTGGCAAAAGGAATCACCGTTTATCATCAGATACCGGAGGGACTTATTCCTTTTGCGGATATTCAGCTCATGGAAACGATCCTGCGGAATCTGATCAACAACGCCATCAAGTTTACCCCAATGGGAGGTTCAATCTATGTAAAGGCCAGTCAGGATCGCCATATAATTCATATCTCGGTCACAGATACAGGAATGGGCATGACCAAAGAGCAGATCGACGGACTGTTTAATCTTGAAACAACTCATACAAAACAAGGCACCAACGGTGAAAAAGGTTCAGGATTAGGTCTTGTTTTGTGCAAGGAGTTTGTGGAGAAAAATGGTGGGATCATTACTGTTGAGAGCCAGCCCGGGAAAGGGAGCGCCTTTAGCTTCACCATGCCTGCGGCAAAAGGCAAATAGAGTATACTAATAAATTCAATAATAATTATTAGTTTAACGGCCTGTTAAACGACCGGTATTTTTGATCAGGATGAAGGAATTGCACTTTTTCAATCTTAGAATGTTATTCCTGTTGATTACAATACTATTGGTAATCAATGGATTTGCCCAACAGCCAAATTTGGAATTCAGTTCATTAAGCGAATTGGAGAGCCTTTCGGACATCAAGGCAACAGCAATCACACAGGACGCTAATGGCTATCTATGGATTGGCACCCAGGAAGGTTTATTCCGGTTTGACGGACAAACGGTATATACCTATCTGCATGAAGACAACGATCAAAATGCACTTCCATCCAGCAAGATCCTTAAATTATTTGCGGATAGCAGGAAAAACTTATGGATCACTACCCAGGAAGGTCTGTGCAGATATAATCCTGAATTTGACAACTTTACTCCTTTTAAGTTTGAACCTTCCGCATATGGGGTCATGAGTCTTTATTTCACTACAGTTGCAGAAGATCAATCCGGCCAGCTTTATGTGGCTACTGAAAAAACCATTTATAAATTCGACCCGTCACAAAAGAAGCTCGCCAAAGTAATCGATCTAAAGGAGGGCGAAATCAACAATTTCATATTCGATACTCATAATAACATCTGGATTGCCTGCACCGAAGATGGCGGACTGCATTATTTTGATCAGAACACACGGCAGTTAACGGCCTTCAGGAATGACCCTGCCAATAAACAATCGGTTTCGAATCAGGAGATTTCGGATATTGCCCTTCTCAGGGACAAACTTTGGATTGGGACCTATGGGAAGGGGATTGACTGCTACGACACCAGGGAGAAGACGTTTAAACATTACATCACTCCTTATTATTACGAAAATTACACGACCAATTTCACTATCGACAGCCGAAAGAATCTCTGGGTAAATACCCTGGGAGCTTTAAAGCTCTTTGACCCGAAGACCGATAGTTTCTACAATTACTACAACCAACCGAATAATCCAAGATCGCTAAGCCTTAATTTATTGCGTTTTTACGAAGATCAGCAAGGGAATTACTGGTCGTTGCATAGCGTTGGAGGAGTCAGAGTGGTTAAATCACTGAATAAATTCATGCATTATGATACTCGTGCGGAGAAAACCTGGTTCACGTTGCAAAAAAACATTACTTGCGTTTCGTACGATGGGTCCGGTAGTTTATGGATCGGCAATTCAGGCAACGGTATTGATGTATTTAATTGGAAAAAACACCGGATAGACCGATATGTGCATAAGGATACTGATCAGGGTAGCCTGGGCAATGGAACCATCTTTTGCGTTTTCTGTGATTCAAAGAAACAAATGTGGATTGGCAGCAATATGGGGGGCCTTCAAAAGTTTATTCCTGAAACCGGGAAGTTCGAGTCGTATCTAAACAGGCCAAACGACACGCTATCGATTGCCAATAACGATATTCGTTCTATTTCAGAGGATGCAGGCGGGAATCTTTGGATTGCCGTTCATGGAAAAGGGGTTGATCGCTTTGATCCGAAGACTAAGATCTTTCATCATCACAATACAAAGAATAATAAACTCAGCCAGGATTACACCTTTCAGGTATATAACGACTCCAACGGAAATTTATGGGTCGCTACGGCCTGGGCGCTTAGCTTACTTCGTAAGGGAGAATCCCTCTTTAAGTATTTCATGTTCGACAAGAACGATTCAACCACAATCAGCAATGATATTATCAGTTCAATATATGAGGACGGGCAGCATAACATCTGGATAGGAACACACAACGGACTTAACCGTTTTAATCCGAAGACCCAATCCTTTAGCAGGTATTCGGCAGGACTAAAGAACAAACATGTGTGCAGCATTCTAAGCGACCGGAAAAACAATATCTGGGTGAGCACCAATACAGGAATCTCGAAATTTGATTCGATATCTCATCACTTTACGAATTATGACCAAAGTGACGGACTTCTGTCAAGGGCATTTAACGACCGGTCGTGTTGCAAAAACGGTAAAGGCGAAATGATCTGGGGCGGTTTTGAGGGAATCGATTATTTCAACCCGGACAGTCTCATTACAGAGGCTCAGCCACCCAGAGTTGTTCTGACCAACTTTAAACTGTTCAACAAAAGCATCACGTATAGGAACAACAGTGAGATCATTGAGAAACATATCAGTTTTGCGGATAAAATTGTACTGAATTATCAAAACAACTCATTTACTATATTTTACCAGGGATTGGACCTTGCCAATTATCCCAAGATATCCTATACCTACCGTCTGGATGGATTCGATAAGGAATGGGTTAACGCAGAAACAAAACGGGAGGCCAACTATTCAAACCTGAACCCCGGTAATTATACCTTCAGGGTAAAAGCCAAATACAACGATGAAAGCTGGAATGTAAAGGAAACAACGATACGTCTGATCATTGTTCCGGCCTGGTGGATGACACTCTGGTTTAAAGCGCTAATGGTACTCCTTCTGCTGATCACCCCGATTGGTTGGTTCCAATTACGAATCAGACGTTTAAGAAATCAAAAGGGAAAGCTTGAAAAGATAGTAGCTGAACGGACCAGTGAAATTCAAAGTAAGAATGAGTTACTTAAGGATTTAAATTCGACCAAGGACAAGCTCTTCTCTGTTATATCACATGATTTGCGCAGTCCATTTAATGCGATCCTGGGATTTGAGAGTTTACTGATCCATAATTATTATGACTTTACCGATATCGAACGAATAGACATGATCAGCCAGGTGCATACAACCTCTAACCAATTGTACATCCTGGTGGAGAATCTTCTGAACTGGGCCAAACTTCAGAACAGCACTATCCAGCATTACCCGGTTGAGTTTAAACTGAAGGAAGTCATTCTGGAAAAATCGGAACTGTATCAATATATCGCTGAAGTAAAAGGCATCACAATTACCCATGAGATTCCTGACGAAATTACTGCATATGCTGATATTCATCTCATGGAAACGATCCTGCGCAACCTGATCAGTAATGCCATCAAGTTCACCACCGCAGGTGGTTCAATACTTGTAATCGCCAGACAAATGAACAGTACCATTGAAATATCGGTCACTGATACTGGTACCGGGATGACGAGCGAGCAGATTGATACCTTGTTTAGTTTGGAAACCACGCAACCTAAATTCGGCACAAGCGGCGAAAAAGGTTCGGGATTAGGTCTTGTTTTGTGCAAGGAATTTGTGGAAAAAAACGGTGGAAAGATCAACGTCGAAAGCCAACCCGGGAAAGGAAGTACCTTTAGGTTTACTATTCCTGCTGCAAAAGCAAAAATGATTCAGGTTATCTAGTATTGGGGTTTATACTTCGTGAAATTTATGGTAGAAATCATTTCATAAAAATAAACCATAGCGCCCACGGAGTAAAAACACACAAAGAGCACAGAGAAAAAGAAAACATACTTGAATTCAGGTATCTTTACCCCCTGAAACTTATCCGTAAAATTATGCCCTTTTCGTCATTCAATTTATCGCCCACATTATTAAATGTGCTGGCTTCTCTGGGTTATAATCAGCCCTACCCCATTCAGAAAGAGGCCATACCGGCCATCCTCAGCAGGAAAGATGTATTGGCAATCGCTCAAACCGGATCGGGGAAAACGGCCAGTTACGTGTTGCCCCTTTTAACTAAACTACAGGGTCAGGGGACTTCAAGAAACAGGCACGCGCGTGTTTTGGTGCTGGTGCCCACGCGTGAATTGGCTATTCAGGTCAGGGAAGTTTTTATCCTGTTTGGATCGGCGCTTCCTATGCCTGTTAAAACCCTGGCTGTATTTGGGGGAGTCTCCATTAATCCGCAGATGATCGGTTTGCAGGGTGTACAGGTCCTGGTGGCCACACCCGGGAGATTGCTTGAACTGGTCGATTCGAACGCGGTTCACCTATCCGAAATTGATACGCTGATACTGGACGAAGCGGATAAAATGCTCAACCTGGGATTCAGTGAGGAGATGAAACGCATCTTTGCCCTGTTGCCGCAAAAACGACAGAACCTGCTGTTCTCGGCAACGCTGAGTAATGACCTTGCAGAGATTAACCAGATTATACTGCATGATCCGGTGGTGGTTAAGATCGAACCGGAACAGGAGAACCTGGACCTGATCGAACAGACAGGCTATTTTGTTCCGCTTGAGAAGAAGGGTCCGCTTTTGCGCTACATCATCAAACAAAAAGACCTGAAGCAAGTGCTTGTTTTTACATCAAGCACCTTCCAGGCGGATAATGTGGCGGATAAGCTTTGTAAAAACGGGATTGACGCCATGGCCATCCACAGCAAGAAAAGCCAGGGAGCCAGGAATGAGTCCCTGCGTGAATTCAAGGCAGGAGAACTGCGGGTATTGGTTACCACCGATCTGCTGTCGCGCGGTATCGACATTGAATACCTGCCCTGCGTGATCAACTACGAGTTGCCCCGATCACCCAAAGATTATATCCATCGCATCGGCAGAACAGGCAGGGCAGAAAATCCTGGTGAAGCGATTTCGTTGGTAACTCCCGAAGACCAGCAACATTTTCGCATCATTCAGAAAAAGATGGGCAAATGGGTGACCATGATCGACAGTGCGAATATTGAGTTAAGGGGGTATTGATAAATAATACACCAGAAGGTAATACCTTGGATAAGTGGAGAATGAAGGTATTGCATGTGCATAACAGTACATGCCTAAAACATACAGCGCTGGGGTGTTAACTATTCTAAATACAGATAATCAGATTCTTGTTTTTCTAATACTTATATTACATTTGAATAATTTGCAGAAATTCCTGATTAAAGGAAAGACACATAAAAATATAAGATTAAATGCAGTTTTTTCAGGGAAGATTGGCGATTAAAATACTCCAGTCAAAGTTGTTTCTTTGGTGTACGATACCTGCCCTGGTTTTAGGACTCCTGATTCTTGCGTATTTCTCAAGTATTCAGGATTTTCCTGTTTTCCCCAATCAGCAGATTTTTGAATATAAGTTCTACTCTGATAATACTGCCGGAGGTGATACAAAAATCCTTAAGCAGGTAATTACGGACAGCCTCATAAAACTTGACTATCAAATCAGCAATAAAATAAATAATCCGTATGCGGGATTAAATGTTGGACCAAAAGGAAGCAAATCAATTCATCTCGGACAATATAACCAGCTAACTATAAGGCTAAAGGGAAATGAAATAAATGGCATCGGGATTGCCTTAATTACCCAGAATTCCTTAAAAAGAAGTGATCAGAAAAGTCTGGAAATTCTGTTTTATGATATTTTTAAAATTTCACCAGGAATTAATACCTATCAGATTGGGATTAATAAATTTGAGATCCCCAACTGGTGGGGAGAGAATAACCGGATTGAAGATGCCTCAATAATAAAGCCGGATTTGAATAATCTGGAAACAATCAATGTGAACAGTGCATATACTCCAAATGCAGGAAAAGTACAGTCCCTTGAAATATACTCCATGGCATTTTCCAGAAACAACAGACCGCTCATTACTTTGACCCTCGCCCTGGAGTTGGCATTTATCCTTCTTTTTTTCATTAGCTTATATACAATCGAACGGATAAGGGAGAATAAGCAAAATCTGACAATTTATTACAAGCCCATTGAGAATAAGAATATTGAAGCTCCGAAATCTGATTTCATTGAATTTATAAACAAAAGCTTTCACAACAGTCAGCTTACGCTTGAATCCATTTCACAGGAGACTGGTATAAGTCAGCGAAAAATAACCAGTGAAATTCAACACCGTTTTGACTGTAACCTTAAAACCTATATAAACCGGTTGCGAATGAGCGAATCGAAACGATTACTTCTTGAAACTGATTTACCCATAGGAGAAATTACTTACCGGGTGGGTTTTAACAACCAGACTCATTTTAACAGAGTTTTCAAAGCAGAAATGCAAATCAGTCCTTCCGAATACCGCAGCAAAAACAAGAAATAAAATCCATTTACAATTAGACCATTTACAATTTACCTGTTTTTAAACTGTAAAAGGTATATAATCAAATTGTAAATAAAATATGATACTTCTTTCGGTCATAATATTGAAGAAAAATCATTGGTTGCTGTTTTTGTAAAAAGAAAAGATGTTTTTGTAAAAGCGGATTGCTTTGATAGTATTAATCTTGCAAAGGATTTAAAGCTTAACTGAGAAAAACATGAAACTATCATTGTACTTATTCATTATTACATCATTGCTATTTACGGTGAGTAGCCTTTCAGGGCAAACAACTTTCAAGAATCCGATACTTACAGGGATGAATCCCGATCCAAGTATTTGCCGCGTTGATGATGACTTTTATTTGGTTACTTCTACTTTCGAGTATTTTCCGGGAGTACCTGTTTACCACAGTAAAGACCTGGTGCATTGGGAACAAATCGGGCATGCATTGGATAGCAAAACAAATTGTCCTTTAACCGGAGCGAATTCATCGGGTGGAAATTATGCGCCGGCAATACGTTACAATAAAGGTACTTTCTATGTTTCTTGTACCAACTATGGCGGAAGGGGTTCACAAGGAGCTTTTTATGTAACGGCAACCAATCCTGCTGGTCCCTGGTCTGCACCGGTTTGGGTGGGCAACTGGAATGTCGATCCATCAATGCTCTTTGCCAACGATAGCATGTATTGGGTAAGCCCTGATAATAAAGGAAGTTTTATGGTTGGGACCTTCGATCCTGTTTCAAAGAAGGTTATCAAACCGCTTAAGTTAATCGCTTCCGGGTTGGGAGGATCATCGCCCGAAGGGCCGCATATGTACAAGATCAAGGATTATTACTATTTAATGTCGGCTGAAGGTGGCACTGGCTATGAACATCGGGAAGTAATACAGCGAAGCAAATCTCCCTATGGCCCTTTCGAGCCAAGCCCATACAATCCGGTAATTTCCAACATGAAGCATCCTGAAAGTCCGTTTCAGGCCATTGGCCATGCCGATCTGGTGCAACTCAAAGATGGCTCATGGTGGTTAGTCTGTTTAGGATTCAGGCCTAAAGGCGGCCGGTTTCATCATTTAGGCCGTGAAACTTTTCTTGCACCAGTAACCTGGACAGAAGATGGTTGGCCTATTGCCGGAAACAAGGGGATTATGATGGAAGAATTTCCTGTTCCCAACCTTCCGGTTCAGCTATGGAAAAAGGAACTCACACGCGACAATTTCGATAACAATACATTAAGTTTGCAATGGAATTTCCTCAGAAACCCTAATGAAAAGGATTGGTCGCTTGCCGAAAAGCCTGGCTTCTTAAGGTTGAAAGGTTCAAGCGTCAGCTTAAAAGAAAAAGATTCGCCGGCCTTTATCGGGCGCCGGCAAACTGATTTTAATATGGTGGCTTCTTCTAAGATCAGTTTTACGCCAACCTCTTCAACCGAAGAAGCTGGTTTGGTTGTCCGTGGTAACGATGCAAACTATTTCGGCTTACTGATTACAATGCACGAAGGGAAGAGGGTGGTAATTTTCAGGAAATATCTTCAGAATAAGATTGAAAGTGAAGATTTTAAAGAGATTCCAGAAGGTGAAATTATTCTTCGAATAAGTGGTACCGACCTCGAATATCAGTTCTGGTTACAACCTAAAGGAAGAAAAGCAACTATGATTGGCACAGCTACAGCCAAAGATATTTCGACCGAAAAGATTGGTGGTTTTATTGGTGCTTTTATTGGCATGTATGCTTCCGGGAATGGCAGTGTAAATGTCAATCCAGCAGATTTCGACTGGTTCGATTATGAAGCAGAACCTGCAATTCCTTATCAGTGGCCTGTATTTTGATTTTTGCTTGCTAAATCTATATGATTCTAACGTAACGACAAACAAATCAAATAATTATGAGATTTATAATTCTTCAGTTGACCATAGTGGGTGCATTTTTGGTAGCTTTTACAGGAAACGGATGTGCGCAGCAACTTTACGTCGGGACCAATTACCATCCGCACGACGATAAAAACATTGAAAAAATCAAAAGCGATATTCAGTTGATGAAAGCAGCGGGTTTTACATGTGTTCGCATGGGGCATCTGGCGTGGGATAGCTACGAGCCATCAGAAGGACAATTTGATTTTGAATGGTTTGACAAGGTGATGGACCTGATGAATGATGCCGGGATTAAAGTATTACTGGATATTGCCGTACGTCCTGCACCTATGTGGTTACACCATAAATATCCATCAATAGACGTTGTAGATAAAAATGGGGATGTGCAGTATCCAAACCATCGTTACATGGAAGATATTGGTGATCCGAATTATCAGAAGTATGCCTTGCGCTTTGCTGACGCAATTACAAAGCGATATGGTAAACATCCTGCTTTGGCGGCTTTCGGTGTGGATAATGAATCAGGTGACGGTCCTATTTCATATTCTGAAACAGTAAGACAACGGTTCATTGCCTGGTTAAAGAATAAATACACTAATCTGGAGAACCTTAATAAGGCGTGGGCGACTCAACGTTGGTCAAGAAGATTTAATGAATTTGAAGAAATTGGTTTACCGGTGGCAACCCATACAAATGATGTACCGGAAAGAATGCTCGATTTCAGGCGTTTTGTTTCGGATGGAATCAATCAGTTCCTTTTTAAAGTTATCGACAAGGTAAACACCAATGCGCCAAATGTTTTAGTTAATACAAATGCATGGTATTACAGCCCATTGAAATATTTTGATTATTCGCCCATTGCCTACTCTGGTAAAATGACGCGAGAGGGTTGCGGCTTTTATCCCGGAACAACCTTAACGACCAATTGGGGGGTGATGAATGCCTTGTTTGGAATCGCACGTATTCAGTTTGAAAGCACAAACCCTTTCTGGTGCAGCGAATTTACAACCATGACAGCTGTTCCAAACGCTATCCGAAAACAGGCTTATTCTACATTGATGTATGGTAACCAAATGGTTTGTGGTTGGACCTGGCAAAGCATGCATGCCGGTGAAGAGCAGTATCTGGAGGGATTGCTTGATTGGGACGGAGTACCTAACCGCAAATACGATGAATATAAAAAGATTGCAACGGAATTTAAAAAGATAGAAAAATACTTTCCATATAAGCTTCAGGCAGAAGTGGGTTTGGCTTTCTCATTTCCCAGCCAGATAGCGAGCAGTTCTTTCCCTGAACAACATGACAACCAATTGCAGGCTTGCTTCGATATGTTTTACTGGCGTAACATGGATACACGGATTGTTGAAATCAGCAGAAGTACCTTGAAATATAAATTGTTGTTTGTTCCCGGCCTTACCGTAATGGATGAAGTGACAGCAAATAAAATCAGGGACTTTGTGAAAAATGGCGGAACAGTGATCATGACAAGCAATTCGGCTATGGTTGATTCGACAGGACAAGTATTTGGTTCTACCCGCCCTGGGCGCTTAAGTGATGTCTTTGGCATCCGTATAGGAAGTTACGAAGAAACCGAAGCGCTTAACGAAATATCCAGGAAATCATACAAGGGCAAAAAGATTGAGTTTACTTATAAAGGGAAAGCTATAACTGCCGAATCTGCAAGGTTCGACATTGTTGAACCGAAAGGTGCTGAAGTTATTGGCACACTTACCAGCCTGGATAAGGATTATCCAATAATGACTTCAAACAACTACGGTAAAGGCCGGGCTATTTATGTAGGTCTTCCTGCAATTGGCAATGTCCTTAATCCTTTGGTGGATGATCTTATCCGCGAATTGGGAATAAAAAAAGGTCCTGATGTTCCTTCCGGGGTGATGGCAAGACAAATAGATCAAAACCACTTCCTATATCTGAATGTCAGTGGTGAAAACAAGGAAATTAAAATGAAAGGTAACTCGAAAAGTATCCTTTTCGATAAAGTATATTCAGGCAATTTTACCATTGCACCTTACGAACCTGAGTTTATTGAAATTGAGTAATTCGTAGAAAGATCAAAAAATGAATCGTAGATATAATCGACTTGTTATTTTTGGAAACATAGCCTTTATACTATTGTTTTTCTCAATCGAGGGAAACACACAAAACCAACAACCTATAGCCGCAGGTCATAGGGCAAAGGAAAATTTTGATTTTAGCTGGCAGTTCCATAAAGGCGATATAGCAATAAAGCTGGTAGTTAGGGTCGGTCAGGGTGGTATAACAGATATTAATGTGCCAGTTATAACAAGGAAAGATACTGTCATTGATTATACGGATGTTAGAAGCTCTGCATCATTTAATCCCGTTGACTGGAACGAGGTAAACCTTCCACACGACTGGTGCGTTGAGGGAACTTTCGTACACGACAATTCGCTGGGCAGCCAACCGGCCTGCAGCGGATATTTACCTGTGGGCGTAGGATTCTACAGGAAGGAATTTGAAATACCGGAATCGGACAAAGGAAAGAAAATATCGATTGAATTTGACGGTATATTCAGGAATAGCACTGTTTGGGTGAATGGCCACCTTTTAGGAAGCCACCAAAGTGGATATACACCATCGAACTATGATCTGACTGACGTTTTGCGTTATGGAAATGAAGGTGAAAATGTCATTTTGGTGAAAGTGGATGCTACCCAGCCTGAAGGTTGGTGGTACGAAGGCTGCGGCATTTACAGGCACGTTTGGTTAATTAAGACCGACAGGCTGCATGTTTCAAGGTTTGGTACATTTATAACAACGCCCACGGTTTCTGATGCGGAAGCGACTGTAAGTATTAAAACAACATTGAAAAACGAATACAAAACAACTAAAAACATTACCCTTGTTTCAAAAATAGTAGACAAGAAAGGGCTTGTGTCCGATACCAAAACTTCTGCTCTGTCAATTTCCCCATTTGATCAGATTGAAGTATCTCAGACAGGCACAATTAAAAAACCTTTACTTTGGTCGCCCGAAACGCCAAACCTATATAAGGTTCTTACCGAAGTTACTGAAAATGGTAACCCGATTGATACTTACGAAACTACTTTTGGAGTACGAACTGTCGAAATAAACAAGAATGGAGTATTCCTCAACGGCAAACTTTATCCGGTGAAAGGAACCTGCAATCATCAGGATTTTGCAGGCATTGGCGTTGCCCTTCCAGATAAAATCAATTGGTACAAGCTAAAACTTCTTAAGGAATTGGGAAGTAATGGTTACCGTTGTTCCCATCATCCTCCCACTCCTGAATTGCTTAACATATGCGACAGTATGGGAATGCTGGTACTGGATGAAAACCGTCACTTATCCAGTTCAGAAGAAAATTTGAAGGATTTGGAAGCAATGCTTTACAGAGACAGGAACCACCCTTCGATATTTATGTGGAGCATGGAGAATGAAGAATCGATACAGGGAACTGTAATGGGAGCCAGAATATTAGAAACAATGGTTGAAACAACCCACCGGATTGACCCTTCACGCAAAGTAACTGCTGCCATGAACCATGCCCGCAATGAAGGAGGGTACAGCGATATCCTGGATGTTGTTGGATATAACTACGGCGACAAAGGATTGGCATATGTGAAAGACAAAGAGAAATATCCCAATCGTGTAATGTTTTGTACTGAAGGAACAAGTTTTGTATCAACCCGTGGCGAATATGAGAATAATTGGGGAAAAGGCTATTGCTCAAATTCTATTATTTGGCAACCTGACTGGGGACCCTATCCGGGCGAGGACTGGGCTGATATCGTAAAGTATCCCTACCTTGGTGGCTTGTTTGTTTGGACAGGCTTCGATTACAGGGGTGAGCCAACTCCCTTTCGCTGGCCCTGTGTTTCTTCCCATTTTGGCATTATGGATATATGTGGTTTTCCCAAGGATGGCTATTATGCATACAAAGCTGCATGGACTAATGAACCTATAGTACATATATTCCCCCATTGGAACTGGCCGGGGAAAGAAGGTGATTCTATCAAAATCCACTGTTATACCAATTGCGAAGAAGTAGAGTTGTTCCTTAACGGCAAAAGTGTAGGGAGGCAAAAAGCTGACCCTTTTAAAAAACTGATATGGGGAATTGTATATAAACCCGGAAAGCTTGAAGCTCGTGGTTATAAAGCAGGAAAGCTGATCACCAGAGATATTGTAGAGACCACTACAGCCCCGGCACAAATAGCATTGAGCAGCGATTGCAACACGCTAAAAGCTGATGGCTGCGATGTGGCTATTATCAGGGTAGCCATTAAAGATGACAAAGGAAGGGTTGTACCAACTGCTGATAACATGGTAAAGTTTTCAATAGAAGGTCCAGGCAAAATAATTGGCACCGGTAATGGCAATCCAACCAGCCACGAATCCGACAAGGCCAGTCAGCGTATGGCTTTTAACGGGTATTGTTTAGTATTGGTACAATCTGACAAACAAGCTGGTGAAATTAGGTTAAAGGCTTCTTCCGAAACGCTTATAGGGTCTGAAGTTGTTCTTAAAACCGAATAAAATGGTAAAAATAAGTATGTCTAAATCAAATAATTTGGTAAAAAAACTCTTATTGGGAATCCTGTTTTTCCCGATAAACTTTCTTAATGCCCAAACTCTTCCCGACTGGGAAAACCCCGCTGTTAATGGCATTAATAAAGAAAAGCCACACGCATATAGTTTTCTGGCATCCGAAAAGGCTAACAACCCAACGATTCAGTCGCTTAACGGTATCTGGAAGTTCAAATGGTCACCCGATCCGCAATCGCGACCGATGGATTTTTATACGACAAATTATTCAACGGAAAATTGGGACAACATTTTGGTTCCGGGAAACTGGGAACTTCAGGGTTTTGGAACTCCGATTTATACCAACATTACCTACCCGTTCAAACGGGATGCTCCCAAAGTCACAAGCGAACCCGAAAAATCTTTCACAAGCTTTCTTCAGCGAAATCCAGTCGGCAGTTATAGTACAACCTTTACCATTCCTGAAAGCTGGAACAATAAACAGGTGTTCCTAAACTTCGGCGGGGTGCAGTCGGCCATGTATGTTTGGATAAACGGGCAAAAAGTCGGGTATAGCGAAAATTCCATGTCACCAGCCGAATTCGATATCACCAATTACATACATATAGGCGAGAATAAACTGGCAGTTGAAGTGTACCGCTGGTGCGATGGCAGCTATTTGGAAGATCAGGATATCTGGCGTTTGAGCGGTATTTTCAGGGATGTTGATTTAATTGCCCGTCCCAAAACCTTTATCAGTGATTTTTTTGTGAAAGCTGTCCCTGACAATACATATAACAACGCGAACATTTCTATTGACCTGAATATTGATAACCGTTCAACCCAAAATGTTCTGGGTTTGTATGTAGATGCCGAATTTACAGGCTTTTCTGCGCAATGCGATATGATCGATCTCTCATTCACAGTGAAAGTTCCGGTAGTTCAAAAATCAAAACAAACATCGCTCGAACTGAAATCATTGATAAAACAGCCGAGGCTTTGGTCTGCCGAAACGCCTGATTTGTATCATCTTACTTTGAAGCTCAAAAACAATAAGAATGAGATTGTTGACAAGGCTGAATGTTATTTTGGCGTCCGTAAAATTGAAATCCGCGGCGATATTTTCTATGTAAATGACAAGGCGGTCAAGCTCAAAGGAGTGAACCGCCACGAGCAACATCCGCGTACCGGAAGGCATGTGAGCCGGAAAACTATGATCCGCGATCTGGAACTGATGAAGCAGGACAATATCAACATGATACGCACCTGCCATTATCCTGACGATCCTTTGTTTTATGAACTTTGCGACCAATACGGATTTTATGTAATGGACGAAGCAAACCAGGAATCGCATGGTTTTGGCATTGGTAACAAGGAACTTGGCGATAACCCGGTGTGGAAAAAGTCGCACGTGGAAAGGGCTGTTTCGTTGGTGCAGCGCGATAAAAACCACCCTTGTGTCATTTTCTGGTCAATGGGAAATGAAGGTGGTCACGGACAAAACTTTATAGCCATGGCCGATACCGTAAAGAAACTTGATTCAAGCCGATTGATTTATTCTGATACTCAACGAGATATTTCAGCTATTTATGACGAAGGTTACCTGCATCCTGCCGATCTTAAAAAGTTAGGAGAAAAGATTAAAGATAAACCGGTATTTATGCGTAAATACGCGCATGTAATGGGTAATTCAGGTGGAAACCTTCAGGAGTACTGGGATGTAATTTATGCCGATTCGAGCCTTACCGGCGCTGCCATCTGGGAATGGGTAGATCAGGGTTTGGCAAAGAAAAAGGATGGCTCCCCCCTAAAACTCACAGAACACCCTGATGATTATCAACTGAAGGACGATGAATTCTGGGCTTACGGCGGCGATTTTGGCGATCAGCCAAACGATGGAAATTTCTGTATCAAAGGCCTGATTTCGTCCGACAGAAAGCCACATCCTCACTATTATGAAGTTCAGAAAGTTTATCAACAGGTTGTATTTAAACTTTTAAACGATAAGAACATAACAATTGGGGTTACAAACCACTTTGATTTTCTATCGCTCCGCAACTTCGATTTTGAATACGAATATACTTCGAACGGCAAGTCGATACAAAAGGGCAAGTTCCGTTGCGACAATATCATGCCGGGAACGTCTTCAAACATAGTGCTCCCATCACCGCAAGTGGCTGATACGGCTTCTTCCGAAATATGTCTGAACATTTATACAAGACTCAAGACTGCAACGCTCTGGGCAGAAGAGGGCTTTTGTATTGCCCGTGAGCAGTTTGTTGTCAAACCATACAGATGGACAAAGGTGTTGCCTGCCGGAAAACAGGTAATTGTCACAGAATCGCCAACACAAATTGAACTGAAAACGGAAAAAATGTCCTTTACCCTCGAAAGGAAAAATGGTTCATTGGTAAGTTGGAAAGTTAATCAGCAGGAATTACTGAAAGGCCAGCTTGAACCTTATTTCTGGAAAACGCCGAACGATAACCAAAAGCAAAGCGGTTATTCAAGGGAATTGGGCAAGTGGAAAAAAGCAGCAGAAACCAGGGTGGTTAAAAATGTAGATATAGTCAGGCAAGTCAATTTAGTATCCGTTAAATTTGATATGAATTTGCCAACCATTGGTGCAAACTATACGCTGGATTACCAATTAACCGGTAATGGAAAATTACAAGTCGAAGCAGCATATACACCTCTGTGTGATACCATTCCTTTGATTCCCAAATTTGGCATGAGGGTTCGTATTCCGGAAAATTTTAGTACCATCGACTGGTACGGCCGCGGCCCTTATGAAAATTACCCCGACCGGAAAACAGCTTCGTTGATTGGTTTATACAATTCAACATTAAAGAATTTCATTACCAATTATCCGGACCCGCAAGACAATGCGAATCGTTGCGATGTCCGCTGGTTTTCTTTAAGCGCCCAAAACAATGAAACCTTTAAAATAACTGGATTGCAGCCACTGAATTTCCGGGCATGGCCTTATACAGAAGACGATTTGGAAAATACACGACACGATTACCAGCTTCCGAAACGTGATTTTATTAACCTGAATATTGATTTGAATATTCACGGGGTTGGAGGTGATGACACCTGGGGCGCTAAAACGATGGCGAAATACACCAATCCGGGAAATAAGCCCTATCACGATGGATTTATTATGGAATATATTGGGAAACAGTAAATTGTTGAAAAATGAAACCTATTGGAGAATACCAGAGATATAAAACGGATCAAAATGCATAACTTAAATTCACACAAAAAATTCTTTTCGGCAAAACAATTAGTATGGGTATTCATACTATTTATTGGTTCTTATTCAGGCTTTGCGCAAAATGGCATGGAAAGAAAACAATTGTTCGATTATAACTGGAAATTCTTTTTGGGCGATACGGTTGCGGCCAAAATAAAGGACTTCGATGATAAGGCTTGGCGTAACCTTGATTTACCGCACGATTGGAGCATTGAGGGGAAAATAAACCCCAAAAACCCGACTGGAAATGCCGGTGGTTTTTTCCCTGCAGGAATAGGTTGGTACCGGAAAACATTCAAAGTTCCCGGCGAATGGAAAGCTAAAAATGTTTCCATTTATTTTGAAGGAGTTTATATGAACTCCGAAGTATTTATCAACGGAAAATCACTGGGTGTTCATCCTTACGGATATTCATCATTCATATATGACCTTACGTCTTACCTGGATTTTGACAAGGAAAATGTCATAGCTGTGCGGGTTGACAATTCGCAGCAGGTAAACTGCCGGTGGTACAGTGGCTCTGGTATTTATCGCCATGTTTGGATGTTGTTTACAAATCCTGTTCATGTGGCTCAATGGGGCGTTGGCATTACTACTCCCGTGGTGTCTTTAAAAAAGGCAATCGTACAGGTAAAAACATTGGTAAAAAACGAAACCACTTCTCCCCAAAGTGTGGTTGTTAAAACCCGACTTTTTGATTTAAATAACAAAGGTGCAGGTAACAATCAAACAAAAGTAGAACTTGCTGCAAACAGCGAAAAAGAAATAACCCAAACCATTAATGTTTCCAGCCCTTTACTTTGGTCGCCCGAAACGCCCAATTTATACAAGGCCCAGGTTCAGGTTGAAAGAGGCAAACAGGTTTTTGACGACACTAAAACTAAGTTTGGTATCCGTTCTATAAATTTTACTCCTGAAAACGGTTTTCAGTTGAACGGCAAAACAGTGAAAATTAATGGAGGTTGCGTTCATCACGATAATGGTTGCTTAGGCTCTGCTGCTTTCGACCGCGCCGAGGAACGTAGGATAGAATTGCTCAAAACGGCAGGGTTCAATGCAGTAAGGACTTCCCACAATCCACCTTCTGAAGCATTTCTTGAGGCCTGTGATCGATTAGGATTATTGGTAATGGACGAATCTTTCGATTGCTGGAAAGTTGGAAAAAACAAATACGATTACTCCATGTATTTCGATAAATGGTGGCAGCGCGATTTGGAATCAATGATTTTAAGAGACTACAATCATCCATCTGTATTCATGTGGAGTATAGGCAATGAAATTCCAGAAAGAAAAGAACCTCCGGCAATAGAAACTGCCAAAATGCTTATTAGTGCTATTAAGAAAATTGACAATACACGTCCTGTAACATCAGCTATAGTGGGCTGGGGAGACGACTGGAATGTGTTCGACCCGCTCATGGCAGTTCATGATGTTGCCGGTTACAATTATCACCTCAGCAGTGCTCCTGACGATCATAAAAGGGTTCCCTCACGGGTGATCGTTCAAACTGAGTCGTACCCGCGCGATGCCTTTGCCAATTGGAAATTAGTGCAGGAAAACAATTGTGTTATCGGTGATTTTGTATGGACAGCTATGGATTATTTAGGCGAATCATCCATAGGTCGTTGGTATTATTCGGGCGAAGTTCCCGGGCAACATTGGGAAAATAATTTCTTCCCCTGGCATGGAGCTTATTGCGGCGATATTGATTTGATTGGCTGGAGAAAACCCATATCACACTACCGGAGTATGTTGTACAATAACATTGAAAAGCTTTATATGGCTGTAAGGGAACCTAATCCTGAACCTTTGGAAATTAAAGAAACCATGTGGTCGGTCTGGCCAACATGGGAAAGCTGGACATGGCCCGGTTTCGAAGGAAAAGATATTCAAGTGGAAGTATATTCCAAATATCCTAAAGTAAGACTCTATCTCGGCAATAAACTTATCGGAGAGCAACCTACAACCGATGTACAACAGTTTAAGGCCACGTTTTCAGTGCCTTATTCACCTGGGATACTGAAAGCTGTTGGTGTGGAGAATAACGCTGAAATTGAATCAATCATTCTGCAGACTGCCGTCGATGCAGCAAAAATAAAACTTACTTCAGATAGAAAAGAAATACTGGCGAATGGACAAGACTTGTCTTTTGTAACGATAGAGATAACTGACAAGGAAGGGATAAATCAACCAAATGCCTCAAATCGATTACAATTTAAAATTGAAGGCCTGGGAACAATTGTAGGGGTCGATAATGCCGACATAAAAGACACCGATCCTTACGTGGCCAATACACGTAAAGCTTGGAAGGGACGAGCTTTGGTTGTGATAAGGAGTAGCCGCAAAGCTGGTGATATTAAACTTATTGTAAGCTCACCAGGCTTAAAGGACGCTATTTTGAATATCAATGCCAAAGTGCAGTAATTTATGTTTTTCACTAAAACGATATAATCAAATGACTAAGAATATTTTGTGTGGATTCCTTCTTTCCATTTTTTCAATTGGCGTAAGCCATGCCCAGGTAAAAGCTCCTACCCCTTATGGTCCTGTTCCTAATGAAAATCAGATACATTGGCAGGAAATGGAATATTACGCGTTTGTTCATTTCTCCTTAAACACTTATACAAACCAATCATGGGGCAATGGCAATGAAGATGTCAACCTGTTTAATCCCAAAGAATTGGATTGTCGTCAGTGGGCTCGAATTTGCAAAGATGCAGGGATGAAAGGAATCATTATTACAGCGAAGCACCATTGCGGTTTTTGCCTCTGGCCTTCAAAATATACGGAGTATTCCGTAAAAAATGCTCCATGGAAAAATGGCAAGGGAGATTTGGTACGCGAAATGGCTGATGTCTGCAAAGAATACGGCCTGAAGTTGGGGATCTATTTGTCTCCCTGGGACAGAAACAGTCCTGATTATGGAAAGCCTGAATACATTACTTATTTTAGGAATCAACTCACTGAACTACTTACCAACTATGGGCCAATTTTCGAAGTGTGGTTTGATGGAGCCAACGGAGGTTCAGGATATTACGGTGGAGCCAATGAAACGCGTACCATTGATCGAACCACCTATTATGACTGGAAGAATACTTACGCACTGATCAGAAAGTTACAGCCCAATATCGTAATATGGAACGATGGGGGAGACAGGGGCGATCTGCGTTGGGTTGGAACTGAAGAAGGCGCTGTTGGTGAAACAAACTGGAGCTTATTAAACACCACAGGCGATGTGCCATGGAATATGTTGCATTTCGGTCTGGAAAATGGAAATTCGTGGGTGCCTGCCGAAGTAAATACTTCCATCAGACCCGAGTGGTTCTACCACCCAAATGAAGATTCCAAAGTAAAAACTGTCCCACATTTATTGGATACATACTATCATTCCATAGGGAGCAATGGCTCGCTGTTGCTCAACTTCCCCATCATGCCCAATGGCTTGATCCATCCAAATGATGAAAAAGCTGCGCTTGGACTTGCCAAGGCAGTAAAAGAAACATTTGCTGTAAATCTTGCCGAAAATAGAAAAGCAGAAGCTTCAAATGTTCGGGGAAATACCAAAGAATTTGACACAAGCAAGACATTGGATAACAATAAAGACACCTATTGGGCTACCGATGACGATGTTACAAAAGCTTCATTGACAATAGATTTAGGTAAGCCAACTTTGTTCAATCGTTTTCTGGTGCAGGAATACATTCGTTTGGGACAGCGTGTGAAGGCCTTCACTGTTGAAGCCCTTATAGATGGAAATTGGAAAGATGTGGCCAAAGCAACTACAATTGGTTATAAACGTATTCTTCGTTTCCCTAGCGTTAAAGCAACTAAGGTTCGTTTCAGTATCACCGATTCTAAAAGTTGCCCTTTAATTTCCAATATCGGGATTTACAATGCACCGGTATTCCTGAATGCACCCTCGATCGAGAGAACCCAATCCGGAGAAATCAATATATCAACGGATGATATTGGGCCAATTTTTTACTATACCTTTGATGGCAGCGAACCTACTACAAAATCAAATATATACACTACAACTTTTACCGCAGTTGGGAAAGTAGAAGTTAAGGCCATTGCTTACGATCCCGCTACGAGGAAAAGCAGCCCGGTAGGTCTCGAAAAATTTGATATATCAAAAAAGGATTGGAAAATAACCGGGATAAATGATGAAAAGGCCAGTACAATCTTTGACGGAAATGCATCAACCATTTGGCACCAAAGAGATGGGAATAGAATGCCTATTGATTTAGTGATCGACCTGGGAAACAAATATGATCTGTGTGGTTTCAAATACCTTCCTGATCAGGGCAAATGGAGTTCCGGTATTATCACTAACTACCAGTTTTATATTTCACAGGACAATATAAATTGGAAACTGGTAGATGAAGGTGAATTTTCCAACATCAAAAATAACCCGGTGTGGCAAATCAAAAGGTTCGTACCAGAAAAAGGACGCTACATCAGGCTAAGGGCTTTAAAAAACACTTCGGGCGATGATGTTGCAGGTTATGCGGAAGTGGATGTAATTACCAACTAAAATATTAACAACCAGTAATTCAATTTGTCATGAAAAATTATTTCACATTATTTCCTCAATTTAATAGAGCATTTCTCTTTGTAATTGTGGTGTGCGGGCTTTTAATGTCAGGATCCATAAAGGCACAATTGCCAACTGCACAGCAAATTGCCAGCAAGATGAAAGTCGGCTGGAATCTGGGAAACACACTTGAAGCTACATGGGTTCCCCGTAATTCCTTTGGCACTACTACTCAGGCAGCCATTGATTCAGTGAAAAAGGCCGGATTTAATACCGTCCGGCTTCCTGTGGCCTGGTTCTACCATTCCGATACCATCACCAGTAAAATTGATGTAGCATGGCTTGCCAATGTTAAAAAGGTAGTGGACTATTGCATAAAGGATAGCTTGTATGTTATCATGAACGCCCACTGGGATACGGGATGGTTGGAAAATAGGGTTAACACTGCCAATAAAGACATTGTTAATAAGAGACAACAAGCTTATTGGACTCAAATAGCCAATTATTTCAAAGATTACGATCAGCATCTGCTTTTCGCCGGAGCCAACGAACCCAATGTATCCGATGCCACTGGCATGTCGATTTTATTATCCTATCACCAGACATTTATTAATGCCGTTCGGGCTACAGGAGGAAATAACAGTTCGCGTACCCTGGTTATCCAGGGGCCGTCAACTGATATCAGTAATACTGATAAATATATGAACACATTGCCTATAGACCAAATTCAAAATCGTTTGATCGTAGAAGTTCATTATTACACCCCGTGGAACTTCTGTGGTTTGAATGGAGATGCAAGCTGGGGAAAAATGTTCTATTACTGGGGAAAAGGCAATCATTCGACCACAGATGTTACCCGTAATGCCACCTGGGGTGAAGAAAGTGATATGGATAAATATTTGGGCCTGATGAAAACCAAATTTATCGACAAAGGAATTCCTGTAATTATCGGTGAATATGGTGCCTTTAGAAGACAACTTAGCTATCCTTCAAGTCAGGCACTTCATAATGCTTCTATAGAATATTATTACCGGTATTTTGTAAAATCTGCAATGAGTAAAGGAATAATAACTTATTGCTGGGACACTCCAGGGGGATTGTTTGACCGAAGTAATGCAACGATAATTGATCATGGTGTCCTGAATGCAATCATGCAGGGAGCCAAAGATGCGACTACTGGCTTAGCCTTATTAAATGATGATGTAATTGATTTATATCCAAATCCATTTAAATCAACAATTACTCTGAAGGTCAATCATCCTGATGCTATCAATCGCATTATGGTTTTCGACAGGTTGGGACATAGGGTTGAAACTGTTGAACATGCTGCAATTAAAAATCCATTGGCTTTGGGTTCTTTACTTAAACCCGATATGTACATTGTACAGGTCAATGAGATCAATTGGACAAAATCATTTAAAGTGCTCAAAATGAAATAGAGCGATAATAAAAATGACCATATTAAAACAATAATTATGAAACTTCACTTAACACAAAATTATTTACTACTCGTATTTATTACTTTCATAGGAATGAATACTGCTTTGGCACAGAACATTACAATAACAGTTAATGCCACTCAAGGCAAAATAGCAGTATCTCCAAACATATATGGACGAAATGAAGGCTTTGACCAAACTACACAATTTTATAAAAATGCCGGGTTGCGCTTCGTGCGGGTTGGCGGAGGGAATAACATGTCAGCATATAACTGGCGTCAAAAACTTGATGTTCATCCTGACTGGTTTAATAACGTTTATGGTGATGATTGGGATGTTTATGCACAAAAAATTAATGACAACTTTCCCAACATGCAGAGCATGTTTGCCTTTCAGTTACTGGGTAGAGTGGCATCCAGCGACCAGCATAACTTCCCTGACTATAGTTACATGCAGGCCCACCCGGGTTGGAGTGGTAACAATCAAAATTTAGCCGGTGGAGGAACGCCCGATCCAAACGGTGGCGGTAAGGCGCTGGTGGATGGAAATATTGATTTGTTCTCTAAGCCATGGCCGGCCGACTCTTCGGTGGCAATTCTTGATCATTGGTTTGGAACCAAAGGTAAAGGATTCAACAAGAATCAATTAAAATACTGGAGCATGGATAACGAGGTAGATGTATGGAATGGCACACATGATTGGGCTATGCCAACGTTAATATCTGCCTCTGCATTTTTAGACCGCTATATAGAATTGGCGAAGAAAGCGAAAGCGTTATCTCCTGGAATCAAACTCTGCGGACCTGTTACAACCTCAGAATGGCAATGGTACAAATGGTCAAATGAGAGTATCTGGATTGACGGAAAATATTATTGCTGGTTCGAATATTTCATTAAGCGGTGCGCCGATGAAGAAAAGGCATCGGGCGTAAGGGTTTTAGATGTTTTTGACATTCATCATTACCCTTATGCCCCGACTGATGCTGATGCTCTTCAAAACCATCGTATTTTCTATGACAAGAATTACAATTATCCGGGTGCTAATGGGTTGTATACAATTAATGGTGGTTGGGATACTTCTTCAAAAAAGGAATACGTTTTCCAACGAATAAACGATTGGCTGACAAAATATTTCGGCGCAAATAATGGCATTACGCTTGGTCTTAGTGAATGGAGTCCGGGGCCTAATGAGGCCAACCTTGCTTCGGTTATTTATGCTACCCACCTTGGAACTTTTGCCAATAACGGTGTCGAATACTTTACTCCGTGGAATTGGTTTACAGGGATGTGGGAATCATTGCATTTATTCAGTCGCTATGCAAAAAACTATAGCGTTTCAAGTACTTCCTCACTCGAAAACACGCTTTCAGCTTATACCACTGTGAATGAAACTGCAGACTCGATGACAGTAATTATTGTAAATCGTGATATGAGTGCTGCTCATAACGTGACGGTAAATCTCAATGGATTTGCAGCACCTGATGGGAGTTATAAAACATTGCAATTGGCATCGTTGCCAGCAACTGAGACTTTTAAATCACATACCAACAATGCATTGAAAGCAAATTCTGTAACAGTAAATTCAAATTCTTTAAGCATATCAGTACCTGCACTATCGACAACAGCAGTTATATTGAAATCATCAACCACAGGAATTACGGAAAATAAAAAACAGATCGATGAAGTAGAAATCTTCCCAAATCCTGCAAACAATCAATTAAGTATAAGGATTAACAGATCACAAGATTCAAATTCTCCATTATACAAGAGCCAGAATTATATCCTTTTAAATTCATTTGGACAAACAGTATCCGTTGGAAACTTGCAACCTGAAACTGACGAGTATACAATTAACACTTGTAATTTGCAGGGAGGATTATATTTTATTAAGATAGGTAATGAAGTGCATAAATTTATCATTCAACATTGATATCTTGCCCGACAATTTTAAAACAAATTTCAGGTACGGATTCCATCAATCGGAGCAATAACCTGGAACCTGGAACTTGAAACTTGAAACTGAAGATTGTATAAGTGAATATGAAAAACATAAAATATAGAATTGCCGCATCATTAGGAATTGTGTTTATTGCGGCAACTTCACTTTTCGCACAAAACACAAATTGCTTTTTAGATGATTTTGTACCTAAAACAGCTACTATTCCAATTTCAGTATCAGCAAACAAAACAACAGATGTACCAACAGTAAACGTATCTTTATCATCCGATACATTGGGCAAAGTTTCCAGATACGTATTTGGAAATGCCTTGGCCGTTTGGATGGGGAATAATACAGGTAGTTCTGCTTTTATTAAAAATATCCAGTTACTAAATCCTTCTTTAATCCGGTTTCCCGGAGGAAGCTGGTCCGATATTTTTTTCTGGAATGGTAACCCAACCGATGTACCTGATTCTGTTTATGATGGAACTACAGGAAAAAAGGCACCATTCACTGCTATTTCCGGGAAAAATGATTGGCCTACAACTGTTGATAACTATTACAAATTGCGACAGCAGACAGGTTCACAAGGATTAATTACGATCAATTATGCTTATGCCAGATATGGTTTAAGCAGTAAACCGGCTGAACAGGCTGCCCATCTTGCCGCACAATGGGTTCGCTACGATAAAGGACGTACAAAATTCTGGGAAATAGGAAATGAAAATGGAGGTCCATGGGAAACTGGATGGATGATTGATACCAAAACCAATAAGGATGGCCAGCCCCAGATAATAACAGGTCAATTGTACGGTCAGCATTGCAAGATGATTGCCGATTCGATGAGAGCCGCAGCTGCCAAAATTAACGCTAAAATATTTATTGGGGGGCAGGTACTTCACTATGACGGATCTACCAGTTGGAACAATGTGGATAAAACATGGAATTCAGGCTTTTTCAAGGAAATTGGCGATGCAGTGGATTTCTATGTCATGCACAACTATTTTGGAAGCGCAGCAACCGTGGATAATTTATTGTCAGCTGCAGTAACTGAGCCGAAGAAAAACATCAGCTTTATTCAGCAGGATATTATTAACAAAAAGGCTTTCCCAAAACCTGTTGCATTGACTGAGTACAATATGAATAGTAATTCAGCTAACGCAACCATGGGAATGTCGTTTATCAATGGAATGCAGGCAACTATTCTGTTTAATGAATTAATCAAAAATAACTTTGGTTTGGGGGCAAGGTGGTTGCTTGCTTCCGGTGATGCTGGTATGTTTTATCAGGGGGATAATAGTAATCTATTGTGGCAGCCTCGTCCTGATTTCTATTATGCTTATTATCAGCAGAAATTTACCGGCGATCATGTCATTCCGGCAACCTCGAACAACTCAAACATTCTGGCTTATGCCTCCAGATTTGCATCAGGCGAAACTGGAGTTGTTCTTGTAAATAAAGGTAAAACGGCACAAGTAGTAAAGATAAATCCAACGGATATTGGTGTAGGAAATCAATACTATAGTTATTCTTTAACCGGTGGTACCGACAATGGCGATTTTTCGATGTATGTATCGGTCAATGGAGTGAGTCCAATTGGAACACAGTGGGGTCCTCGCGAAAGTCTGGAGACACTTCCGGCGAGTGCCTTTTCAATAGATGATGCAATAACGGTAAATAGTCCCGGCCGCTCGGTACAATTTATCATGGTAGAAGCAGGTACCAAAATATTGTATCCAACATCAGTTGCAAGTGAGTTGAAGAACGACCTGGAACTTACAAATTATCCAAATCCATTCTCTGCAATTACAACGATACAATTTCAAACTTCTGCAAATGCATTAGTTTCGCTGGACGTTTTTGATCAAACGGGAAGAAAAGTTGCCATATTAATGAACAAGGTAACAACCGCTGGAACATATCAGGTTGAATTTGACGGAAGTTTATTGCCTGGAGGAATATACTTCTGCCAATTAAAAATTGAAAATTATTCTGCAACGCGGAAGTTGATCCTTATTAAATAGCCCTTTGCCCCTCCTTTAGGAAAATGTGGAAATATTTTAGAACTTGAATCCACAATTAAAATTAAGTTCTAAAAAACTTGCAGGACTCGAAATGCATATACTTATGTCCTGTTGTGTCACTTTCGAAGAGCCTATTTCTTTGTAGGTTATTCGAAGATTATTCGAAGGTGATTCGAAGGTTATTCGATGATTATTCAATTCCATTCGAATAACCTTCGAATAGGTTTCTAATAAACAATGAATAAGTTTCCAATAATTTTAAACCCTGTTCAATGCCATGTCAATGGGAGAACCCATCAATATTTTAACCCTGAACAGACAGTGGGTTTTAGAATCAATACAATCGCAGTTTGAAATCCTGAACTTCAATTTCGGTAACCAGGAATAAGTAGCTGTTCTCAAAGTAAAAAGAACAATTTAAACGTCAGGACGCAAATTCAAAGCATTCAACTTATTATCCTTCGTACCTTTTGGTCTCCGGATTGAAATTTCACGTTTCTATTTCGCTTCAGTTTTAACCGATATTTGGGTCCATCCAGTTATTTCGCAGGTCCTGACTACAGTATGTTTAATTTCCAGTCAGAATACGGCTTTAGATTACAGGATCGATATACTAAACTCCTCTGTTTTCAGCCGCCGGTATAGATAATAAATCTGCATAATCAGTGTAACTGAAAGTAAATAACACTGATTCTAAAATAATTAGTAGATTATTTTTGGATGTAATAAAAACATTGTATATTTGTACTATACAACTAATACAATATACCAATGCAATGATTAATTTCTTATTAGATCCAGGAGGTGGAACGCCATTCTACAGGCAAATCATCGACCAAATTAAATTTGGAATTGCCTCGGGTAACTTAAAAACCGGGGAGCAGCTTCCAACTGTAAGAGCTTTGGCGGTAAAACTTAAGGTAAACCTGAATACAATCGCCAAAGCCTACAAAGAACTCGAAATCCTTCGTATTCTGGATACTCAGCAAGGATCAGGCACATTTATCAATGCCAATGGAATTGTCCTGAGTGAAGAAGAAAAACAAAAAAAAATTCAGGATATCTGTAAGGAATTTCTAACCGTGGCTTATACCTACGGGTTTTCGAAAGAAGAAATGATTCATGAATTACAAAACAAAAACCTTAACAACAAATAACTATGGAAACTAAAAACCTTTTTAATGTAATTTCAACAACAGTAATAATCATTGCATCGGCGATATTAGCTGGAGCTTTCTATTTACAGCAACTTGATATTAAAATCTGTATTGGGTTGGAAATCCTATCAATTCTTATTGCCAGCTCAATAAAAATTGCCGATCAATGGGAAAAAGCTGTACTCTTGCGAATGGGCAGATACATTGGGCTAAAAGGACCCGGATTATTTTTCATTGTTCCTATCCTGGATAAAGTGTTCGATTATATCGATCAAAGGGTAAGGGTAACTGATTTTAAGGCGGATTCAACTTTAACCAAGGACACCGTCCCTGTAAATGTGACCGCCACTTTATATTGGATGATCTGGGATGTAGAAAAAGCAGCGCTCGAGGTACAGGATTACAAGACTGCTGTTCAAAACATTGCTCTAACCGGGTTGAGAGATATTATCGGGAAACATGAACTGGCCGATTTATTGCAGGACAGGGATAAAATTGCAGAAGATCTTCAGAAATTACTTGATGAGAATACAAATCCATGGGGAATTACCTGTCAAACGGTCGGGATTAAAGATATTACCATTCCCCAGGGGTTATCAGATGCAATGAGTAAACAGGCCCAGGCAGAAAGGGAGCGTAAAGCGAGGGTTATCCTGGGAACTGCTGAAACTGAGATTGCCGAGAAGTTTGCCAAAGCCAGCGAATCATATATGAATAATCCGGTAGCGTTACAATTAAGGGCCATGAACCTCATCGGTGAAGGATTAAAAGAAAAAGGGTCGATGATCATTGTACCCAGTTCTGCCCTCGATATGATGAACCTGGGCGGGATCAGCGGCATCACTTCGCTGGCTCAGCTACATAAAATGGACCAAATAACAGTGTAACCCAGCTCTTCTATACAGGCCTGTTTGCTGACAATTGCTGGGGCAGTAATCTTCAAGTGGTACTCAATACTTTAAGCCTATGTATTCTCTAATCTTATTTCAGTATGTCAAAGAACGTCCTTTACTCCTCAAATCGCACCTGTAAAGAGTTTGGTTTTAAGGTAACATGAAACGATCAAATCCTTCCAACACGATAATTCCGTCAGTAAAAGCGATCGTTGATAAACCCTTCCTCTTTAGACTTTATGTGCGTAAATCCATATTCGACATTTATTGCATAAATGTAAATACGAAAGCACTACAAAACAAGAGATTGGTGAATTTTGTGTCCATACGGCACATTTTGCATAGTGGCGCTTACTGAGCGGGTGACTGCGAGTCACCCGCTCAGTAAACAATTTCCGACAATTCCGCCATTCCGCCATTCCACCATTTCCTCAACTTCATGCATGTTCTGCATGTTCTGCACGTTCTGCCTTTTCATATAGGATGATTTATAAAAGTGCATAATTTCTTTCAAAAACAATATCTATTTATTATTTTAGTGTTTTTAAAAGCTAAAACCGATGAAACTAAACCGTGTCTGCCTATACCTCTTCATTGTACTATTTATTGCTGGTTGTAATCAACAACCAGCCAGGATTATTTCGACCAACAACAATCCCCAAAACGTTTATCCTATGGAGGAAGGTTTTGTTGAAGCAAATCGTGTGATGATCTATTACAAAGCCATCGGCCATGGAGATCCCCTTTTGATTGTACACGGTGGTCCGGGTGCATCGCATGATTATTTTCTGCCATACCTCCTGCCCCTGATTAAAAACAACCGGCTTATCTTTATTGATGAGCGTGGTTCGGGACGTTCGCAAAAGCTTGAAGATCCATCTGGCTACACAGTCGAAAACATGGTGGAAGATGTAGAAGCCGTTCGTCAGGCACTGGGACTGGGAAAGATAAGTATCCTCGGACATTCCTTTGGCGGAGTGCTGGCCCAGGCGTATGCCTTAAAATACCAGGAAAACCTGACCCACCTGATCCTGTGCAGCACTTTCCACAGCACTGCTAAAATGAACCTGATCCTGGAAAAGATAAAGAAGAAGATGGAGCCCGAACTGCGGGCAAGGATCGATAAGATGGAAAAAGAAGGATTGTATGGTCATGGCAAAGACTATGAAAAAGGCAGGTACACTGCTGATTATATGGTTGCCGCCTGGGGTGAAGGCTATTTCCCTTACCTCTATGCCAATCATCCGAATGCAAACTATGATCCCGTTGCCAATGGCATCATGTCGTGGGATCTATACAGGGAGATGTGGGGCTCTCATGGAGAGTATGTCATTGACGGAAACCTTTCATCGGCAGAATATACCGAAAAGCTATCGACGATTAAAGTTCCAACACTTATTACTGTTGGTGATAATGATGAATGTGACCCTTCCCTATCGCAGGAGATGCAAAGTAAAATCGCGGGATCGAAACTTGTCATATTCCCGAAAAGCGGACACATGACCTTTGTGGATCAACCAGCGCTTTTTATTTCTACGATTAATGAATTTCTGCACGCAGTGAAATAAAAGACCGAAAAGGAAATAGTGAATTCAATACGTTTGAAGTCCCATCTAATAATAAATAGCCGCAGACTTTTCCTGCGGCTATTCAATATTCTTCAGACAGATTTACCAACCCCTATTTCTTCATTTCAATTTTTATCACGGTGTCGTATTCCACTGGTTTCTGAGGTGAGGTCCCTACGGTAATAAACAGGTTTCCGGGTTCATTATTTCCCCACCATGCTTTCTGATACGACAACTCCCCACCTGATTTCAGCAGATAAATGTTCTTCACCTGATCGCCGTCAATTCCTTTTGTGTTCAATTGACCCAGGTTTGGATTCATCCAATGTGCATAAATCGTACTTCCTTTTCGAGTATAGCGCCCCCAATCAGGTTTTGCCAGATTAGTCGCTCCGCAGCCATAAACGCTCTCGCCATTTATATCCATCCATTTACCAACTTCAGCAAGAATATCCACGCTTTCCTGTGGAATTTTTCCACGGGCATCCGGGCCAACATTCAATAAAAGATTGCCGTTTTTGCTCACGCAATTCACCAGAGTTTGAACAATCAGTTCAGGAGATTTCCAATTGTGATCCTGTTCGGTGTAGCCCCAACCTCCATTCAATGTCAGGCAGGTTTCCCAGGGAAGCGGATTGTTGTATTTGTCAATCAGTGGTGCATCAGGAATTCCCTGCTCAGGACTTTCAAAATCTCCGATGGGTTTCAGCATACGTTGTTTGGATGAGGTGCCTTCGTTGACAGTCAGTCGGTTGTCTAGAATAATGTCAGGCTGGCTTTTGCGGATCATCGAAACCAGTTCGGTGGCTCCCCATTTTTCACCGCTGTAATCGTCGAACGAATAATCGAACCACATGATATCCAGTTTTCCGTAGTTTTTAACCAACTCTTCTACCTGTCCGTGCATGTATTTCAGGTAATTATCCCAGTTGAAAGTCCGTTTGGCATATTCTTTATCATCGCGTTGCGGATGGTTGCCAACATTGGGATAATCGGGATGGTGCCAGTCGATGAGCGAATAATAAAGTCCGACTTTAATTCCCTCGGCACGGAAAGCATCAAGAAATTCACGCACAAGGTCACGTCCTCCAAAGTTCTTGCTGAGTTTGTAATCGGTCAGCTTACTGTCGAACATGCAAAAACCATCGTGATGCTTGGCAGTGAGAACCGCGTATTTCATCCCTGCGGCTTTAGCCGTTTTAGCCCATACTTTGGCATCAAAATCCTTAGGATTAAACTCATCGACATACTTCTGATACTGTCCGGTGGTCAATCGTTCGTTCGATTTCACCCATTCACCCCTTGCCGGAACGGCATAGGCGCCAAAATGGATAAACATTCCAAAACGTGCTTCTCTCCACCATTGGGTGCGTTCCATTACTTTTTTGTAATTGTCCTGGTATTCTTTGGAAGGTGCTTCCTGTGCTGGTAATTGGCCCATCGAAAGCGTCAGCCACATCAGGAATAGAATAATTGAATTTTTCATGATTTTATGGTTATTTATTAGAATTACTCTCATTTTCTTGGTCCGACATCAGTCATATCTATAGCTTTAAAACCCAGCTTAAATGCCGGGGATTCAGGTAAAAGCCTGAAATCATAGTTCGTTGCATTAACAAACATTGGGTCGGCATAAACTGAATGAATATCTTTCCCTTTTTGATGCCATTCATCCCAGGTGAACCCGTTAAAACGAAGACTTGAGAGTGCTTGCGAGGGATCGAAGTAGAGGTTGTAGTCTGAATCGAACGTGTCGGTATAAGTTGGTTGGGTTCCGATGTTTGGATTCTGATGAAAAACATAGGGCTGATCTTTCCAGTTTCCTGTAAAAGGATCTTTTACTGAATTCCAGTACACGATGTTGTTTTCAAAATAAACACTGTTGTGTGGCTCCTGTCTTCCACGGTTCAATACTTCAAGCCGACCCAGTGCGAAAATATTGTTTCTGACAGTCAATTCCTTGGCATAATGAATGTTGTAGGCAGCATATTTCGTGTTGTACACTATGTTATTTTCAATCAGGATATGGGTTGAACCTTCGTCGTTATAAATTCCCCAGCCACCGTATTTATTTGACTCCACATCATGAATGAGGTTATTCCTGATGATAGTTCCCGGTGACACGCCAAGGGTATAAATACCGCCCATGTCGGATAATAGTCCCTGCCCGATCCGATGGATATGATTGAATTCGATGATGTTGTCGCGGCTCACGCTTCGCTGATATCCCCACTGCCAGCCAACTGAAATGCCAGTGTACCATCCGTCGAAAATATGGTTATGACCAATGTAGCAGCCTTCAGCATTCATCAAAAGGATTCCAACCGCTGAGGGATATTTTTCACCGTAATGCAGGATTTCATTATCGGCAATGATAATATTTCTGGTTCTCTCCAGCGGGTGATCCTTTTCCGTTCCACCGTTAATTTTAAATGCGCCTGCAGCCAGATGTTCCAGTTTATTCCGAACAACATTGATATTGGAGCACCCCTTCTGAATATCGAAGGCAAAATTACCCAGATTCTTAAACGTGCAGCCTCTGAGGCTGATGTTGGCAGCACCTATTGCAGTCACAGACGCAGGAACGGTAACGCTTCCCTGGTGATCGTTGGCGTCGTTTTCAGGCAGAATGAAGTTGCTGTATTCAAAATCGATGTTTTCAACCGTTATATTCTCAACCCGTTTTGCCAATGGATCGCCTTCGAAACGGATAAATTCCGCACATACCGGAGCAAGGACTTCGGCAGTTTCCATTTTCTCACCGGGCATAGGGATATAATAAACCATACCCTTGTGACGATCAAGAAACCATTCTCCGGGACTATCCATACCTTCGAAAACATTCTCTACAATATACCGCGCCCCTTCATTGCTGAAATCGTCTGTAAAACGTTTGTTGGCCTCATGTTTGAAGGTAACGATATTCGTTGTTGCATCAATGGTATCGATTACCAGGTGTGTGTCAGTCCAAAAGTGGTAAACAATCACCCGTACATCTTTGATATTCTTCCATTTTGGATTGAGGTCGCCCGCTTTGAACTGAAATCGTTTGCAAGCCTTGTGATAATCAATTTCCGCACCTCCGTCAGGGAATCCTGCCACGGTATAAAAACCCTGGTTCGGAAAGCGTGCCAGCGTTTTTTGTTCGCCGTTTATATACAATTGATTAAAGAGCCACCTTCCATCTTTTGCTTCAGGAACAGGCGCCATCCAAATGTTATTCTTGTATTTTTTCCAACCGGATATTTTCTTTGATCCGTCAATAACAGCCCTTTGGTTTTCCATCGAGCGAATGGTCAGCGATCCATGTTCAGATCCTCCATTTTCCGATGTTATTTTTACAGCTTCTGAAACAGGATAGGTTCCGCCAGCCAACAAAATGATCGCCTCCGAAACTGTTTGTCCTGATTTCTTTAGGACAGCCCAATTGTCGAGGGCTTTTTGCAGGGTAGCCAATGGAACGTCAGCAGACTTTCCGGTGTTTTGATCATTTCCTGTGGGTGAAACGTAAATTGTTAAAGACTGCGCATTTACCCATTGAGTCAGTGCAAAAAGCAACAGAAATAGGATACTTCTCATTTTGAATAGATTTAGTCTATACCAGTGGTTTTGGTTTTCAGTAAATATCTTCCGACGACACACCTGTCAGAAGTTGAAGCACATCACTATACTTTTTCTCCTGAATCTTTCAATGATTTAGATGAGAAAACACGTCTCTGCGCTGGTCTGTGCTGTAAAACTAATTATTATAATTAAGATTCCATTTCAGTTTTTAATATTTGAAAACATATCCTCAGAGAATGGTCATCCTATCAGTTGGTCTGGGAAATCACTTTAAACATTTCAGAACTTTGCCTCAATAACTATCCTCCCGGAGGTGTTATTATCCCCTCCTAAACTCTTTCTCTTTGGCCTTTTCGTGTGTATACCCTTATTCGACATTTATTCCATAAATATAAATACGAAAGCACTACAAAAAAAGATATTGGTGAATTTTGTGTCCATACATCACATTTTGCGTAGTGGCGTTTACAGATCGGGTGACTGCGAGTCACCCGATCTGTAAACCATTTCCGCAACTTCCGCAACTTCCGCAACTTCCGCAACTTCCGCAACTTCCGCAACTTCCGCACGTTCCGCACGTTCTGCCTTTTCAAATAGAATGTGTCAGAGTTATTGATATTGTAAATGAATTAGAAATGCCTAATTTTGGAGATAATTAATAAATAGCATGCTAATGTTGAATAAAACCTTTAATATCATAATTGAGCAGGGAAATATCTATTTGATTATATGTCCAAGTTGCCCTTGATTACTTCCAGGGAGCTGATTAAAATATTAATCATGCCCGGTTTTGAATTCCAAATTATCCTCATCTTTCAACTTTAGAAATGGGAAAGTACTTTTCCTTTTCCTTTCTCCCTTTCTCCCTTTTCCCTTTTCCCTTTTCCCTTTTCCTAAAAATAGTATATGCTTTTCTGGTCGCGCTTTTCCTTATACACCCCTTTTCGTACCACTTTCACAATCGATCGGCGGTTTACTTCGTGTTCTTCTTCCGAACAAATCACACCGTTCGCGCATCGGTTCAGCAGGCGTGTCTCTCCATAGCCATGGTAAAGCATTCGATTTGGATCAATACCTTTTGAGACCAGGTAATCGAAAGATGAACGGGCACGCTTTTTCGAAAGCAACATGTTGTAATCATCGCTTCCACGTGAGTCGGTATGTGATTCTATCCTGATTTCAAGATCAGGGAACTGCTTCATCAGTGTAACCAGTTTATCGAGAACGCCCTCAGTTTCTGATGTTACATCCGATTTATCGAGATCGTAATTAATGTATTCAATGGCAATCACCTGTAAAGGCAGACCATCTTCTTCCTCCATATTCTTTGGCGCCGGAGAATTATCGACAGTTTTCTCTATTTTTTGTTCGAGGAAGATCTCCGAAAATACTTCATCATTTGGCCGAAGAGAGGCAGTGACAAAGGGTTTTTCGCTCTCCGAATATAATTCCTTGTTTACCTTGATAGTATATTGCTGTCCCTTGTTTACCTCAAATTCAAACTGTCCATCGTTACGGGTGATGCTGGATAAGATCGATTTCCCGTTTTCATCAAACACAGTAACTGCCGCATCGGTGAGGACATTTTTAGTGTCGCGATCCTTTACAACTCCCCTGATGATTACCGGTACCCGCTTGATTTTAACAAAGTAGATATCGTCATTGCCCTTTCCCCCGGGCCTGTTTGACGCGAAATAGCCTTTCATCCCCGTTGAGTCGAGTACAAGGCCAAAATCGTCTTTTGCCGAATTAACCGGGTAACCCATATTCTGGATACTATTGAAAACTCCCCGTTCAGGAACAGAGAAATAAATATCCAATCCTCCCAGGCCTCCATGTCCGTCACTGGCAAAATAAAGCACCCCGTCATTACTTATGAAAGGGAAAAACTCATTGCCTTCGGTATTGATCTTCGGACCAAGGTTGAACGGTTTACTCCACTGTCCATTCGAAAACACACTAAAATAGAGGTCTGATTTGCCATAACCGCCCGGCATATCAGAAGCAAAATACAGCACCGTTCCCTCTTTGTCGATCGAGGGATGGCCCACAGAGTATTCATCGCTGTTGAATTTGAAATTACCGCTTAGTTTCCATTCACCGTTTTCAAGCTTTCCAGTGAAAATCTTCAGGTTTACGACCCCTTCCTTGCTTTTGGAGGTTTTCCCCCTTACAAAATTGTTACGTGTTAAATAAATGATACCCCTTTTTTGATCAAACGAGACCGGCCCGTCATGATAAGCTGTCTTTAATTTTGGGGCAAAGGGCTCGGGAGAGGATAAATTGCCGTAACCATCAATTTTTGTGGTAAACAAATGCAGATAAGGCAATTCATTCCATTTATAATTGGCGCCTGAACTTATACCCAGTGAAGTGGATGATAAAATAAGCTGATCCTTGTAAAACGCAGGTCCCATTTCAGAACCTTTGGTATTGATGGCCATGTTTCTCACTTCATAGTTCAGCGAGTCGCGCATCAGGAAATGGATGTATTCGAGAAGTGAAACCTGGATATTTACCCGTCCGTCTTCAGGCCGCAGATCAGAGTATTCCTTCAGCCATTGCTCGGCCAGCAGGTACTTCCCGTTGCTCTTCAAGGCCTGTGAGTAATCGAAAATATCTTCCGGTTTTTCTACCTTCCGGTCGATCAATTTTTTTAGCCAGCGTTCAACCTCCTCGGTATTCCCGATGTTCCTGTTGGCATCGGCCAGCCTCTTTACGATGTAATTGTCTGTGGTATCTTTCTTATAGGCATATTCATACAAACCAATGGCTTCAACATAGGCAAATTCATCGAAGCTTTTGTCCGCAAGTTTGGTGGTGAGCTTCTGACTGAAGCCCTGAAGCGGATACAAGAAGCCCAGAATCATACAGCACAATAATATGTATGAAATTCTTGCCATTCACATATTTTTAATTTCAGTTTCAAGTTCCTGGTTTCAAGTTTCAGGTTCCAGGTTTCAGTTTCAGTTTCAGTTTCAAGTTTCAAGTTTCATTAGAAATACCGTGGTGATCTAACCTTGCCGGTACCCAGGTTGAAATCGTATGAAATCATAATCTCATGCGTGCCGCTGCTGTAAGAACCAAAACGGTTAATTGGCAAATCGTAAGAATATCCGATTTTTAACTGATTGGTAGCCTGAATCTGAAATAATCCCCCAAATGAATCTCCTACTCTGTACATGGCGCCCAGCCAAAGTCTGTCATAAAATAAAAACGTTCCGTCCATATTGACTGAAACAGGTGAATTTATAACGAATTTAGTCAGAATGGATGGCTTAAATTTAACAATTCTATTTACATCAAATACATAACCAGCTATAATAAATATTTGCATTTGTTCCTTGGTGATATTCTGAACAGAGGAGCCGCTTTTATTGATGTCATTTTCAATAAGTTTAGGAATTGACAACCCAAGATAATAACGGTCGGTATGAAAGAACGCCCCCACGCCAAAGTTTGGTAAAAAACTCCGGGTGATGTCATTTGCAAAGACAGGATCATTCGGATCATTGGTCGTAAGATTGGCAAGGCCTGCCTCATAGAAGTTAACCCCTGCTTTTAACCCAAGGGCCAGGTTGCGCCGGTTGCTGAATTTCAAGGTATAGGAATAGTCAAAATACACCCCGGTCTGTTTTATCGGACCGATCTGATCATTGAGAACCGATAACCCAAGACCCGTATTGGTTCCTGTAACCGGTGAATGCATCTCAAAGGTACGGGTAACCGGAGCGCCTGGTATGGATACCCATTGGTTTCGTGAAATAACCATCATCGTAAGCAGATCTTTTGAACCGGCATAGGCAGGATTTATCGTCAACATATTGTCCATATACTGCGTGTACATAGGATCCTGCTGTGCCAGGGATGTCCCGGCACAAAAGATCAGCAGTGTCACTGGAATTACCTGGAGAAACAGTTTTCTCAAAGGGTCAATATAATTTTGTATGTTCAACTTCAAATCTGATTACTTTTTTAATGTTTTCAATTCACCCTCCTCATTTCCTCTGTCCCGTTATGCTGTCCTGATGGTCCCGATAGCTATCGGGATCGGGATCATTTCAGCACCTCCTCCTATTTTCCTTTTCCCTTTTCTCCCCATCGTTCCTTCGTCCCTTCTCCGTTCTCCCTTTTCTCCCCATCTCCCTCTCTTTTTTTTCATTAAGATAAGGTTAATAAGGTTTAGGTTCATGGGTTAATCCTTGCGCTACTAAGGTTAAAAGACAAAACATAAGGTTTTCTCAAAAAACAATAATTCGCATCTCCCCTTTTCTCCCCATCGCCCCTTCTCCCTTCTCCTTTCTCCCT
>DIZL01000054.1:926-2892 GCA_002429385.1 Prolixibacteraceae bacterium UBA6029 | reverse complement strand
CCTTTCTCCCTTCTCCTTTCTCCTTTCTCCCTTCTCCTTTTCGCCACATCTCCCCCTCGTTCCCTCGTTCCTTTTCCCTTTTCCCTTTTTCCCTTTTTTTGTTACCGGTCTATATAGATCGATCCGTTAATTTTCTGATTCCCATTCAGTTTCAGGATATAAAAGTATGTTCCTGAAGGCACCGGTCCGGAACCTATCCGCAATCCTTGCTTGATGGTTCCATCCCAGAATCCATCCTTTCCTGTTCCTTCTCCATAGTTATTCGATTGGTACACCCTGTTACCCGAGCGGTTTAAAATTTCTATTTCAACCGTTTGATATTTAGACAATCCTATTATTTCAAATTTATCGTTAATGCCATCGCCATTCGGAGAGAAAGCCTCAGGAATGAAAAACGGAATATCATTGATCAATACCAAAACCTTGGCCTGGTCACAATTCTTGAAATAATCGCAGATGGCATATACAAAACCATCCTCTCCGATATAAGATTCTTCAGGCATATATAGAATCAGCGAATCTGCCGCAACGGTGGCCATACCATGCAATGGTGGCGTCACAATTGAAATGCTGGATGGATTTATTGATTTCTTTGGAGTATCGTTTTTCACCACATTGATGATCACACTTTGGTTCACGTTCGTGTTTACCGTATCGTTGATCGCCTGAATGTAAAGCCCTACATTGACCGAATCTTTAGCCGTACATCCCAGTGAGTCGGTCACATTCAGGTAGTACATGCCCAGACCGCTGACCTGTGCCGTTGGAGTGGTTTCGCCGTTCAGGATAATTCCCCCTCCCGATAACCATAGATAGGTCAAACCGGCACCGGTACTTCCATTCCCGTTCAGCATAATCGTTTCATTCGGCGTTGCCACAAACACATTCTGATCGGTAACGGCCCTGGGCGCTTCCATCACAAGCATCAGCACCGAGGTGGTATCTTTCAGTCCATTGCTGTCGGTCACCGTTAACTTATAACGGGTTGTTCTCCCCGGAAGGAAACGTGGTTTTGAACTTGATGCATTGTCAATATAAGCCAATGGCGTCCAGTTGTAACTCAATCCGGCGCCGGATGACTTGCTGGCATCCATTGTTTTTCCAACCGTATTGCAATTCCCTATAGTCAAATAAGGTGCACCAACTATGCGTGCAACAGGTCCCCTGCGTACAAGCGTATTCACGGTGGAAACATTATTTGCCGGATTTGGGTCCCAGGTTAAACTGGTAACTGTAGCCACATTTTTCAGGGTATCTGATCCGCTTAACGCAACAGTACCCGATATAAACAGGCTGAAGGTTTTATTTACCTGTAATTCGCTGAGTTCATAAAAACCTGTCCAGTCGTTTAAAGTGCTACTCCCCGCCAGGTTGTATTTAGGATTTTCGATAGCCTTTGGCAGGTAATCGCTGATCTGCATGTTGCTGGCAGTGGCCGTACCCAGGTTTGTCACCGTGATTTGATATTTAACCTGATCACCAGGGGTGGCGGTTGCAGGACCCGTTTTCTGAATCGACAAATCGGCATAAAGCGTAGGGGGTTCCTTTACTGCAATATACACCGTGGCCTGATCACAGTCGGGCAGTTTCGGATCGCAAATTTCGTAAACAAACTGATCCGTTCCCGTAAAACCGGCTACCGGAGTATAGCTGAATTTACCAACAGTATTGATTGTAACGTTTCCGTTGGCTGCCCCAACCACCGGAGTTGGATTCACTTTCAGTGTTGTTGCCGAAGAATAGGAGTCGTTGGCCAGCAGGTTCCCTTTTATAGTCTTCCCATACGAGAAATAAACATCGTCAGCGGCGAAAAGCCTCACCTTAGACGGATCAGCTGAAACGGTTATCGTTGCCCGTGCCTGGGCACAAAGGCCCGAAACATCTCCGCAAACTTCATACACGAAATAATCAGTACCTGTAAACCCTGTGCGGGGAGTATAAACAAAGCTGCCATCTGAATTTAAAA
>DIZL01000054.1:0-671 GCA_002429385.1 Prolixibacteraceae bacterium UBA6029 | reverse complement strand
CGGCAGGGTTTTCAATAGTACTCACGGTATAGTAGAAATTATCGGTTCCTGTGAAATCCTTTTTCGGGGTGTAGGTATATTTGCCATCGGCGCCCATGCTGAGCGTCCCGTTCACCGGTTCGAGATACATTCCAACGATTGGATTGAATTCCTTGAACCCGGCATCGTTGGTCAGCACATTTCCTGAAACCGTACTATTTCTGAAAGTGATATTGATATCGTTGGTCGATAACCGGTCTGAAACAGGCACCTTGGTATTAATGGTCAGTTCGTTGGTGGTCAGATCGGTTGATGAGTTTCCTGCTGCATCAGTCACGGTCGCAGTTACCGGATAGGTTCCATCGGTAAGTGCATCTCCTGCAGGAATCTGCAAAGCCCAGTTGGTGCCGGTAAGGGTCAGGGTTCCATCTCCGGAGGTATACGTNNAAAGCTGCCATCTGAATTTAAAACCAGGCTTCCTGATTTTGGACCATCTTTCGGGATCCTGTTCAGGATTAAATTTTCACCTGAAACCGAAAGATCGTTAGCCAGCACATTGCCACTGACCGGAGTATTGATCAGCGTTTGCGCCTCGTCGTCGTTGGCTACCGGTGGAATCTGAGAGAGCACATCCGAAATAATCAGAATGGTCACATTCACCGTATCCTTTTCGGCAGGGTTTTCAATAGTAC
>DIZL01000024.1 GCA_002429385.1 Prolixibacteraceae bacterium UBA6029 | reverse complement strand
TTTAAATGCGGATTTAAGGTAAATCTTAATTAAACCTGAAACATTGACGGAATATGCAATTCAAACCGGGAATCCGGTCAAGGCAGTTGAACGAAAGAAAGTCCCGGCGAAATATATGCTTTCGATGCTTGCCGTTCTTTTTTCGGTCTCACTGCTGAATATACTCAACTATTATACGTTTGTTGAAATTAATGCGTCTATCCTTCTAATTTCCAGATGGATCCTGATCTTTACCTTACTTGGATATGCGGCCCAAAAACGATCACTCACTACCTGGATTCTGATCAGCATGATTGTCGGGACCGAATTCGGCTTCGATTTCCCGGTAGTTTCGGTCAGCCTGAACGTCATCAGCCAGATCTTTCTCCGGCTCATCAAGACCATCATTGCCCCTCTCCTGTTCGCCACCATTGTAGTTGGCATTGCCGGCCACTCCGATCTGAAACAGGTGGGCCGTATGGGTTGGAAATCACTCCTCTATTTCGAAATCGTTTCAACCTTTGCCCTGGTCATTGGCTTAATTACGATCAACATCAGTAAGGCAGGGGTAGGCGTTACCGTTCCTCAAACCATGTCCCATCCCGACCTTCAGCAGGTAGCGGTACTAAAAGGTTCCGATGTACTACTTCATGTGTTTCCTGAAAATTTAGCCAAGGCCATTTTCGAAGGACAGGTGCTGCAAATCGTCATTTTCAGCATCATTTTTGGTATCGCTGTTGCCCTGCTCAAAGACAAGTTTAAACGTCCCATGCTTGTTTTTACTGAAGCCTTATCCGAAACAATGTTCAAGTTCACCTCCATCGTCATGTATTTTGCGCCCTTTGCCGTATTTGCAGCAATCGCATACAGCATCGGCCAGATGGGGCTGGAAATCTTTGTAAACCTGTTTAAGCTCCTGGCAACCCTTTATGTGGCGCTGATCATCTTCCTCGCCGGAGTGTTGCTTCCCATAGCCCTGCTCTTTAAAATTCCCGTACGGAAGTTTATCTCCGCCATATCTGAACCTGTAGCCATAGCATTTGCAACCACCAGTTCCGAATCGGCCTTGCCCGTTGCGATGGAACGCATGGAAGAATTTGGAGTCCCCCGTAAAATAGTAGCCTTCGTAATGCCTACCGGTTATAGCTTTAACCTCGACGGAACGACCCTGTACCTTACGCTGGCAACTATATTCGTGGCTCAAATCAGCGGCATACAACTTTCGATCGACAAACAAATTCTCATGGTATTCACCTTGATGCTTACCAGTAAGGGAGTTGCCGCCGTTCCCCGCGCCTCGCTGGTCATCCTTTTGGCAACTGCTTCCAGTTTTGGCTTGCCCATCTGGCCCATCTATATCATCCTTGGAATCGATGAACTGATGGATATGGCGCGAACCTCTGTTAACGTGATCGGCAATTGCCTGGCCACCGTGGTCATCGCACGTTGGGAAAACGAGTACCCGCCCAAAGAGCCCGAAATAAAAACAGAACCAGCAACTACTGTCATTTCCACCTGAACATCAGGTTTCCAAACATTTACTGATCCCTGAAATACTCATGGACTGCAAAAATCATTGATAGGAAATCCAATCCTAAAAAAACACAAAAATCCTTTCTGAAAGTATTTCAGAATATATTAAGCCTGAAACAAGTCTTAAACGGGATATACCCGGGCTTCACCTTGTGTATACCTTGTGTGTACATTGTGTGTACATTGTGTGTACTTTAAGTGTTCCTGAACACACAAGATACACACAATGTACACACAAGGTATACACAAGGTATACACAAGGTGAAGCCCGATAGTGATTCGAATAAGACTTTGACACGGGGAGTTTAACTGTGGACCTTAGACAGAATTATAATGTAGCATGGATGAAAATTTATACTCCTGAGACTGTAATTATTTTAAAGGTGGATGCACTTATTAGTAATGTAAAATAAGTCAGAAGTCATATCTTTCGGGCTGCATATTGCCATTAAAATTCAAATAATAAGCAAATTACAACCTATATTGCTGAGTGAACAAAACACAATCTTTTCTGATTCATTTTCCGTTCAGCAACAACAGATCAGTTCAACAGACATATTACTAAATATTTAATACTGAAGTTAACCATGAAAAAAATCTTGATTCTTGTAATTCCATTTTTTGTGGCTGCTTTGGGGATAAGCTCCCAGGCAACTGAAATCGGGTTTAAGGAGTTTGACCTCCCCAACGGATTGCACGTAATTGTGCAGGAAGACCATTCTGTGCCAATTGTTGCAGTTTCGGTCATGTACCATGTAGGTTCAAAGAATGAACAGGCAGACCGGACTGGGTTCGCGCATTTCTTTGAACACCTGATGTTTGAAGGAACCAAATACATCGAACGTTTCCAGTATGATAAGCTTGTCGAAGGCGCTGGTGGCACACTTAACGCCAACACAACCAACGACAGGACGTATTATTACGAGATACTTCCTTCGAATCAGCTGGAGCTTGGCCTTTGGCTAGAGTCGGAGCGTATGATGCATGCCCGCGTTGATTCAATCGGTATTGCCACACAAAAAGGTGTTGTCATTGAGGAGAAAAAGCAGAACTACGACAACAAGCCCTATGGTTCATTTCTTCCTGAAGTATTGAAGCACGCGTATACCAAACATCCTTACCAGTGGTCAACCATAGGAAATGCCGATCATATCAGGGCAGCGAAAGATGCGGAATTCAAGAAATTCTATGAGTCGTTTTATGTTCCTAATAATGCAGTCCTTGTTCTGGCAGGGGATATCAGCTTTGCAGAGGCAAAAAAACTGACCGAAAAGTATTTTGCCGATATTCCTGTAAAAAAAGGGGAAATATTTCGGCCAACTGTAATCGAAGAAATCAAACACAAGGAAGTGAGAGATACCGTATACGACAATATCCAGCTGCCGGCGGTGTTCGAGGCTTATCACATTCCGGCAAGGGGAAGCAAGGATTATTATGCTGTTGAAATGCTGAGCCAGTTGCTTGCAACAGGTCAGAGTTCAAGGCTTTATAAATCTTTAGTCGATGAGCAGCAGCTTGCCGTAGAGGTTGCCGCAATACCCCTGCCTTTCGAAGATCCGGGACTAGCCATCATACTTGCCCTTCCTAACATGGGGCTTGATTGTGCCAAACTGGAGGCTGCCATGCAAAAAGAGATTGAAAAAACACAGAATGAAATCATACCTGAAAAGGAATTTCAGAAATTAAAGAACCAGGTCGAGAATCAGATAGTCACTGAAAATTCGACCATAGCCAGCAGGGCCAACATCCTGGCTGAGGATTATACCTATTACAAGGATGCCAACAGGATCAATACCGACCTGAGTAAATACATGGCCGTAACACCCGAAGACCTTAAGCGTGTGGCCAATGACTATTTCAGGAAAGACAATCGGGTGGTTTTATATTACCTGCCTAAATCATCAAAGAAATAATCCTCATATATAAAAGTAAAAATCATGAAAAAGATAGTCTATTCCATACTTATAATATTTTTAGCCCTCACGGCAAGCGCCCAGCTCGACAGGAGCATACGTCCCAATCCGGGGCCTGCACCCAAAATACAATTGGGCGATTACAAGCTTTTTACGCTTGGCAATGGATTGAAAGTAATTGTTGTGGAGAATCACAAGATTCCAAAAATCACTTACCAGCTCAGCCTGGATATTGATCCTGTTCTGGAAGAAAGCCAGGCGGGGTATGTATCGTTAACCGGCGACCTTCTTAAGGCTGGTACAAAAACGCGGACAAAAGCACAAATCGACGAATCCATTGACTTTATCGGGGCATCGTTAAATGCGCATCCGACCGGTATTTCAGGATCGGTATTAACCAAATTCAGCGGTGTATTGCTTGATGTAATGAGCGATGTGTTGTATAATCCTTCTTTCCCTCCTGAAGAGTTGGAGAAATTGAAGAAACAGAATATTTCCGCAATACAGACCTCGAAGAATGATGCAAAGGCAATTGCTGAAAACATTAATTCGGCAGTAATGTTCGGGAATAAACATCCGTATGGGGAAGTCAGTTCTGAAAAAACAATTGAAAGTATCACACTGGATAAATGCAAGGACTATTACAAGACCTATTTCAGGCCAAATACGGCTTATCTGATTATTGTCGGCGATATTACGGTACAGGAAGCTAAGTCGCAGGCAGAAAAGTATTTTGGGAAATGGGAAAAAGGTGTAGTACCTGCTCATTCTTATAGTTTTCCTGAACTGAATAAATCGCCAAGAGTTGTGATTGGCAATAGGGACGGTGCAGTTCAATCGGTAATCATGGTTAGTTATCCGCTGGAATATAAGCCCGGCAATCCCGATGCCATTAAGGCCAGTGTCATGAATTCGATACTTGGGGGAGGAAGTCTTTCTTCACGGATCAATGCCAATTTAAGGGAGAAGAGAGCCTATACTTATGGAGCATATTCTTCATTGAACTCCGACAAACTGGTGGGTTCATTTAACGCATCTGGTGAGATAAAAGGCGAATCGACCGACAGCGCCATGACGCAATTGCTTGTTGAAATCAAACGGATGATCACTGAACCGGTTGACAATAAACTGCTCGAACAGGTAAAAAGCAGGATGAGCGGATCGTTTGCCCGGTCTCTTGAAAATCCTTCAACCATTGCAGGATTCGCATTGAATATTGAAAAATATAAGCTGCCTAAAGATTATTACGCCACCTACCTGGAGAAACTAAGTAATGTGTCGGCTGACGATGTACAAAAGATGGCTGAAAAATATTTAAAGCCTGAGAATGCAAACATCATAGCTGTTGGAAATGCCGACAAGCTACAAAAGACTATGATCAGGTTTTCGAAGGATGGCAAGGTTGAACAACGTGATTTCTATGGCAATCCGGTTGCCGCAATGGAAACACCTGCAAACATGACAGGAAAGGATGTTGTTTCGAACTATGTAAAGGCTATCGGAGGTAAGGAAAAACTTGAAAAGGTTAACGATGTTACCACTAAAATGGGGATGACCATGCAGGGGATGAATATTGAAATCATCAGCAAACAGAAGTCGCCAAACAAGATGAGCGTCGAAACCCTGATGGGTGGAAATGTCATGTCGAAACAGGTATGTAACGGAGTAAAAGCAATGGTAAAAAGTCCGCAGGGGAGCCAGGAACTTACAGGCGCCAACCTGGAGGAGATGTTAAACCAATCGACAATGAATATTGAATTGCACCTTGATCAAATGAAGATCACTCCGGAGCTGAAAGGGGCTGAAGATGTTGACGGACAACCTGCATGGAAAGTTCAGATGACTTCACCTTCAGGAAAAAACACGGTTGATTTTTACGACAAAAAGAGCGGGCTTAGAGTGAAAACCATAGCCCAACAGGGTCAGATGAGTGTTATTACACTTTATTCGGATTACCGTGCGGTTGAAGGTGTATTATTTCCGTTTAAACTAAAACAGTCGGCTGGCCCTCAGTCATTTGATATTATTGTATCGGGTGTGGAAGTAAACAAGGGTATTGACGATTCGGTATTTGAGATGTAATTTATGATATACTAGTGATGCCCTTGCACATACGGAAGTGTAAAAATATCATTTGAGTAATAACTCCAGCTTGCTTTTGCAGGTTGGAGTTATTTTTTTATACTATTGTGTATCTTGTACGGGAATTTTACGTACAAACATATATAGTGTACGGAATTATTCCGTACGTTTGTGTAAAATTAGAACTATGGATGAAATTATTGAACATGAAGGAAAAGCCCGCTTTGATACAAGACTATCAAAGGATAAGAAATTAATCATTGAAAAAGCAGCTGTATTGGGTGGTTACAGGAACCTTTCGGATTTTGTTGTTTCAACGGTTTATGAAAAAGCACAAATAATCATTCAAAAATCTGAAGCGATTCTGGCCTCCCAAAGGGATAATGAGATTTTCTTTAATGCTATGGTAAATCCAGCAGAACCAAAGGATACTTTAATGTCAGCAGCAAGGCAATATAAGAAAATGAATTCCAAATAATGGTAACCACTGATATTCTCTCCTCAAGTCACCGAAAGCAAAAGAATGATTTTTCGTGTGGAAAACTTTTGCTTGACAATTATTTAAAAACACAAGCTGGTCAGGATATCAAAAGAAAACTGTCTGCTTGTTTTGTGTCAATTGATCCTGAGACTAGATTAATTCAAGGATATTATACACTTTCAAACAATAGCATCCCATTGGAATTAGTACCTGAAGGTTATAAAAATCAGTTACCTGATTCATATCATGCGATTCCTACAACACTTCTTGGACGATTGGCTATTGATGAGAGATTCAAAGGTCGTGGTATTGGCAAAATGCTGTTGATTGATGCTTTAAGCAGAAGTTATAAAATCTCCAAATCGATCGGATCATTTGCTGTGGTGGTTGACCCTCTGGATGAAGAAGCAGAAAGTTTTTATACAAAATATGGGTTTATCTTGCTTCCGGATAGTCATAAAATGTTTTTGGCAATGAAAACAATAGAGAAGCTTTTTGAAGAAAAATAGTGCAAAAAATTTGAACCATTAGAATAAGCTATATGGACTTAATTTGGGTAACATCAGCAGAACACCTGAACGATTTCAAGATCAGGCTTGTATTTAACGATGGAAAAGTAAAAACGGTGAATCTCGAAGGACATTTAGATAAACCTGTCTTTCAACCTCTAAGAGATTTGTCTTATTTCAGGAGATTCACCTTGAATCCTTTTACAATTGAATGGGAAAATGGAGCAGATTTTGCCCCAGAGTTCTTATACTCCATCGGACAATGAAAAATCAGTTTTTCATTGTTCACTTTGATCTCTAATACACTTTTTACTCCGCCTTGCCAGTGCCTGAGGAAAATCTAACAGGCACTGATCCATTACTTTTGATTTCTCGTCATGGCAGGTTAAGCAACTACCCACCTGAAGAATCCTTTTTTGTTCGGCTACAGTAAATGGGCGTAGAGTTGTACGGGTTGAATTTGGATGTTTTGCTTCTTTCATGAATCCGGTCCAGGCATCTTCAGGCAGACTGTCGTTTGCATTGAGGGTAAATCGGGACTTAAAACTCCATTGACCAGTTTTCCCTGATACTTGATAAGTCAATACTCCACGGCCATATCCAATAGCCAGGGGATTGTTGTGACACGATATACAACTACGCCCTTTACGTTGCGTGGTGTGACCCGAGGCGGGTGCATACAAACGGTGGAAACTTTTACCTTTTCCTCTGGCGAATGATTCCTGATCGATAGACAGCACCATGCCGGGCATAGCAGTTACCACTTTCCCTTCATTTATAGTATCGACTCCCAGGACAGGAGGTTCAGCCAGGTTCTGTCCTGCAAATTCGACCCAGGTGCTTTTGGTTGTTTTATTGGTCAACAAGTCAAATCCCGGAGTACCGTTTTCGTAGGAATTATGACATCCGATGCACTGCGGCACCCATGCAGTATGACAGGCTTCACAACTCAGGCGGCTATGTCCTTTACCTTTTGTGCAGACCAACGCCTGTGGTTTCGATTCATGAATCTTTCCATTCAGCTTATCGGTCAGGAAAATACGGTTTAGTGAATCAATCGTGGTATTCATCAGGGGCTCATTGTTTTTGGATGAAAGGACTACCTTGTTTTTTGGATCAGACTTACGCAACCAGCCAACCATTTGTGATTCTTTATCTGGAAGCAGGGATATGGCAATGGTGTTTACCTTTCCTGAGGTATGACAATCAACGCACTGAACACTTACCGCATCTTCCTTATGTATGGGATGTTTCCCATCTCCCATCAGGTCATACGAAGTATGACAATCGATGCAGGACATACCTGCCTGATGATGAACATCTGCCTGGACAAATTCAAGTAGTCGCTTATCAGGTAAAACCTTTGATTTGACTATACTATTCGCCTTGGTTCCCTCATTGGTTTCGTTCCATCCTTCGTAACTGAGCGATATTCGACCTGAACGGCTATGACAGCTCAGGCAGCGGTCGTTCGAAACCTGTATGTCAATGGTTGGATGAATTTCACCAGCCTTTTGCATAGTATTGGATTGCATCCGTTTCATGCTCCCGGTCGCCTCATCGCTGTAATGCAAATGGCAGGCATTGCAACCTCCTCCCCTTTCCAGCCAGTCAGCATTTCCGGTTTTGATTTTCGCCATGCCGAGGTGACATCCGGCGCATAGGTTCCGAAGGTGAGTGTCAGCAGCCGTATGACCAATATTTTTAATCTGAAAGGTGTCGTTTAACGAAGCGGTTTCACCAAAGACATATTTATCGACAGCGATGATTCCGCTTTGTGAGGTCATCAAGGATTGTTGTATCCGGTTGGCAATATCAGGGTGACAGCCTTGAGTGCCACATGTTTGCCTCATATTCGAAATGTTTCCCGGAATCAGGATCATATTCCGGTGTGCCAGCGACTTTCCTGTAGCATATGGATCACCCCTGTGACAGGATACACAGCCTATGATTGCAGGGTTATGTGAATCGGATAGACCTTTCATCGATGTATGACAGGTCAGACAACTTTCCATTCGCTGGTTTTGAGCCACTCTTATTGTTTCCATGGGATGGAACAGGTTTACAGGATCAAAAATCAGGAGTTGTTCGCCCGACAGGGGGCCTTCATTTAACGATTTCCATTGCCAGTTTTCACCCCTGAAAAGCAATGCAACCAAGGTCATGATCAGGTAAATAATGCATACAGCCAACAAGATACGCTTTATGAGAATACACATGTTCTTACCGAACAGGGGGAGAAAGTACAATATAGCAAGAAAGACAATAACAAGGATGATGATAATAACAGGATGACTGGTGAGATGAAGCATTTCCTGAATTCCGACAAAAAACCAGGGACCTTTCACCTGACTGTTGTCGGCTGAACCAAGAGGAGCCCTAAGCAGGAGACTGATGACCAGAATAATCAGAAACAGGATAATCCAGGTTTTTCTCCTGGGCCAGATGGTTCTTACATGATCGAATACGGCAATGAACAGCAGGATTGTTCCGGTGGCCACATGCTGAATGTATAACACCTGATTATTGTCTCCTGTTCCGATAAATAAAGAACTGAGCAGCTTCCCTATAACAGGAACCGATTCAATCAGGGAAGCTAATATTCGGTGTGCCTGAATGCCGGCGGCATCACCCTTGAGGATAAACCCGGAGATCATTTCATAAGCCAGGAAAACCAATGCAAGGCATAAGATCAGCCAGGTACGTCCAGTCCTGATGTTGGTTTCTGTTGACTTCTTTAAATGATCATACACGTGCAGGATGCTGAAAATAAAAAACAGCTGTGCACTCCAGTAATGAAAATTCCTGACCAATGTTCCGGCAGGATTATACAGCAGCATTTCGGATACGGAAGCATGAGCATGGGTAAAGTCATAAGGAATGACCAGAAACACTCCACTGATTGCACAAAGAAGCAATGAAGAGGTTGCAATCCATCCTGCTGTATCAAATTGAGAAAACTTCTTTAGTTTATGCGGATCCATTCAGTGTATAAAGTTAATCGACAGATATGATGATTTTTTTTATAATCCTCACTAAGCTATGGGTTTTAATCTGACTACCCACAGGCTGGTTGCATTATCAAACTTACATTCTATTTCCTGCAGGGGTTTTATAGCCGGACCTTTTAATGGTTTTCCTGTTTCGGCATCAAATTGCGATCCGTGACAATTGCATTGAAGAAGGGATCCTGTGCTTGTATTAATACGGCAACCGGCATGTGTACATTTGGTTAAAAAAGCCCTCACAGAATTTTTAGTGCGATAGAGATAGTATTTTTCAAAGAAGCTTATACCCATTGGAATATCCTGTCCGTGCCTGAATTCCAAACTGTTTTCCTGTTCTGTCTGAAAGTTGGTAATCTTAATCCAAATCCATGCAACTAAACCTAAGATCAAGCCTGTTACTATATGAATAAATGAGTTCCTTGTAATCGTTTTTTGTTTTTCCATTCCCTATGCCGATCAGTGAGTCAAATCTACAACATTTATAACTGAGCCAGCATATGCTGTTTTATTCAAAAACTGCATTAGATCAGCTTTTAATATGACCCACATCATAAAGTAAAGTGATGATTTCATACATTCACTATACTACTGAATAACTGACACTTATCACAACACCTGTAACTATCTACATATTTACAACAAAAGTCATTTGCTTAACTCCCCGATTCACTTACTTTTGCTTAAATATAAATAAAGATTCAGTTTAATCAGATCAAAATATATTATACAACTCTAAATATCAGCAGAATGCATACGAGGAGGAATTTTATAAGAATCAGTTCACTTGGACTTGGAGCAACAGTCCTTGCCGGAAGTATGGCAAAATGGGTCGTCGGCGCTAATTCACCAAAAAACATTTCCATCGGATCAAATTCCTTAGCTTCACTAAAGCCGGTTCCAACTTATTGTGAAGTTTGTTTCTGGAAATGTGCCGGATGGGCCTATGTCGATGAAAAAGGTGATATCTTGAAAATTGTTGGCAACAAAAACGATCCGCACTGTAATGGTCGGTTATGTCCGCGTGGTACTGGCGGAATAGGAATGTATTACGATGAAGACCGATTAAAGACACCTTTAATCAGGGAAAAGAAAAAAGACGGTACACAGTATTTCAGAGAAGCCTCCTGGGAAGAAGCCCTTGATAAAGTGGCCAATAAGATGAAAGAGGTAAAGGAGAAATATGGTTCTGAGGCATTTGGGCTGTTTAATCACGGGAACCCGGGAGCTTCGCTTGAACACCTGTTGCGTTCCTATGGCTCCGAATCTAATGCCGAACCTGCATTTGCCAATTGCCGCGGCCCTCGTTCTGCAGCTTATTTTACCACCTTCGGAACTGACATCGTTTCGCCAGAGAACACCGACATCCGTGATACCGAATGTCTTGTACTGATCGGATCGCATATCGGCGAAAACATGCACAATTCGCAGGTTCAGGAAATGTCGGAAGCCATCGATAAGAAAGCGATAATCATAACGGTTGATCCCCGGTTTTCAACGGCTGCAGGCCATTCATCATTTTGGCTGCCCATCAAGCCATCAACCGATATTGCACTGCTCATGGCATGGATTCACGTGTTAATTTACGATGAGTTATATAATAAACCTTTTGTGGAAAAATACACCTTTGGGTTTGATCTCCTCAAGAACCATGTAAAAAGTATGACCCCTGAATGGGCATACGGCATTACTGATATTGAGCCGGAGGTCATTCGCAAAACTGCCCGGGCAATGGCGGGAGCAGCTCCTGCTGTGGTTATTCATCCCGGACGTCATACGGTATGGTATGGTGATGATTCCCAACGGGAAAGAGCGATGGCAATTTTGACTGCCTTATTGGGAGCATGGGGAAAACGAGGAAGTTTATATTTGCCTGAAGCGATTAAAATTCCTGAATTTCCGCAGCCGAAATATCCTACACCGAAATGGAATTGGAAAGATATTAACGAAGGTAAATTTCCGCTTGCTTCCATGGGAATAACCACCGAATTACTGAAAGCATCTATTCCAAGGCTGAATTACAAACACCAGGTAAAAGCCTGGCTGGTAGGCGGAACAAACCTGCCGCTTTCGATGCCCGATAAAAAATTGTTTAAAGAAGCTGCCGAGTCGGTTGAATTTATTGCCGTTATGGATACTATGCCAATGGAAATAACAGGATACGCTGATGTGATTTTGCCTGAAGCTACTTACCTTGAACGGTATGACTTCCTGCGCGCAGCTCCGGCACGTGTTCCTAACGTGGCCATGCGTATGCCGGCTGCCCAACCAAAATATGATACGAAACCGGGCTGGTGGATTGTCAAACAAATTGGCGAGCGCCTGGGACTTCACGATTATTTCAATTATAACGATTATTCTGAAGTGATCGACTGGCAGTTAAAAAAGCTGGGATCTTCGTTGGAAGAGATGAAAAAAATCGGTGTAAAATTGTTCCCCAGGAAAGACGGTCCGCTTTATCTTGCCGATGGTGAAGATTTTCAATTCAATACAAGTACCGGAAAAATTGAGTTATACTCAGTAGATTTTGCCAATGCAGGTTTTGATCCTTTCCCGGTTTATACACCACATCCCGAACCACCTCAGAATTTTTACCGGTTAATTTATGGCCGTGCCCCCATGCACACCTTCAGCCGCACTTCCAACAATCCGAATTTATGGGATCTGATGAAAGAAAACAGTGTTTGGGTGAACCCGAAAGTGGCTGATTTATGGGGATTAAAGAAAGGGCAAAAAGTGTGGTTGAAAAATCAGGACGGCGCCGTCACAACATTTCCAGTAGCAGTTAGAGTTACTGAGCGAATACGATGGGATTCAGTTTATATGGTTCACGGGTTCGGACATTCCGATAAAAAACTAACACGTGCATTCGGTATGGGCGCCAGCGATGAAGAAATGATCACCAATATTGCTGTTGACCCGGTCATGGGCGGAACCGGAATGAGAGGAAACTTTATAACATTTTTGAAAGAGAACCCAGCAAGCGATAAAAAGGAGGATAAAGCATGAGATACGCAATGGCTATCGACACCAAAAAATGTGTCGGTTGTGGCGACTGTGTAGTGGCCTGTCAAACTGAAAATAACGTTCCACACGGCTATTGTCGCGACTGGGTCGTTGAGAATGTAACCGGAACCTATCCGAGCCTCGATCTGGAATTCAGATCGGAACGATGCAACCATTGTGACAATGCTCCCTGTGTGCGTTGCTGCCCGACAGGTGCCAGTCATAAAGTTGAAGGAGGAGTAGTTCTGGTTACCCACAACAAATGTATCGGTTGTGGCGCCTGTATCGAGTCATGTCCGTATGATGCCCGTTATCCGCATCCAGAAGGATATGTCGATAAATGTACCTTCTGCATCCATCGGGTTGAAAAAGGACAAAACCCGTCGTGTGTCGGGGTTTGTCCGACTCGCTGTCTTCATTTTGGCGATTTGAACGATCCGAACAGTGATGTTTCGTTGGCCCTGAAAGACCGCAAATGGAAAGTACTTGCTCCTGAAGCTGGCACCAAACCTCAATTGTATTTTCTTACCTAACGTTTAATATTATTGTAAGATGAAAGAAGAATTAATGATTAGCGGGCGAAATATTCCCAACATCGATCCATATCTAACTATCTGGCACTGGCAGATTCCCCTCTACCTTTTTCTGGGTGGACTTGCTGCAGGAATCCTGTTTTTTGCCGGATTCTTTGTAGTAAGAGGCAAAGAAAGCAAAATGCAAGCCACTGTAAAATGGGCGCCAATTATCGCGCCTATTGCGCTTGTCCTGGGTCTTGGCGCTCTGTTCTGGGATTTAAAACATAAACTCTATTTCTGGCAGTTATATACAACTATCCGATTGGAATCTCCAATGGGATGGGGAGCCTGGACATTAATGATTATGACTCCTATTTCTATTCTCTGGGTGGCTAGTTATATGAAAGAAATGTTTCCCCGATGGGACTGGAAATTTGATCTGTTAAACCGTTTTGAAGCCTTTATCATAAAAAACAGGATTTCATTGGCTTGGATCATGATGATCTATTCCATTATCCTAGGCGTTTACACCGGTATTTTATTGTCGGCATTTAACGCCCGTCCGCTATGGAATACGTCAATTCTCGGACCGTTATTCCTGGTGTCCGGATTTTCGACAGGGCTGGCAACGACCATCTGGATAAGTAAAGATGCCAAAGAACGAAAAATATTAGGCCGGATCGACCTGGCTTTTATTGTGGTAGAACTCTTCCTGATTATCCATCTGTTCATGGGGTTTTTAGCCGGATCGCAGGCAAGTATCGAAGCTGCCAACTTATTCTTAGGCGGTACTTTCACTGTAAGTTTTTGGGTTTATGTGGTATTGCTTGGCCTTATCTTTCCTGCCGTACTCGAAACACTTGAATTATGGGGTTATCATGTTCCCAAATGGCTGCCACCTGTACTGATTCTTTTTGGAGGTTTGATGTTTCGTTTCATCATAGTTGAAGCCGGACAGATAACCCGGTATATCTATTAACATCCTAAAATTCTGAAAAATGAATATAAATCAATCAACTGACAACGAACCCAAATATATCAATCCATATTTGGGTGGTGTTTTATTGGGTCTGCTGGTATTAATTACCGTTTTTGTCACCGGACGTGGACTCGGCGCGAGTGGCGCCATTAAAAGTACAGTGGTAGCAACCGCAAAGGTAATCATGCCGGCAACAGTCAAATCGAATTCTTACATGAATAGCGTCGCGAACAGCGAACATTCACCGATGTACACCTGGCTGGTATTCGAGTCAATAGGAATTTTTGTTGGCGGTTTGCTTTCAGGAATCATTTTTGGTCGCGTTAAGAAATTTCGCATTGAACATAGTCCTAAAATTTCCAGCAAAACCAGACTTTGGTTTGCCCTTGGCGGTGGAATGTTTTTTGGATTTGGAAGCCAGTTTGGACGCGGGTGTACCAGTGGTGCTGCACTTTGCGGTACCGCAACCTTTGCATTTGGTGGTGTAATCGTCTTGTTTGCAATTTTCGGAACAGGATATGCTGTCGCTTATTTCTTCAGAAAACTATGGATTTAAAAATTGTAATCAATAAAAAATATTAAAATGGGACCTTTATTTCCGAATGGTATTATTACTGGTGAGTGGGACTTTGTCATCGCTCTCCTTTTAGGAATAATCTTTGGTTTTGTTCTTGAAGCCTCCGGATTTTCTTCATCAAGAAATATAACCGGGGTGTTTTACGGATATAATTTTGTCGTTATCCGTGTTTTCTTTACGGCAGTTATTGTTGCTATGGTTGGCATGCTTTATTTTGATTATTTCGGCTGGCTCGACCTTTCAAAAATATTTATTCTACCGACTTTCCTCTCGCCAATGATTTTGGGAGGTGTGATTATGGGAGTAGGATTTATCATGGGTGGCTTCTGTCCCGGAACCAGTTTCACGGCCATTGCCATTGGTAAACTCGATGGACTGGTTTTCGCGATTGGACTTTTCCTGGGCATCTTTGTTTTTTCACTGAGTTTTCCGCTTTTCGAGAATTTCTTTGTGAGCGGAAACATGGGTAATGTAACACTTACCGATGTCACCGGAATTTCAGCTGCATGGTTTGCCATGGCCTTCACGGTTGTTGCATTGGCCGCATTTTGGGGTACTTCCATCATTGAAAAGAAAATCAGAAAAAATATGACCGAACATACATTCTAATCCGATGAACAGAAATTATATCTATCTCACCATCCTGATGTTCATATTGGCCGTTGGTACATTAGTAATTAAAAAAGCTAATGAACCCAAACAAATTGAACCTCAGCAACTTTTGTTTGAACTGATCCAGCCAACCCGGTATGTTAGCACCGATCAGGTTGCCAAAATGATCATCAAAAATGACCCGTCTCTGGAAATAATCGATGTGCGAAGCGCAATGGAATTTAACAGGTTTTCGCTCCCCCGGTCGGTCAATGTTCCGCTCGACAGTCTATTAAACAACACATCAAGTTACCTTGGAATAGCCGGTACAAAAGTGGTCTTTGTTTCTGACAATGATATTGCAGCCGATCAGGCCTGGGTAATCACCAAACGCCTCGGAGTTAAAAGCACCTACGTTATGAAAGGCGGGCTAAACCAATGGATGGAAACCATTATTGATCCGAAACAGCCTGATCCTACAGAGCCATACACTGCCTTCGAAACATATGCCTTCAGGCAAGGAGCTCAGCTTTATTTCACCGGGTCGAAAGCCGAAGCCATGGAATCTTCAAAAATAAAGGTTGAAGTGCAACGCAAAAAGAAATCAGGCGGTGCTTCAGGTGGTTGTTAACCGATTGAATGTAAATCAGAAAAATTTAAACCAATGGAAATACACGAATCAAATCCCTGGAAAACGCTTATTGCCCTTTCCGCTTTCATTCTAATCCTGATCGTTGGCTTTATCACTATGAGCAAGCCGCTGCTTACTTACAAGCTTGACATGAAACAAAGCCTGGAAGAGGTGAAAAATGCGGATGCCTGCTTTTATCCCTGGCAATTAAACAGTTTTCTTACCGAAGAGACGAAGAAGGTGGTTCTTTTCGATCTTCGCGATAATTTTGTTTTCGGACAAGGGCATATTCCGGGAGCTGAAAATTTGTCGGCACAGGATTTAACGAAGAAAGAAAGCGGCGAACGACTGGAAGAACTAAAAGACCAAGGTATAACAGTAGTTCTATACGGCGAAGACCAGCTTCAAGCCAATGGCCCCTGGATGCTCTTCCGACAGGTGGGATTCAGAAATATTAAAGTATTGCTGGGCGGATACCAGTATTACCTGCAGCACAAAGACAACCTTTTAGCCACCAAAACCGATCCGGCTTTTCAGAAAGAAATTCCGAAGTACAATTTTGCTGAAATGGCAAAACCCAAAGATGGATCAGCTGCGACAACAACACCAGAGAAGAAAACGGTTGTTGTTACTCAGCGAAAAAAATCAGGCGGAGCTTCAGGAGGTTGCTAGACGAATCAGATCAGACCCGGCGTCTCCTGAAATGGCGCAGCTTTTTCAACCGAAAGAGCAGCTTATCATAGGACATTAGCGCCAAAACCAGTAATTCAAAAAACTAAAATAAAATAGATAACAGCTGGAAAATGCTGATACTTCTAAGAGTCATTCGATCAGAATGACTCTTTTTCTTTCCAGCTAAGCCAGACAAATAAAAGCAGGAAATAATCCTGATTAATGATTTTTGAGGTAAGGATAAATTCAATAACTATTCTATCTTCCTCAAATGCTTGATCTTACTCATCAATTGCAACACTAAAAGGCCTAAGTTCGTTGTCCAGGTGGGTTCCATTATTTTCTACCCCCAGGCTTAAAAATCCTAACTTAGGTCTGCTGAAAAACTGGATAGACCCAAATACCGGTTAAAATTGAAGCGGAATAAAAACTTTAAATTTCAATCTGAAAACCAGAAGGCACAAAGTATTATAAGTTGAATGCTTCGAATTAGCTTTCTAACGTCCTGGCGATTAAATCGTTTTTTTTGACTTTGAGGACAGCTTTTTTTTCCTATCTCCCAAAATTGAGGGATCAGCATTTCTTGATGTCGGCGTATTGATCCGATAGCTATTTTCGGGTCAACGTTAATATGCTGACTGGTTGGCCCAATTACAATCCTCTTATCGTGGTTTAATATTATTTGAAAATAATTCATTGGTTATTGGAAGCTTATTCATTAATTATTCGTAGAGAATAGAACCATCATCGAATAATTTTCGAATAGGCTTCGAATAACCTTCGAATCACCTAAAAGGAAATCATCTCTTTTAAAGCGAAATACCATGGCAGAAGTACATGACATTTATGGCAAGAAGGTTTCCTGCAAAGCATACCCTGATTCATTTTACTACCCGGATAAGAAGGCTTCCGGGTGGACCAGACAAGATTTTGTTGGCACCTATGAACTGCCTGAATCATTTCCACTTGCTACCCGTCTTTAGCTGTTTTTTGAATACCTTTATCAAAGGTATTATTTGGAAAGTAAAGGTTTGGAGATTTGAAAATCTGCTGGCTCCGATCAGGACCCACGTAAACTTTGAATGATGAAGAGTCAATCCTTTTTTGACACAACATGAGGCAGGTGCATGGATTTTTGAGTTTAAATTCAAAATTCCTTACACTTACTTCAAGTTAAATGCTGCCATTTTATTGAATTACTGTATAATAGGTATTTTCATCCTACTCGTATATAGGAGGTTTAAATTAATCTACACAATTTCAGGCAATCAATAGGGTGCACGGTAATCGCGGGTAAGCAAACTGTTTGCTTCGCTTTCTCCTTCACCGATAAAGCGTTCAGCCACTGAATCGAATTCCAGCTGACGCCCCAGACGGTACGAAATATTGCCCAAATGTGCCAGTGAAGATGCCAAATGACCTGTCTGAACAGGACCATTCTGTATACTCATGTCGCGGGCACGGATGGCATCGAACCAGTTCTGGAAATGAAGGGTCAGTTCACCTTTCTCGGAGCGAGAAGGTCCCTTTTCGCGTTTTTCGCCCAGAAAAGTTTCATAGGTATCATACCATATATCCTTTATCTCCATAGAAAATATTGCCCACTCCTGCACCATCTTCCATGTTGGTACACCAATTGCGTACTTCAAACTGGATCATCTTCTTTTCCTTCGGATAATGATAAATGGAGGTCTGAATCTCAGGGACTTCCTTACAATCGTCCCATAGAAATTTACCGCCCATTGAGGTTATCCGTTCAGGCAGGCTTTTAACGCCCAAACCCCACATGCAAAGATCCGTTTCATGGATTCCCTGGTTACCGACATCGCCATTGCCATAATTCCAGTGCCAGTGCCAGTTGTAATGAACCAGGTTTTTAGTAAACGGGCGCATCGGGGCCGGACCACACCACAAATCGTAATTTAATCCGGGAGGTGTTTGTGAGATGCCCTTGTCACCGATATCGGGGCGCCACCGGTAAACCAATCCCCGGGACATGTATACACGGCCAATCAGTCCTTCCTGTAAATGTTGCATCGCTTCCCTGATTGCCACAGAGCTTCGTAACTGAACGCCATGCTGAACAATACGGTTGTATTTATAGGCCGCTTCGGTCACCTTCTTTCCTTCATAAATGTTGTGTGTTGCCGGTTTTTCAACATACACATCTTTACCCGCCTGACAGGCCCATATGGTTTGCAGCGCATGCCAGTGGTTGGGCGTTGCAATGGTAACCGCATCAATGGTTTTATCTTCGTATGTTTTTCTGAAGTCCTGTTCGATCATCACCTTTTTACCATACTTTGTTTCAAATTCTTTAGCCCGGACCTGAAGAATATCCATATCCGGATCACACAATACGGCAACCTCAACTTTGGCCTTTTCAGCAAGACCCATTATTTCTTCAATGTGTGTTTTCCCACGGCCGTTTATACCTAAAACAGCTACCCGAATACGATCGTTTGCGCCTTTAGCACCGGTAGGGATGATAACTGGCTTTTTTATGGTCCCGGCCTCCAGCCGGGACGCCACAGGAGTGACTGCTGCCAATACAGCACCGGTAGCGGCTGTTTTTAGGAAAGATCTTCTTGAATTTGTTTCATTAATTTCCATGTTGTTTATTATTGGTTAGTTTAAGATTAACGATCAAAGGATATATGGAGTATTCCCTATTTAAAGTTCTTAGCTACAGCATTTATCTCAGTGTCAGTCAAATCGCCTCCAATAAGAATCTGGTGTTTAAATACGATACTTTCACCCGGCTTCAGGACAACTTTTACTTCATCTGCATTTTTATCGAAATTACGTCCACCCAGATTATTGGTTGCAAACAATCCATAGCCACGTGCGTGGGACCAGGCTGGATAATTCGGATTGGCTGGATTGTCGAGAATAACCAGTGTAATTGCTTCACCTTCTTTCACGGCACGCAACGCTACCCATGGACTTCTTTTTCCCCAAACATCGCCACCCTTCACGCCTTCGGCATTGCTGTATATTCCATTTACACCCTCGTTATTTAACACCGGGACTTCAGTTTCTATACCCTTTGCATCCAGGAATTTTTCAGGTTTGGTTGATGGCTCTTCAAATGCGCGATCGACGCGTAAACCGATTAAACCTTCCTTGTTTTCAGAAAAAGTAACCTCTTGAACTGCGGTCAGTTTGCTGGATCTGACAATAGACCGCATAGTTGCTGTTCCGGAGAAGGTAAAGATTGTTTCTTCATTCAAAAGAACTTTGTTATTGAAATCAACCCACTCAGAGCTGGTTACCAATTCACCTTTCTTTGGATTCTCGGAAACAATCCTTTTGAATTTCACAGTACCGTATTGGGTTTATCTGCAGATTGAATGGCAAATGAATTGTTCCAGAAATCCAATCCATTGACATTGCCAAAATTGAACCATAAACCCACATGATGCGGATGGTCGGTACGCTCAAAAGGTCTGGGATTTAAAGGAAATCCACGTGTAATGGTTTTCCCGGAAGCACTTAAAATCGGATAGAGGGATTGCTTTTCCATGTTATCCGGATAGATGAAGGCTGTAAAAAATTTACCGCCTATTAATACATCTACTTTCTTTTCAAGATCTTTATTTTTAAACTCAACTGACTGTGATTTGGCTGATGGCAGAAAACTGAGTAAAAGCAGAAAGGTAAATGCGATTAGAATAGATAGTTTTATCATTCGTTTAAAAATTCAGAGTTAAACAGCCTATTTTACACCTACTTGTTAACATCTTCGGATGTTGGTCTTAAGACCATAGCGTTGGATGTAATGATTAAGGTCGCAGGAGTCAAACCACCGGAAGTTGCTGTTAATGAAATTTGGCCTGCTTGTTTGGTTGACTGAATGATAACCTGAGCCAGACCATTAAAGGCTTTGCGTTTCCAGGGCTCAGCCTTAACGATTACCTGAATAATACCAGGATTGGTATTGGGTTCGTCCCATTCCGATTTTTTCCTGAACCGTTTACCAACTACTATATATTCATTTTTACCCTTTTGAATAGTAGCAGGATCAAGTTTAAACGTTTGGGCATCGTTTCTGCCGATGTTCGAAGCCAATAAATGTCCGTTGATATAAATCGACTGATTAGTAACAATGCTTTTGGCAAATAAGTTGACAATCGTTTGGCTGGTCAGATCGGAAAGATCGAACGATCCACGCAAGGCAATAAGCGAATCTTTATATACTTTCCAGTCCTCGTTACGGTTATTCCTGAAAGCTGGTTTCCAGTCTGATTCGCTGGCCGTTGCTGAAACGGCAGGCCATGATTCAAGACTTTTCAAAACCAACACACTCATTCTTGAAATCTTTGCTGAAGATACGGTCTCTACAAACTTATCAGGTTCGTGACTGGCCGGATCGCCATTTCCAACACCAATAATCTTTCCAGGACCTTCCAGAGTGAAAGTAATTTCATCAGAAGCAGTAGGTACATTCAACCCTTTGGCATCATTGACCCGAACGGTAAGCACTGAAACGTCTTCGCCATTTGCCTTGATCGAATTCCGATCGGCAATAAGCTGAATAGATGACGAGGCTCCGGTTGTTTCAACCACACTTTTAATAATTTCTTTTCCATTCTTGAATCCTTTTGCCAGCAATGTTCCTGATATATATTTTACCGGCCATACAATGTGTCCGTTCTTTGGCATTGGTTTTCGTCCCAGACTCCTCTTATTTAGAAAAAGTTCCACCTGGTCGCAATTGCTGTATGCCCATACGCTGATTTCCTGTCCTTCTTTTCCTTTCCAGTTCCAGTGCGGTGCAATATGAAGAACCGGTTCGCTGGTCCACCATGATTTGAGGTAGAAATAAGCATCCTTGGGAAATCCGCAGGCATCGAGGATGCCGAATTCAGAACTGACAGCGGGCCATGACAGTGGATTGGGTTCGCCTTTGTAATCGAAACCGGTCCAGAAGAATACTCCGGAGAGCCATGGACGCTCATCGTAGAACTTCCATCCGGTTTCGATGGAAGCACCTCCCGTACGATCATATTGAGCCAAATGACCATTGCTCTTATCATCTTCATAAATGCCTCGGGTACCGCAACCAGTAGTTTCTTCAGTTCCCCAACCTGCCTGATCAGGAAATTTCATATGATAATCGTCAATATTGCATTGGGTCAAATAATTGAATCCCATTACATCTATCGTTTTTGATGAACCATTGCCGCAACCACCGCTAACTGCAACAGTGAAACGACGGGTAGAATCGATGGTTTGAGCAAACCGCTGCATGGTTTCAGTAATCCTGGCACCTTTAATGTTGCTTTCGATCGCCCACTCTTCGTTGCCCAGCGACCATACAATCACGCTTGGATGATTTCGGTCGCGCATCATCATTCGTTTCAGTAAATCGAAATGCTCCTGATTGATTCCCTCCAAACGATTTTCGTCGAGAACCAACATTCCCAACTTATCGCATGCATCCAAAAGTTCAGGAGTTGGCGGGTTGTGCGAGCAGCGATAGGCATTGCTTCCCATTTCCTTCAGCCGGGCAATCCGATATTCCTGTAGAGCATCAGGAATGGCGCTTCCAACACCGGGATGATCCTGATGGTTATTACTTCCAAGGATTTTCAGATGTTTTCCATTCAGAAAGAACCCTTGGGCGGCATCAAAACGAAGAGTACGAATACCAAGATTCGTTTCGTATTGATCTACAACCTCATTGTCAAGATAGACTTTGGTTTTCAATACATACAGATAAGGCGAATCGGGCGACCATAAGTTGGGATTTGGCAACTTGATCCTGCAGAAATACTCATTCGAAGTAGTTGGTTTCAGACTCAATTTCTCAATTGCTTCGATAGCAACTGTATTTCCTTTTGCATCAATTATGCTTTGTTCAATTCTGAACCGTTGAAAGTCCTTTCCATCATTAATGATTGTTGCCCGGGCAGTTACAATCGCATTTTGTCCTTCAAGTTCAGAAGAAGCAAAAATGCCGTATTGCCCAATGTGTAAGGTGTTCGTTTTGTTTAGCCAAACGTGGCGGTAAATACCGGCACCTTCATAAAACCAGCCTTCTTCAATAGCGGCGTCTACTCTGACTGTGATCACATTATTTCCGCCATAGTTCAGATAATCCGAAATATCATATTCGAACCCCGCATAACCGCTTTGTTCGTGACCCAGATAAAAACCATTGACCCAAACAATTGAATTACGAAAAACACCATCAAACTGAACACTTATTTTACGTCCCAGATCAGTGTTCGGAATCTGAAATGATTTCCGGTACCAGCCAACGCTGTTTTCCGGATACTTCCAGCCAACCGTTTTGTAACCATGACTGTGACTAGCCTCACCTGAAAAAGGCAGTTCGACAGCCCAGTCATGCGGCAAATCAAGTGAGCGCCATGCACGATCATCGAAGTTAACTGATGCAGGTCCATCGCCATAACCGGTTTTCGCGAAATAAGTGAAGTAACCTGTCCCACTTTTAAAGTCATTTTCGAAATTGCCCCATTGGCCAAAGTTAAACTTCCAGCCAAAATCCATCAGTAAATGTTGGCGACCTTGAGTGGCGGGTGCAGCAGATTTTGCATCATTTTGTGAAAACACCTGTAATATGGACAATGCAATGAATGCCGCAAAAAGATAAATATATTTCATTCGTGATAGTTTATAATATACAATTTTAATCTTTAATTAGTTTTTTAATAAGATTACCGACTGGAGTTAAAAACCTGATAAAATATATACCGGACTTCAGACCCGTACTGTTGTATTCGTAATTGGTTTGATGAATTGACAATATGAATCCATCCACTTTTCGCCCGGTTACATCCAATATCTCAACCATCGACTGCTTAGACTGATCAGGCAGGTTCTGCATGATTACCGCACCGGAAGCAGGATTGGGATAGACGATCAGTTCTGCTTCCAGGTCCTCCAGATCTTTAACTGCAGTTAACCACATTGTGAAGTTCCAGACATCTTTATTTAAAATTCCTGCAAAGGCATTATCGCTGTAATCCAAAAAAGTCGACTCATCCATGTCAATGTAATACCTGACGCCTGATTTGAGCGGAATGGTATTGGTAAAGGTCACAACATTTGTACCCATTCCTTTCAGTGTGGAAACATTGATATTTTCGACTAATTTATCGGTTGCGTATTCTTTGAGCCTAATCATCTTATCCGTATTATAATAAACCGGTTCAGTGAAGGTCATCGAGAAAGTAGTTAAACTCAGCGCGTCATCTGAATTGTTGGCTGGAAATAACGAAACAATTTCAGGAGGAATAACATCTTTTATTGCCAATGTAACTGTGCCTTTCAGCCGAATATCCCTTGAGGATGATCCTACCTCAATGTTAAAGATACCGGCATCGTAACCGAATGCTTTTTTCTTGATCTTAAAATAGGAGAATGATGCGCTGTCTAATTTTAAGGTGATTGTCCTTTTTTCTCCGCTATTCAGATAAACCTTGCTGAACCCTTTTAATTCATGAACCGGACGAACAACCTGAGCTGCCGGTTGCCCGATATACAGCTGCGCAACTTCGGCTCCAGACACTCCGCCTGTATTTGTGACATCGAAACTGACCCGAACCGAATTGGGTTCATCTGTTTGATCCGGCATGATCTGTAAGTTACTGTAATCAAATGTAGTATAGGATAATCCATACCCAAACGGGAACAATGGTTCTACATTCTTTGTATCGTAATACCGGTAACCGACCATTAATCCTTCGGTATAGGCAACATGTTTAGTTCCAAGAGGATCATAATAGCTGTTAAAAACAGGATTATCCGCCCATTTTTTCTCGAATGAAGCCGGAAGTTTCCCTGATGGATTAGTAATGCCAAACAATATTTCGCCTATCGCAGTTCCGCCCTCCTGTCCAGTATACCAGGCATGGAGAAGCGCCTTTGCATTATCAATCCAGGATGCCGTTGCAACATTTCCTCCGGCATTCAGGATCACAATTGTATTTGGATTTACTTTTGAAACTGCATTAATAAGGCTGTCCTGGTAATTGGGCATCTCAAAAGGACGATCGGCACCTTCACCTTCATTACTGCTATTGAAACCCACGCAAACGACAGCGACGTCAGCAATTTTTGCTGCAAGAACTGCAGGTGAATCGCTAAAACCAAGCAGTTTATAACCCATCTTCATTTCAGCAAGACCTGCTGATTCATAGTATTCAAGTTTCACATTGTAAATCACGTCCTTGGTCAGATGGATGGTTCCTTGCTTTGTAGTTGCACCCTGATCGGTCCATTGATTCACGATTTGAGTATCGTTAATCCATAATCTGGAACCATCATCACTCCGGTCATAAAATATATAATCACCGGTTGTCGGGACCTTGATTACACCCGTCCATCGAATAGAAAAATTATCTGTAGGAATACCAGCCACAACCGGTGCATTGGCTCCCCAATCAAAATTGACATTGAGATCAACCTGTGTTTTTATCGCAGTTCCAGTCAGTGTTTTGTTGGCAAAATAGGAGGCAGTTAATCCTTTGGTCGCCAAAGTACTGCTGGTATAAAAGATTGAATTTACATATGCACTTGCATCATCACCAAAACCGGGATCATAAGTTACGGTAATTCCTGATCCGGCAGCAGTTTTAATTCCATTGAGTATATTCACATTATGAAATGGGCTGGTATATGAACTACCGCCACCGGCAACATAGTTATTTGCATTCTGTCCGATAACCGCAATGGTTTTTATAGCAGATTTATTGAGCGGAAGAATAGAGTTCTGGTTTTTTAAAAGCACAACACCACCTCTTGCCAAATCAAGGGCAACCTGAGCATTGGGAGCATAATCCCTTGGAATACTGGTATCCAGCTGGGTTTTATCAAAGAAACCAAACCTGAAAAGCACCCTGAGGATACGACGAACCTTATCGTCAATGATCGATTGCGAAACGACACCGCTTGAAATTAATGGTAAAAGATTTGTGCTATTCATGTTTGCTCCTGAAGGCATTTCAAGATCCAATCCTGCAAGGGCAGCCTGCATTCCATGGTGAGTAGCTCCCCAGTCAGACATTACAAATCCGTCAAATTTCCAATCGTCTTTTAGTATGTCAGTTAGCAGGTGGTGATTTTCCGATGCCCAGGTGCCATCAATCAGATTGTATGAACACATGACACAACCTGCTTTTGCTTCAACAACCGAAGCCTTAAATGCAGGCATATATATCTCCTGAAAAGTACGCTCATCCACATCGGAACTTACATTATTCCTGTCCCATTCCTGATTGTTGGCTGCAAAGTGCTTCGCAGTTGCAACAACATGCTCGCTCTGTAATCCTTTGATGTATCCAACAGCCATACGAGCTGATAAGAATGGATCTTCACCAAAGTATTCAAAGTTTCGTCCGCACATTGGTGCACGATAAATATTTAATCCAGGTGCCAGTAAGATATGTGTTCCCCGTGACCGGCAATCCTTGCCCAAGGCATGGCCAAGTCTGGCTACCAGGGTCGTATCCCAAGTTGAGGCCGTTAGAATCCCTGCCGGATATGCGGTAGTATTTCCATCGTTACGTGCGCCAACCGGACCATCAGACATTTTTATCGCCGGAATATTTAACCGTGAAATAGGCTCGATATAAAAGCTATTAAATCCACCGACATAGGATAATTTTTCTGCAGATGTTAACCTGGGAAGAAGGTCATTCACACGCTCTTCAACACTGGCTTTCGGATCCAGATAGGATTGTCCTTTGGCAATAGGAATCTTAGCCATTAAAAGAATAAGTACTACAACAATTTTATATAATAGTTTCATCGGTTTAAAGAATTAGTTTTATAAGACATCAAATGTAGAAAATGGAATTCATTTCCTTCAAATTACTTTTGAATTACAAACTTTCCCGAAAAGGTCTTTAGATGATTAACCATTTTAAACAAATAAATGCCATTGGATAAGTGCAAGCTATCAATCATTAAGGGTGAACTTGTTTGAGTATTAATGCCTGAATAAACCACTTTGCCTTCAATATCGAATATGGATATTTTAATATTTTGCTCCCCGAGTCCTCGGGGCTGGTCAAATTGTATGTAAAGCTTATCCTGTGATCGATTGGTGTAAATATTAAGTGTATGGTCTTTATCTGTTGGCTGATCATTAATATCCGTAGGATTCTCAAGGGTCAGAACATTCGGATTATTAAAAACATCGGTAATGTGCTGATTCGTATTTTGTGCAGTAACCAAATTGCCCCATGACATAAAATATGCCCAGGGAGCATCCAATGTAAGACAATCATCTGGTTTTGGAATTGGTCCGTTTTCAGTCATTGCAATCAGCTTCTTTCCCTGCGAAAGGGCATAAATGCGGTCGAAACTATTCTTTTGAATGTCATAGTTATATACCCCTGGATATGAATCATAGCCTAGTATATCGATGAAATCATTTCCCGGATACCAGTCTGCTTCAGGCGTTGACCAAACCCAGATCAGGTTGTTGAGATGATGATAATTTGTGAGCCGATCGTACATGATATGAAAAAGATCTTTACAGGCCTGAGGACCTTTGGCACCCCACCAAAACCATGTACCTCCGGCTTCATGTAATGGACGCCACAATATTGGAACACCGGCCGACTGAAAACGAATAAGCTGAGTAGCAATTGAATCAATATCACGCAGAATAAGTGCATTCTCGACAGTTCCGTTTATCACTGCCTTCGAAACATCAAAAGTTGTCTGATTGGTATAAAAAGTATTAGTTCCGGCTGTTCCACCTGAAGGTGAATGCCAGTGCCACTGAAAGGTTACTATACCCTTGCCTGCTGTTGATTTATACCAGTTGATTGCCTGTTGCACACTTCCATCATCTTCCCATCCGAATGTATGTGCTCCGTTCACCCATAGGTATGCATAACCCTGGGTGTAATGCTGAAAGTCATACCCTCGGATCATCGGCGATTGACTAGCTATGGCTTTTACTTCAGGATAAAAAGAATTCGTTTGTCCTGATATGATTTTTGAGTTGAATTTAGAAAGCAAGAATTGATAAAGCGATTTTGCTTCCTGATTGGCATTAGGATTTACCAAATCTGAAGTTACGCTATAAGTATTTTTAGAAGCAGTATAAAGAGAAAATTTATCCACATCCATCCAGCCCCAGCTACTTTGGATAGTAATTGTATTTGCACCTGCGTTAAGTATGTATTTCCCTGCATCGATATTCGACCATGTTGTTGTTTTTGTAAAAACAACAGAGGAAGCTCCTCCATTATTTATTATCAGGTTTTGGGTCTTATCTCCACTGGTACTGTTATACCTGATAATAAGCTGATAAAATGCCTTTACAGGTACATTCAGTGTAACGGTAACTTTATCTGTTCCCTGATCGAATCCGGTCACATAACCTGTACCTGAATACTCAGGCACTGAACTGCTGATATTAACACCCACAAGAACTCCATTTTCAGCCTCAGCCGAAGCTATAGGTATGCTTGTCTGAGCAAAAGAATACTGTATAACAAATACCAGGCTCAGTAATAGAACCTTAGTTCTATTACTGAATGAAGATAAATTAAATCCCATCATCTTTATATCTAATCAAACTATTTATTGAAAGCTTTTATAATCTGCTCGTTATACTTCTTCACGATTTTCATGGTCGGATCATTGCTGAAAACAGAGTTGAGTCCCTGTGCTTCCTGAGGGGGATCGCCCAGATAATCATCTCCCGTCTGCCACATGTTTTTTTCTCTTGCCGGATTAGGCTTCCCGGTGCCACTATATGCCCAGAAATTTACACCAACCATCATATCCTTTTTACTTATACTTTCGAGCACACGGCTAAATACATAGTCGTAATACTGGTCCCTTAAAGTAACCGGAGAACCGGGTGTAAATACAAAACCGTCCCGCGGCAAACCAAACTCTTCAAACACCAAAGGCTTATTCAGTTTATGAGCTACAACAAGATGTTCGTCAATATACTTTCCGGTATTTTCAATGGCTTTACTCATCGTACCCTGCATGTCCTTTGGATTTAACCATCCCCAGTTAAACGGCCAGATATGAACAGTCATATAATCGATATCCTTCGAACTGTGGATCTTTTCAAACAGATCAATATCACCCTCGCATCCAGCTTTCCCTTCCGATCCGACAGTTACCAGGTGATTGGAATCAAGTGATTTGATGTAAGCAGCAGTCTCATTTACCCAATTCAGGAATGGTACCTTATTGGCATTTGAAAATGCACGTGGTTCATTGGCCAGTTCCCAACTCATAATCGTAGGATCTTTTGAATAGGAAATACCAGTAATTTGATTGGTTCGCTCAAGCATATATTTGATGTGCTTCCGAAAAAGCTCTTTACAGTCCTCACACTGATGAAATGTTCCTGAAAAAGTCATAAATTCACCCCAGGTGTGTCCTGCCGTTTCTGGATATGGAATTGGTTTTTTGGTACTCCAGTTCACATACTGAGAAAAACCTCCCGACCATTCCCATGCGTTATTTAGGAAAAGGATAACCACCATTTTTCGTTTAGCCATTTCAGCCAAAAGGAAATCCAATCCTTCCAGCAACTCCTTGTTGTAAACTCCCGGAGAAAGCTGCAATGCGGGACTTACCCTGCGTGGTTCACCATCGGGCCCCTCTGCCCCAGCCAATACTCGAAGATTAGTAATTCCATTTGCCTTCATCAGGTCCAGTTCTTCAGTCAGGCGTTTGCGATTACCTTCTTTGCCTTTTGACCCCAAAATTCCTCCATACCAATAGTTGGCACCAATATAAAAATAGGGATTCCCATTACGGATAAATTGTCCGTTTACAACTTTCACAAATTGATCTTTTGTTTGGCTTTGAGATTTGAGCGTTGCAAATGCAAGAAAAACAATGCTCAAAACAATCAGTACTTTTTTCATTATAAGGTAATTTAATTTATTATTAGTGTAGTTTGTTATCAGTTAATGGAAGACCATGCGAATCAACCAATTGAATGCTCGACATGGTTTTCAATAAGGTATTATCATTGTAAACCCATACGACCTTTTTATCCTGGGTAATTTCAAAGGCATGAGGTGCTTTTCCAAAATTATTATGCCCCAGCCAATTGGTCAATACCAGATTCCCGTTGGGAAGGCACTGCATCCCGGTCATGAATTTGAGCTCAATACCAGGAAGTTCATTCTTAGTAAGCTGCCATACAGTCTTATCGTTTTTATCCAGTTCAATCACTTGTGGATCTCCATTATGATCCGAACAAGCGATCAGCGTGTTGCCATTAGGCAAGCGAATCACCGAATGAGGCCCTCCTTTAACCTTAATTTCACGTACCAGTTTGCCAACATTGTTGTATTCACAAACCTTGTCAAGGCCATAATGTGCAACCAGGTAATTTCCATTCTCAAGCTTTCTGGCATTACGCATGTATGAATGCCCCCCATCAACGCCATCAGATAAAAGCTGAATGGATTTTACAATTTTACCGGCAGGATTAACTTCTATCAATCGACCCGAGTTGCATTCGCCAATAAAGGTATTTCCATTATTAAGCCTCTGACAGGCATATATTTCACTTTTTGATTTATAGCTAAAAACAACCTCCTTTTTGCGTGTAACCTCTTTCACCCCATGTCCGGCATTGAAAAGTAAGTTTCCATTTGACAGTACCCATAGGTCATTGCAATTTTCAGCCGGATATTCCCATTCCACCTTACCCTCTGCGGATAAGGCAAACACTTTCCCCTGTATATAATCTGTACAAACAAATGCAGGATGGACTTTTACAGTATAACCAGCCTGCAAGGCCACCACCGTAGCAATAAGAAAAAGAAGCATTGTCCCTGCAAATAGCTTTTTCATTGTATCATTTATTTTATTGAATGCTGAAGATCATGAAGGAATAAGGTTCTGTCAATCTTCTCAAATTCCTTAAAATTCCCTTCACTGGTCTGACCTGGATAAGGTACATAAAAGTGATTTGGTTTATCATGTGCGTTCCTCCAGAACAGAACATAGGCAATTGGGTAATCTTTTATCGCTGGCCAGAGTGTTTCAGTAAACCACTTTGGATCGGGCAATGTCTCCAATCCAGTTTCAGCCAGAATGGCAATTTTATGATGTTCTTTTGCAAGTGGTATTATAACGTTCATGCCTTGAGCAACAGATTTAATAAAGCTGGCTTTTCCATTCACTCCGTTCTGATATTCATCGAAACCCAGCAAATCAACAATATTGTCTCCGGGATAACGTTCCAGATAACCGTTGGCATCTTTTGGTCCTCCTGCTGAAGAATAAGCATAAAGAAGATTGTGTACTCCATGTCCTTGCAATTGACTGACAGTGTATTTCCATAAAGCAATATATTCATCCGAAGAACAAAGATTTTGTCCCCACCAGAACCAGCTTCCGGTATGTTCATGCCACGGCCTGAAGACTACCGGTATCAGATTTCCCTTTTCATCCTTTATTGAAAGGAAAAAATCAGCCAGTTTATTGAGCATCTTTACAAACAGCTCATTTTTTTCACCGCCAGGAAGGACACTTTTAACAACCACTTTAGATGTAACATCCCAGGCATTTGCTCCAGTTAATGGATTATTGCAATGCCAGCTGATTTCATTAACACCTCCCTGTGCATTGACCCATTGAATCTTACTTTTCATGATGGAGAAATCAACCCCATCAATACTAAGGGGGTGACCGAGTTCAACATCTGCAAGTTCCCAACCAAAAAGAGCTGGGAAATCACCTACAGTTTTTTTCACATCCGAAATACCTTCAACATTCCAGGAATGACCATAAACAAGGTCATCCTGATGCCCAATCATGATTCCTTTTCCAATGTTAGACGACAATTCTTTTAAGAGTGTAAAGGTTTCTTTGGTTGCTTTATTGTCGGCTGGCTTTTGAGCTTCAGTCAATAGGGTTGCACCCCAAATAATTGCTAAAATCAGTATGATCTTTTTCATGTTAATTCAATTTATAACAGAACTATTTAATTTATCTTTTCTATACGTGCAACCCAACCACCACCCGGAGCAAGTTGTATTTTCACTTTATCTGCTGAGGTAACTTTAATTACCTCTCTTTTATAGTCAGTCGCATCGCGGTCAGCATTCATTCCATCTTTAAATACCACCGCCTGATAATTACCGGCTCCAAGAAATAAAAAATCGAGCGTGATTTCGCGCGGAGTCCAATTGGTCATTGCACCAACAAACCAGGTTTCGCCTTTCTTGCGGGCAATGGCAGCAAATTCACCAACTTTTCCATCCAAAGCTACTGTTTCTTCAGTTGTTGTTGGCACCTTGGCAATAAAATCGGTACACTCCTGTTCTTTCATATAGGTGGTCGGATTATCTGCAAGCATCTGGAAAGGCGCTTCAAACATCACGTACATTGCCAACTGATTGCACCTCGTTCCCATACTCATCGGGAAAGCGCCAATTGGCCGGTAATTTGTTTTATTGGCATTGCGCATGGCACCAGGCGTATAATCCATTGGACCGGCCATCATCCGGATAAAAGGAATACTTACCGTATAACGTGGCTGATCTTCGGTAGCCCATTTGTAATTTTCCAAACCCTTTACGCCTTCATAACCAACTACATTCGGGTAAGTTCGTTGAAGTCCAGTTGGCTTGAAAGCACCATGATAATCAACAATCAGTTTATATTCAGCTGCTTTTTTAGCAATTTCGTACAACGAAGCCACCGCAATCTGGTCATCGCGGTCGATAAAGTCGATCTTGAAACCTTTTACGCCCATTTTTGCATACTTCGGAAATGCCTGATCCATTTCGGTTTGAACAGCATACCACGATGCCCAAAGTACGACATCAACGCCTTTTTTCTTTCCGTAATCAACAATTTCCTGAAGATTGATATCAGGTGCAATCACGGTTAAAATATCGGTATGACTTGACCAGCCCCAGTCCATAACAATGTATTCCAATTTGTTAGCCGCTGCAAAGTCGATGTAATATTTGTAAGTTGTTGTATTATAACCAGCCTTGAAATCGACATGCGAAATATTCCAGTCGCTCCACCAGTCCCAGGCAACCTGGCCGGGTTTAACCCAAGATGCATCAGCAATTCTTGAAGGCGAAGCAAGTTTCTGAACCATATCGTTGTTCAACAAATCCTTGTCATGCTGACTGATAACCACAGCACGCCAGGGGAAATTACTCACTCCTTTGGCTTTCGCAATGTAATCGGCCCTTTTGGTCGGAATCAGGTTCATGTTTTCGTATCCGCCTAACTTTGCTTCCAAAGGATATTGCGCATAAACGCCCATAAAACCTTTTTTAGTCTGATTCATATTCAGGTACATACCCGGATAATCTTCCAGATCGGCTTCAAGGATAACTGCTTTTTTGTTGTTACCAACATCAACCAACAGCGGCAGGAAAGCCAGCGAATCGGTGGCAAATTTCGAGATATTGATTTCTTTGTAAAGCGCCTCAAACGAATGGTTGAATTTTACACCGCCCCGGTAATCCCACATATAAGGGATGAAAGCTTTGTAATCGTTGGTGAAGTTAAAGTTGGCATCTTCGTTCTTCACGATAAAATCCAATATTTTCTTCGTGAAGAACCGATAAGCTACTCCATCGTTGTAAATCCTGAAAATAAGACCATAATCGCCTTTGCAATTGATGGTTAACTGATTGTACTGATCGGCAATTTTTGCTTTTTTGTAATTGATGGCTGTAATTACCTGATCAACTTTTTCGGTTTTTGATGAACTGATTTTTGCCAGATCGCCCAAAACTTCGCCACTTTCCAAATGAAGTGAAATGCCGGATGGAGCAATAATCTGCTGTCCATCACACTGAACTGACCATAGCATTTTTTCTCCAACTTCAAGCGTTAAAGCAATTTTGTTGTCCGGAGATTTTAGCTCAAAGACTTTGCTTTTTTGAGCGCTGAGCACTGTGGAACTCATGAACAGCACAAGTAATAATCCGATTAATTTAGTTCTCATTTTTTATAGTATTTATTTAGTATTCAATTTTTATAAATTATTTATTTGTTTCCAATACAAAAGAGATGTTTGTCGCCGCGCAGATATATTTTTCCATTACTTATGGCAGGTGACGCATTCATTCTTTCGCCGATTGAATTTCTTGCAACGGCTTCGAACGTTGGACCAGGCTTTATCACGGTTATAACTCCCTGATCGTTTGGCATATAAACAAAGCCATTCGCCAAAACAGAAGATGAATACTGTTTGCCCAACTCTTCCACCCAAAGAATTTTGCCGGTGGCAATTTCGATACAGTGAACTTTACCATTGGTCATTGTAGTAAAAAGATAATCGTCAGTACAAACCGGAGATGGCACATAATAGGCGCCTTCTTTGGCTTGCCAAACCACGTGGCTGGTGGTCACATCGCCATTTCCATCGGGTTTAATTGCCAATAAAATACGTTGAGGCCAGGCACTGCTAATCAATACTAATCCTGTTTTTTCATTGTAAACCGGACTGGCACAGAAATCTTCAGAAGGGCCATTCACAAACCAATATTTTGAGCCATCTTCAGGATTATACGAAGCAACTTCCTTATTACCCAAAAAAATCATCTGCATTTTACCCGCCATTTTCCTGAAAATTGGCGTACTAAAACTGTGGGCCGGGTTTTTCTGCGAAATTTTCCAAATTAGCTTCCCATCAATTCGACTCAAAGCAGCAACAAAAGAATCATCACTTTTGCTATTCCCATTAATGATGACTTTGTCTTCGAAAAGCGCTGGCGAACAACTGTAACCATGAGGGCTTGAAAATTTACCGGGTCGTTGAATCCAGACCTGATTTCCGGCGAAATCGTAAGCCGCTACTACTGCATCATCCCCGTCAAGAAACGACACATAAACCAATTTCCCATCGGTAGCAGGTGTTCCGGATGCAAAACTGTTGTCGTTGTGTTTGCTTTCGAATGCAGATTTAAATACCGTTTTTTGCCACAATAAATTGCCGCTTTTGCAATCATAACAAAGCAGAACTTTCTCCTGTGTTTCAGGTAAAGCTGTGATGGTAAAAAGCTTATCTTCCCAAACGATTGGCGAAGAATGGCCAATTCCGGGTATCGGGCTTTTCCAAATTACATTGGTTATTGAATCCCACTTAACAGGTAAGTTGGTTTCGATACTGGTTCCGTCACCATTGGGGCCACGCCAGTTGGGCCAGTTTTGCGCCTGTGTTACTTTAAGGGAGTTTACAATCAACAATGTGAGAATAAAAATTAGAAATTTAAAGTTGGGCATTTTATTTAGTGTTTATGGTTTTTGAATTGACTTCTATCGCTGCTTCCTTAAGACCTTCCGAAACAGTCGTTAACCGGACAGTTCCGCCTTTTTGGGTCGACTGGATAACTGCAAGCGCCAAACCATTGAAAGCATTTCGCAGTTTGCTTTGCATCTGGGATTTGTCTTGTGGATTGCCATTGTCTGTACCTTTCAAAACGCCTTCGCCTTCCACCTTAAAATCGATCAAATTATCGGCATCCGGAACCACAAATCCATTTTCGTCAATGATTTCCACTTTAATATTAGCAATGTCATGTGCATCAGCCACGATTTCCTTTCGATCAACAGATAGCCTGATTCCTGTTGGTTTAGAGGTGGTGTGTATTTCTTCGGTGACAATCATTCCGCCTTTTTTACCGATGACTTTCAGAATTCCCGGTTCATATGGTACATCCCAACTTAAATGTAAATCAGATGTAGTGGCTGGAATAAACGGATGATCATAGGCATTCCAGGCTATTGAAACACCCTGCTGCGGGAAAATGGCAGATTTTATACCAAACGATTTGCCATTGAGGAAAAGCTCCACGCTGTCACAATTGGAATAGGCAATCACGGAAATCACCTGGCCTTCATGACCTTTCCAATTCCAATGCGAGAAAAGATGCACCATTGGTTTTTTGGTCCACTGACTTTGATAAAAATAATAACCGTCTTTCGGGAAACCACAAAGGTCGATCACCCCCGAACTCGAACTCTTGTTGGGCCAGCGTGCCTCCCCCAGGTAATCAATGCCTGTCCACATAAAATCACCGATCACATAATCATGAACCGCTGTAAATTTCCATAATTGTTCTGCCTCAATCATATTTATGCGGTAATCTCTTGAACGCCCCGGCCTTTTCTCCGACTGATCTGCTTGCAGTGTATATTGTCCCCGGATGCCTGGAACGGAAACATTTTCTGTCCCAATCATTTTCCAGTTCGGGTGATCGTGCCGGTCGATACTATAATACAATTCCCGTCGTTCGCTCCAACGGTCGACATAGTTATAGCCGACGATATCCTGCATTTCGAGAAAAGGCAGTTTTGCTGGACCGTCGCCGGCAGCAATCCGATCGTTGGCCTGAGTGACCGGTCGCGTCGGATCTTCCTTGTGAAATGTGTCCATTAATTTCCGGAGTGTTTCATTGCCATTCTCTTTTACCTGATCAGGGACTTCGTTGCCAGCGCTCCAAAGCACCACCGACGGATGGTTTCGGTCGCGATGGATCATCGAAACCATATCGGCCTGTGAATTTTCCTGAAAATATTTATGGTAGCCGAATTCCGGAGCTTTTCGCTCATTCCATTCATCGAAAGCTTCATCCATCACCAAAAAACCCATTTTATCGCAGAGATCAAGAAATTCAGGAGCCGGTGGATTATGAGATGTTCTAATGGCATTGCAACCCATTTCCTTTAGCACTTGCAATCGCCGAACCCAAGTCTGTTCAGGAACTGCCGCACCCAGACTACCGCCATCGTGATGCAGACAAACTCCGTTCATTTTTACATGCCTTCCGTTCAGCAGAAAACCTTTGTCCTTATCGTATTCAATTTCCCGAATTCCAAAAGTTGAAGTGTAGTTGTCAACTTCCTTTTTCCCTTCCACCAGATATGAATTCATAGTATATAAAGTCGGATTTTCAATTGACCAGAGCGATGGGGAAGCCACTTTGATCGTTTGTTCAATTTCTTCCTTTGCTGAAGCAGAAATGGAAACCGGAGTTTCGACCGATGCTATTTCTTTGCCCAAATCGTCTTTAATCACCGATTTTAGAACCATCTTTTGGGGAACGGAAAGGCTGTTTCCGATGGAGGTACGAACTAAAATTGTTGCAGAAGTTGGATCCATCTCAGGAGTTGTAATATAAGTTCCCCATTGAGCGATATGAACAGGATTGGTAATAGTCAACCATACATGGCGGTAAATTCCTGAACCTGTGTACCAGCGGTTGCTGAGTTGAAGCGAATTATCGACCCTGACTGCAATGGTGTTTTTACCTTTTTTTAGAAATGGGGTCAGATCATAATTAAAACTTGTATAGCCGTAAACATGTTTTCCCAAATGCCGTCCGTTAATCCAAACATCGCTGTTCATATAAACTCCATCAAATTCAATGCTGAATTGTTGATCTTTCCGCATTTCATGCAAATTGAATTGTTTGCGGTACCATCCGATCCCCATTGGAAGATAACCTCCGGAGCCTTGTGATGTAGCATCCTCTTTAAATTCACCTTCGATGCTCCAATCGTGAGGCAGATTTAGTTTTCGCCATTGGGTATCATCGAAATTAATCTTTTCCGCATCCTTCACATCAGTTTGGATGAATTTCCAATTGTAATCCATTAGTAAACGCTGCCGGGTTTCCGGTATGACAGCCCAAACATTGGTGGTAATCTGCATTAATACCAGACAGAGAATAATAATGGATTTTTTCATTTGTATGGTTTTATGCTATTAACTCTCTTATTTATAATTGTATAAAGTTACTTTCTGTAAAGTATATCCATTTCGGAGTCTAACAAAAGCACCCTGCCCGGTATCATCTCCAGCAAGTCTGCGGCCTGGAATCCATTTACCTTGTTCAAAAGTACCCTCTTCAACTGTTGCCAGTCCTGTTTTTAATCCGGTTTCTTTTGGTGAAAAAGTAATTGTAATACCTGTTCCGCCGATGTAAAATTCATCAGGAGCGGTCATGATAAATATAGCCGCACCTTGAGGTGCTGAATTTTGAGCATTTGGATTACGGGGATCAGACCGAAGGTCAGTGTTCATTATATAGTCTCCAATTTTAATAGTTTTTGAAGAATTACCTTCGGTTAATAAAACAGCACCCATGGTATTCGTTCCCTGGTGTTCGCCAATCAGGGGCATAAGCTGGGAAAGCATTTTATAACTTTGTGTCAATTCATCTCCGGCAACAATTCGTTTTTCAATATAAAAGGGAGAAAATCCCAGAGCATCCAGTTGTCCGACAGCATAAACCACATTTGCCGCTCCCTGTGCTCCACCACTTGTTTCAGGGATAAACAACGGATTGCCGGAACGGGTAAATTCTTCAGCCACATTTGCAAAATCAGGACGGTAAAGATCAGGGGCAAGTATGTCAATTGACGAGCTACCGGCATGGTAAATATCGAATACCTGGGGGAGGCATCCGCCGCTTGGATAAGTGCCTGGCCATGAATGTTCCCGTTGTTTTAGCCAGGCATTGACATACATTGGTATCGGATATTCGGCTTTTCCGGCTTCTACGACATAATTGATGTACGTTGCATAATACCACGCCATAAAAACTTCGTCGGAATAAAAAGGAAAAGTCACCATTGCTTCATCCTGTTCTTCCTGGGTCATAGAGGGAACGAGGTTCCTGATTGGCAATACAAGTCCTTTCGGTTTCCCGGGACCAAATACTTCTTCCCAGGTTCCTGATGTTTTGTTTCCGTTTCTTTTCAATGCTTCAGTTAGTTCAGGAACAAGATTGGCTTTATTATCCAAAATATAACTCATTAATTTCTGTGGAACAGGGCCCTTGTATGCTTTGTCGGCATTAGCTGAACGGTCGCGGGAGTCCAATAATACCCCTGATTCGTTTTCAACCTGCATCATAATAACCGTTCGTTGGTTACTGTCAACTTTTTTGATATATTTCATCAGGGCAGCAAAAGCACGGGCATCTGCATTCCTGTTTTCATCGCTTAACGGAGTGATTAATTCGATGGGGTCGCCATCGTTTATTTTAATGCGGGGGAATCGTTTATAGTCCCTTTTTACCCAATCTGGAACATAACTGGATGTTCCGTTTTTCCAACTTGCAAACCAGATAAAAATCAGTTTCAGATTATTCTTCCGGGCATCGTTTATTACCTCGCCAACAATGTCAAAATTGAATTTACCTTCCTCTGGTTCGACCATCGCCCAAGAAATACCAGCTATTACCGAATTAAGGTTGCCTTCGGTAAGTATCGGCCAAATTGATTTCATATATTCTATATTGGTGGCGCTATTATTCCCCAATTCACCACTCAGGGCAACAAATGGTTTTCCATCAACAATAAATTGTTTGGCTGTACCCTGCTTTTTTAAAGAAGGAATGGAAGGTTGAGCTAACCCCTTAATGTTGAATGATGAAAGCAACAAAACGACTGCGAGCAGTGTCCAATAAGGTTGGTTTATGATTTTCATACTCTTTCTATAATGATTTAGTTAGTTGATCCTTTTCAAGATACCTATTCCCCGAACCTGAAATAAAGTGTCCCGCTTAAAGTTTCACCGGTATAGCTATTTTTCTGACCTTGCGGGCCTTCTGCTTCAGCCGATGAAAACTTGGTGCCAATACCACTTATCCCATGCAAAAAGGAAATATTGCCGAAAGGAAAAGGTGGGTTCACGGTTCCTCTTACTCCTTTGGAATATTTAGCTGGTTCAGGAGTAAACAGGTGAAGGAACAAATCGCTTGTTGCCGATACGACAGTGATTGGCAACTCTTTGGTTTGCAACTCAACTGCATAGAAGTTGGAATAGTAGCCTTTAAATTCAGGGTAATCCCACGTTTGCCCGGTAATTGTATTGTTATATGGCTTGTCGAAAAGACCAAACTGTACACCTTTTAACCGGTTTTTCCAAACATGGTAAGGACCATCAGCCAAAAGTGTAGCTCCTTTAACAAGGGTTTCGGGGTACGAGAAAGTTATTCCGGCATAATCCAATAAACCATTATGCTGATAATCATAATCAAGTTGCAGCCATCCGCCAGGTAACATGGTAAATTTGGTATGACAGGGGCTATCATAAATAAGCTCAACTACCTGTTTATTATCCAGTGCATAATGCTTCATCTGCTTAAAAATAGCGGTGAAACCTGCGAATTGAATTCCATTGCTAAAAGAAATAGCTTTACTATTATTCTGAACTCCTGTAATTAATCCGGTTTTTTTATTGAAAGTAATTTCGGTTTTTCCTGAAGAAAGCACCAAAATGCTATCGTGTTCAGTTGCTGTTACTTTATCCTGATTCGTCTTTACCAATCTTGAAATGAAATCTTTGGGTTTGGTTATATTCCATGACCAGGTATTAACAGGACGGCCATATTGGTCTGTAGCAGTAACATACAGCACATCATAAGTTTTCCAGCCGGGGGGAAGATTCAGGTTTAGCAGTCCACTTTCCCCCGGAGCAATATCGGGTGGCTGGATATTCCCTGATTTCTTTACTGTCTCAAATCTCGGGAAAGTCTTTTCATACTTTACCAATTCAAACGAATATTTGCATTGATTTAAATTGGTGTATAGATACCGGTTTGCCACCTCAAGTTTTCCATTGAATTCGGAATTGATAGCTGTTTCTTTAAAATGTACAGGCGACCATATTTCTTTAACAGTGTAAAAACTCCCTTCTTTTTCGTGATAAGGACCAAGTATTCCATCGGGAGCTGCATTTCCTTTCGTGTCAATAGAATCATGCAAGTCCCTGCGCTCAATACCTTCATCCGCAAAAACCCAAAAAAATGCCCCGGCAGACAAAGGTGATGACATCATCAGGTTCCACTGGTCATCAAGTCCCGCTCCAAGACCACCATCGAACAAACCATGTAAAAATTCAGTCGGAAAAAATATCTCCTTACCTTTGGTCAAGGCATTTTCAACATAGCTAAATTTAGGGTAGTGTTTTGTATTTGTTCCGTTTATGATAGACCATGGTTCAATAACCGTTCTTTTCTGCGGGTCATAAAGGGCATAATCCCCACGTACTTCTTTATTAAAACCGCCTTCGTTCCCATTGTCCCACAAAACGATAGAAGGATGATTAACATCGCGTTCAACCATCTGTTTCACCAGTCTTTTTGCGGTTGGAGTGTCGTAAAACTTTTGCCATCCGGCCAGCTCATCGAGCACAAACATGCCCATTGAATCGCAAATATCCAGGAAGTACTGATCAGGCGGATAATGGCTCATCCTGACCGCGTTCATATTCATATCCTTCATCAGGTTAACATCGTCAATGGCCAATTGCTTGCTACTTGTACGGCCTGATGAAGGCCAGAAAGTGTGACGGCAAACTCCCCTGAACATTATTTTCTGACCATTCACATAAATTCCATCACTCTCTTTTAGTTCTACCGTGCGGAAACCAAACTTTTGGATGATTTGATGAAGTGCTTTTTTTCCATCATAAATAGTAACTGCTACCTGATACCTTTGGGGAAATTCAGGGTTCCACAAAGCAGGGTTTTTAAACAACCCTTTCAGGATGGTTTTATTAGTAGTGCCATCAATATTTGTAACAAGAGCCGATCCAAATGGCTTACCATTGATTGTTTGCAATTGAGCCTTTACTGTTTTAGCTCTGCCAATACCTACAGTATAAACGTCCATATAAAATGAACCATCAGCTTTGGCATCGATGGCAACGCGATCAATAAATTGCTCCGGCACAGCTTCAAGGTAAACCGGACGGAATATGCCACCAAAAACCCAATAATCAGATTTCCGTTCAGCCCTGTTGATACTTTCGTTCGTTGATTCCTTGCTTACGGTCACTTCCAGAAGATTCGACGAATCGAAATTAAGCAGGTCAGTAATATCGTATTTAAATCGGTAGAATGCTCCTTGATGGATTGCTCCTGCTGACTTTCCATTGATTTTTACCTCTGTATCAGTCATCGACCCCTCGAAAACAATATAAACCCTTTTCTTATTCCATTTTTTGGAAACGGTAAACTCATATTTATAAAGCCCCTTTTCGTTGGCATTCATATCCGTGCTACCATAGATATAAGTGCCGAATCCCTGCAACTCCCAGTTTGAAGGAACGGCAATCTTGCTCCATTTCTCGCTATTCATTCCATGTGTACAAAAGAAATCCCACTGAACAGTATGGTCTTTGTCAAGTCCAGACAAATATTGCACTTCAGTTCTTTGGGCAAGAACAGTTATAAAAGCAAAAATGAGAATAGAGAAAAATATTGTTCGTTTCATTTATTTGACTTGTTTGAATTAACCGGTATATATGAATTGTTGTCTGTCTTAAAATAATTATATTTTGTGACATTCCTGATAATGCTTTTGTCATGGGAATATCCATACTATTTGTAGATTTCAACCAAATCTATTCCACTTTCAGTTTCTGCTTCATGCGGATGTCTGCGGATGAGGCGCCAACACGAACTTCAATACTATCACGTTCTACTTGCCAGCCATTTTTGCTGATATCCCAATAAGCCAGCCGTTTTGCATCCAGAGGGATTGCCACGGTCTTGCGTTCGCCTGCTTTCAGATTTACGCGCTGAAATCCCTTAAGTTCCTGAATTGGCCGGCTAACCTGCGAATTGAGGTGTTTGATATAGAGCTGAATAACCTCATCCCCATCACGCTTGCCAGTGTTTTCCACATCCACATTTACTATGATTGAACCATCTTTGGCAAAGTTCACGACACTTGTCTTAAGGTTTGACCAGACAAATGAGGTATAACTCAGTCCAAAACCAAACGGATAAAGCGGCTCACCTTTGAAATACATATAGGTACGTCCGTTTCGGATGTTGTAATCCAGCATTTCAGGTAGCTGATCCAGAGATTTGGGCCAGGTTTGTACCAAACGTCCGGCAGGATTATAGTCCCCAAACAATACGTCGGCAAGGGCATTGCCTTCTTCCTGACTGCTATGAGCCATATGAACAATGGCGGGTATATTTTCCTGGGTCCAGTTGATGGCATAAGGGAAACTACTTTTTAACACCACAATTGTTTTTGAATTAGCAGCCAGCACCTGTTTGATGAGTTCCTCCTGAGCGCCGAGAGTTATGATTTTTCGATCCAGATCTTCCCGCCCTTCGTCCGGACCAGAAATCTTCTTCCAGCCATTATCGAGGTTAGGATTGTTACCCACACAAACTATGACCACATCCGACGATTTCGCCAGGTTCACCGCTGCAGCAATGTCATCACCCAAAGCAAACTGAACTTTCACTTTTTTGCCAACTTTGTTCTTAACACCTGCCAAAGGGGTGATGGCATAAGGTCCTTCGGAACTGTACCAGTCGAAAACGACCTGGTCAGCGCGTGGCCCAATCATTGCTATAGACTTAATGGCCTTCTTATTCAGCGGCAAAAGATTTCCTGTGTTTTTCAGGAGTACGATGGATTCCTGAGTAGCCATACGAACCACATCCTTGTTTTTCTGAGTGTTCCAGGGTTTGGTTTCTGTTGTGTCTTTCCCGATTTTGGCATATGGAACCCGACCGGCAGGATCTAGTAATCCCAACCGGATAAAAACGCGCAATGTGCCTTTGATGTCCTCATCCAATCTTTTCTCGGTCAATAAACCTTCTTCGATTGCTTTTTTCACAGGACCTTCAAAATTCCGGTCGAGGTATTGATTGACACCTGCATTGACAGTTCCAGCGGCAGATTGTGTTGTGTTTTCATAGTATTTCTGCGAGCCGGTTAAGTTTTTGAAACCACCGGCATCGGTGCAAATCACGCCATCAACACCCCACTGTTTGACTGTCGCTGTCTCAATCATCGGGCTTACTGTGCAGGGAATGCCATTATACAGATTATAAGATGTCATGAAGCACCTGGCGCCGCCCTCTACAAAGCCCATGTGGAAAGGAAGTGAATAGTACTCATAAAACAATCGTGTATCAAAATTCGACGAGGTGCTGGTACGATTATCTTCATTGCTATTGGCAAAGAAATGTTTCAACAATGAAGCGCTTAGCCAATAGTTGGGATCGTCGCCCTGTAGACCTTTAATCATCGCCACAGCCATGGTGCCGTTGAAGAAGGGATCCTCTCCGAAACATTCTTCGGTGCGTCCCCAGCGCGGATCACGACCCAAATCAGCATTGGGCGCCCGCATGATCAATCCTCCACGTCCATACTTGGGACTCTGGAAAACGTAACGCGCTTCATAACCTTCTATCGCTCCTGATTGACGGATGATTTCCGGATCCCAGGTTTCTCCCATGCCGTAAGATTGCGGAAAAGTGGTGGTGGTAACCGGACCTCGCCGCCCCCAACCGCCAGGCGCTCCCTGAGCCAGACCGTGCAGCCCTTCAACATGGCCCATCTTTTTAATACCCAAACGCTCGACACCTGGACTCTGACTGAGAAACGCGACTTTTTCATCCAGCGTCATCAGGGAAACGATGTTACTGACCCGTTCCTCCAAAGGCATATCTGGATTCTGAAAAGGATAAGTTTTCTGATCGGTCTTTTGACCATAAGAAATACCTGACGTAAGGAATAAAATGAAAACGATGATTCCTTTCATTTTCCCAACGGTTAATTGTTTTGCTTGATAATTTTTCATTTCAATAGGATTTATAGTTTAGGTTCTTTATTTTTGATATTTGAAACAATTCATTATTGATCACCTAATCATATCAGTTTCATTTTAACGTACAAACAACATAATCCTCAGCACCACCGGTACAGCCCCAATTCTAGGTCCGCCCCAATCTGTTTCATCTCCATTGCGGATTCGTAACAGTTTGAAGGTGCCATTCTCATAGTATCCTTCCTCAACTTTAAGATATTGCCATGATTTGACTGCGTTGGCGCCAAGAGGTTTAAAAGTAAAGTGGCAAAGCGTACCGGTCATCAAAAATTCGTTTTCACCCAGTTGAACGATCATGGCTTTCCCAAACGGACGTTTTTCTGCTTCTTCCGCGTTTCTTCTTGAGGTACCAAAGGTTACTGTAGCTTCCCATGCACCCAGATCAATGGTCTGCACTCTGTGATCTTCATGTTCCACAACCGCTTTGATCTTTCCTTCAAAACTCCATTGGGCCAGTTCCCTCATCATTGGACCAGCCGTGGCGTAATCCTGTGCAACCGACGCCAGGCGGGTTTCTGTCTCGGCTTTTGTCTCGCCTTGACCGTTGTCATCTATGCCAAATGGAGAGAAGCCAATGCCTCCATGAGCGAGAACCGGGTAAAAATACCGGGTGAATTTCTCCCCAGAACCGATCTCAGGCACAAATAGCGTATTATCAGTACGATCATATAACTCAATCACTTTCAGCGCCTTTTCACTTTCAGGCAGATAGATGTCCGGTGCCAATAAGTCAATGGAAGGAGCAGCAGCTTTCCAAATTGGAATTACATTATCGGTTGGGCCACCACTTTCGTAAGTGTTTGCACTTGGATTGGTAATAGGGTCACGCAACGCCGCATTGACGTACAATGGCAGCGGATTAACTGCTTTTCCAGCCGCTGCGACGTAACCAATGTACTTGGCGACAGACCATGCCTGGAAATACTCATCAGCATCTTTACCGAAAACTTCTGTCCAGGTTCCTTTGGCAATCACTGTTTTGTTCAACGCTTTTAGAATTTCAGGTTTAAGCAATTCAGCCGGAACCTGACCTTCGAAGAGTTTTTGCGCTTCCGGAGAATAATCGCGTACACTCGCCCACGCTCCGGCTTCGTTTTCAACCTGAACCATCAGTACAGTGTGTTGAGGATCCTCCTTCTTCAGATAGCGCATCACTTCGGTAAAGGCTTTTGCATCGGCTTCCATCGCTGCCTTTGTATGTGGCGATGGTGAATCGACGGGTTGTCCGTTCTTGCCTGTAATATTGGGATACTTCTTTGCGTCAAGTTTCATCCATTCGGGCATATAGTGATTACTGCCGTTTTTCCAGGTTGCAAACCACAGAAACACCAGGTGAACGTTATGCTCACGGCCCTGCTGCAGAAGCATATCTACCAGTGAAAAGTCAAACTTCCCGGGCCGGGCTTCAATTTGCTCCCAGTATATGGGCACTTCAAGCGTATTGGCATACATCGCTTCAATAGCCTGCCATACCTGTGGCATCATACCTGTCCATCCACTTGAATTATGTGCCTGTCCTCCGAGCATTAAAAAAGGTTTCCCATCTACCAACAGGGCATGGCGGCCATCTTTTTCGACGATGCGCGGAACCGGTGTTTCCTTTACCTGCGCTGATAAAGGTACTGAAGTGACTGCAATCAGAATGAATATTATCAGGCAACGCAGCATTGAAAGCAGAACTTCCGGAATTTGAAATAAGTTGATTTGTTTCGTTTTCATTTGATTATTGGATTAGCAGTATTACTTTACTTGTATAATAGCGGGTGAAAGCCCCGGAGCTGAAGCAGTAAGGCGAATTTCTCCTTCAGTAGAGGTTCGTTGTACCGCAACCAAAAGTCGCCCCTGAAAGGTGTTGCGTGTGTTGGTTTTGAAAATGCCGTCATAGACCAGATCTCCGGAGTCAAGACCAACAAAGCAGCCTGAACCTTCAACCTTAACTGTGACAGCAGCAAGTGCATCAATCACATTCAACCCGCTTTTGTCACCCACGGTGATTTCGAATAATTGGATATCACTGGCAACAGGTATGGAAAGCGGTGTAAGTTGAAGCTTCGTTGCCGGGCCAGTGGTGAGCAGTTTTGAAGTGACCACCTGACGACCTTTTAAATAACCAACCGCTTTCAGCTCTCCCTGTTTATAACTAACATCCCAATCGGTTGCATAAACATTGTGTGATACTGCTTTTTTTCCTAATGAACGATTGTTGAGGAACAATTCCACCTCGTCGCAATTGGTGACAGCTTTAACCTTAACCTTTGATTTTGAAGGCCAGTTCCATTTAATATAAGCAGGAACAGTTTGCCAGGGGTTTTCTGGTTTTTCTCCAGTGAGAACGTAAATCTGCAACACCGGATCTTCACGCCAATATGCGGCCCGTTGGTAGAAACTTGTTTTCTTTCCACCCGCAAGATCAATAAAACCTGATCGACTTCCCCTGTTGGGGTATCTGCCTGTTTCTCCCAGGTAGTCAATGCCAGTCCATATAAAGTCACCGATGACGTAGTCGTTATCACGTACTCCAAGCCAGTAATTTATTCTACCAGTGGTTTCAGTTCCCAGAATAAGGCGTTGGGGGAAGCGTCTGCGTTCGGGTACATAAGTGCTATCTTTATAAAGACGGTCGATGTAATTATACCCGGCAATGTCAAGTTCATCCATGAAACCGTTGCGAGAGGACACATAAGACTGGTCGCAGGCTGAGGTAGCCAGGCGTGTGGGATCTTCTTCGTGACAGATGTCCACCAGTTTTTTTGCAAGCTTCCAGCCATCGTCATTGAATTGATCGGGAATCTCGTTGCCAATGCTGTAGAGAATTACACTCGGATGATTTCGGTCGCGTCGCAACATGGCACGAAGGTCGGTTTCGTACCACTGATTAAAATAAAGGTGATAACCATATTTTGATTTGCCACGGTTGTTTTCAGTGAAGTTGAGTGTCCAGTCGCGTGTCCACTCATCGAAAGCTTCGTCAAAAACGTAAAAGCCAAGCTGATCGCATAGATCGTAAAACTCAGGAGCAAATGGGTGATGACTCGGACGGATAGCATTGCAGCCCATCTCTTTTAGCAGTCCGAGACGATATGCCCAGATTGCAATTGGCACAGCATTACCAAAGGAACCTGCATCCTGATGAAGGCATACTCCCTTGAGCTTGGTGGACTTGCCGTTCACGAACAGACCTTTATCGGGATCAAATTTAAGACTGCGGAAGCCAAAGGTTGTGACAGTCTCATCGAGGGTGCGACCTTCGAGCATCAGTGTGCTGCGCAATTGGTATAATTCAGGCGTTTTATCTGACCATAAGCGAGGTTGAGTCACTGTGAGTTTTTGCGTGGCGGTTTGCCCCGGTCGCATACATTGGAGGGTGAGTTTAGACTCTGTACTTTCAATAATTTTACCGTCTGAATCCAGGATGCTACTGCGTAAAGTGAACTCCTTACTTTGAGGCTTTACTTTCCATGGGTCTTTTTTCCATGCCCGTAACTCCTGATCTGTAAAGAAATTAGGATCGATAATGTAATCAGCCTTAACAACTGCCTTTTCGGTAGAAACTTCGGGAGTAGTGATGCTGACACCGCCATCAAGCTGGAAATGAGTATAGCCAGTGGTGATCAAACGCACATGCCGGTAGATACCTGAACCGGCATACCACCGAACGGAAGGTTCTGCCGAATCATCGACACGAACTGCCAGCACATTGGATGACCCGTCTTTTTTCAGGTATTCAGTCAGGTCGTAGCGAAAACCGATAAAACCGTAAGGCCGTCGGCCAAGAAACTGGCCATTGATCCAGACATCGCTGTTCATATATACCCCATCAAACTCTACGACTACCTTTTTAGTGGAGTCCTGAAATGTAAAGTTTTTTCGATACCAGCCGATTCCATGCGAGAAAAAACCACCAGTCGCCTCACCATCCGGTGGTGGGTTGATGGGAGCTTCGATACTCCAGTCGTGAGGTAAGTTGAGGACACGCCAGCTTGTATCATTAAAGTTGGGTTGTTTGGCTGCCTGATCATCTCCCAGCCAGAAGCGCCAGCCATTATCAAGAGGAATAATCTCACGATCATTGGAAATAGAATTCTTTGATCCATTACTATCCAAGCCAATAGCTTGTCCGTTAACGAATTTTACGTTGGAGCATAGTATAAGGCAAGAAAGCAGAAAAAACAAAGATTTTCCCGGAAGTAAAACATTAAATGATTTGTTTTTTGTGTTCATTGGTTTAGTTAGTTAAAGGGTAAATATATCTTAAGCAAAAATAATTTCTTTCATTTAATATATTTTTCTCCCACAAAATCCAATTTTAAATCCTCAATTCCTTTACTCTGAAGGACATTAAACCCGGTTACATTCTTTAAAACAATAGCGTTCGAGTTTTCTGAACGCTGCACAGTAACATTTCGTAGATCAATACCATTCACATCATCAAATAGGTATCCTGGACGATGGTCCGGTTCAAGAAAGCTAAATTCAACATCATTGATCTTTATGTCTTTGGCATGACGGACAAATAGTCCGTAAGCCGGAGGCACCCCAAACATCCCCGGTTCGGGATAATTCTTTTCATTCTCAGGAACTTCTCGCTCAGCCTGTTCCCTGGTTCCGCCACCTTTGTAATAAATGCGGATATTGCTCAGGCTGATATCTTCAACCGGATGACCGGGCAATCCTGCAATGGTGCATGAATAAGACGGATCGGCATTGTAAACAACCATATTGCTTATTTTTACCCTGCGGAGCTTGCCAACGGGCACACCTTCCGGTCCGCGCATTCTGGCACCAAGTCGCATAAAGATGGGGTCGTTCACCACATCGCGCATGGTAATGTTCGAAATAGTCACATCTTCCAAAAGCCCGCCATCGACGGTTTCCATCGCAAGTCCGCGACAATAATCGAAAACACAGTTGGTAATGGTGATATTCTTAAACCCACCATTCGATTCAGTACCAAACTTGATCCGGCCTGTCGGGTGATTGCCATATTGCGGATTCGTTGTCCGCAAATAGGTGCCATCTAAAAAAGTCCCTTCATCAAATCCCGAAACCAAGCAGTTGCCAATTGTCACATTTTCGGTGGCACGTGCAAATCCCAGTGCGAAGGTGCTTTTCAGGCAAATGCCATCGTCGTAAGGCGAATTCACACTGCAATTCGAAACATGCACATTCCGGCAGCAATCAATATCGATTCCATCGCGGTTGGTATCTATTTTCAAATTGTCGATGGTGAGGTTATCAATACCGGTAGCCAAAATTGCAAACCAGCCACCATGTATGATGCTGATGTCGCGCATTATCACATTTTTGCACCGGTAAAGGCTGATGGCTTTATTGGCATTTTGCACCGAACCGCGAATCCAATCTTTGTAAAGGTTCTTACCATTGATCCAGCCTGTCCCCAAAATCGACACATTTTCAAGGTCAATTCCCCAAATCAGGCTGTTTTCCCAGTGACTGTGCCCCGAATCCTGATATTGTATGCTGATGCTTTTCTCTTCCGCGTCGTAATCGTTTTCGGCATTCACCGGAGCGGCAATGATTGTAGCGCCCTGGTCAATAAACAGGGTAATGTTGCTTTTCAAACGGATGGAGCCACAAAGGTAATTTCCGGCAGGCAGATAAACCGTTCCACCTCCGGCTTTCACTGCCGATTCAATGGCTGCATTAATGGCTTTGCTATCCAGGTTTTTCCCGTCTCCAACAGCGCCAAAGTCTTTCACATTAAAGAACGATCCTGTTATACCTCCGAAAGAAGATATTGACAAAAAGATCATTAGAATCAGACAACTTAATTTATTCAACATCCCGTTTATTTATAGGATTATTTTCCAATGCCATTTAGTTAAGAATGAAATTTCCAATTAATCGAAATCAATTGATCAGAAAGGCATTCAAAGCTATTGTAGGTTTTCCGTCAGCACCCCAGGCGCTTAATGAATAACCACTCCAGCTTTTCGCCCCTTCAGGTTCCCAGTATATTACACCGAGTCCCTTATCATCCGTGACAGCCTTCATCTTCTGTTGTACTGCCACCAGCATATCGTAGGTATTTTGGGGCTTAACATCCTCTCCGCCTATTTCAACCACCATAACTTCCTTACCGTACCTCGCAACCATATCCTTCAAATTATTGCCCAGATCATCTATTGAAAGTGTGTAATCAGGGTTTCCATCCAGCCAGTAAGGATAATAAGATAATCCAATCACATCGTACCTTGCACCATTGGCTTTTGCATTGTCAAACCACCACCTGAATCTTGCATTATTGTTTCCCTGGTCGATATGCAGCACCACCTTTGAAGTCGGGCATACAGCCTTTATGGCATCCGATCCTTTATTGATCAGCTGAACCAGCTGGGGAAAGTTTGAACTGCTTCCCTCAGGATAAATCATTCCGCCGGGGATCTCATTTCCAACCTGTACCCATTCAGGCGCTACTCCTGCGGCCTTCAGGGCAGTCATCACGTCAAAAGTATAATCATAAACATCAGTCAGTAATTGCGGAAAGTCGTGTCCTTCCCATGCTGCTGGTTTCTTTTGTTTGCTTGGATCAGCCCATGAATCGCTGTAATGAAAATCGATCATAACCCGCATGCCCCACTTTTGTGCACGAACGGCCATGGCTATCGTTTTATCCTTGCTGCAATGACCGCTTTGTGGGTTATCCGATGGGTTTACCCATGTCCGGAGCCGTATGGAATTGATCCCATGATCTTTTAGTATCTGGAAACAATCCTGTTCAACGCCCAAATCGTTATAAAACTTATAACCCGAGGCCTCCATCTGTGGAAGCCAGCTGATATCTGCCCCTTTTGCAAAACTAAAGTCCGGAATGACCACAGGAGTCACTGCAGGTGATTCTGAACTTGCATTCTTACATCCGGTTAACGAGAAGAAAATAAGTACCAATAAGTTGAAATAAAACTTACTCATAATTTTCAAGGTTTAGTATCACCATTAATCTGGCTCTAAATTTACCAATGCTTTTATTTTTTCACAAGAGTCAGTCTTAGCATCAGCACATCATGCGAAGGCACTTCTGCTTTCAATGCTTTTTTGGTATCGCCTAGTTCCTTTTTTGTCCAAACATCCTTAATTTTAAATGTTTCTCCCGTAGCATCCAGTTTACGCTTCGAAACCTCATCCAAAACTACATTTTTCATCCAGTCAAAATCTATCGCTTTAGAAACCGCTGAACGGTTTAAAAAACATACGGCCCAATCTCCTCCGCTTAATGGTTTCAACCAGGTTTCGAATCCATCTTCCGACTTGTATTTTAAGCCCTGAACACCCAAAGCATCCTGGTTAATGTCGATGGCATCCACATTGGTTAAGGTAGCCAATGTTTGGGGTGACATATTTTTCAAATCGTTGCCAGCAATTAACGGAGCGGCAATCATACACCACATCGAGAAATGTGCACGGTCTTCACTGGCAGTCATGCCCCCGTTTCCAACTTCAAGCATATCAGGATCGTTCCAATGTCCCGGTCCGGCATATTGGCGCATATCTTTCTGCATATCCAGAATTTTCATGACTCCCCAGGCCGACCAGCCACCATTTTTCTTCTCGCAATCAAAGCAATCGTAAATGTCGCCTGTCGTTCTCCATAAATGACCTACTTCACCTGCCCATTCCCAGGGTTTACTCCCACCCCATTCGCAAAGACTGAAAACGATAGGTCTTCCGGCTTCTTTTAACATCCGGCTCATAAGTTTGTACGACTCTTTCTGAGTCTGACCGTCGCTGCTGCACCAGTCATATTTCAGATAATCGACACCCCATTTGGCATACATATAGGCATCCTGAAACTCATGTCCGCGACCACCGGGACGACCTGCACAGGTTTTAGTTCCGGCACACGAATAAATACCAAATTTCAATCCCTTGGAGTGAATATAATCGGTTAATGCTTTAATTCCTGAAGGAAACTTTTGCGGATCAGCAACGATAAAACCCATGCTGTCGCGGCTGATCTGCCAGCAATCGTCAACGATGATGTATTGATAGCCCGCATCGCGCATTCCAGTAGTTACCATAGCATCTGCTGTTTCTTTAAGCAGTTTCTCGCTGACATTACAGGCAAACTTATTCCAGCTGTTCCATCCCATTGGAGGGGTAAGCGCCAGATTTTGAAACTTCTGTGCCGAAGCAAAGATGGATGTGAGGACAAATAGTACAATTACAATTTTTTTCATGATTAGGTTTATTTATTTTGTTTTATTCTTTTCTAAATGCAATTGGTCAACTTCTTTTAAGGTCTGTTAAAGGTATAAAAACTGGACTTAAACCATTCAAATTTTTGTTCTTTTTTTGATGCGGAAAACCTTAACGAATTAGATGATAATATTCTGCATTTTTATTGGATTAAGCATTTAACAAATCTTACTAATGTTAGAACATACCAACCATTTTTGGTTCTGTGTTTCAACTTCGACATTTATTTCATAAATGTAAACACGAAGGGCCTATAATCCAAGACTTCGGTGAATTTTGTACTCAAATGGTATCTTTTGCTTATCAGAAGACTACTCAGGTGTACTTTTTATCAAAAACTCTAAACAAAAATCATTACTAATCAGTTCTACTTTTAGCCTAATGCATTTTGTCTTTCATTTTTTACTCATTTTGTATGACCATACATAAAATCAATGAAAAAGAGTAGTCTGAAATTCATATTCATCCTTTCAGTATGTATATTACTCATTTCCTGTACATATAATCATGAAGAACCCTTGATCGATCCATTGGCTGGCCTTATAAAACTGAAAGAAGGTTATGTAACAGGTGCATCTGCGAAGATTGAAATCTGGGGCCGGAAAAACTTCTTTGTAGGCACCAACAATCTGGTTGTTGTGCTTTACGATTCGCTCAACCTGAAAGAAAAGATTACCGATGCGCACATCCATTTTATGCCACTGATGACCATGGGAATGGGTGCTATTTCTATGCAACAATCCTGTCCGATGGAAGACCCTGTTGAAATAGCCGTAAATAACGTTCTTTCAGGTGCAGTTACATTTATTTTGCCTTCAGACACCACTAATTCATGGAAACTTTCTGTCATGGTGCATAACCATAAAATAAATAAGGAAGGTGAAGCCAATTTCGATATCTCGGTTGATAATCCTGCCACTTCGGTTCTAAGTGTGTTTCCCTCTCAAAGCGCCGATAACAGTTTACTGGTACTCTCATTACTTCAGCCAACCGTCCCGAAAGTGGGCATCAACGATATTGAATTTACCATCTATCGTACAACCGATTTGATGTATTTCCCTCCTGACGATTCGTTCACCATTGAAATTAAGCCTGAAATGCCGGCTATGGCAATTGAATCGTCCAGCAATATTAATCCTGTCAATACCTCATTGGGACACTACAAAGGGAAAGTAAGCTTTACAATGACCGGTGAATGGCGTGTGAATGTTCTTGTAAAAAAAGACGGAGTTACAATATCAAATAACGCGTACTTTAAAATGACCATCTGATAAACTTATCCACTATACTTTAATACGAGAAACCTGAAACAAATTTCCTCAATAACTATAACCAGAGAATTGAGAAATTCAAGGAATTTGAATAAATTATAGCGTACGGTGTAAATGGAGGATACGGAGTAAAAGGGACGTACTTCGATCCATCAAATCCCTATCCGGCCATCCATAGCCTGCTACCAACCTGCCTTTATCTGTGTTCTATCTGTGTTCTATCTGTCTGTTTTTCTGGATTTATATACAGATAGAAAACAATCAGGTATCAAATTATGGTAGGCGGGTGGCAGGGTGGTAGTGTCCCAACATGACTGATGCTCAATTTTGCTCTCGGAGCATCCCTGCTTCTTCACGAATTCGGCATGATTGGCAATCAAAGCCTTTACTTAAATGTCACTAACCACCACCAGAATGATAATAGCAATTTTAATATTGTGTACTTGCTGAAAAGTCTGAAAATAAAAAATGCCACAAAAGCACAAAGACACCAAATTTCGCCAGGAACATCTCTGCTTAGTGAAATTTAGTGCCTTTGTGCCTTAGTGGCAATTTTTATAGTATTGTCTTAAACGTATTTAAATACAATCTCATCGTTATCCACATCAACCAATACTTTGGTGCGGCCCTCCATATTTCCCGCAAGGATTTCTTTGGACAAATCGTTGATCAGGTATTTCTGAAGCATCCGTTTTACTGGTCGTGCACCGTGAGTAGGATCGTACCCTACAGCTGCAAGCCAGTCGATAGCCTGTTCCGACACTTCGATGGTGAAATCCTTGTTCGGAATCCGCTGTATAATAAGGTTTATCTGAAGTTTCACAATGTTCCTGACATCTTTCCTGGTCAGCGGGGTAAACATGATCACTTCGTCGATCCGATTCAGGAACTCAGGAGAAATAGTTTTTCTAAGCATCTCGAACAGGTCGACACGTGTTTGTTCTTCCACCTGTGCGCGATTCTTTTCGTTCATTTCCTGAAACCGGTCCTGTATCAGATGTGAACCCAGGTTTGAGGTCATAATGATGATCGTATTCTTGAAATTTGCCACACGTCCCTTGTTATCGGTCAGACGCCCATCATCGAGCACCTGTAGCAATACATTGAATACGTCAGGGTGAGCCTTTTCAATCTCATCAAAAAGTATCACAGAATAAGGTTTGCGCCTTACGGCTTCAGTCAACTGTCCACCTTCATCATAACCGATGTATCCCGGAGGCGAACCGATAAGCCTGGTTACAGAGAACTTCTCCTGATATTCCGACATGTCGATCCGGGTAAGCATGTTCTCATCGTCAAACAGGTATTCGGCCAGTGCCTTAGCAAGTTCGGTCTTACCAACACCTGTCGATCCTAAAAAAATGAACGAACCGATGGGCCGTTTTTCGTCCTGAAGCCCTGCCCTGCTCCTGCGTACGGCATCGGCAACGGCACTGATTGCCTCATGTTGCCCAATAACCCGAAGATGCAATTCATCTTCAAGGTGCAGCAGTTTTTCGCGTTCGCTCTGTAACATCCTTGAAACCGGGATACCGGTCCATTTTGAGACAATCTGTGAAATGTCTTCAGCATCCACCTCTTCCTTAATCAGGTGCTGCGATTTATTGCTCCCTAATTCTGCTTTAAGTTTTTCGATTTCAGCTTCCGCTTCACCGATTTTGCCATACCTTATTTCTGCAACACGGCCAAAGTCACCCGACCGTTCAGCCTGCTCGGCTTCCAGTTTCAGCGATTCGATTTCCTGTTTCTTCTGCTGAATGCCATCAATCAGTGATTTCTCCATTTGCCATTGTGCCCTGAATTTGGATTGCTCCTGTTTCAGGTTGGCTATGTCTTCATTCAAAACCGATAACTTCTTTTCATCTTTTTCCCTTTTAATTGCCTCACGCTCAATCTCCAGCTGCATAATCTTACGATCGATCTCATCGAGTTCCTGGGGTACCGAGTCCATTTCCAGACGCAAACGGGCAGCGGCTTCGTCCATCAGGTCGATAGCCTTATCTGGCAAAAAGCGATCTGTGATATATCGTTGTGACAATTCGACTGAAGCAATAATGGCCTCATCTTTAATCCGCACCTTATGGTGATTTTCATACCGTTCTTTCAAACCGCGCAGAATGGCAATCGCGCTCAGGGTATCGGGTTCGTCCACATTTACGATCTGGAAACGTCGTTCCAGTGCCTTATCTTTCTCAAAATATTTCTGATATTCATTTAGGGTGGTTGCTCCAATTGCACGTAATTCACCTCTGGCCAACGCAGGCTTCAGAATATTGGCCGCATCCATCGCTCCTTCACCTTTGCCCGCTCCAACAAGGGTATGAATTTCGTCAATAAACAGGATGATCTCTCCATTGGCATTGATCACCTCATTAACAACCGCTTTCAATCGTTCTTCAAATTCGCCTTTATATTTGGCTCCGGCAATCAGGGCGCCCATATCCAGCGAGAAAATCTGTTTCGATTTCAGGTTTTCAGGCACGTCGCCCCTGACAATTCGCTGGGCCAAACCCTCAGCAATAGCGGTCTTCCCGGTTCCCGGCTCCCCGATCAGAATCGGGTTATTCTTTGTTCTCCGCGATAAGATCTGAAGGATACGCCTGATTTCATCATCACGGCCAATAACAGGATCAAGCTTTCCATCTCGCGCCCGTTGATTAAGATTTACCGCAAACCGGTTCAGCGAGTCAAACTTATCTTCAGCGCTCTGGCTGTCAACCTTTGCCCCTTTCCGCAGTTCTTTGACCGCTATCTCAAGTTCTTTACGGGTAACTCCTGAATCCTTAAGCATCCGACTTATTGTATCTCCGGTTTCCAAAAGACCCATCAGGATATGCTCAACCGACACAAACTGGTCGTTCATTTCCTGCATGATGGCTATTGACTTTTGCAGCGCTTTATTAGCATCGGACGATAAATAGGGTTCACCCCCGGTGACTTTCGGATAGGATTCGACAATCCGGTCGAGGGCCTGCTGAATCACAACAGGGTTTGTTCCCAGCTTTTTCAGCAAAAAACCGGTTACATTCTCAGCTTCATGAAAAAGACCCTTCAGTATATGCCCCGTTTCAACGGCCTGCTGATTATGTCCCTGGGCAACGGTGAAAGCATGTTGAATGGCTTCCTGCGATTTGATGGTGAAATTATTAAAGTTCATATCGTTTGTTTTTTTGTTTTTAAACTTTTCCAAAGCTCTTTGGAAAAGTTTAAAGATCAAATGTTTTGCCAATGTGGCATTTGTTCAAACAATAGACAAAATGACTGATAAAGAATCCTTATACGGAAAACATTACCTTAATAGTCAAAATTGCCCGACTTTCTGACATCATTACAGGCCCCATCTAAATAAACGAAAGGGATGAATTGCTTCATCCCTTTCTTCACTAAACCAAACCAATTTTCTATGAAAAAAACTATCCTTCTAACATTATTGCTCGATACAAATATACACTGGTATTGAGTTAATTCGATTAAATCTAAGTTAAAGAACTTTAAAACTATACTTTTCCAAAGCTTTATAGAATGGAATACCCCGAGACCTCGGGGGAAAAAGGTAAAAAGACAAACAAAAAGGGTGACCCCAGTCACCCTTTTCTAACCTAACCAAACCTATTCTATGAAAAAAACCTAATGTGTGTAAACTTTCTTTCTTATGTCATTACAAATATAAATGGTTCTTTAGTTAATATCATTGAACGATCGTTAAGTATTGTTAAGATTTTAAGAACCAACCCAATACCCAGTTCAATTATTGATTAATTTGAAGTTTGATGAAATTTAAACATCCAAAGTTTTTTTGCTTCATCAATGAATGTATATATTTGTAATTCTATGATTGAGATAACATATCAATAATCTATAAATTAATACTCTATGACAAAGTACGTTTATACGTTCGGAAATGGTGCAGCTGAAGGAAAAGCTGATATGAAAAATTTACTCGGAGGCAAAGGTGCAAACCTTGCAGAAATGAATCTGATTGGTGTTCCTGTTCCTGCCGGATTCACAATTACTACTGAAGTTTGTACTGAATACAACGCGCTTGGAAAAGACGCTGTTGTTTCGATGCTTAAAGAAGATGTTGAAGCATCAATGATAAAAACCGAAAAAATAATGAATGCAAAATTCGGTTCAAAAGGTGAGGCTTTTCCACTTTTATTATCTGTGCGTTCAGGTGCAAGAGCCTCAATGCCTGGTATGATGAATACCATTTTGAACCTGGGAATGAACGACGACACTGTGAAAATTGTTGCTGAACAATCAGGAAATGAGAAATTTGCATATGATTCATACCGTCGGTTTATTCAAATGTATGGCGATGTTGTGTTGGGAGTGGCTGGTGAAGAAAACGAACATGATCCGTTTGAGCTTGTACTTGACAGAGTGAAAGACACCAAGGGATATTCTTCTGATACTGACTTTACAGCCGAAGACCTGAAAGGAATTGTTGAGGATTTCAAAGCTGTTGTTCGCACAAAAGCAGGAAAAGACTTCCCTACTAATCCATGGGAACAACTTTGGGGCGCTATTTGTGCCGTATTTGATTCATGGAACACTGAAAGAGCCATTCTTTACCGCAAAATGGAAAAAATTCCTAACGAGTGGGGAACCGCAGTAAACGTTCAGGCGATGGTTTATGGTAACATGGGTGACACTTCGGCTACCGGGGTTTGTTTCTCTCGCGATGCTGCAACGGGCGAAGATATTTTCAACGGAGAATATTTAATTAATGCTCAGGGTGAAGATGTGGTTTCAGGTGTTCGTACTCCACAGGAAATCACTATTGAAGGTTCAAAAAGATGGGCCGAACGTGCTGGTATGTCTGAAGCCGAAAGAGCTTCAAAATATCCATCACTCGAGGAGTCAATGCCAGCAGTTTATGCCGATTTAAATGCAGTTCAGTCTAAACTTGAAAAGCATTACAAAGATATGCAGGACATGGAGTTCACCATTCAGGATGGTAAGCTTTGGATGCTGCAAACCCGTAACGGAAAACGTACCGGATCTGCTATGGTTCGTATGGCCGTTGAAATGGTTGAGCAAGGTTTGATCGACGAAAAAACAGCATTATTACGTCAGGAACCAAACAGACTGGACGAATTGCTTCATCCGGTATTTGAAAAATCCGCAAAAGCTTCAGCAAAAGTATTATCGAAAGGTTTACCGGCATCTCCGGGCGCTGCAACCGGGAAAGTCGTATTTACAGCTACAGATGCTGAAGAATGGGCTGCCAGGGGCGAAAAAGTTATTTTGGTAAGAAGGGAAACTTCTCCTGAAGATTTAAAAGGAATGTACGCTGCCGAAGGTATTTTAACCGAACGAGGAGGTATGACCTCACACGCTGCAGTTGTTGCACGTGGTATGGGAAAATGTTGCATTTCGAGCGCTGCAGGAATTTCTGTTTCGCATACTTCGCTAACAATTAAAGGAAGAGTAATTAAACAGGGTGAATATATTTCATTGGATGGTTCAACCGGTATCGTTTACGATGGTAAAGTTGCAACCATTACTCCAAGCCTGGATGGCGATTTCGGCAAATTAATGACCATCGCAGACAAACACACCAGAATGTCTGTCCGTACGAATGCCGACACACCAAACGATGCCAGATTAGCCCGTGAATTTGGTGCAAAAGGTATTGGCCTTTGCCGTACAGAACATATGTTCTTCGAAGGTGAGCGCATTAAAGCCATGCGCGAAATGATCCTGGCTGATGATGTTGCCGGACGCGAAAAAGCCCTCGAAAAGCTGTTGCCTATGCAACGCAGCGACTTCGAAGGAATTTTTGAAGCCATGGCCGGATACGGTGTAACCATTCGTTTACTCGATCCGCCATTACACGAATTTGTTCCTCACGAACCAGAGAACCAACTCGTAATGGCTAAAGAATTGGGTATTTCAGTTGAACAGGTTAAACTGAAAGTAGAATCGCTGCACGAATTCAACCCAATGTTGGGACACCGTGGCTGTCGTTTGGGGATAACTTATCCTGAAATCACCGCCATGCAGGCCCGCGCTATTATAGAAGCTGCCATGAATCTGAAAGCAAAAGGTATTGATGCACGTCCTGAGATTATGGTTCCTCTGGTAGGTACAGTTGCTGAGTTGAAAAACCAGACCGAGATCATCCGCAGTGTGGCTGAACAAGTATTTACTGAAAAAGGTGACCGTATCGACTATTTGGTAGGTACTATGATCGAGATACCACGAGCTGCTTTAACAGCTGATCATATCGCTGCGGAAGCTGAATTCTTCTCGTTCGGAACCAATGATTTAACTCAGATGACTATGGGATACTCACGTGACGATGCCGGAAAATTCTTGCCGGATTACCTGAGCCGTGGAATTCTTAAAGAAGATCCATTCCAGGTATTGGATCAGAACGGAGTTGGACTTTTAGTTGAGATTGGTGTCAATCGTGGCCGTATGACCAAACCAGACCTGAAGATTGGTATTTGCGGCGAACATGGTGGCGAACCAAGTTCTGTTGAATTCTGCGACAAAGTTGGAATGAACTACGTTTCATGTTCACCATTCCGTGTTCCAATTGCACGTTTGGCTGCTGCTCAGGCAAACATCAAACATTCGAAATAAAAGGAAACCGAAAAAAGGAAACTGGAAGTCGGTTCAATGATCTGAATATAAATTGAAAGGGAATAATCCGAGAGGACTGTTCCCTTTTGTTTTGAAAGGAACAACATTTTGGTGATCATCAGAGATAGATTTTTTGTATATTTGAAAAAAATAAATAAAATGAACAGGCAACTATTATCAAGAATTACGATTAATCCTGAGATTTGTCAGGGCAAACCGACCATTCGTAATACCAGATACACTGTTGATTTGATACTTGACTTGTTATCTTCAGGGATGACTGAACCTGAGATTATTGAAGACTATCCAGCACTTGAGCCCAATGATATTAAGACTTGTTTGTCATTTGCATCTCAGCTAAGCAAAGTTAAGACTGTACAACGCATTGTAGCATGAAATTTCTAATTGAGACATCCATTAAGTTATTTGCTGTTTATGATCTGATTGAATTGAATAACGATCAAATAAAAGGGCACGAAAGATAACTCCAAATTTACATCAGTTAAAAAGTATAAAAGGGAAGAATCCGAAAGGGTTGTTCCCTTTTGTTATTTAGTTCTATAACAAATGTCTGGAGTGAATTTGTCATATAACATCCTATCTATTTGATGAACTCAGGTTCTGCCTCTATTTCGCCGACAACAGGCAAACCCCGGGGTCGCCTCACAACTAAACCAGGTAACGCGCAACTAAGGAGCAGGGTCAAAGCTTGTACTTGTGTGCTTCTTGTGTGCATATGCTGTGCTTCTTGTGTGCTAAAAATGGCTTTTGAGCACAGAATATGCACACAAGATGCACACAAGAAGCACACAAGTACAAACCCGAACCCAGACCCTTTAAAAGGAGGGTAAGAGGGGTTAGTAAATATTAACCAAAAACATTGTGTATTAGTATCGTTATTTGTAAATTTAAAAATTATAACCAACAAAAAACAAAACCTATGAGATTAGTTTTTAATACTCCAAGAGGAACATTTACTCAAACAAATAAATTTTAACAAATTAACCTTTTAAGGTAAGGGCGATATACACGCAATCGGAGGGTATACTGACGTTACCAGCAAGGCTAGTATGGCATCATTAATTTATGCACAAATATTGAATTGAGGTAATATATTATTTATAAACATTCATTATTTATCGTATTGCGATAAATAATTATATATTTGTGTTTCTAAATTTATAAAAACATGAAACACGCACTTTTTATTATCATCGCAATAATTTCATTATTCTCATGTAGTCAAAAACAGGGAAATAACAAAACATCTAAAACTTCTTCATTCTCAGAAATGAGAATTGCAAGTCCGAATAAAGAAAACAATTCTGACAAGATTTATCCTGAAGTTGAACAACGCTCTGTCATCATAGGTCAAATAGAAAACCTTAAGGAATTTTCCAAAGAGACAAGAACAGTAAAGTTAATCGTTGATGACATCTCTATAGGCCAACAGCTTTTATTCGTTTCTGAAATTAATGATAGTGGAAAATTCGTATTTGATATTCCTTTGTACCATTCGATTAACACTTATCTTAAATACTGCGACGGTAGCATAACCCCATACCTTTTCCCAAATGACACATTACATTTATATTGCGAATTAAGTAATGTAGGAGATTTGGTCGATATCAACATGATCTCTTGTGATGAAAAGCATGATAAATTTCAAAAAGAGTTTACCAAACAAGAATATTGGATCAGTAAGCAGATTCTAAATTTTGATCAAAATTTGCCGAAGGGTCTTACAATTTATGAAATGAAAGACAAGTGCTTCGCATTTGAGAAATCATTACATGAAAAAATTGATATTCGAATCGGAGATAAAGCATCAAATCAATTGCTTTATGAATATTTACGTTTTACGGCGACCTACAATTGTTATAAAGACATTGTCAGGTTAGGAAAAGACATTAAAGATACTGATGAAAAAGATTTGTTTTATTCATTTTTGACCGATTCAATTGTTTTTAATAAAGATGCACTTATTACGAGTAGTTTTAGAGTCTTTTTAAATAATTACAGTGCTTCTGTCGAGCCAAAATTAAAAATATCATATTTGAGTTTTAACGAAACAAAAGACCAAAGAGCACTGGGTATTAATACAAAGGAAATAGATAAGAAAATGGAAATTAGAAAAGGTGTGTGGGCCGAATATCTGGCTTCATCGGTTATTTATAATAACGTTATAAAAAAAGAAGAAGAATTCTCAGTTTCGGAAATTGATAATTATATCCAAATCTCTCAGGAAAAGATCTCAGATAAGTATATTCAACAACTATTACTTTCGATGTTGTTCAGAGAGCAAAAATCAATAGCTGAACGTGATAATATCAGCCTTACCAATAGTTCAATTTTAAAAGCAAATGATAAAACAACTTCCGGTGGACAAATTTTAAACGAAATTATTGCTGATAATAAAGGAAAAGTAATCTATATCGATATTTGGGCAACATGGTGTTCATCTTGTTTACAACTATTCCCAGATACAAAAAGGCTACATAAAATGTTTGATGGGAATGATGTCTCTTTTGTATATTTATGTTGCAGATCGCAAAAAGAAGCCAGCCAAAATGTAATTAAAAAATACCAATTAAAAGGGACTCATTATTTTCTCGATTGCAATCAATATGAATATTTTGAGAAAAAATTTCTAATAGTTGGCATTCCTAGGTTTATTTTGATTGACAAATCAGGGAAGATAATTAGTAGTAATGCTTTAATTCCAAATTCAAATAAAATAATATCAGAATTTAATAGGTTAATTAACGAATAAAATTCTATGAAAACAAATAATGTACTTGGCTTTTCAGTAGTTTTCTTTAAATTCTTACTTGTAACTGCCTTTCTTGGAGTTATATTGGTGACATTTGTATTAATACACTCAGAATTTCATTCGGCATCATACAACAGCGTAATCGTAAAAATTGATAGGGGGATAGAATTAATCCATTCATCAGCAAATTCTTTACCTCCGGATTCTTATGCAGAATATATCAAGACAAAAAATGAAACTATCTATTTCAGTAAGCTGAATTTACGTTCAAAGCTATCCATCTGGTTCTTTGTTGTAATAAGCCTTGTATTAAGCATGTTGATTTTGAAAGAGCTAATTCGTTTTATGCAAAGTACCAAAAGATATTCTTCCTTTTTTATAGAAAATTCGATGGTTTTCAAGAAAATATCCTCTTATATTGGTGCCTTCCTTGTCTTAAATATAATACTGAGTTTTTGGAATTTTAATATAAAAATGATTTTCCCGGATGGGTTCGTACAAAAATATGGCAATCATTACATTAACTTGAGTTCAATAATCACTATTTGCTCATTATGGTTGCTTTTTCTAATTTTAAGCCAAGTGTTCAAAGAAGGCGAACGTGTGAAACAGGAAAACGAATTAACAATATAGCATGCCGATAATAGTTAATCTTGATGTAATGATGGCTAAAAGAAAGATTTCACTTTCAGAATTGTCTGAAAAGATGAATATCACAATGGCCAATCTTTCTATACTGAAAACGAATAAAGCTAAGGCAATTCGTTTTTCGACACTGGAATTGATTTGCAAAGTTTTAGAATGCCAACCATCTGACATCTTAGAATATAAGGAAAAATAAAGCCCATCGTACAATCGAATAGACTGCCCCGCTAGGAATTTGCTGATGAGGTGTAATCGGTAAATAAC
>DIZL01000066.1:30192-111309 GCA_002429385.1 Prolixibacteraceae bacterium UBA6029 | reverse complement strand
TCAGTTTGCTCCGGAATTTTCAAGCAGAAGGACTTCATCGAACTTTGCATTACGAGTTTATTGATAAGGAAAAAGATGAGGTTGTTTTTGAATCGGAATAAACGATGAACATGGATTAAAAAGGAACGCTGATAACACAGCTTGCCCCAGCCTGTCCCGAATTTCGGGAATCCTCGGGGGATGGTAAGGATTGACACAACTTGTCCCGATAAATCGGGAGATAACAAAGATTTTTAAAATCTGTTTTATAAGTCCCGAGGCCTCGGGATCAGTGTTCGAAAGTGGGTTTGTTTGCAAAGAATGTTTCCAAGATACGGCAATTGGTTTTCAAGAGAATACGAATTACATGAAAATACGAAATGCAAATGTACAGAACGTGCAGACAGTATCTTAAAGCCTAATTAAAGGAATGAAAATGGAGAAAAAAAGAGACGGTTATATGAGGATACATTTTTTTGCATTGCTGTTTATCCTTCTTTTTATTGGGTGCAAAAAAGTTGACATCGGTCCCGACGGCAACTGGAAGCGATTGAATGATTTTCCAGGTGTAGCCCGCGCTTCGGCCACATCGTTTGCCTCGGGTGACCTGGCCTTTATTTGCCTGGGAAGATCGGGTTCAACAGCCGATTTCCTTAACGATCTCTGGGCTTATGACCCCAGAACGGATGAATGGACCCGAAGAGCAGATTTTCCGGGAGCCGCAAGAGTCAAAGCCATCGGGGCAGCTATTGGTGAAAAAGCGTATGTCGGACTGGGCGCTATCGCATCCATGAAAGGAAACCAGTTCAATGATTTTTGGGAATATGATATCGATCATGATACCTGGAGGCCACTTGCTTCATTTCCCGGAGAGGCCAAAAACGATTTGTTTTGTACGGTAATTGATAGCTGCATTTACACCACGGAAGGATTTACCTATGATACCTTTGCCAGCGACACCTATAAATACGATCCTAAAACGAATGAATGGACCCGACTGGCTAATTGCCCGGTGAAAAGGACGAATGTAGCTGGATTTGCATTGGGCAAAAATCTTTATGTCGGATCGGGCTACAAGATTGGGAATTACAAGGATTTTTATTGTTATCACACCGAAACCGATCAGTGGAACCGGATTGCAGATATCCCGGAAGGCCGTATTCTCTCGAAGGGAATTGCCCTCAACGGTTATGGCTACATCATGTTGGGGCGTTATTGGAATGGTTCATTAGATGGGGGCAGACTACTCTCTGATGTATTAAGATACGATCCATCGGTGAATAAATGGAGCAGGTGCGGGGATTTTCCGGGTGGAGCCCGCCAGAATATGGTGGTTTTTACCCTGAACGGGAAGGGATACGTGGTTGGAGGCGAAGATGACTGGGAAAGAAAATCAGATGTTTGGGAGTTTCAACCTTAGACAATCATCAACCTAAAAATTACACATGACGATTAGACATTACCCTACCCTTCTATTTCTGCTGTTCAGCGTTATCCTGCAGGCTCAAAACGACACAATTAACTATAGCCTGAATACCCGTTTTAACATGGGTACGGGAAGGTATGCCCCATTTTTATCGACCGCAAATCAATATGACCGGTTTAGCCTCTCTCCAAATACACTTAGCATTTGGGGAACCTTGCAGAAAGAAATAAAAAACAACAAGGACTTTGATTACGGGTTTGGAATGGAGTTGGATGGAAATACTTCTTTACACGAGAACCGGTTCTTCCCCGGAGAACTCTATATACAGGGGAAGATGTATTTTCTGAATGTCTATGCAGGGATGAAACAACAGGTTTTTGGTAACCAGGATGCAGAACTTTCGAGTGGCGGAATGTTGTGGTCACAAAATAGCAGGCCCATGCCCAAAATAGCGATAGAATCGAACGGATATCTCCCTGTCCCTTTTACCTGGGGTTATCTGGAGGTCAAAGGGGGCCTTTCGCATGGCTGGTTTAATGATCAATCGGTTATTCAGAATTTATTATTGCATCACAAATACGGATATATTCGTTTGGGGGGATCGCTTCCGGTGAATGTGACCTATGGCATTCAGCATGTTGCCCAGTGGGGAGGCCGGTCGAAACAATATGGCACCATGCCCGTAACCTGGGATAACTATTTCAGGATCTTCCTGGGCAAAAGCGGCAGCTCCACAGCCAGTTGGTCCGATCAGGAGAACACCCTGGGAAATCACATTCTTTCACAAAACCTGGGGTTGGATGTGAAACTGAAAGTTATCGATATCTCTTTCTATTGGCAGAATATTACCGAGGATCCTCCCACGAAGTTTATCGACAACACCCCTAACGTGGAAGATGGTCTTTGGGGAATGTCGGTCAGAATTCCAAACTTTATGCCTTTGAATCATTTGGTTTTTGAATATTTAAGTACTACCGACCAAAGTGGTCCCTGGGGTGACTTGGATGGAGTAATATACGGTGGAGGAGATAGCTACTATACTAACGGGGCAATTCCCAATGGCTGGACCTATAGGGGCATGACCATTGGAAATCCCTGGCTCACATCGCCAAAATATAATCAGGATGAATCCACTTCCACAACGAACGATGTCGTTAGGCTATATTATTTTTCAGGAACAGGAGCGATCAGAACAATCAATTACAGACTGACGCTGGCTTATTCTAAAAATTATGGTCTTCCAAGGGCTATTTACGATAGTTACAAAAAACAATTTTCCTGGCAACTGGAAACCTCAAGCCCTGTAACCTTTCTGAAGAATACACGAATGAGTCTGGGAATATCAGGTGATCGCGGGGCTATGTATGGTAATAACCTGGCAGTAATCCTTGGGGTGTCCTATTCGGGATTTTTTGGCTACTAGTTACGAACCCTAAAGAAATTATCCCTAAGAATTGCGTGCATCATGTAAAATGGATAATTATTCAATTTCTATTCGCTCCAGAGTAGTTGAATTGCCGGTGGAGAACATTTATTTCTACAGCCTCCTTACTGGAATATATTACGAATGAATACATTATATATTTTAATCAAACAAAAAAGTCAATCAATAGGCGTTTTTGCATTGGCTGAATAGCAGCCTTACGTCTAAACCTTTAACTTTAGACCCTAAATTTTAAATTTTAATACATGACACCAAAAACAGCATTAATCACCGGAGTCACCGGTCAGGACGGAGCTTACCTGAGCGAGTACCTGTTGAAAAAAGGATACCTGGTACACGGGATCAAGCGACGTGCATCCATGTTTAATACTGAGCGCATTGATCATATCTACGAAGATCCACATGTAGAAAACCAGCGTTTCAAACTACATTACGGCGATTTAACCGACAGCATGAACCTGACGAGAATCATTCAGGAAACGCAACCGGACGAGATCTACAACCTGGCCGCCATGAGTCATGTTGCAGTTAGTTTTGAAACACCTGAATATACTGCCAATGCAGACGGACTTGGAACTCTCCGCATTTTGGAAGCGGTACGCTTACTGGGGTTAACGCAGAAGACACGCATCTATCAGGCATCAACCTCCGAATTGTATGGGATGGTACAGCAGGTTCCTCAGACCGAAAGAACACCGTTTTATCCCCGTTCTCCTTATGCAGTCGCAAAAATGTATGCATACTGGATAACTGTAAACTATCGTGAAGCGTATAAAATGCATGCCAGCAATGGCATTCTGTTTAATCATGAATCACCTATCCGTGGAGAAACATTTGTTACCCGTAAGATCACTCGCGCCATCAGCCGTATCGCAATGGGTATGCAGGAAAAATTGTTTTTAGGAAATCTTTCTTCAAAACGCGACTGGGGACATGCCAAAGACTATGTCAAAGCCATGTATTTAATCCTTCAGCAAGAGCAAGCTGATGATTATGTGATTGCAACAGGAATTACTACAACCATCCGTGACTTTATTCGTTTTTCATGTGCCGAGATTGGATTGGAAATAGAATTCGCTGGTGAAGGTGCAGAGGAAAAAGGTTACCTGGTAAGTCTCAATGAAAAGTTATTCAGAGAACAAGTTGGTGAACAATACATGGAAGGTATAAAATCCCATATTTCGCCGATCAATCGTTCAGCTGATGGAGCAATTGTGAACGTCGATCCAAAATATTTCCGTCCAACTGAAGTTGAATTATTGATCGGTGATCCTACAAAAGCCAATACCAAACTGGGTTGGAAACCCGAATATGATCTGAAGGGATTGATTGCAGATATGATGCAATCCGACATCAAGCTGATGAAAAAAGATGCATGGTTGAGGGAAGGCGGATACCGCACTTTGAATTATTTCGAATAAGATAATCATGGAAAACACGAGTAAGATATACGTTGCCGGCCATCTGGGCCTTGTTGGATCTGCCTTATGGAAGAACCTTCAATCGAAAGGATATTCCAACCTGATTGGACGAACAATTAATGAATTAAACCTGATGGATCCGCAGGCAGTAAATGAATTCTTCGAAAAGGAACAGCCTGAATATGTTATTCTTGCAGCGGCCAAGGTAGGTGGAATAATTGCGAACAATACTTACCGGGGACAATTCATCTATGAAAACCTGATGATTCAGAACAATGTGATACATGCCGCCTACCTGAATAAGGTGAAGAAACTTCTTTTCCTGGGCAGCACTTGTATCTATCCGCGTGATGCTCCTCAACCAATGGCAGAAGATTGCCTCTTAACCGGCCCTTTGGAATATACCAATGAGCCTTATGCCATTGCCAAGATCGCCGGAATCAAACTCTGCGAGAGTTACAACCTGCAATACGGGACCAACTTCATTTCGGTAATGCCCACGAATCTGTATGGCCCAAATGACAATTTCGATCTCGAAAAATCACACGTACTCCCGGCTATGCTCCGCAAAATGCATCTGGGTAAATGCCTCGAAGATAATAATTGGGAAGCCTTACGTGAAGACCTGAATAAAAGACCCATTGAAGAATTTTCAGGATCAAATACAAGTGATGATATTTTAACTATCCTTGCTAAATACGGCATTCGTGTGAATCCGTCAGAATCCGTGAAATCAGTGTCCGTCGAGATATGGGGTACAGGTGCTCCCATGCGGGAATTTCTCTGGAGCGAAGAAATGGCCGATGCCTGTGTGTTCTTAATGGAGAATATCGACTTTAAAGATGCAATTCGTGATCATTCGTCTTCAATTCCTGAAATCCGTAATTCCCATATTAACATCGGAACCGGGCAAGAAGTCTCCATTCGTGACCTTGCATACCTGATAAAGGGAAAAACCGGTTTCAGAGGTGAGTTGGTTTTCAATACTTCCAAACCTGACGGCACAATGCGTAAACTGACCAACCCCTCCAAACTCCATGCACTTGGATGGCACCATCAGATTGAAATCGGGGAAGGAATTGAGAAATTATATGAATGGTATTTAAAGAACGAATAGATTACACGGATTTTAACGGATTACACGGATGGCATTACTTTTTGAAAATGAGACACACCACATTATTGGGGCCTGCATGCAAGTCCATCAAAAATTGGGTAATGGGTTTTTGGAGTCTGTTTATCAGGAAGCGCTCGAAAGAGAATTTCAGAAACAGCAAATTCCATATTCAAGACATCAAAGACTACATATTCTGTTCGACGGGAAACCTTTGGATAAGTTTTTCATCGCTGATTTTGTTTGTTACAGTTCAATCATTCTTGAAATTAAAGCTGCCGGATTCATTCATCCTGACAACTCAAAACAAGTGATCAATTATTTCAAAGCAACTAGTTTTCAAGTAGGTTTACTCATCAATTTTGGTGAATCAAGTCTGAAGTGGAAACGGTTCATTCATACACCACACCCATCCGTGTAATCCGTTTTAATCCGTGTAATTCGAAAAAAATGAAGCACCTCATATCTGTCCCTCAAAATACTATCTCTCATTTTCACCAGATTTCCGGCTTCCCAAAAGATAATTGGTTTGTAACCTCTGATCCCGAAGGGAGAAGAGTGGGTTCTGGCGGCGGAACGGCCCATTTGCTAACCGAATTGTTTCATCATGAAGAAGAAACTCAGTTTGATGAATGGCTTCAAAAAGAAAAACGGGTTATTATTCACGCTGGGGGACAAAGCAGACGTTTACCGGCCTATTCCGCTATAGGTAAAAGTTTGCTTCCTATGCCGGTATTCCGCTGGTCGCGTGGTCAACAACTCAATCAGCGATTGATACATCTTCAGTCTCCCTTATTCGATCAAATACTTGACCGTGCTCCCGAACGACTCAACACGCTGGTTGCCAGTGGTGACACGCTGATCTTTGCAGGCAAAAACATACCGGAGATCCCTGAAGCCGACATCGTATGTTTTGGCATGTGGCTCGAACCTGAAAAAGCTACCAACCATGGTGTCTTCTTTGCCAGACATGATTCTCCAGGCAATCTGCAGTTCATGTTGCAGAAACCTTCCATCGAAACCATTCGGGAACTCATTCATCAATACTATTTCCTGATGGACATCGGCATCTGGCTGCTGAGTGATAAAGCCGTTAATCTCCTTATGAAGCGATGCGATTGGAATGAGAACAACTATAAAAATCAGAGTCCTTCCTTTTACGATCTATATAGCGATTTTGGAACTGCAATGGGCGATTCACCTGTCAATCAGGATACCGAAATCAATGGACTAAAAGTGTCCCTCGTCAATCTTGAGGGTGGAGAATTTTATCATTTGGGGAACACTTCCGAGCTCATCACTTCAAACCTTGCCATTCAAAACCGGATCAGCGATCAGCGCGAAATATGGCACCGACAAGTCAAACCACATCCATCTATATTTATTCTGAATTCAGAAGTTGAAGTAAAGTTAAATTCACATCAAACCAACATCTGGATCGAAAATGCATTCATTCCTTCGGGATGGAATTTAGATTGCAATCATGCATTAACCAATATTCCTGAAAACGGCTGGAAACTGAATCTGCACAAAGGAAACTGCCTTGATATAGTACCCGTCAACCCGGATGAAGTCGTGATACGAAATTATGGGTTCGCCGATTCTTTTAGAGGAAACTGGAAAGACCGGGATACCCTTTTTATGGAAATGCCTATACAGGAATGGCTGGTCATACGAAATTTACAAAATGCTTTCAGTGAATATCCGAAAGATCCCGACATTCAAATGTTGCCTATTTTCATACAGATAAAGAAAATTGAAATTACTGAAGAATTTCTTCAATGGCTGATCGACCCTCAACCTATTTTCAATCCTGAATTTACTAAACTTTGGTTGCATTCAAGACGGGTAAGCGCTGAACAAATCAGCCGGATCTGCAACATTACATTGATGGAAGAGCAATGCATCAAAAACAGGGTGAAATCGATTCCTGCGATTGCACGGAATTACACCAATTCTGTCTTCTATCAGCTTGATCTGGATAAAATGGCCAACGAATATGTACTAGAAGGACTAAAGACACCAGAATTATTACAAATAGACAACAACGGCTGGCTACCCATCCATTCGCACATGTTTCGGGCTATAGTGGAACGAAGGAGGGGGAATGAATGGAATCAGGAAGAGAAAAAAGCTTTTGACTACCTGCGCGATTCCGTTCTTGAACATTTCCAAAATCACCTGGTCGATCCCCGTATTAATCTTCTTCCCGATCAGATTGCCTGGGGCAGAAGTCCTGTGAGACTAGACCTTGCCGGTGGATGGTCAGATACTCCACCCTACTGTTTCCTTTACGGTGGAAAGGTTGTTAATCTGGCCGTTGAATTGAACGGTCAGCCACCATTGCATTGCTATATCAAAGCATCTGAAAAGTCGGAGTTTATTATACGTTCAATTGATCTGGGCGCTCAGGAAACAATTACAACCTTTGAAGAGCTTAAAGCATTTTATAATGTGGGCTCACCTTTTGCTATTCCCAAAGCAGCTCTTGCGCTCGCAGGTTTCCTTCCCGAATTTGCGTACCGCAAGTATTCCTCACTGAACCAACAACTTTCTGAAGCGGGAGGTGGAATGGAAATCTCCATTCTTTCCGCTGTTCCGAAAGGTTCAGGCTTAGGCACCAGTTCTATTCTTGCAGCAACAGTTCTTGGAACCCTTTCCGAAGTTTGCGGTCTGGGATGGGACAAGATGGAAACAGGACGCCGTACACTTGCCCTCGAACAACTCTTAACCACAGGCGGTGGCTGGCAGGACCAGTTTGGCGGGATACTTGAAGGGATTAAACTTCTGGAAACAGTTCCCGGAAAACTCCAAAGTCCATCTATTAAATGGCTGCCGGATTCATTATTCACTGATCCCTGTTATAAAAACCGGATGTTATTATATTATACCGGCATTACACGGATAGCAAAATCAATCCTGGCTGATATTGTTCGGGGTATGTTTCTGAATTCGGCTACTCATCTTGCTCTGCTCGAAGAATTAAAACACCATGCCGGGCGCACCAGCCAATCACTTTCCGAAAAAGACTTTGATGGATTAGGAAAAAATATTCTCCGTAACTGGCAGTTGAACCAGAAGATGGATGCAGGAACCAACACCCCTGAAATTCAAAAAATAATCAATCTGGTTGCCCCCTGGTCTGTTGGATATAAGTTATTAGGTGCCGGTGGTGGTGGATTCATGTTCATCATGGCCAAAGATGAGAAATCTGCTACTCAAATCCGGCATGAATTAATGAATAGTCCTATAAATAATCGGGCACGTTTTGTCGATTTCAGTGTTTCAAAAACTGGCCTTCAGGTGACAAAAAGCTAAAATTCCATTTTGCTGATTCCTATCCCTTTTCTTTTTCCCAATAACTTTTTCTAAGAGAATTTAAACACCTGAAAGTATCGGGATCTATCAATATTCCGGGGTTGCAGGGATAACAAATGAGTAAAATAAATTCATTTTCACTTTAGCTAAACAAACATTTTTTACAAAAACCGTCAGTTCATGACTTAAAATCTACCGTTCATGTAAAAATTCGACCAGTTCACATAAAATAGTCAAACAATAAACATAATAGTTAAACCATCCGTTTATATATATTAATTTAGCGCGGTAAAAAACCAAATTTTATGCCCGATAAACTTTATCTATTATTAAGTTTTTCTATTAGCTTCCTGGTGGTGCTTTTTGCAATACCAAAAATCATTCTGGTTGCCAAAACGAAAAAGTTATTTGATATTCCAAATCAGCGGTCTGCAAACCAAGATAAGGTTATACCTAATCTTGGAGGAATTGCTATTTTTTCTGGTTTTTTTATAAGCGCTGTCATCTCTTTAGAAGGTTTTGACGTTAAAAAGATTGTTAGCCTTCTATTAGCCAGTCTGATTATGTTTTTGATTGGTTTGTACGACGACACCATCGGACTTAGTGCAAAGAAAAAACTTTTCAGTCAGATTTTAGTGGCCTTATATTTGGCAATAGTCAGTAATTTCCGTTTTACTAACCTGCATGGACTATTCGGGATCAATGAAATCAATTATATTTCAAGTGTAACTCTTACCACAATTGCGATTATTGGTCTGATCAATGCCTTCAACTTAATTGATGGAATTGACGGACTTGCAGCAGGCATTGGAACGCTTATCTCAGCTGTTTATGGAATAATATTCCTTCATTTCGGTCAGATTGAATATGCCATTCTATCCTTTAGCATAACCGGCAGCCTGGTGGCTTTCTTCTTTTATAATGTTTTTGGAAAAGCTAACAAAATATTCATGGGTGACACCGGATCGCTGACCCTTGGGGTCGTTTTCGCAGTTCTAACAATTTGGTTCAACGAAATTGACACCTTTAAAAACCCGGAAAACCAGCTCTGGACTTTACCTGCCATTTCTCTTGCGATCATGATTGTTCCGGTCGTAGATTCAATCCGGGTATTTACCATCAGGATTATACACCATAAATCTCCGTTTTCCCCTGACATGAATCATATTCATCATCAGTTGATAAAAATAACGAACAATCATCTACATGCCACAATAATCATGGTTCTGGGCAACCTGCTTTTGATTTATTTATCCTTGGGATTAATTGATGTGATGGGCAATAATATTTTATTTATTTTCACCCTAACCTTGGGATTTTTGTTGGCTTATATTCCTGTATTAATAAACAAGAATAAAATAGCTAAAACGGATGTCCTAACCATTCCTTCTGAACAGGAAATACCACATCTGCATTTGATAAAATCGATCCATCAGCAAGCCACTGTTGCAGAAATTGGGAATGAGGATGATGCCGATTCAGATAAGGATCAAAATTCCTCACAAATGTTACACACTATTTGACCCCTCAAAAAGTTAATTAGTTTACTGAGAGTAACACACCATTATGCCCCCCTTAAAATGTATTACGCGAAAAAGTCATCCGTTTAACCCAACTTGCAGCTAATCAAACTTGGGAGCTAAAAATCCTTTCTCCCTTTTCCTTTTTCCAACTTACTTACATCTCGACCGCAATCCCAATACTACCGGTCATTAAGCTTTTACTTTCCGGGGCAACCACCTGACTCTCGTTACTTCTCCACCAGGTTTTGGAATAGCCCAAACTTCCCACAAGTCGATAATAATTCAGCATCCCTGAATTCCGCATCTTCCAGTCAAACTTAAATTCCGATTCAATGGTCCAGTCATAAATTCCATCTTTCGTAAAATTCAGAAGTGGATAATTATATTCATCACTATAAATTCCATTGGTTATCTGATATCGATAAGCATCACCGTAAATCTGGTAAATATTGGGACTTGCCAAATCATTGGTTCCATGTATAATCAGGCGGTTATTCAACTGCAAGACCAGATCAGGAATTGCAATATCCACCAGCGTCCAGTTTAATTCAGCAGAATTGGGGGGAAGATAAAATCCAAGGTTAAATTCATCATGGGTGTATGTCAAATCATTCGGACGACTGCCAAAGGTATTGAAGGTGGAATCAGGGTAATGGGTATACACAAAAGGTGGAAAAGTCGTCCTTCAAAGTGCCTGACTAGAGGAATGTCGAGGTAAGCCTGTCGGGGATTGAAAGGGGAACGAAAGGGTATTCCTTGTCTATATCTGTACTATGACTGATCTATAGCTATACTAAAATCTCGATCTTAATACAGTTGCAAAACAATCATAGATCAATTTATCCGAAGCAAATACGACGCAATCCCTTTCCCGATATATTCCGTGTAGTTCGAAAGCAGGTTTATGGCTTTCCTGAAGAAAATCTGAAAGGATAGAGAATGAATATCCGAAGTGAATGTGTTTATTTCTGGCTCTTATCGTCAGACTTTGGCATGAGCTCATTCGATAGCTAAAGATAACTATTTTTCAGCAAAAAGTTACGCTTTGAGCGGATTATTTGGAAAATCGGAGTCCCGGACGGATAATCGTGGAGTGGAATCATCGTCATGGCTATTAAAGTGATCAGAAAATAATTCACAAATACAGGAGAAGCAGAATAAGAATTCCGTGTAAAACTTGATAATCCCGGCAACCACTATAAAAGTAAATTGTTAATTCAAGTTAAGCTTCAGTGTATTATTTTTTTTACCTATTTAAAAAACGATACTTTTGGTGCCGAAAATGTTTTTAATTTATAACGAACCGAATCTATGACAACGCATAAAAAAGCACTTTTAATGATCCTCGATGGTTGGGGAATTGGTGATGGAACAAAACGAGATGTGATTTCAACCGCACCGACTCCTTTTCTTGATTATCTTAATGCCAATTACCCACATTCGCAACTTCTTACATCAGGAGAAAATGTGGGGTTACCTGATGGCCAAATGGGCAATTCAGAAGTAGGACATCTAAACATAGGCGCCGGGCGGGTGATTTATCAGGACATGGTGAAGATCACCAAATCAATCCGTGACAAAACGCTGTGGAAAGAGACGCAAATCATTAAAGCATTCACATATGCGAAAGAGAACAACAAAAACGTTCACCTGATCGGGTTGATTGGTCCTGGCGGAGTTCATGCACTCAGTACACACATGATCGCGCTTTGTCAGATCAGCACCGACTTTGGATTAAAAAATACGTTCATTCACGGATTGACTGACGGACGCGATACCGACCCGCGTTCAGGTTTAGGATTTCTGGAAGAGGATCTGAAAAATCTGGAGGGTACCAATGGTAAATTTGCTTCACTGATCGGTCGTTATTTCGGGATGGACAGGGATAAAAACTGGGAACGTATGAAGCTTGCATACGATTTATATACCAAAGGGAAAGGTACTCCATCTATTGATTTATTGAAAACGGTAAAAGAATCATATGCTGCCGGGGTGACCGACGAATTCCTTCAACCGATCGTGATGGTTGACGAAAATGGGAAGCCTCTGGCTACCTTTCAGGAAAACGATGTGGTCATTTGTTTTAACTTTCGGACTGACCGACTGCGGGAGACCACTATTGCTTTTACACAGCAGGACTTTCCTGAATTCGGAATGAAGACAATGCCCTTGCAATGGTACACTATGACCAACTATAAAGCAGATTTCAAAAACGTACAAGTCATCTTTGATAAGCCTAATCTGAACAATACGATGGGTGAAATCGTTTCGAAAGCCGGGATGAAACAAATCCGTATTGCTGAAACAGAGAAATATGCCCATGTCACTTTCTTTTTCAGCGGAGGGCGTGAAGATGTATTCGAAGGCGAAAAACGACTTTTAGCTCCATCACCCAAGGTTGCTACCTATGATTTTCAGCCGGAAATGTCAGCACCAATGGTTCGTGACCTCATTGTTCCTGAGTTGCTGAATCAAACTGCTGATTTTGTCTGCCTGAACTTTGCCAACGGTGATATGGTTGGACATACGGGTGTTTATGAAGCCATATGCCAGGCCATTACAGCAGTTGACAGTTGTGTCAAAGCGGTTGTAGAAGCTGCACAAAAAGGCGGTTACGACATCGTGATCATTGCTGACCACGGAAATGCCGACTATGCTATAAATGAAGACGGGTCAGCTAATACAGCGCATTCATTGAATCCGGTACCGTGCATCTATATTTCTGAAAACAAAAATGCCAAAATCAAGAATGGTATTCTGGCTGATGTGGCTCCTACCCTCTTGTCTATAATGGGTTTGGAAGTTCCTTCAGATATGACTGGCAACGTTTTGATTGAAAAATAATATTTAAACATCTCCAACCCTGACCGGTTTTGATACCCGGCCAGGGTTTATTATATCAGTTATGCTCGAAATCGGACGCACCATTGTCAGTTTGGATATTTTGGAGAAGAAATTCCTTTGCGATTTGCTGAAATGCAAAGGAGCGTGTTGTGTCGAAGGTGATTCGGGTGCCCCTGTAACCCAGGAAGAAGTAAAAGCCATTCAGGAAGCCTATCCTGAAATTGCACCCCATTTGACTGAAAGCCATCGGGAAGAAATACGAAAACAAGGATTTTCAGTGATTGACCTGGATGGCGACCTGGTCACTCCACTTGTAAATAACAAACAATGTGTTTACACTTACACAGAAAATGAAATTTTGAAATGCGGCATTGAAAAAGCCTTTCTGGAAGGGAAAATCACGTTCAGAAAACCGGTTTCCTGTCATTTGTTTCCAATACGGATAACTGAATATAAACGCTTTGATGCCGTAAATTACCAACAAATTGACATATGCAAACCTGGTCGTCAATGTGGAAAAGCGGAAAAACTTCCTCTATATGTTTTCCTGAGAGAACCATTAATCCGCAAATATGGTATAGACTGGTATGAACAACTGGCGTATGCCGCCGAAAACTATTCAGAAGAAAAATAACCGATAAGAAGAATCACCAGCTTTTCAGTCATATGTTTCTCGTCATTTGTGGTCAACCTGGAACCTGGAACCTGGAACCTGGAACCTGGAACTTGAAACCTGAAACCTGAAACCTGAAACCTGAAACTTGAAACTTGAAAATCTCTTCTCTATGCCAAAATTTCCAATCTGTTTTTTTCGGGATCATAAACAGCACTTTCATAATACCCATCACCAGTCATTCGTCCGGGACTGATAATTTCAAAACCGTCAATACGAAGCATTTCGGTGAGATGATCGACCTGCTCCCGTGAACCAACTTTAAAGGCCATATGGGCTATCCCCAGAAAATGCTTTCTATAATCATTTTTATTATTTGCCACAGTTGGCATTTCCATAAGTTCAATACGACATTCACCATCAAAAGATAGGAAATAGGATCTGAACTCTTTTGAATGATTGTAATAACATGACCCGGACATTGCATTAAAATAATGCGTGTAAAAATTCCGCATTCCTTCCAAATCGTGTGTCCAGATTGCAATGTGTTCAATCTTCATACTTGGGGTAATTCTGGTTGGTACTATTTTCATTTGGTTGCCTCCCACTCTTCAAAAAATCGGGTTAGATAATCCTGCATGAACTGATGCCTTTCCTGTGCAATAATTCGGGCAGTTTGGGTATTCATCCTGTCTTTTAGCAATAAAAGTTTCTCATAAAAATGGTTAATCGTCGGAGCAGTACTTGCTTTATACGATTGGAAATCATTATGCATAACCGGCGGAATAGACGGATCATAAATAAGCCGGTTTTTATGACCACCATAAGCGAATGTTCGGGCTATCCCCAATGCACCAATCGCATCCAATCGGTCAGCATCCTGAACTACAGAAGCTTCAATGGACCTGACTGGCGTGTCAGTACCTGCTCCCATATAGGATACATCTTCAATAATCCGCAGAATTTGGGAAGAGACTTCTTCACTAACCCCCATTTTATCCAGCCACCTGCCTGCCTTAATTGGATAATGAGAATCTGAATCAGTTAGTTTCCAGTCATCCAGATCATGAAGTAATGCCGCCATTTCAATTCGAAATAAGTCACACTCCTCGTTTTGCCCTATCCTTAAAGCCATATTACGAACCCTGTTGATATGAAACCAATCATGTCCGCTACCTTCCGAAGAAAATTCGGCCAGGATATAAAGCTCTGTCTTTTGTATAATTTCCTGAGTATTCATTTCTATCCAAATTTATGCTATTTAAAGTCCGTTTCAGAATATTTCAACCGATTTATTTTACATTTCTCAATAATCGGTATAAATATCATATAAAAACATCTGTGACGGACATTTTTGAAATCCTAAAATCAAAAGGAAAGAGACTGTTTTAGGAACTGAAGATACAATTCATGGAATCGGTAATAATCGAATTTCTCATACTTTCATGAAAGGGAAACGAATATTCCTGCTAATATATTAAGGCTAAAACAAACTTATATATACTTTTATCCTTGCCATTCGTTATTAGTAGTAAGAACTTAATAATGTTGTATATGTAAATTAAAAAGTACGGATTAGTAGTATTAGTCCTTTTGAAAATGGAAGAACTTACGAAAAAATAAAACTATTTTAAGTCAGAAACTGTTTCATATTTAAACGATACAGCCGAGCATGTTTTAATGGATATTCAAAACAAGGTGAAAGATGAGTTGAACAAATTTTCAAAGATTCAACGAATTATCAGGCAGATTGATCCATTTGAAAAAACACCGACAAAAAAGATTAAACGATTTTTATATTACACTTCGCCAAAAATCAGGTAATTTTTTAGTAATATTGATTATTGATCAGAAACTTGAAGATTTTATAAAGAAATATCATTGAATTTTAAAGAAAAAAAAGAAAAAACCGTTCTGTTTGTAAGCCTTTAATTCATTAAATTTAGAATATACAAAAACAAATTGCCGTTATGTTTATTTCAAATGATAAACCAGATCATATTTCAGGATATATTACACTCAATGAAGATTTTCAGATTGAGGAGTTCTCGGGACAAATCAACCAAATCCTGAGAAAAGAGAATTTGGACCTGAATTCAAACTTTCTTCAGATTACGGAAAGTCTGAAGAAAAATATACGGCTCTTTTTTGAGAATGAGGTCTTGCAGGCAATAAAGCTGCATTCTATAAGTCACTTGTTTTATGACAGGAAGAAAAGCATTCTTACTGTAGCCATTACTCCAATGAATTCAGGATTAACACTGATTAGTTTGGAAGAAACTGCTCAATCTGCCAAACAGTATGATCAGTCACTACCTGAAAAACTTAAAGAAGTGTTGATCAGAATTAATCCTGACATGCAGATCGTATATCTTTCGAAGAATTTTTCTACAAGCTTTAAAGAAAAAGCTTCAACCATTATTGGAAAAACCTTTCAGGAAAATCAGCTCTTCGCAGAAAAGACAAAGATGATTACAGACCTGATCGCTAAAGTCTTTCAACAGCAACGACAAAAAGAAGAAGAAATTCAGATCAAGAAAGACCGAAAAGAGGTTTGGTGGAATATTCTTGTGATTCCAGAAACGGATCCGGTTAATCAACAACAATCCGTATTGATTATCCTTAAAAACATAAACCGATACAAACAAATCGAAGAGAAGTTGATTGCCAGCGAACAACGATATGAATTGGCTACAGAAGCTGCTGATCTTGGGATTTGGGATTACGTTGTTGGAAGTGGAAAGACATTCTATTCCAAAAAATGGAAATCTATTCTGGGATATTATCCGGATGAATTTCCAGATGTAAATTCTGTTTGGGAAGAATTACTTCATCCGGAGGACAAGGACAGGATGATTCGATTCATTAACAATTTCATGAATAGTGACTTACGTGTTTATGAAGCAGAATTCAGGTTGAAACACAAAAATGGCCATTATGTATGGATTAAAAGCCGAACCACAGCTTTGCGTGATGAATTCGGGAAGGTCATCCGCATGCTCGGAACACATCGAGACATTACAGAAGAGAAAAAGTCTGAAAGTGAACTAAAAAAGCTTCACCAGGCCATCATACAAAGTCCAATCATGGTACTTATTACTGATGTTGACGGCTATATTGATTCTTTTAATCCAGCTTTTTGCAAGATTACAGGGTGGAATGATCAGGAAATTATTGGTAAAAAGCCAAGTATTCTAAAATCAGGTTTTCACCCCACCAGCTATTACGAAAAAATATGGAAAACAATCAGTTCAGGAAATGAATGGCAGGGTGAATTTAAAAACAAGAAGAAAAATGGTGAATTTTATTGGGAACTGGCCAGTATATCTCCCATAAGAAACGATTTTGGCACGATAACACATTACGTTAAAATAGCTGAAAATATTTCATACCTAAAAAAGATCGAAAAAGATTTAAAAAAGGCCAAGCAAGATGCAGATATGGCCAATAACTATAAAAATCATTTCCTGGCGAACATGAGTCACGAAATCAGGACACCAATTAATACGATTATTGGGTTCAGTGAACTCATCAAAAATGAAAATCTTCCTTCAAGTAAACGTAATAAATATTCGGGTATCATTGAAGAAAACAGCCAGTCCTTGCTTCGTCTGATTGATGACATCATCGATGTTTCAAAAATTGAAGCAAACGAACTTAAAATCAAAAAGGAAGCTTGTTCTCTTGGTGATTTATTCTCTGAACTGGAATTAACCTATACTAATTTTCTGAAACGAAAACAAAAACAAAATCTCGAACTTATTTTTCAACTTCCTGAAGAAGTTCATCACGATGTGATTTTCACAGATGCCTACCGACTCAAACAGATTTTCAACAACCTGTTCCTAAATGCTTTAAAGCACACAGAAACTGGGCATATCGAAATTGGTTATACCATTATTAGCGATAACAAACTTCGATTTTTCGTCTCCGATACCGGTTCAGGAATTTCATCCGGCAGGATTAAAAATATCTTCAAACGATTTAACTACAGCGATGAGACCCATAGATCTGACTTAGTAGCTTCCGGATTAGGATTGTCAATTTGTAAAGATCTGGCGGTATTATTGGGTGGCGACATCACTGTAAAATCGGTTGAGGGAGAAGGAAGCGTTTTCTTTTTAACCCTTCCATACGATAAAATTAAAATTCCCATGGTTCGGTCACCATTGGCAAAAACTCCTTCAACTACAAGTTTTAACTTCTCCAACTATACAATTATGATTGCTGAAGATACTCCTTATAATTATGAATATCTTTATAGCATTCTTCAAAAAACAGGGGCCAATGTGATATGGGCAAAAGATGGAATTGATGTTTTAACCCTATTTAATAATACAAAGGTGGATCTTATTCTGATGGATATTCAGTTGCCTGAAATTAACGGATACGAAGCTACTTCTCAAATCAGGCTGAAAGATCTTTCCATACCCATCATTGCTCAAACAGCCTATGCTATGGCTGAGGATAAACAGAAATGTCTTGAATCAGGCTGCAATGAGGTTTTAGTGAAACCTATACGAATGGATGATGTATTGACCATGATTGCAAAATATCTTAAAAAATAATACGCTAAAATCTGCTGCCCGTTCCATTTATTCGATTTCGCTGACTAAATTTGAAGCTTACAAAAGAAATGGAATATGCATATCGATCAGTTTCCATCAAGATTATTGGAAAATGCAGTCAATGAATTTGCCAAACTGCCTGGTATTGGACGAAAGTCTGCCTTGCGACTTGTCCTGCACCTTTTAAAACAAGATATTCAGGATGTGGAAATATTCGGGAAGAGTCTGATTCAGTTACGCACTGAAATAAAACATTGCAGAATTTGTTACAATATTTCGGATACCGACATTTGCAGCATTTGCTCACATCCTTCAAGAAACCCTTCGTTGATTTGTGTTGTCGAAAATATTAAAGATGTAATGTCCATCGAAAATACTCATCAGTTTAACGGATTGTATCATGTCTTAGGTGGTATTATCTCACCTATGGATGGAATTGGTCCATCTGACCTTGAAATAGATTCGCTTGTCCATAGGGTTAATGAAGGAACAATTGAAGAGATTATCCTGGCGCTAAGTACAACGATGGAAGGTGACACTACCAACTTTTTCATCTACAAAAAGCTTAAAGATACAGGTGTTAAACTTTCTACTCTGGCAAGAGGTGTTTCGATTGGAGACGAACTGGAGTATACCGATGAAGTTACACTGGGCAGATCAATTGTGAACCGAATGAATTTTGAAGAATCAATTATCCGTTAGAAATAAGTAAAATGAAAAAGACCACATAGACACATAGAAAAATTTATACTATGTGTCCTATGTGCCTATGTGGTTCTAATATATATACAGATGAAGCTATCAATCGTAATTGTAAACTACAACGTCAAATATTTTCTGGAACAATGCCTTCATGCTGCACAAAAAGCAGCTTCAAAGGTGAGTTCCGAAATCATTGTAGTTGATAACGATTCAGTTGACGGTTCCTGCCAGATGGTTGAAGAAAAATTTCCTGATGTATTATTAATCAGTAATAAGGAGAATCTGGGGTTTTCAAAAGCCAACAACCAGGCTATCCGTCTCTCAAAGGGCGAATACATTTTATTGCTGAATCCCGACACGGTTGTTGAAGAAGATAGTTTCCTTAAAATCGTCAGCTTCATGGACAAGACCCCTGATGCCGGTGGATTGGGAGTAAAAATGATTGATGGGAAGGGTAGATTTCTACCCGAATCAAAACGAGGGTTGCCAACTCCTGAAGTGGCATTTTGGAAAATGTTTGGATTCTCAAGACTTTTCCCCCGATCCAGGCGCTTTGGACGCTATCATCTGGGTTACCTCGACAATAATCAAATCCATGAGGTAGAAGTTCTTGCCGGTGCATTTATGCTTCTCCGTCACGAAACCCTCAATAAAGTTGGTATACTCGATGAGGATTATTTTATGTATGGGGAAGATATTGACCTTTCTTACCGCATCACCCAGGGAGGCTTTAAAAACTATTATTTCCCCGAAACAACCATAATCCATTATAAAGGTGAAAGCACAAAAAAAGGGAGTATAAATTACGTAAAGGTTTTTTATAATGCGATGATCATCTTTGCCAAAAAGCATTTTTCCAAAGGAAATGCCCGGAGATATACCCTATTGATTTACCTGGCCATTTATTTACTTGCTTTATTAAACATTTGCGAAAGATTTCTAAAAACAGCCTTATTGCCCATTCTTGATGCACTTTTAATATATCTCGGTTTTGCAATTTTATTGCCTAACTGGGAAGCTTATAAATTCGAACCTGGTTATTATCCTCCTGAATATCTGCATGTAGCCGTTCCTATTTACCTCCTGATTTGGATTGGCAGTATTTGGATGAACGGTGGTTACCGTAAAAACATCGAATTTCTGAGAATATTTAAGGGTTTGTTCTGGGGAACACTTTCTATCCTGGTGTTTTATTCCCTGGTTAACGAGAGCCTTCGCTTTTCACGTGCCTTGCTTTTGCTTGGCTCAGCATGGGCATTCGCAGTATTGCCTGCCTATCGGTTTTTACTTTCCAAAATACCGAAGTCAGGATTGGAACTTGCAATTGGGAAGCAAAAACGAATCGCAATTGTTGCCGCCGAAGCCGAGTCAAAACGAATCGCTGAACTTATCGTGAGTTCAGGATTAAAGATTGACACAATTGGTTTTGTATCGCCTGACGAAGCGGTTAATCACCAACTTTATCTTGGCAACCTCAACCAATTGCACGAAATCATTCGGATTAATAAAATTGATGAACTCATTTTTTCATCTGAAGATATTCCTTCGCAGGAGATTATACGGATTATGCTCGATTTGAACGACCTTAACATCGATTATAAAATCGCCCCTCCCGAAAGTCTTTCAATCATCGGGAGCAACTCTATTTCAACTGCAGGTGATCTGTATGTAGTTCATATCAATTCCATCGCCAGGGAAAACAATAAAAAGAACAAGCGTGCCTTCGATATAATTCTGTCCGTCTTCCTGTTTATTCTGTCACCGGTTTTGATTGGATTTACATCCAATAAATCAAGCTTCATTGGAAGTATCTTTGAAGTTATGTCCGGAAGAAAGAGCTGGGTTGGTTATTGTTCAGCCAATCAAAACCAATTGCTGCCAACAATAAAAAAAGGCATTCTCTCCCCTGCTTCTCTTTTTTCTGAGAATATTACAGACAAGAAGAAGGACGAACTGGATATTGTTTATGCAAAAGATTATCAGCTAATGAACGATTTTGAAATTGTCTTTAAATCCTGGAGAAAAATCTAAACATCATGGCAAGCAAGAAACTGGAATTTGGCAAAGTACGTTTTAGAGCGCTTGAACCAGACGATATCGATTTGTTGTTTGAATGGGAAAATGATGCAGAGATATGGGATATCAGCAATACGTATGAACCATTTTCCAAGTATATCCTTGCGAAATACATCAAGGAATCACAGCGCGACATTTATGAAGCCAAACAGACCCGTATGATCATCGAAACATTGGAAGGACATACTATAGGAGCAATAGACCTCTTTGACTTCGATCCTTTTCATTTCAGGGCCGGAGTAGGAATATTAATTCATGACGAGAAAGACCGCAAAATGGGCTATGCTACCGATGCCTTACAACTGCTTTGCAATTACTCCTCCGAATATCTCCGGCTGCATCAACTCTATGCCAATATCACTGAAGACAATCGGACAAGTATCCAACTCTTCGAAAACAACGGATTTGAACTTTGCGGCACAAAGAAAGACTGGCGACGAACAGAAGATGGTTGGAAAGCTGAACTGATGTTTCAAAAGATTCTTTAATCAAGAAATTCTGACAGGCTGAAGAAACTTATTAAGATTTTTTTTGTTTATATTTGTTGACATTCTGTCAACAAATCTGTAACTTTGCATCATATTAAAGCGATTCTTTACAAAAGTACAGGAGTAATTTGTCTATGCGGATTATTTCAACCAAGACATTCAGGGAATTTGCAATCCGACATCCGGATTGTGGTAAACAACTTAATCTATTGGAGAAGGATTTGGAAAAACAGAACTTCGAGAATCCCAACCAATTTAAAGGTTATTTTCCTTATGTCAGTCTGCTTAATGATAACCGAATCGTTTTTAATATTCATGGCAACGATTATCGTATGGTTGTCAAGATCAATTATCAGGCAAAGATTGTATTTATTCGATTTCTGGGCACTCATGGCGAATATGATAAAATTGATGCCAATAAAATTTAACCAATTGTTTTTATAAGGAGGAATGAAGATGATAATGAGTATAGTAAAAACAGACGAAGAGTATGAAAATGCACTGGCTCGCCTTGAACTACTGATGGATGCTGAGCCAAACACTCCGGAAGGCGACGAACTCGAACTGCTTAGCCTGCTCGTTGAAAAATACGAGAAAGAAAAATATCCTCTCCCGGAAGCGGATCCGGTTGATGTAATCCAATATTACATGGAACAAAGAGGACTGAAGGCAAAAGATTTGGTTGGAATCATTGGTGATAAAGCCATCGTTTCAAAAATCATGAACCGGGAGCGTAAATTAAACCTGAAAATGGTAAGAAACCTTCACCAGAAAGTGAAAATTCCATACAGTCTACTGATGAATGAATATTGATGACTTTGGCTATTCGTCCTGATCAAAACGCAAAGATTTTCCCCTCCAACCCTGTCGACCAGATCGGAGAGGATGACGTTTCGATCATCGTTCAGAAAGCCATCTAATCCGTGTAATTCGTTTTAATCCGTGTAATTCGTATTTTTCCCAGTATGTCAAAGAACGTCCTTTACTCCTGAAACCACACCTGTAAAGAGTTTGGTTTTAAGATGAAATGAATTGATCAAATCTTACGGCGTGTCAGTTACATCGATAAACGCTATCCCGAGTACTCGGGATAAAAGCTTTATCTTTGTATTTTATGTCCGTAAACCCTTATCCGGCATTTATTTCATAAATGTAAATACAAAAACACTATGCTACAAGACTTCGGTGAATTTTGCGTTCATATGGTAAGTTTTGTGCAGTGGCGCTTACTGAGCAGGCGATTTTGAGTCACCCGCTCATTAAACCGTTTCCGCCATTTACTCCATTTACGCTTTACGCTAATTCAATCGTTTCCTTAACGTTCCGCATGTTCTGCACATTCTGCACATTCTGCATTTTCGCCCGAAAACAATAATCAAAACGCACCTGAAGTTTTTTATGCTTAGGACAAAAATAAATCTACTCTATATAGTAATTTGTCGAATATTATAGTTTAATTTACAATAACCATAAATCAATAACCTTGAAACTTAAATCCTCCGTTTGAAAAACCTCCGACAACAGAAATCCGATTGAAGAATTCAATTATGCTTTGACTAAATCTGATAGCCAATTACCAAATTGTGAAAATAAATATTTCTTAAAGTAAACACATTGAAACCTGTTGCCACAGGTAAGGACAAATAAATTAAATATGAAACATTATCTTAAAACCCTAATTTTACTATTCCTGATTTCCATATCTATTGGAACAAAAGCTCAGCTAAACTATAGAAAAGGTTATGTCATAACCAACTCCAATGATACCTTGCATGGCAAAATAAATGATGGTGGAGGCAATCGCAACTCAAGGATTTGTTTATTTAAACAATCAAAAGCAAGCAAAGTAATTAAATATTATCCCGCTGATATAAAGGCCTACCGGTTTATAAACGATAAATATTACGCATCAAAGAAAGTATTTATCAGAGGAGAATCCAGATACGTTTTTGTCGATATATTGGTAGAGGGGAAAATTAACCTTTACAATTACCGGAAAACTAAAAACATGACTTATTATATCGAAAAGAAGGACAGTAACATGATAGGTTTAGTTTATAAAGTAATAACGTTATATTCAAAATCTAAAAGTCCCTTTAACCGATTAATTTACTCTCATGAATATGACCTAAAATACACGCCATTTCTGGATACACTATACTACCTGTTTAGAGATTGCGAAAAAATACAGAAAAAATTAGACGCAGTAGAATATGATCAAAGATCGTTAACCAATATCATCCAGGATTATCTGAGTGAAGTTTGTAAGGGAAATGACTGCATCAATTACAAAAGAGATCTTAAAATCAATGGTCCCAGGTTTGGCCTATTCACTGGTATCAGATTGAACAGAGTTTCATTTCTACCTTATGCTGAAGGTAAACATACCTATGACCATTTAATAAATCCCAAAAACGTTATCTCTTTCCCAATAGGCGCTTTTGTAAACATACCCATGTCAAGAATAAATGACGGCCTTTCGTTTCAAATTGAATTAATCGCAAATAACATAAAGCATTACCACGAATTCAACAATCTATATTATGGCAACAGCGTTGAAATCGCTTCAAATACAATTGGCATACCCATCTTATTGAAATATGAGATTTTAAAAGGAAATAAATTATCACCCTCAATATCAATCGGTAATGAAATGAATTTTGTATACAGTTCAAAAGGTAATTTTGTTAGCGGTAATCGTAATTCAGTATTATCACTTCGCCCAATACAATCGAACGGATTGCTTTTTGAATTAGGGTTAAATTACAAACTGTCACCAAAATTATCCCTGTTTTCAAATCTTAGGGTCCAATCATTTAAGAACCAGTTTAATCCGCCGACAATTGACGATTATGCACGGTCATCAAGATATTGGGCTGAATATAAAACAAGCAGTATGTCTTTATATGTGGGTTTGAAATTCTAAAAGGCCTAACTATCTTAAACACCTCTATACTTATTAAATATTTAAAAAGAGACACCCATGAACCATTTTTTAAAAGCACTTTTTCTTGTGGTGATTATTTCTTTGTCTATTGGAGCTAAAGCACAGCTAAATTATAGAAAAGGATATGTCATAACGAACTCCAATGATACCTTGTATGGCAGAATAAATAACAACATAGGCAACCGCAATTCCAGGGTTTGTTTGTTTAAGGAGACAAAGGGAAGCAGAGTAATTAAATTTTATCCCGATGAAATAAAGGCTTATCGGTTTATCAACGACAAATATTACGCAACAAAAGAAGTATTTATCAAAGGAGAATCCAGAAAGGTTTTCGTAGATGTATTACTTGAGGGGAAAATCAATCTTTATCATTACCGGAAAACTGAAAACATGACCTATTATATTGAAAAAAAAGACAGTGATATGACAGGTCTGTTGTATAAAGAAATAACAATTACTCCAAAAACTCCAAAATCGGAGATTCTTAAGAATAATCTAATTTACTATCATGAATATGATGTACACTACGAACCCTATAAGCATATTCTCCTGTCAGTTTTTAGAGACTGCGAAAAAATCACAAACAAAATAGTCGAAGTAGATTATAGCCAAAAGTCGTTAATCAAAATCACCAAAGAATATCTGAAAGAAGTATGTACCGGAAATGACTGCATTAATTATGAGAGAGATTTAAATATGTACAGACCAACTGTTGGTCTATTTTCAGGCATTCGATTGAATGAAATTTCGTTTTTAGCATCTAATACTCAATCTAATCAATTTACATCTTTGCCTGTAGGGATATTTTTTAATTTCCCAATTCCTTTGCTTAATGACAGACTTTCTTTTCAATTTGAATTAATTTCGAACAGCATAAACTACACACAGGAGTTTGTTGATGCTCAGAACTTCACTTATAGTAAAAAGATCACTTCCAATACAATTGGGTTGCCATTGTTATTTAAATATAAGATTGCAGAAGGTCGGGTTTCACCTTTTGTCTCAGTTGGGAAAGAAATTGCTTTTGTATATCATTCAAAAATTAATGAAAGTAAAGATACCCGGCTCCTTCCAACACAAAAAGGCGGCTGGCTGGGTGAAATTGGGGTTAACTACAAATTAACTCCTAAGTTATCGTTGATTTCTACAATTAGATTTCAATCAAACAGAAACCTGATCGTTGGTAATGAGGAACATGCTTCTTACAACTCAATATTACGTAAGAGCAAGAATCCGGATGAACTAAAAACAAAATACAGCACCTTTTCTTTAGGCCTGCAATTCTAAATCAATCAAATAATACGATCTGCACGCAAGGAAATGACTATCTTAATGAATAGTGGACAAAAATCTATTTAAAATAAACAAATATGAGAAATTACCTGATTGTGCTTTTTCTCCTGACCTTTCTATCTTTATCTATTGGATTAAAAGCACAGCTAAACTATCGGAAAGGCTATATCATAACAAATACCAACGATACCATATATGGCAAAATCAACAATGGCAGCAATGCAGCAAACGCCAGAATCTGCCTGTTTAAAGAACAAAATAAACACAGTGTAATTAAATTTCATCCCGCAGAAATAAAGGCTTACCGGTTCAATGATGGAAAATATTATGCGACAAAACAAATATTTAAGCAAGGAATTCCTGTATTTGTCTTTCTTGATGTTCTTATTGAGGGCAAAGTGAACCTTTACCATTACTGGGGAAGCCGAAGTTCAGCTTTTTATATTGAAAGAAACGATAATTTGGTTTGTTTGTCGAACGAAGATATCATAGTTCAGCCAACAACAATTGATTCTGACACCCATATTCCCGATTCTAAATTTGTAATAAAAAGCAGGGCTTACAGAGATAGTTTAAAGTCAGTTTTTCGCGACAGTAAAATTGTAAAAAACCAAATACCCGGTATTGATTACGATCTGAATTCAATACAAAATATTACGAAATCATATATAAATGAAGTTTGTAAAGGAGAGAATTGTATTCATTACGAGCGAAATTCAAAATCAGACAAATCAACTTTTGGTGCACTTTATGGCATCCGAATGAATCAAATCTCATTTTTACCTTCTACCGATGGATTAAACTCTATTGAAGATAAATCGACCATGAAGTCCAACCTTTTAACTTCTTTCCCTTTTGGTCTCTTTTACAATATTCCCTTAACCCGAATCAGCGAAAGATTTTCATTTCAGATTGAAGTAAATTACCAACATATGAATTACTATCAGGAATTTACAAACAGTTATTTTGGTCCTCAAATTGAAATTATCTCCAATACCTTTGGGATTCCCTTGTTACTTAAATATGAGTTTTTAAGTGCGAAGCTTTCTCCTTCTGTTGCAATTGGAAAAGAAACCAGTTTCGTATTAAACTCAAAAGTATTGTTAAGTAATCCTAAAGACATGTTCCTTAATCACACACAAAAAGGTGGTTTGTTTTTTGAATTGGGAATGAGATACAAATTAACCTCTAAAATAGCTCTATTTTCAAATCTGAGGGTTCAATCAAATAACAACCTGATAGTTAAAGAACAATATAAATCAATGAACTATAACGATATTGCTTCAAACAACTTATCCTTTAAAGAATATAATACCTTATCCTCAACGATATATTTTGGTTTAAATTTCTAAGAAACAGTATCAACGGGGAAGCATCGTTAATCCATCCTTTCAACCCGGCTGGTGCAGTCCCGATAATTATCGAGGATGTAATCTGCATCTCTTAACTGCGGATCTGTGATCCGATCTGATGCCTATTTCAGTAAACCTTGCTGATATTTTGTTTCGGATTCCTTTAACAGTAAAGGTAGAGAATTATTGACAATAAGAGAAATGGGATTATAAATCCCTGGCCAATAAGGCGCCCCGAGCACTTGGGGCAAATCGCCACCAGCCTTTGCAAACATCCCGACTAGCTAAGTTATTTTCTTTTCTTCCAGATCTTTGGGGATCGACTGGTATGGACTATTGCCAGAACATATACAACATCATTCTCAAAAATAAAGAATACCCCGTAAGGGAAACGCTCAGTAAAAGCCCTTCTGATGCCTTTGTATTCAACATTAAATTGTTTGGGGTTTCGCCTAATGGCATTGATTTTTGCTTCTAAAGCCAATAAAAATTCATTACCAAGTCCATCCCGTTTACGGTTATACCAATTAGCCGCATCGGTTGCGTCTAATTCGGCAAATGGCTTAATTACAAGCTTGTGCATTAGAACTGGATTTTGATCCTGGATTTAACTTCTTCCCAGGAAGAACCTTCATTTGGATTATTCTGATGAGCTATCAGGCGATCATCTAATAATTGCCTGGTTTCCTCTGAGAGCGATACTGTTTCTTCATTCTCTGAAATGCTGTCCCAAATGGCTTCTACTATTATAATCCGTTCTGATACACTTAAATTTAATATATCCTGTAGTATTTGTGTCATGATACAAATTTAACGATTTTTTTCACTAGGGTTTGTGTTTAATACTTGTTTCTGCATAGATATTATTCCATCGGAGTAATCTTTGCTTTATATACAGGCAATTGGTACGGCATAAAGGGTTTGCGCCAGCAGGGAGATGGCAAAAAGAAGCAGTATGGTTACTATTTGTTCCATTTCTTTTCAATTAGTGTGAATTACAAATTCACTGTTAGTAAGGTGGCGATTGCAAATCGCCACCTGCAGCTACGAACATCCTGACTAGCTGGGTTTGATTGTACCATCATTAGGAATATTTAGCCTTGATGATAAAGTAGAAACCACGGCTGGTGCAGATTTGTAATCTGCACCTCTTAACTGCGGATCTGTGATCCGCCCTGATGCCAACAATAAGGATCTTTCCGCGCTCTTTTCTGAAATGGCATATCGATTTCAATGTGCAATTCCCGAAACATGATCACAAACTGTTTGAAAATCAAATACATCGATAATCGTATTGCCCCATATCCTGGTTCAGGATTTGCTTCAATAAATATTACTTCAATCAATATCGGCTATTTAATCCGCATCAATTTAAAGGGATAAAACTCATCACCCGAACAGGGTTCTCCCTATAATAAAGCAATGAACGCCTGTTACCTTGTGTATACCTTGTGTGTACATTGTGTGTACATTGTGTGTTCCTTGTGTGTTCCTTGTGTGTTCAGGAACACATAAGGTACACCGATGCTACTCTTATTGTATACTTAATGTACACTCAAACAGGCACTCGGGTATAACCCCGGTATTATGCAATATGGTTTATGCACTCTTCAAGAGAAAAGTTTTGTGTGCGGGTGATTAAATTCAGTGAAAAATATAATCAAAGTCAACGAGATGGAATAGTGTACAATGTTGTGTTTGAAAATATCAAACATTAATTTTCATGAGTACAATGCAATGGTTCATATTATTACCCCAAATTTTATTGCATTGGACATGGGTATTGGGTATGCAAACATATGAATGAATCATCCTCTGTCACAAGCCTAATACTCATAATTTGATGGTGATAATCTTTTTTGATGGAATGAATTTCATTCTTACATTATGAACCGAACTTAAAGATCCAATTGACGTAAACGAAGGAGAGTTGGTTTTGTGAAAATTGAAATCTTGAATTGAACTAAAAATGAAGTTTAATCGTTAAATTTGCTAACGACAAAAAGGTGGATAGTATGAATTTAGTTGAAAAAATGGATTTTATCCAGAGCCGCTTGCTTCTGGTAGATGAAAGTTTGATCAATGAGCTTTTTGAAATACTTCGTAAAGAAGAAGTATTAAAAACAAAACTTATCAAACGGGCCCATCAGTCTGAAAATGACATTAAAGCAGGAAAAGTATTTTCCAGAACAGAAATCGAGGGCAAAACAAATCATGCCATTCGGTAATGAAACTTGTATATACCGAACAGGCACTTCTCAGTCTGGAAGAAACATTAGAGTTCGTTTCACTGAAAGTTTCTTCTGAAAAACTGATCGAAATCAGGGATCGAATTTTAGATAAGGCAGATACCTTGATAAACAACCCTTTATTGGCCAGATAGAACCTTGTCTTGAACATTTAGGGTTAGGTCATCGTCGTTTGGTTGAAGGCCATTGTAAGATAATTTACAAAATAGTTGGCGAGTAAATTTATATCACAGATATTTTTGATTCCAGGCAAGATCCTGATAAAATGAATGGATAAACAACATCAGAACAGATTAAAATCTAATGACAAGTTATTCAGATTTTCTTCTTCCTTGTCAAATCCAGCAACCCATTTATAATAGTCAGAGGATGAGCCGGATTGCCCGGAATATAAAGACAACATTGCTTTTCATATCCGCTAACACTTGATTGAGCAGTTATAAATTCACAGAAGATTATACTTTTATTCCGATTATCTGAAATGCCAGATTTCTAAACTCTTGTGCAATACTTATTGCGAGTTCTAATTCTTCTTTTGTCAAATAAATGTTTTTATTTGGATATCTTATCTGGATACTAAACCCATTTAACAAGATAGCTTTTTCATAAGTATCTTCCGATAAAGCCATCTTTTGAGATAACAAATCAAGGAGGAAAACTAAATTATGGGTGCGTTGAAAACCAACTTCGGAATATACAAGCGTAGCTTTCAGGTATTTCTCAGTGGCTTGCTGACAATGAAATGCAATAGTATCAAAATATTCAGGAATATGAAGAAAAATTAATTTAGCTGAACCCAAATCATGGTCAGCTTTATCAATCCATTCCATAATCAATTCACTATCTGCGCTCATAAAGAATTTTTGATGTTTTTATCGCATTACTAATAAAGGAATATCTTTCCTTTTGATCTTGTTCAAATTCCTGATTGGTATAAACGAGTATATCCATAGGAACGAATGAACCAATCAATAATTTTTGAATTTCAAAACTTCTTCGATGCGGTGGCAAATCTGTATCTTGAATGATCAGAAGGTCTAAATCGCTATCATCATTTGGAGTACCTGCTGCATAAGAACCAAATAAAATAATTTTATCAGGATTGAATTTAGCGACAATCCTATTAACGATATCGTGTATTTTTACTGTTTCAATCATACTTTTATTAAATCAAACGCAAGTTACCATTTTTTCAAGAATTCTAACAGTTTTTCATGCTTATCAATATGGAGTTACCAAGTAGTCCCTCCCCTACTCAAACCTTACTTTTTCGTTTTCTTGTCAAATCCAGCAACCCATTTATAATAGTCAGAGGATGAGCCGGATTGCCCGGAATATACAAATCAACGGGATATGTAACCAAAAAACTACGTTCAATGGCTGCACTGTTTTCCAAAATACCACCACTGATGGCATCGGTTCCGACCAGAACAATGATCTTGGGTTCTGGGACAGCATCGTAACAAATCTGTACCGATTTGGCCATATTCTCTGTAATCGGTCCAGTAATCACAATACCATCGGCATGACGGGGCGACGCCACAAATTCGATCCCAAAACGGCTCATATCGAACTGTACATTATTCGCCGCATTCAGCTCCATCTCGTAACTGCCATCGCCTCCTGCGCTTACCTGCCTGAGTTTTAAAGACCTGCCAAACAACCGATGTATGTCATTCCTGACAGTTTCCGGATTCACCTCAACAGGCTGATCATCGCCTTCCTTCACAATGAGCCGGTCACGTTCGTTGGTCGCAATTTTATAGTCGGTTGTAAATCTAATCTTATTGGGGAACCTTTTGGCACACTCGCCACAAAAAGTACACTTTCCCAAATCGATGCTCACGGGACTTGCAGAAATCGCGTCGACAGGACATAACTCCATCAGTTCAGTCTCATTCACTTTTTCAGAACTGATCACAGGACGACCTCTGAAAATACCCGGAACCTTAGCTTTTGTGACATCCGGAATAAATTGTTTTCCCTGGTGGTAGACTATTTTAATATTATCGAACATTGTTATCAGTTTAATATTACAAATCGTGGCCTGAATACGACAGGTTGAAACTCTTGTTGCAAATCGGGAAGTCGGAAATTTCGTTATTCCTTACTGAAAGCGCCAATGCCAGCCAGTTGTGAAAGGACGGGTCTTTGACCTTGTACATAATCAGTTCACCCTTGTCGCCGGTAATGGCACAATGGCAGATTTCACCACGCCAACCTTCAACCAGCGAAAGAGTAAATGAATTGGGTTTAGGATTCTCGAAGGAAGGTTCTGAATCATCCTGTTCAGGAATACCCTGAAGCAAATTCCTTATGTATTGCATGGATTGTTTCACTTCCGCTTTGCGTATCTGAACACGGGAATACACGTCGCCATGATGTTTAATAATGGGTTGGTGACCGATTTCCGGATAAAGACCAAACGGGTGCGATGATCGAATATCCCGGTTTAACCCACTCATACGTGCAGCCATCCCAACGGTACCAATCGACAAAACATCGTCATACGATACCACCCCTGTACGTTCAAAACGGGAAAGGACACTTGGCAATTGAAACATCTGTTCGTTCATTTCAAGGAAGTCAGGTTCATAAACATCCAGGACTGCTGCCAGCCGGTGAGCCAATTCAGGAGTCAGGGGAAACTGATTCCTTCCCGGCCTGACCAGTCCTTTCGACAAACGGCTACCACACCATTCCTGCATATAATTGATGATAGGGGTGCGTAAACGGCCAAACACCGAGTTGCCCAACTGATAGGCTATATCGGTACAAACACCGCTTAAATCGCCTGTATGCACTGCCATTCGTTCCAATTCAAGGGCAATAGTCCTGGCAAATTCAATATCACGCGAAACTTTGAACCCACATAAACTTTCCCATACCTGCGAGAAAGCCGTGGTATGACCAACCACCGTATCACCGGCAATAGATTCGGCAATAGTGGTACGCTGAAGCAGCTTTTTCTTTTCAAGAAACTGCTGTTCAATGCCCCGGTGCTGATAGCCCAGCTGAATTTCGAGATGCAGGATTTGTTCCCCGTTACAGATAAAGCGGAAATGCCCCGGCTCAATAATCCCGGCATGTATCGGCCCTACGCCTACCTCATGCAATTCATCGCTTTCAATCGAATAAAATGGATAGTTAGCAATCGTCTTGGTCTGATCGGCCCGATTGTGAGCATACCTTACCGGTTTTAACCAAGGATGATCCTTATACCCGATATCGAAATTCTCATGAATCTCACGTTCAAATTTCTCGAAACAGAAATTCCGGGCCGTGAATGAATCCAGCGAATCAGTTGATTCTACCATACAGGAAGAGATCTGGATTTTTTGAGTGCTGTCGTCGGCAATACAACAAATCAGTTTGACCTGTTTGCCAACCCGATATCCAAAGTAGTTGACGCAATGTCTTTCAGGAGAATTGAAAAGGAAACCAGTATTCAGTCCGAAGAAATCTTCATATTCAATCTCCGGAATGTCTGACACCGGGATCATTTGATTGTTTACTATCGTCGTGTAGTTCATTGTTTCTTAATTTGGTAACATCATGATGCTTTCTTTGATTAACTGTACGAATTCTGCCGGAGGATTCAAACCCAGATAAACGGCAAGCGCTAAAAGAATGAACTGAGAGGACGATTCCCACGGACTGATTACCGGCACATGCGAATCATCAAACCCAACGGGTGGTATAAAGAGTATTTTTAGGATATTTTTCCCGAAGGCCCAGATGATCATGGTAAGCAGCAGTAAAACGACTACAAGCAGGATGATCTGGTTGGCTTCAAACAAGGAACGAAAAATAAGAAATTCGCTCACAAACAAACCGGAAGGCGGCATGGCTGTAGCGCTTATAAATCCGAATAAAAGCACCAAAGCCCCGCTGGTATTGTATTTGAAATAATTGCCCACGTGATAAATGCTTTTATTCTGAAATACCCGGTACAATTGTGTAAACTGAAAAAACATGCTCGATTTCACAAACGCATGTAGAATAATATGAAGTATGGCTGCATAATAACCAATGCCTCCCGCAGCCACACCAAGCATAACCAGACCCATGTGCTCGATACTCGAATAGGCCATCATTCGTTTGATGTTTTTGACCTTGATCATATATACGGTGGCTACAAACACCGAAAGGAACGCTGAGATTCCGATGACCAGGTTAGCCCAGTGATGTAAGGGTGTGTTTGCAATAACTATGTAAAAGCGAAAAACACCTACAAATCCCAGGTTCATCAATACACTGGATAGCAGAGCGCCTGCCGGGGCCGGAGCTTTGTCCTTGGCATCCACACCTGCTGTAAACATAGGCACCAGACCCAATTTGACCGTAAAGCCGGTAAAGATAAAGAGAAACGATAACCGAAGCCAAAAGGGATTCAACAGTGCATTTTGTGCCAATAGGTTTTTAAACGACAGGTTATCTGAACCTGCATTTTGGAGCGATAGACTTAAAAATAAAATACCGATAAATACAAATGTGATACTGATGGCACTGATGAAAACGTACTTCCAGGTTCCTTCCAGGGCCAGCTTATTCCGGTGATGGTAGATCAGCGCCGATGCGCTCAGGGTGGTTACTTCAGTAAAAATCCAGATAACTGCAATATGATTGGCCAGATATCCGGCACTGATACCCATGATGAGCAAAACAACTGAAGCATAATAGACTGCTCTCGAATCAGGGGGCGCAGGTTGGTCTTCCAGATAAATATGGCTGTGGAATATGGCCGGAACAGATATAATCCCCAAAGTCAACAACAGCAAAACAGCCAATGAATCGTAAGTAAAATAGCTCCATTCGGTAGCATGAAGATTGAGATAGGCATAAGCCGATAATGTTCCCTGGAGAATCAGGAATAATCCCAATAAAACGAATGCGATCGTTTTATTTCTATTCAGAAATAATGCAATTGCTATGCTTAAAGCTCCTATCAGATATATTCCTATCATATTTTAATTCGTTTAATTCAATACAATAATTTTAATTTCATCAATCTAAGTCAAATAAGGTAGAGTAATCCGAGTTCAGCTTTGTTACTAAGGTTGTCAGAATAAATGTAAGGTTTGCAAAAAAAACATAATGTTTATTCCTTATTCTCCTTTTCTTTTTCCTCTTTCCCTTTTCCTTTTCCTTTAATAGTCCTTCAAACTACTCAACTGATCAACATCAATATCTTTAAACACATCACCAATTTTATTCAGGAAGATACCAAGGATAAGCACACTGGCAAAAATATCGAGCATAATCCCGAGGTTCACCAACATGGGCATTTCGTTACCAACCGCAAGCGACAACACGAAAACCCCATTCTCTATAATCAGGTATCCGATGACGTGTGTAATAATTTTACGCCTCGTTGCTATAAAATACAGACCGGTAAATAGTGATGAAAGGGACACAACAAAGAATATCTTATCCAGGTGAGTATCCTTCACACCGTTTGCCAGTAAAATGGTAACAACCACGATTAAGGTGGTGATAATTAAGGACACGAAATTTGGCAAATAGGGCTCCGCTTCCCGTGTAATGTTATTGCGTTTCAGCACGTAAGCCATAAATAGTGGCACAGCAATCGACTTAAATACAATGGTTTCAAGCAAAATCAATGCAAGGTTTACCGGATTGATTTCGTTCAACTGAATGAAAACAACAATAAAGAGCAATACCCCCTGAAAGGCCAGCACTTTGATATAGGTCAGCATTCGATTGGCAATGGCCATATAGAACAGGGAAATTATAAATGTGATCAGTAATACATCTATCATAGGTACATAATTTACAGATTAAGCAAACTTTCCTAATATCAGTAAGGCTCCAAAGAAAATGAGCAGACTTACCGAGGTTAACACAAAAATAAATTGAGCGTTATGGCTCATGCGAAACCTTGCCATAAATGATTCGATCAATCCAACACCTGTTGCAAGTACAAACTGAATGATGAAAAACATAGGGATAGAAAAATGATAAGGAAACATCCCGATAAACAGGTTGACAACCAAAGCCCCGTAAATAGCGAATTTCAGGTATCCGGCCGTAAGGATCAAACCCAGGTCAAACCCACTGTTATCGAGGATCATCACTTCATGAACCATGGTCAGCTCCAGGTGGGTCTTTGGATCGTCGATAGGCATCCGGCTATTCTCGACCATAGCAATCATCATCAGGACAAAGGTCCCCAGTATCGCCAATGCATAACTGATGTACGAACCAATATGCAAAGCGGCAAACATCTCCTGAAATGAAGTAAATCCGGTGAGCAGGGCCAGCGAGCCCATCAGGATAAAGAATGCAGGTTCGGCGAACATCGAATAAAGCGCTTCACGGCTTGCTCCCATGCCTTCGAAGCTGCTGCCGGTGTCCATGGCCGAAATGATACTGAAAAACTTTCCAAGGGCCAATACATAGGCAAAGAAGATAAAGTCGCCATCGAAACTGATAATCCCTTTCGACCGTCCGAAAGGCACCACCAACAGCGCCATGACTATGGATGAAAAGTAGATGGTCGGAGCAATCTGAAAAACGAAACTGGTCGTTTCACTGTAAACAACCCCTTTTTTAAAGAGCCTCAGCACATCCCTGATGGGCTGAAAAATACCCGGCCCCTTTCGGCCCGAAGCGATGCTTTTTGTTCGGATAATGATCCCTGTAAAAAAGGCGCTGGCTATAACGATGAGAATTAAACTCAGCATAATTATATCTGCTTTATATATTGGATAAATAATACAACCTGATCGTAAAACAAAGGAATACAAATGACCGAAACGATAAAAATGATCCCGTATAATATATAGAACTGCAACCTGCCGTTTTGAAGGAACAAGAACCTTCCCAGCAGTGCCTTATAGGCTGCTATTGGATTATCAATCAAATACTTTTCGACCCGGTCGTATACATTCGTTTCATACGATCCCCCGGATGGGAATAAACCCTCCACTTCCTTCTCGGTTTTAGAGGATAACAGGATGGGCCGGAAAAGCTTACCGTAGGCCCTGACAAACGAGCTGGCCGTATATTGCAATTTAGCGGTTGGCGCCACGTAAGCACACCCCCAGGTGGGTTCAACAGCTATATTCCGGTTACGGGTGATGTATTTTCGAAGGGCAAAAATGATCCCTGTAAGCAGGATGAACCCCCCAATTCCCCAGGTAACGGGCTGAAGCAGTCCGGTCATTTTTTCCTGATAGGGTAAGCCTGCATTCAGCGACAGTCCCGACAGCAAATGAACTGGCTGTAAAAGGGTATTAAGAAAGATTTGAGGGAAGACACCTATAATCACAATGAAAAATGCAATCAGATACAAGGGGGCCAGTTGCATGAACGGAACTTCTCTAACTTCATGATGAAATTGCTGACGGGCCTGTCCTAAGAAGACGATTCCAAATGCCTTGGTAAAGCACAATAACGCCAATCCGCCTATCAGAACCAGTCCCAGAACCGAAAAGATGATGGCCATTAAGGTACCAAGCATAGCATCATGCATCCAATAATAGAACCCGCTGTAAATGATAAATTCTGAAATAAAGCCATTAAAGGGTGGGATTCCTGAAATGGCGATTGCTGCAATCAAAAAGAGCGAAGCCGTTTGTGGCATCTTCTTAATCAGTCCGCCTAAATGATCGATGTGCAGTGTATGTGTGGCCTGGTACACATTTCCGGCAGTATAAAACAGAAGGGATTTAAACAGCGCATGATTCAGCGTATGCAACAAGGCCCCTGCAAACCCAAGCGAAGCAAGTATCGTGTTTCCGTTGCCCAGACCAATGCAGCCAATGCCGATCCCCATGCCGATAATGCCAATGTTTTCGATGCTGTGATAGGCGAGTAACTTTTTCAGATTGTGTTGCATGATGGCAAGCATCACCCCATACAAACCCGAGATAACCGAAAAAGCAAGTATGATAAGGCCAATGGTATAATAGTCTGCCTTGATTAAGGTAATCATCCGAAGGATTCCAAAAATCCCGATTTTAATCATCACACCCGACATGATTCCTGAAATATGTGCAGGCGCCGCCGGATGCGCATATGGAAGCCAGGTATGGAAAGGAACAAATCCCGCTTTGATGCCAAACCCCGTAAAAAAGACCAGGAACAACAGGAGTCCTGCTCCACCCTTATGTTCAGAAGTATACAAAGTCAACGCATGAAAGTCATAACTTCCTGTTTTAAAGGCCACCCATATAAACCCAAACATCAGGAACAAAATAGAGACATGCGATTGGATCAGGTAATTCAGACCAGCCTTAACGGTAGCCATCTTCTCATGTTCAAAAATAACGGCAAGGAAGGCTGAAATAGCCATGATTTCCCAAACGATCAGAAAAACAATACTATTTTGTACCGTACAAAGACCAAGTAAGGCACAATGCAATAAGACGAAAACGATCCCGTGGAGGGTAAGATTATTCCGCTGGCTCTGATAGGCTTTCATATAATAAAGACCATACAAGCCGCCTGTAAGGAAAACAAAATTGATAATCAGGATGAACCAACCAGAGAGGGCATCTATCCGCAGGTTTACAGGGCCGGTTACCAGACTTCCCGGCAAGGTAATTTCGGTCATCTCACCTGCCAGGGACTGTACTGCCAAATAACCTGAAAGTAGCGTATTCAGTATAATAGCGGCATAGCATAGTATCCCCTTCCCTCTAGTTTTAAAAAAAGGGATCAGGAGTATGACCAAGACCGGTAGTACCAGAATAACTTTTATCAAATTCATTTTAAGACATTTAAAACTGTCAGCATGAATACAGCCAGCATAAACACAATACCATACAGAACGTAAGATTGCACCCGGCCATTTTGAATAAATTTAAAATAATTTACTGCATAAACTAAGTGATGAGTGATATAATTAAGAAATCTGTTTTCGAAAAAATCCAAATAATGAGAAGCGTACGTTCTTTTCTCCGGGAAGATCTCTCCCTCCTTCAATTCCTTGTATTTTTTTTCTTCCGTCAGCAGAAACCCAAACATTTTACCCAGTGATTTTGAATACGATTTGCCGGTATACTGCAATTTAGGGGTTGGTGCAACATAGGCACATCCCCAGGTAGGCTGAATTTCACTGGGTCTACCCTTTAATACCAATGCCCGCGCATACCAGCTCAAGGCAATAAGTACAATGAACAGGAGAAAGTAGAGGTTGATGTGTGCAATACTCTTTGAATAACCGGCTAATCCTGCCTGCCCGGCAAATACCTGTGAAATCCCCATATTACCCAGCAGACTGCCAATCACATTCAGGTAAAACTGCGGGAAAAAGGCCACGCTTAGCATTACAGCAACAATAAGATACTGAGGAAAAAGCATGTTTAGTGAAACCTCTTCGGGCCGGTGTTTTAAGGGGGAACGTTCGTTTCCCAGGAATATCGTACCAAAGGTCTTGGTAAAGGTTAATATCGAAATGCCGCCTATAATGCTCAATCCGGCAAGGGTAAACACGAGTAAACTGATCTGGCTGAGATCATTTGATTTCAGGCCTTCCAAAAGTCCGCTATATAATATAAATTCAGAAACGAATCCGTTGAACGGAGGCAATCCGCCAATGGCAATGGCCCCAGCCAAAAACAGGAGTGCAGTTTTGGGCATCTGTTTGATCAATCCTCCCAGCTGATCCATGTCCCGGGTATGTGTTTGCTGGTAAACCGAACCCGCCGAATAAAAGAGCAGGGATTTAAACAGCGAATGGTTCAATACATGCAGCAAGGCACCGCCAAAACCTAGGTAATACAGTACCGGGGAACCGTTGGCTATTCCGATCATGCCCAGCCCGATGCCGATTCCGATGATTCCGATGTTTTCGATGGTGCAGTAAGCCAGCATTTGTTTAAAATCACGATGTATGGCCGCATTTAAAATTCCGTAGACTCCGGTTAACACCGACACGGTAACCACGATCTCGCCCAGGAGGAGAAAATCGGTTCTCAGGAAAGTAATGATTCGAAATATCCCATAAATCCCAAGTTTCACAATCACTCCCGACATCACCCCTGACACATGCGATGGTGCTGCCGGATGCGCATGAGGCAGCCAGCTGTGCAAGGGAACAAAGCCGGCCTTTATCCCAAAGCCGATGAAGAAAATCAGGAACAGCCAGATGGTATTGGTCGTACCGAAAAAAGCAGGTAAAGCCTCGAAACTAAATGAACCCGTTTGAAGATAGACCCAGATAAACCCTATGGTCAGAAACGTAACACTGATATGCATCTGCACCAGGTAATTGAGCCCGGCCTTCAAGGTTTTCGGCTTGTCGTGGTCGAATATTACCAGCAGCATCGACGATAATGACATGACTTCCCAGGCCACCAAAAAAGCAAGACTATGTTGCAACATACAAACCCAAACCATAGATAACTGAAACAGGAGGAACAAAATCCAGTGAAACGTCAGTTTTTGGGAAGAGTTGTCGTATTTCTTTAAATAACCGACCCCATAAATGACACCCGTTACCGAGGTGAAATTTACAATAAGTATAAACCAGGCTGACAATCCATCGATGCGAACGGGAATGTCGCCCCAGTAACCATTTTTCTGAAGCAAAAAGCCGACTATATCTCCGTTTAATGCCCGTAATGCAGGAATACTTGTTACAGTCGCAATTATGACAACTGTAAGTATAGCAACGTACGATTTGAGCTTAAAGGAAACAAAAGACAGGGCTAGAATTGCAGCAATCGTTACTATCCAGGATAAATTTAATAACAACTCGGACTCCATCATTTACCTTTTCTGAATTAAAACTGTTTGGGTTTGCAAAGTAAGTCAATTAACAGGCATCTTAATTTGAATCTGATCATCGTATATTTTGATATTAGTCAGCTAATCCTATGACTTTATGCCTATATTTGAATCCTTAACCAAAGATAATGGAACCAAACGATCTCATTCGCATCGAGAAATTCACATCGAAGAGCGATACAATTCTTAAAAACATTCCGCCTGACTTAAGACAATACCTCGAAAGTCAGATGATCGATAAAACCTACCGAAAAGGACAACCTATATTTCTGGAAGGCTCCTTCCCTTCAGGCATTTTTTACCTTAAAGAAGGCCTGATCAAAAAGTACAAAACCGACCATGCCGGAAAAGAGCACATCCTGTCGCTCTGCTCCACCAGCGAATTGATCGGTTACTCCGCACTGTTATGCAACGAACCGTATCCCGATTCGGCTTCAGCGCTTGAAACATCAAGACTGGGTTTTCTGCCGAAAGAAGTTTTTTTAAAGGCAACCAACGAGTCGAACGACCTGATGCTTGGCCTGTTATCGAGCCTAAGCCACGAATTCAGCGTCATGGTCAACAGTGTCATGGTCTTTGCTCACATGACCGTCCGCGAGCGCCTGGCCCTGACCTTACTGATTCTCTCCGAAAAATTCGGGAAAAAAGACAAACATGATCAGGTAGAAATTGTCTTATCGCGCATCGATCTTGCCAATATGGTCGGAACCGCTACCGAGACCCTGGTACGCATGCTCCAGGAGTTAAAAAAGGAAGGTGTAATCGAAATGAACGCTAAAAAGATCAGCATCCTGAAGGTCAAAACCCTGATCGAAATCTCAAAATTCTATTGACAATTAATTAACGAACTATGCAGTACGGGAACCGTGTCCGCCAATTGGCCAGTTGGTGTGTGAGGCACTTCCCGTCTGTTCATTATTGGCGGGGGAGGTTACCTGATTAATGCCTGGTCCTTGTTATTTGTCAATTATATCGTTATAATCAATCGTTACATTCATTTTTTCGGTAACAAGATCTCTAATATTTTTTGCAATCATCAGGATCTTTTCTACTTTCTCGTTCGAAAGATATATAGTCTCATTAGGATACCTGATTTCTACAGCATATCCTTGTAATTCTGAAATCCTGTCAGAATATCTCTCAAAATCGGAATCATTTTGAGTGATCAAATCAAGCAGGTAAACCAAATCATGTGAAAATTTAAATGATACAGATTGAAATATCAAATATGCCTTTAAGTATTTCTCAACTGCTTGCTGGCAATTCCTGAGTAACTGTATCCAGGTACTCAGGAATATAGATATATGTAATTTTTGCAGTCCCTAAATCATGGTCACCCTTAATTACCCATTGTTTTATTTCCTCAACTTGCCCGTTCATATAAAGTTTTTCCTGTATTTAGTACTTCATATACAAAACTGAACCTGTTTTCCTTTGATTCGTCTATCTCTTTTGGGGTATAAACAATCAAATCAATCGGAACCATAGAGCCATAAAGCATTTTTCTAACTTGTACCATTCTTTGAGGTCTTGGCAAATCGGTATCTTTAATTACAAATAAATCCAGGTCACTATCATCATTGGGATTTCCTGACGCATATGAACCAAAAAGAATAATCTTATCAGGATTGTATCCGGTTGCTATTTTTTTTACTATTTCCGATATTTTATCCTTGCCAATCATTTCTTTTTTTTTGCTAATATACAAATTTTTCAGCACTCCCGAAATAAACCGGGAAAGGCCGTGCGACTTTAACTGCATACTTTCTCAGGCACTTTTAAGGCTCTACCGATAGCCAACCTCACCCAACGAGCTTCTGAATCATTGCTGACCCAACCGTACCAAGTAAGCCCGCATTTTCAAAGCCAGCCACTATCTCTCCTTGTTTAACGGCCTGTCCCGATCTATCGGGAAACCGTGTAGTACGAGAACCGTATCAGCCAATTAGCTGATGGTGTGTGAGGCTCTCCTTATCAGCCAATTACTGGCGGATTAGTCTACCCGATCAGGTGTATGTTCATCATTATTCAAGTTAAAATCAGTCCTGTTTCGTCTTCGAATTCAATTTGCAATTTCACAGTTGCTTTAAGAGCCCTAAAAACTTTTGTTATAGTTGATATTGACGCACTACTAGCTCCTTTTTCTAATTTTGAGATTTGAGCCTTTTGCACGCCGACAAGTTTTCCTAATTGTTCCTGTGTCAGGTGTTTTTCTTTCCTTATTTGTTTGATTTTTTCACCCAGAATCTCCATGCTTAATTCAAATTCATATTCTTCCCTTTCAGGAGTCCCCTTTTCCCCAAAGTATTTGTCCTCAAGCTCCTCTAATGTTGTATATTTCTTTTTTTCCATAGTATTCTATATTTTATTGTCCTTTTTCTTCTCTTCAAAGTATTCTTTTTTAATTCGTTCAGCCTTTGCAATTTCGTCTTTTGGGGTTTTGTTTGTCTTTTTAGCAATTCCATGAGTTCCAACGATCAAGGTTTCACTTTCATCACCAGAGTCCCAAAATGCAAGTAGTCTACAGAATTTATTGCTTTCATCAAAACGATATTCATAAATACCATCACTGTTTTTCAATTTAGTAAACCATTGTCCTATAATTCTTTCTTTTGTTTTTCTTATAGCCCAGAATAATTTCTTTTTTGCTTTTACATCCAATTCGTTAACAAATTCCTCGGCCAGGGGAAGAAAGATTACATTGATTGGTTTTTCCATTTGGTTAGCTGATTTGATAACATTGTTTCCAAATATAGAGACTGTTTTTAAGATTTCCTAATAGGATGAAGTTTTATTTTCAAATGACACAACAGGATAGCTTTCGCCCACTATGATCCGTTCCCCAAAATAGATCAGTATGGGACGTGCGGTTTTTAACCGCATATTGTCTCAGGCACTTTTAAGGCTCTCCCGATAGCCAAACTCACCCAACAAGCTTATGAATCTCTACTGACCCAACCGTACCAGGTAAGCCCGCATAATCAAAGCCAGCCACTACCTCTCCTTGTTTAACGGTCTGTCCCGATCTATCGGGAAACTGCGTAGTAAGAGAACCGTATCCGCCAATTGGGGATGAGGGGATAGGATCTCGCCGTCAGCTAATTACTGATGGGGCAGCCTACCCGATTATGCTATGTGCCGTTTAAACCTCAACGCTCATTTTCAGGTGCTTTCCAAATCCTTGACGAACTATTCTCATCAATGTTGTAAGCCTTATGTCTGAAGCGTCATTTTCAATTCTGGAAATATATGTCTTTGTCGTTCCACATTTTGCGGCAAGCTGCTCCTGCGTCATTCCTTGCTCTTTTCGAAGTTCCTGAAGCATTACACCAATTTTGAAAGATTCAAAACCTTCTTCAAATTCTTCTCTTTCTGTGGCTCCCCTTTTACCATACTGCTTATCCAGATGGTCTGAAAAAGATGTTAAGTTATTATTTGTCTGTCTTTTCATCGAAATATTGTTTTTTTTCAAAAAAGTCCAAATAGTAATCTTTGTAGTAATAAATATCCCTTATAAATTGTTCATTCATGAAGACAAAGTTAGCTAATTAGATAACTGTTTGCAAATTGCAGTTAAGTTTTTTTGTTGCTCTGTTCTTTTCTGGCTTTTGCGGACCTGGTAGCTTAAGCCTCCTAAGAACCGTATCCCAATCGCTCACAGGATGAACATTTTCCTCCCGATAGCCAGACTCACCGAACGAGCTTCTGAATCATTGCTGACCCAACCGAACAAAGTAAGCCCACATTTTCAAAGCCCGCCACTATCTCTCCTTGTTTAACGGCCTGTCCCGATCTATCGGGAAACCGCGAAGTACGAGAACCGTATCCGTCAATTGGGGATGGAGTGAGAGGCTCTTCCTGTCAGCTAATTGCTGGTGGGGCAGTTTACCTGATTAGCGGTTGGGCTTCAGTTATCTCAATTATAACTTATTTTCAAATGTGTCTTTGCAGTCTTTTTATGATAGGTTCCAAAATATAGTGACGAATCGATTTCTTTAGCAAGTCTGAATTTGAAATTAGTGTCGCAAAAGAAGGTGAAACTGAATAGTAAAATTCTACGAACACTTTTCCAAAAAATGTTTTGAGAAGTTTGTCATCTCTGAATTGCCTTAAAACCATGACCTCTGGTGCATCATAATCGCCATAACAAGCTGTTGCAACAAAACAACCTCCTTTGGGCGCTGATGTTGGCTTTATCCCATGATGAGCAGCTAAATTGTCAACATAGTCTTTCGCCTCCTTTAAGCCCAAGCCTGATTGGTCTTTATAATATTTAACTGCCGCCAATTTACTCCCTCCCGAACAAAGTTCAATTATTCTCTTGTCAATGGGATCAAACTCAGGAGTTACTATCGTGTCTTGCGAAACTGTTGTCTGTCCAACACTTGGAACGGTAACTGCCCTTCCTTCACCTGGTTTAAATTCATGTCCACAAGCCAAACAAGTAATCTTTATTGTGTTACTGCCGAGTGTTCCCGCGAGCAATCCAACTCCACCCGTAAGCAATCCTCCAACTACAGCTTTTTTCCCGCTAAAACCTTTTTTGTTTGCCGTTAATTGATTTGAGTTGCATTTAGGACACCTAATTTCTGTTGTTGTCATAAGATTGGTTTTAAGTATTCTAATAATTTAATTATGGATAAAATAATTGCGAGCACACTTCCTGACTTTATGATCGCATTCCACCTCTTATCACGTGTTATTTTTCGTTTTTGATAGGTCTGCCAATGATTAAAATATGCCCAATTTTCTCCAATTGCAGAAAAATCAAGAAGTGAGTGTCCTCTGTTGTCATTTAATTCAAAAAGTGATGGTAAGAATCCGCCGACAAACATTTTTCTAACTTGTCCTTCTGAATAAAAATTAAACTGCTTTTTGTTCTCCTTTGACTTAACTTTTATCTGTGTTAAAGTCAGCTTAAAACTCGAATGAATTTTGTCAATATCCTCTTGCTTATATTTTTCTTTCTTAATATTCTGATTTAGAAAAAATCCAAAGTCAAATTCAGACAAAAGTTTTCTTGTTGTGTCATGGTCAAAATTAAGATCAGTCATCATAGTTGGAATAGTTTTTATAGCCTTACTGCTAATGGTTTGCCACTAAAAGCTGGTAGGAAATTCAAAACTACTTGGTTAGGATCAAGAACCAAAAGTCGATCGAAAAGCTATTCAGCCCTGCTTGCTTTTTAGCGGCTGGGCTATTTTAATTCCATTGCCTACAAAGTAGTTATTGTCTTAAAGTCATAACCAGCCGATACACTTCTATTACTTTCAAAATTAGAAAATGCTTCAATAGGGTCAGCCTTTTCAAACTTTAATGCAGAGAATTTATCTCTTGTTAACTTTATTGAATAAATATATTGATCTTCTATATTTCCAGTTGCTTTATTTAGCCTTTGAGTAAATCCTGAAATGACTATTTCGATAATCGTTGTAGAGATATTAAAGAAAGTTCCTCCAAGGTAAAATGCTATTCCGCTTATACATTGGGCATATTCTTGTTTTAATTCCTTTTGAGTTTTTTGTTTAATTGATATTTTACCTGAAGCCAATATGTTTGCTTTCTCTTGCGGCATATCCTCGATATTAGGTAAATCCAAATCTATTTTAAGTTGTTTTATATCAGAATTATATTCATAACTAACGCTAAACTCTGCAGGTAAAGAGATTTCACTAAGGATTACTTCTATTCTTTCATTGATATAATCAGGATTGCCTTTTAATATATTTTCAAACTCATTTTTTTCTATAACGTAACTATTATAATATTCTTCATCCTTGGATGCTTTTACTACCTTTTCATTTTCAATGAATCTATCTCTCGCATTTCCCCATTCTTCAAATTTAGTCTGAAATCGGCTCTCTAAATTTTCAGCAATGAACGCATCTCTTAACCCTTTATTCTTCCAAAAGAATATGCTTCTTATTTTTTGTTTCGCCTCATTACTTAACTCTATTGCTAAATTTTCTTTAGTTGGAGTTTCTATTTGATACTTCAAGGATTTATAAATTTCAGGTGATAGACTTTCAAGCGCATCTTGAATATTCTCCTGTGAAACTATAATTGGAGTGAACTTGGAGATACAAATAAAAGTAGAAGTTTCTTCATCAACTTCTACTTTCTTTTGTTCAATTAATCCGTTTACTGAATCTTTATATTTATCGCTTCTCTTTACACTTCTAAGAATTTTCTCGTCAGTAATTTGTCTACCATATGAATCTGTAATTGCTAAAGTGGGTTTCCCTTTATCATCTAATCCAATTGAAACTTTAGCCTGCATGTCTTGGGCTTGAGTTCCAGCATTACTGCGTTGTTGAGAAGAATTATTACCTCCAATTCTCTTTCTGTCATAAATACCTGTTCCTGGAATACCTGTATTCAGATATGTTCCCTTTTTCCCTATTGTTACAGAAGCACCCCTAACTCCTGCACTTACGCTAACTCCTGACTTTGACAAATTCAAACTCAGTCCCTTCATTATTTTGACTCTTCGTCTAAAGCGCATATTAATTAAGTTTATTCAGTTTACGTATCGGAAGCCTTGCCACTAACGTCTGTATACCCGCCAACTATAAGTATATCAGCCTTAGATTTAAATGTTAATTACTTGATATTTATTTGTTTGTGGAAATACCGTTCTTGGAGTATTGAAAACTAATCTCATAGCTTTTGGTTTTTTGTTGGTTATCTTCTTCAAACTTACAAAATACATATCACCAAAGCAATATTTTTATTAACTATTTAGCATATCCAACATTCTTTTTATTTGTTCGAATCCTTTGGTCGTAAGGAGGGTGTAATTGCCAGTGGTCCCGCTGCTTTTGTGCCCTGACAATTAAATGTACAAATTCGGGTTCTTGTATCCCTCGAGTCGGTATCGGGTGGGGATCTCCTGCCACCTTGTGTGTACCTTGTGTGTACCTCGTGTGTACCTTGTGTGTACCTTGTGTGTTCAGGAACAAATAAGGTACACAGAAGCTACTCTTAATGTACACACAAAGTACACATAAAGGAACACCCGATACCAGTACGAATACAGCCCGTTTAGGTTACCATTCCGGCGTTGATTAAGGCCAGGGACCGGGTCTTTATTCTGAAAAGAAAAAGGATTTCAGGAATAGTACGGTAAAGGGAGGAAAGAAAATAAATCAGATCAGGAGCGATGAAAAATCGGGAATTTCGGGAAGGTAGGCATATGAGTTTTCGGCGTAATTGATGGAGCAGCAATAATGCTCCATGCCGTTGCTGACGATGAGAAAACGGACTTTCAGCTGCATGTTGTACCTTACAATCTGATCGAAGGTCTGCTGACTGATTTTTACCTCAGGAGCTTTAAATTCAACAACAAGGACTGGATTTCCCAGTCGGTCGAATACAACCAGGTCGGCGCGTTGAGGATTGTTATTCACCTTAACTGCGGCTTCAACAGTGATCAGGGCAGGAGAGTACATCTTCTCGGTAAGCAAAAACTGAACAAAATTCTGACGAACCCATTCTTCAGGAGTAAGCCTGACGAATTTCTTCCGAAGGGCATCGAAAATGAATGATTTCCCTTGGGAAGTCTTAATTCGGAAAGAATATTCGGGCAAATTCAATTTTTGCATGATGAAGCCAACAAAGTTTGTATTTTTGTATTAAATCAGAGTATAAAAGTAACAAATAAAATGTCTGGAGTGCCTGAAGTGCGGATTGAGAGAAGCGCTTTTCGTTTTCAGCAGATTACTTTACATACTTTTGGTATCTTTAACTATAGGCATTTTTCATGAAGACCAAAGAAGAAATTGTAGAAAACTGGCTTCCCCGCTACACCGGAAGGCCGTTGGAAGAGTTTGACGATTTGATTCTACTCACCAACTTCCACTTATACGTGGATATGTTTGCGAAGAAATTCGATGTTCCGATTCGGGGTGAAAATAAAAACATGCCCAATGCCAGTGCGGAGGGGATCACCATCATCAACTTCGGGATGGGTAGTCCAAATGCGGCTACGATGATGGATTTATTGAGCGCCATTCATCCCAAAGCCGTTCTTTTCCTTGGCAAATGTGGCGGTTTGAAGCAAAAGAACCAGCTGGGCGATTTTATTCTGCCCATTGCTGCAATCCGCAGTGAAGGTACTTCGAACGACTATTTGCCCCCTGAGATTCCGGCGCTTCCGGCATTTAATCTTCAGCGGGCCGTCTCGACAGCCATCCGCAACCGCAAACACGATTACTGGACCGGGGTGGTTTATACTACCAATAAACGGGTGTGGGAATATGACGACCGGTTCAAAAAATACCTCGAGAAATCGAGGGCTATGGCCATTGATATGGAGACGGCCACCATCTTTACGGTGGGTTTTTGCAACCAGATCCCTACCGGGGCATTGCTGCTGGTATCCGATCAGCCGATGATTTCGGATGGGGTGAAGACTGCGGCAAGCGACCAGATTGTGTCGAATAACTTTGTGCAGGAACATCTCGAAACCGGTATCGATGCCTTGCTTGAAATAAAAAATAACGGAGAATCGGTTAAACACCTTAAGTTTTAATATCCTGAATTCGTATGACTTACGAGGAAATAATAAGTAATCTGCAGAAAAAGATTTATCATCCCGTTTACTTTCTAATGGGAGAGGAAACCTATTTCATTGACAAAATCAGCGATTATATCTCTGACAACGTGCTGACTGATGCCGAAAAAGGATTTAACCAGACCATATTGTATGGAAAAGACCTTGAGCCCAGCGCGATTATGGGTAACGCACGGCGGTTTCCGATGATGGCCAACCACCAGGTCATCATCGTTCGGGAGGCCCAGAACATCAAGAAAATTGAAGACCTGGAACCGTACGTCAGGAATCCGCTGAATTCGACGATCCTGGTGATCAATTACAAATACAAGACCCTGGATAAGCGAAAGACTTTCCCCAAGCTGATCGATCAGAAAGGGGTGCTTTTCGAGTCCAAGAAGCTTTACGACAACCAGTTGCCTGTATGGATCTCGTCCTACCTGAAGGATCAGCAATATACCGTTTCTCCGCAGGCATCAGCTATGCTCGCCGAATACCTTGGCGCCGACCTGAGCAAAGTAGCCAACGAACTGGATAAACTGATTATTTCATTGCCTGCAGGCACGCAGATCACACCTGACCATATCGAGAAAAACATTGGGATCAGTAAGGAATTTAACGTGTTCGAACTTCAGAATGCATTGGGTGAGCGCGATATGTTGAGGGCCAACCGGATCATCAATTATTTTGGGGACAATCCATCGAACAATCCTGTACCGGTTGTCATATCGTCACTCTTTTCTTATTTCTCGAAATTATTGAACTACCAGTTTCTGGAAGATAAATCGCAGAACAACGTGGCTTCGGTGCTTTCTGTACATCCGTTCTTTGTGAAAACGTATGTCAGTGCGGCAAAAAACTACCCGATCAGGAAACTGGTTGAAGTGGTAAGTATTCTGCGAGAATATGATATGAAATCAAAGGGAGTTGGTAATGTTTCAGCCACACCTGCCGATCTCCAGAAAGAAATGATATATAGGATTTTACACTAATTTTTTATCCATGACTTTAATATTGATTGCTATAACTGTAGCTGTATCGTTTGCCGGGTTTAAATCGCCGAAGCTAATGAATGAATTACAGTTCAATGCGAGTAAAATTTATTACAAGAAGCAATACTACCGGCTGATTACCCATGCGTTTATACATGCCAACTGGGAACACCTGTTCGTGAATATGATCGTGCTGTTTTCGTTTGGGGAGGCCATCGAGAAATATTTTCAATACAATTTTGGCAGTAACAGCACCTTGTATTATTTCCTGCTGTATTTCGGAGGGATACTGGTATCGAATATTTATGCGCTGATCAAGCACCGCAACAATTATTTCTACAATTCGGTAGGAGCTTCCGGGGCAGTTTCAGCCGTTTTGTTTGCAGCCATCTTCTTTGATCCGTGGAACATGATCTATTTCTTTGGCATACTGCCCATTCCCGGAATTGTATTCGCGGTATTGTACCTTGTTTATTCCTACCAGATGAGTAACAAACAGAAGGATAATGTGGCACACGATGCGCACTTTCTGGGTGCCGTGTATGGGTTTATCTTTCCCATACTGCTTAATCCGGGATTGTTTCAGGTATTCATTGACAAACTCTTCAGAATTATCTAATGAAGAAAGCGATCTTCCTGGACCGGGATGGTGTTTTGATCAGCAACACGGATCATTATTATATCTGGAAACAGGATCAGCTGGAATATGTTGATGGGGTCTTCAGAAATCTGCAAATGCTTACGGAGAGAGGATTTCTGCTATTCATAGTGAGCAACCAAGGCGGAATTTCGAAAGGCCTCTACACAAAGGATGATGTGATGAAACTTCACGAAGAGATGATTCGGATCTTCAGCAAGAATAGGATTGAAATCACTGAAATTGTATATTGTCCCCATCATCCTGAGGTTGAAAAATGCCTGTGCCGGAAACCCCAATCACTGATGATCGACAAGCTCATTGCCAAATATACCCTCAGCAAGGAGGGTTCGTACCTGATCGGCGACAGCGAAACGGACATGGAGGCTGCACAAAAGGCAGGTATACAGGGAATTATGATCAAACCAAACCGGGATATGCATCCCTATATTTCGTTTCTGGTACAATGAGCAAGGGTAAATACATATTAGTCAACGGTTCATTCATCCCGACAGAAGACTACAGGATCACGCTTCAGGAATCGGAAGCGTTGGTGTTTTCCGAGAAAATCAGGTCGGTGCGGTCTGTATTTCCTTTTTTCATGGAAGCGCTTGATGTGATAAAGCTTAAGTTACACCTTTTCAATCAGTCATTTTCTGAATTTACTGAACAGGAGGGTTCAGAAATGAAACGACAGATGGAACGTACGCTAACGAAAAACAAACATTTCAAAGATGCTGTATTAACACTGACTTTCCGTTTCGCTCAACCGAAAATACAGTACACCATCCAATCCGAAACACATGAACCTATTGGTTATGAATTGAATGAGAAAGGTCTTTTTGTAGAACTTGATACTAAACTGCAGAAATCTGTTTCTTCACTATCCGGTTTATCGATAGGTTCAGACCTCTACTGGACAATTGCCCAATGCCATCAAAAAGGCTCAACGGCAGATCAGCTATTGTTGTTCAACACAAATAATCAAATCGTTGATGTTCCCGGATCAAATATTTACATCATTAAGGGAAAGACCATCCGGGGGGCCGGCAGGGAGCAAGGCGCCTATATGGATATTACCAGGCCGGTCATGCTTGATATATTCAGGAGCTTAAACCTGGTATATTCGAAATCTGAAGGTATAAGGGTCAATGACATTCAGGAATGTGAGGAGATACTGATTGTCAATGCGATTGAAGGTGTTCGATGGGTTGCCGGATATGAAGGCAAACGATTTTTCAATACGACCATCCGCAAGATCAGTGAATTGTTTAACCAGGCCAAACTCAGTTAAGGGAAGGATTTTCAGGAAAATTTTCCCACATGATGTATTTTCCGCCCATAGCGCGGACGGATTGAACCCACATCACATTTTCATCGATAGTCATCAGATCGGCCTGAGGAATATCAGCCACCAGCCACGAATTCTCCTTGATTTCTTCTTCCAGTTGTCCGGCTTCCCAACCCGAATAGCCGAGAAAGAAACGAACCTGATGAGGATTGACCATTCCCAGCTTGATCTGTAACTTCAGTGAATCGAAATCACCACCCCAGTAGAGGTTCTCCTTGATGTAAATGCTTCCAGGAATAACATTTCCCAAGGTATGAATAAAATAAACGGAATCGGTACCCACAGGTCCTCCAATGTGTATCTCAGAATCGAAATCAGGAAAATTAAGAAAAAGGTCCTCTACCGGATAATCAACTTTTTTATTCAGGATGAAACCAACGGCGCCATTTTCGGTATACGTGGCAAGGAGTATAATCGAACGGTTGAAGTAGCTTCCGGCCAAAAAAGGTTCCGCAATCAGTATATTTCCCTGTTTCGGGTCAACATGATTGGTTTCAATGCGAAATATGTTGGTGTTTAGTTTCATTCAAAAAAGTTATACGAATAATCGATTAAAGTTGACCGAAGCAATATAGTAAACCTCTCCGTTCAATCAAAGGAAAAAATCAAATTCATATAAATTTAATCAAATATCTCAACATAAGCAAGTTAAAATCGATAAGATTATAAAATAATTTGAAGGGAAAGGGGTTTAAAAACAAAAATAGAGAGCAAATAAAGACAAGGGCATCTTATAGATTAATTTTCTTCAACGATGACGTAAATATCTTCATCGACCCTCTTCATGAAAAACTGTTCACGGGCGAACTTCTCAAGATTCTCATCATTGGTCTGCAACTCATATAACTTGCGTTTGTCCGCTTCAATTTTATACTTGTAAAAACTAACCTGTTCTTCAAGAAGAGCTAGTTCCTTTAGGTTTATTTGGTGTTGCCTCAGGTTATTGTCATCAAAATACATGATCCAAACAACAAATGCGACTATTGCAATCAGGTATTTGTTCGTGATTGGACTCAGGATTTTCAAAACTAATTCTTTGGCTTTCATGGGAAAGATTTGAAACAAAAATAGGATTTTCCGGCACAATAAAAAAGGAGATGAAATAAATCATCTCCTTTTCTGCAAAATTAATTATTCCTGATCGGGGAAAAAGTTGGGATACGTGTAATTCTTTGGAGAGACAAAAGTCTCTTTGATTGTGCGGATGGAAGTCCAGCGCAGGAAATTGAACACCGAGCCCGCCTTATCATTGGTACCTGATCCACGGGCGCCACCGAAGGGTTGCTGCCCCACAACGGCTCCTGTTGGTTTATCGTTGATGTAAAAATTACCGGCAGCATTTTCAAGGCGTTTGGTAATTCGTTCAATGTTGTAGCGATTCTGAGAGAAAATTGCGCCGGTGAGTGCGTATATTGATGATTGATCAAGAACATCAAGAGTCTTCTCCAAATCTTCATCCTCATAGACAAAGACCGTAAGCACAGGTCCGAACAGCTCTTCAACCATGGTTATGTAATCCGGTTTTTTGGCGAGAATTACAGTTGGCTCAATAAAATATCCCACTGATTTATCACATTTTCCACCAAACAAGACTTCAGCATCTGCATCTTTTCGGGCAGCTTCAATAAATCCTTCAAGTTTATCGAATGATGCTTGATCGATTACAGCATTTACAAAATTGATAAAATCTTCAGGGGGTCCCATCTTAACGGTGGCCAACTCATCTCCAAGGCGTTTAGAAACATCTTCCCATATGCTTTGGGGAACATATGCCCTGGAAGCGGCAGAACATTTCTGTCCCTGATACTCGAACGAACCACGCAGCATAGCTATGGCCAGGGCCTGAGGATCGGCTGTAGGATCAGCAAAGATAAAGTCCTTGCCACCTGTTTCACCCACTATTCGAGGATAGGATTTGTATTTAAAGATATTTTCTCCGATAGTTTTCCAGATGCTTTGAAATACAGCAGTAGATCCTGTAAAGTGAATCCCGGCGAAATCAGGTGACTGAAGAACCACATCGGCTGCAACGGGACCTCCGACATATACCAGGTTGATCACTCCGTCAGGCAATCCTGCCTCTTGCAAAATCTCCATAATTACTGCTGCTGAATAGACTGCAGTTTTTGAAGGTTTCCAAACCACTACATTGCCCATCATAGCAGGAGCTACCGGCAGGTTTCCGGCAATTGAGGTAAAGTTGAACGGAGTAAGAGCAAAAACAAATCCTTCAAGGGCCCTGAATTCATTGTAATTCCAGATTCCGGGGGCGGATTCAGGTTGCATCTTGTAAATATCGGTCATGCAACGAACACCGAAGCGGAAGAAATCGGCCAATTCGCAGGCTGCATCAATCTCAGCCTGATAGGCATTTTTTGATTGTCCGAGCAAGGTTGCTGCATTAATTTTAGCCCGGTAGGGACCTGCCAGCAAATCAGCAGCTTTCAGAAATATGGCTGCACGGTGCTGCCATCCCATGGAATTCCATTGTTCGCGGGCAATCATGGCCGCATCGATGGCCATTTGCACGTGTGATGAGTCGCCCTGGTAATAATATCCAAGCGTATGCCTGAACTCATGAGGAGGGGAAATCCTTACCCGGCGATCAGTTGTTACTTCTTTTCCGCCAATAATCATAGGGAGTTCAAGCTCAACTGATCTCAGATTAGTTATCATTTTCTTAAGCTCAGCTCTTTCTGCTGACCCTGGTGCATAGCCTTTTATGGGCTCATTCTTTGCATCTGGAATATTAAAAAATCCTTTAGACATTGTTTTATGTATTGATTTGATTTATCCTGAATTCGTATTTACAAAATTAGGGTTTCCATATAGTTTAAATCCTAATAAAAATCACTTTTCAAAATTCAACATACGATAATCAAAATACGATTGAAAACTAAATTTTACTATATTTATTCCCTCGTAAAAGACCAACGACAACTCAATTTCATGTTAGAAGCAATAAGAAAATCAATTATTAATCGCTACAAACCGGAGGGCAATGATGACCTCCTGAAGGTTGTTGGTTTACACACCTTTATCCTGATCGGTTTATTAACCGGGCTTACGATGTGTATCCTTGACCTGATTGGCAATACCCCTGACCAGTGTTTGTCAGGTGATACTGCCATACTGATCCTGTTCGGTGTGGCATTATACGGACTACTGCATATTCGGGTCAAGTGGGCCGTACATGTCTTCTTTTTCGTACCTCTCATCCCTTATTTCTTTTTTATTTCCAATACACTTGCCATTTACCCAAACCATCAATCGATCCCCAATACCTTATGGACTTTAGTTCCGTTTTTCCTGTTTTTCCTGATCTTCAGCGATAAAAAGAGAGACCTCTTTATATTCTTCCTCCTCTCCGCTCTTACCATCCTCTTTCATACCTATACGGCAGGACTAACCGGTTTCTTATTCAATTATAAATGGGTAACGGATACAACATTTACAAATCCGTTTATTACGCTACTGGTATATTTTCTAGGTTCTTTCCTGATTGCTTGGAGATTTCAAAGCGCCATCCGTAATTTAACCATTAATAAGGAAAACACGGAACAGATCATCAACAACACCATCCGCAACCTTCCGCAGGGCATGATGTTACTCGAAATTATTAAAGATGAATTCGATACTCCTTCCCATTTGACCGTGCGCAAAACGAATCTTGCTTTTGAACGACTCTTCAGGATTACATCACGCGAAATAAAGGACCAACGGGCCGATGATGTCTTTCCTAAAATATTCAGAAGTGCGTTTGACTGGAACAAGCAGTATCTGAAAACAAAAAAGAATCATTTCTCCTTTTACCTCGAAAGGCTTGACAAATATTTTGAGGTCGACACCTTCAAGATTACCGACAACCAGATAATCAGCCTTTTCATTGATGTCACAGCCAGGCAGCGGTTGATTCTTGAACTTGAAGATAACAAACACCGTTACCAGGTACTTCTGGAAGCCATACCGGATCTGTTTTTCATCATCGACACAGACGGTGTTTATGTTGATTTTGTGTTTAAAGCTTCAGATGCCTTAAAAATAAAGCCTGAAGACATTATAGGCAATTCGATTTTTGAAGTTGGATTTTCTGAAAAGATGTCGAGCAAAATATACCAGTGCATTCAGAATTGTATTGAATTTGATTCCATCGAAACCATCGAATATGCCCTGGAGGTTGAAGGATCATCGGCCATGTTCGAGATGCGCATTGTCCGGCTGAACGATCATTCGGTGATTTCACTGGCACGGGATATCAGCAAACGCAAATTGGCTGAAATCCATATCGAGGAGGCAAAAAACAAAGCGGAAGAATCTGACCGTTTAAAAACTGCCTTTCTTGCCAATATCTCTCATGAGATCCGTACACCGATGAATGCCATTATCGGATTCGCCCGAATGGTAGGTTCTTCAGATTTTGACGATAACGAAAAGAGCAAATTCATCGAGATCATCATTACCAACGGTAAATTACTTTTGTCACTGATCAATGATATGATTAGCCTGTCTAAAATCGAAAGTAATACGCTGGTTGTCAAGAATGCATCCTGTAAAGTAAATGACATAATGGTTTCTCTGTTTAAGGAATTCAATTATGATTTGGTGGTCAATAGAAACATTAGGGTAAAGGTTACCTGTGAAAATTCGAATCCTAAATTCGCTGTGACTACCGACCCGGTATTACTTCAGTCTATCTTGTACAAGCTTATAGATAATGGAATTAAATTCACGGAAAGAGGCGAAGTCGAATTTGGATACAAGGTTTTGGAATCCAATCAACTTGAATTTTTCGTTAGGGACACAGGCATTGGAATCGATAAAAAAGATCAGCAATTGATTTTTGAACGCTTCCATCAGCTCGATAACCGTACAACACGAGAATATGACGGAACGGGTCTTGGTTTATCGATTGCACAGCATTATGTGCGTCTGCTGGGTGGTACATTAGAAGTCGACTCAAAACCTGGTCAGGGTTCAATATTCTCGTTTACCATACCCCATTTAAAAGAGGAAAGCCCGTTGAAAATAGTAAGGTAGATCAGACCAAAAAGCAAGAATTGATCAGTGATCAGTCGCAGTTGACAGAGAAAAATTCAATACACTATTCTAATTCTTTATTGCTGAATTGATCGTGACAAAGCCTATCAGTCGGTCATATCTGCTGGACAAATCACGGTAATAGGCAAAAATCTGATAATCATTTTCAGTAAGGAAAAATGATCCTTCAAGGTTTACCGGATCGGCGATTTTAGCCCCTTCAGGTACATACACATATTCATAGTTGTAATAGCCTTGCTTGAGCATCAAGGTTAAGTCATAACCAGCCCTGTCAAAATTCCATTTCATTTCGTTGGCTTTGTTGGCATTCCAACCAGTCAATGCCCCAAATACATTAACGGTACCTCCCACCAACTGGCTTGGCATAGGAAGATAAAAATGCACAAATTCATAGTCGCATTCAGTATCATAATCAGTTACCCGATCCTGACTCTCAATCACAAAATTGCCATTCATCTCCTTATATGAGCTATAAATCTTATTCGCCCTGATTGCATCAGGGAGCAAGGTCGCATGATAATAGGGCCTGAAGAATTTAACCTCACTCACATTTTCACCCGGATGACGGATCGTACGGATATCAAAATACCTGAATTCATTACCACCGGAGAATACATTCTCCTTATTGTAATCGTAATCCAATACATTATCATGAATGAAGCTGGGTTTCAAATCACGAATGGCATTGTCCCACCGACGGTTTTGCATCAATACAACTTTAATCTCTTCGGTCGGATTCAACAGCTTTAGCTGCTCATTATATATTTTAAAATCAACTTCCTGGTTTTCACCATTAAACGGATCGAATGTTGCTTTCTTCACTAATCCTTCAATTCTGACCTTGGGTTCGACTACATAAAACCGTTGAATTAACACCAGGTTCTCACGGTTATTATCTGCAAAAACGACCAAAGCATAGTTGCCTGAGAACTTTGGTGTGCAATCTTCATTGGGAATCTGCAACTGATAGTTTACATATTTAACCGTCGTATTGTTACTCATTCCGTAATCACGGATCTGATTATCAGGAAATCCTGATATATACTCGCTTTGCTGAACAAACGATTCATTCCAGTTGACGTCACAATGGATGAGCGTATAGGAATAGTCCTTTATATCTGCCGAAAGATCATCAAATTTAAGGATAAGCTTTGCATCACTTCCAAGTTCTAATATAGGGTATGAAAGTTCATTTCCCACCCGGTACAACTGAACCGATTTGATCTCCTCCTGATACACTGAATTCTGATAATAATATTTATCGGTCTTCCCTGAAGCCCATAGGCTTAAGAATAAAAATACATTCAATAAAGCAAAGCAAAGTGTTGTCTTCTGATTCATGATGATTCCTGAAATTAGTCGAACTTGATAACTGAGCACCCTGTCCTGTAAATTACAAACAGGATGCCAGAGAAACAAACGATACACATCCTTCAATTATTTTATTGATTAAACGTTTGTTAAGCAAAGGTCAGCAAAAGATTTCAGATTCTTTCCTTTAAAACCTTTTAAAAATATAATCCCACAGATACTTTGAAGTAGAATAGGCCTACCGGTGAAAGAAAGAAACCTTAACTTTTTGATTAACCTGTTTTTTTCATGATCTTTGCCCAACGAATCATTTTCATTTCTGTTAGTTGATTACTATGATTTATCATCACAAATTCATACATCCTAAATCCAAAACCTGGGTTGTTTTTGTGCATGGAGCCGGAGGCAGTAATGTAGTCTGGTTTCGTCAGTTAAAAGAATTCAAGAAGCACTTTAACGTTTTACTGGTCGATCTGCGCGGTCATGGGAAATCGAAACCTGAAATCCAGGAACAAGATTCAGGCTATTCATTTAAGGAAGTTGCCCTGGATGTCATTGCCATTATGGATCATCTCGAAATAAAGAAAGCTCACTTGGTTGGAATTTCTTTGGGGTGCGTAGTTATCCGTGAAATAGACAAACTTGCACCCGATCGGGCAGAATCAATCATTCTGGGTGGGGCTATCATACAATTCAACAAAACGATCAAAGTCCTGATCGGCATGGCTAAAATCCTGAACTCTGTTTTACCTTATATGTGGCTGTATAAGCTGAATGCCCTTATTCTGATGCCTCTGCGCAAACACCGTGAATCACGCAATATATTCATTCAGGAAGCCATTAAGCTCGGTGAAAAGGAGTTCCGAAAATGGATGAAGATGTCCAGAGAAATCAAATCAAACCTGAATGACTTTTTAAACAGGGAACCGGCTGCTCCGGTCTTATACCTAATGGGCGATGGTGACCACATGTTTCTTCCGATGGTGACCGACCTGGTGAAAAAACAGGTAAATGCCAAACTGGAAATCATTAAGAACAGCGGGCACTGTTGCAATCTCGATCAGGCGAATATTTTTAATGAAAGATCTATCCTTTTTATCAAACGAAACTCAGTGAAACAGGAAATTCTTAAGAGCTGGTAAAATTCAGGACTGATATTATTGATGAATTAGCAGATAATCCTTACTTTTATATCAGCTAAAAACTCAATCTTAATCTTACAATCATGGAAAGACACATTAATGTTGTTGCAGCGCTTCAAATTGGAATGAGTATTTTCAACTTATTAATTGCCTTTTTGATATTTACAGTCCTCAAATTAGTTGGTGGTTTTGCACCAGAACCCAATGCAGGAAAGATTCTTTCCATAATTGCCGATGCTCTTGCCATTCTTTTTATACTAATTTCTGTTCCGGGCATTTTAGCCGGAATGGGATTATATAAGAGAAGAGAATGGGCCCGTATCCTCACCTTGGTCCTTTCTGTGATTGAGATCTTCAGCTTCCCTATCGGGACAGCCATCGGAATCTATTCCATATGGGCTTTAGTTCAACCTGAAGCAGTAGCCGAATTCAATGCGGATTCCGGAAATCTGTAAATAAGAGAATGTCAGTCAGATCGGTTTATTTGGTCGTCAGTGGACACGTTCAGGGTGTAGGATTTCGGTATTTTGCCCTCCACAAGGCCCTTGAATTCCAAATTACCGGATGGGTCTGTAATGCTCCAGACGGTAAGGTAGAAATCGAAGCTGAAGGCAAAGACAGGGATATTGAAACTTTTATCGACTGGATGAAAATTGGCCCGTCAAGAGCGATGATCCGTTCCTTTTCCGTTTCAGAAATCTCACCACTCCGCAATTTCACCGACTTTACCATCCGATAACCAGTTCTCATTCCTTTCTCACAATGACTTTTCCCTTTTCCTTTTTCCCGTCATGCCGAACTTGTTTCGGCACCCCCTTTTCCTTTTTCCTTTTTCCTAATGACCAATAATCAATAATCAATAACCAATAATCAATAACCACTGATATGAAAAACTACCACATGTCTCCTGAGGAATTCAGGAAGCAAGGCAAACAAATGATTGACTGGATTGCCGACTACTATGATACCATTGAAAAGTACCCTGTGCTGTCACAGGTAAAACCAGGGGAAATCAAAGACCAATTGCCCGCAACCGCCCCTATGGAAAGTGAATCCATGGAGCAGATCATGTCGGATGTCAATTCGATCATCATGCCCGGCATCACCCATTGGCAGTCGCCTGACTTTTTCGCCTATTTCCCTGCCAATACATCAGGGCCATCCATTCTGGGTGACCTGCTTTCATCAGGATTGGGCGTTCAGGGTATGCTTTGGGCGACAAGTCCTTCCTGTACCGAACTCGAAACCCGCGTGCTCGACTGGTTGGCTGATATACTTCAGTTGCCTGAAAAGTTTAAATCCACCTCTGCCGGAGGGGCAGTCATTCAGGATACCGCCTCCAGTGCAGCACTGAGCGCCTTATTGGCTGCACGGGAGAGAAAAACAAACTATGAAAGCAACGAAGCCGGTTGCATGGGAAACCTTGTTGCCTACGTTTCAAGCCAGACACATTCATCAGTAGAGAAGGCCGTTAAAATTGCAGGGATCGGAAAGAACAACCTTCGCCTGATCGGGGTAGATGAAAACCTTGCAATGCGGACCGATCTGCTCGAGGCTGCCATTCAGAATGATCTGAAGGCCGGATTGATTCCATTTTTTGTCTGTGCTACCGTTGGAACCACATCGACCAATGCCATCGACCCGCTGGCGGAGATTGGTGAAATCAGCCAAAAGTATCAGCTATGGATGCACATCGATGCTGCCATGTCAGGCACAGCAGCCATATGCCCTGAATACCGCTTCATTCTAAATGGGGTTGAGTATGCTGACAGCTTCTCATTTAATCCCCACAAATGGATGTTTACCAATTTCGACTGTAATTGTTTCTTCGTAGCCGACCGTTCGGTGCTGATTAAAACATTGAGCATACTACCCGAATATTTAAAGAATCAGGCCACCGAAAGTGGTTCCGTATTCGATTACCGCGACTGGCATATCCAACTCGGGCGAAGGTTTCGATCCCTCAAACTATGGTTTGTGATCCGGCACTATGGGGTTAACGGATTACGCTATCACATTCAGGAACACATCCGCATCGCACAGCAATTTGCAGGTTGGATACGCGAAAGTGCAGACTTTAAGCTCATCGCTCCTGCCCCGTTAAACCTGGTCTGCTTTGCCCACCGGAACGGGAATGAGTTCAACCGTAAACTCCTTGAATTAATCAATAGCCGGGGCAAAATGTATTTCACCCATACGGTTATCAGGGACCAGTTTACCCTCCGGATGTGCATTGCACAGACCAATACAACGCTTGAACACGTGTCAAAGGCCTGGCAAACTATTCAGGAAACAGCTAAGGAATTAGAAAACATGTTCAACAACAATCCGAAAAGTGAATAATTTCATAAGTGTTATATTTACATTTATTATTTAATTCTTACTTTTAGCCCTTCCAATCAAGAACAATATCTAAAACAAAGATCATGATAAACTTAAAAGAATTAGAAGTATGGTTTATTACAGGCAGCCAGGATTTATACGGACCTGAAGTCCTGAAACAGGTAGCTGCCAATTCAAAGGAGATCGCAGCCTTCTTTAACGCTTCTGCCCAAATCCCTGTGAGTATTGTCTTTAAATCGGTGATGAGGAGTCCTGATGAAGTAACCAACATCTGTATTGAAGCCAATTCAACAAAGCAGTGTATCGGTATTATCACCTGGTGCCATACCTTTTCTCCATCGAAAATGTGGATTAACGGGCTGAAAATATTGCACAAACCCATGCTGCAACTGCATACTCAATACAACCGTGACCTTCCATGGAGCGAAATCGATATGGATTTCATGAACCTGAACCAGTCTGCCCATGGCGACCGCGAACATGGCTTCATCCTGGCCCGTATGCGCAAAAACCGTAAAGTAGTTGTAGGATACTGGAAAGAAGACGATGTTCAGGAACGCATTGGGGTATGGTCTCGTGCCGCTGCTGCCTGGTTTGATATGCAGGGTGCCAAGATTGCACGCTTTGGTGATAACATGCGTGAAGTTGCTGTTACCGAAGGCGACAAGGTAGAAGCACAGATTAAATTTGGTCTCGCGGTAAACACCTGGCCGGTGGGCGATATTGTAAAGATCATTGACGCCGTTACTGAGGCTGAAATCGACAAACTGATTGAAGAATATAATGCTACTTACGACTTTGACGCTGATTCTAAAGTTGGCGGTAAATTCCACGAAAATGTTCGTTATCAGGCCCGCATTGAAGCAGGGATCAAATCGTTCCTGGTAGAGGGCGGATTTAAAGCATTCACCACTACCTTCGAAGATCTCCATGGATTGAAACAGCTTCCCGGTCTTGCTTCTCAGCGCCTGATGGCTGCAGGGTTCGGTTTCGGAGCCGAAGGCGACTGGAAACATGCGGCCATGGTACGTGCCGTAAAAGTTATGGGCATAGGCCTTAAGGGTGGTTGCTCGTTTATGGAAGATTACACCTATCACCTAAATCCAACCAGCGGATATAAGGCTCTGGGCTCACACATGCTCGAAATCTGCCCTTCCATTGCAGCCGATAAAGCCAAAATTGAAGTACATCCACTGGGAATTGGCGGAAAAGATGCTCCTGCCCGCCTGGTATTTAACACCCAGACCGGTCCTGCAACCTGTACAAGTCTTGTTGACATGGGTACCCGTTTCCGTATGGTCGTTCACGATGTCGAATGTGTTGCTCCTGAAGCCAAACTCGATAAATTACCTGTTGCCAGTGCATTGTGGATACCGCAACCAAACCTTAAAGTAGGCGCAGCTGCCTGGATCTATGCAGGTGGTGCTCATCACAACGCATTCAGCCAGGCAGTCACTGCTGAATACATCGAAGATTTCTGTGAGATGGCCGATGTCGAGCTCGTGCAAATCAATAAAGACACCTGTATTTCCGAATTCAAAAAAGAATTGAGATGGAATGACCTTTATTACCACCTCTCAAACGGTGTTAAGTAACTCTTAAGGAAAGAGGAAAAAGGAATAAGGAAAGAGTCATTACCTTCCCGATGAAGACGGGGTCATTAGAAATAAGGAAAGAGGAAAAAGGAATAAGGAAATCGCAGTATGAGGTTCTTATTCCTCTTTTCCTCTTTCCTTTTTCCTCTTTATTTTTTCAATAGATACTTGGTTAACTGGAAATTTAGATTCAACTTTAGATTAGAATATGAAATCAGGAGAATAAAAATAATTTAGCTATACCTAAACAAATTGAATAAATATTCGTTAATATTGTCACAGCATATTCCAAAATCCTACCAGGATGAAGCCAGCAAATAATATCCGCGAAACAATACTCAGTCAACCGTCCTATTGGGTAGAGGGAGTAAATGGGTCCCTGTACAACGCTGTTCTTAGTTATATGGAAGCCAATAATCTGAACAGAACACAATTAGCCAGCCATCTTGGTATTAGCAAAGGCAGGGTTTCACAAATCCTTAATGATGGAGAAATCAATTTTAGCCTGCAAAAGATTATTGAAATTGCCCTTAAAGTTGGCAAATACCCTGTCTTTGAATTTCAGGATAAAGAAGCCTTTCTGGAAAAACAATCAAAGCTTATCAATACAAAAACAATATCCTTGAATCAGATTTTGAAATCTTCTGTGAATGCCTCTGATGAAAAAATAGGCTCAGATACAAAAGTCGGTTAACTTAATTCCAACACGAAAGGAAATTACCAATTTGCGGTTTATGCTTAAATACCCATCCTCCCGTCCCTATGGTCATCAGGATCATTTCAGCATACTCTCTTTCCCTTTGCTTTTTCCCTTTTCCTTATTCCCTTTTTCTCTTTCCTGATTTCTCCTGTAGCTGTCTTATAGCTTCCGCAATATCTTGCTTAGGGTAATATTTCTGATGAGCAATGTTCAGAAAACGCAGAATGATAAAAGCATCAAAAAACTGGAAGAACCGTTTTCGGAATGAGAGTAACGATGAACTGTTTTGGTTTATTTCGGCAACCTTATCTGCAAAACCAAGCGTCTGAAGGTATTCCTGAACCGGATCAGGCATCGACAAAATGAAACTGTTACAGTTTTCATTACTGACCCGGTATAATGTATCCACCCGCTCAGCCAGTTCTTTCAAATCCATGAAAGCTTTAAAATTATAGGTCAGGGCCAGATCATCCGAATCATTCATCCACTTGGTGATTGCAGCGCCCGTGCCAAAAGGAACCCTGTCGGAAACCCTGGCAGATGGATACACAAAGGCATCATTGATTTCATCGATAGTTCCCAGTTTGGTGAGTTTCTGCAGAAAATAGAAATCTTCGCCAGCCTGTCGCCGATTCATTCCGCCCTGTTTCACATACGCCTCGGCCCTGACGGCAAATGCGGAACCAATCGTATAAATCGAATTCGGGAAACCGGCATACTCCGAAGCCTGTTTATAGTAATGCAAATAATCCTCGTAAAGTTGAATGCCCAGCCTTTGCTTGGGATCATTCGTTTCTTCCATGCGATGCCTGAAATTAATCGTAACGGCAAAGCAGGACTTGTTCTGCAAGAAAACCTTTTCAATCCTGCGCAGATAATTGGGTGAAACCAGGCAATCGGCATCCAGGGAAACGATAACCCCTTCAGGCCGTGAAACAGCATTAAAACGTCGGATAGCCTCATCCATCCCGATTTTACGCGCCATTCCTGCACCTGCATGTTTAGCATGGACTGAGGGAGCATAGATCGGATGGAACACCAAATTCTGACTATCGTTGTTCTTCTTCCAGATCAGCAAATTCCGATACGTTTCCTCATTAAAGCTCTTCACATCCGCAGAGCTGTTTTCAGAATCATTCACCGTCACGATGACCTCGATCATCGAATTCACCGGCTCGCATGAACACAAGGATTCAAGGGTTCGTACGATCTCAGGTTCATTCAAACACGGAATGACCACAATCAGTGCAAGCGAAGGATCAGCCTCCGCTTCAATAAATGCAGGATAAACGATGTTTTTCTCAATATACCGGTCTGCAAACATCTTAAAGGTATTTGGTGAATATGACCCTAAACAAAAAAATCCGAATTACTTCGGATTTTCAAGATCTTATCGTGCTGACTATTTTGATTTAGACTTCGTGTACCGTGCATTTAGTCCGACCAATACTTCCTTGGTAATATTGTTAGACTCATCGCCAACCAATAATTCACTTGAATTCAGGATATAGCTGTATTTTTTATCCTTATTGAAGATCTTCACATAATTCATGATACTGTCCAGGAGCTGCTTGTTATTCTCAGACTGTATCTGTGCAAGCTTCTGCGACAATTCCTGATCAAGCTTTGTTATTTTTTGTTCCTCAGCCACCAGGCGATCCCGTTCCTGCGCGGCACGATCCTGTGAAAGGAATCCGCCCCGCTGCACTTTTTCCTGAAACGATGCAGCCTGAGATTCAAACAAACTGCGTTTTTCGCCATATTCTTTGGTGAACGCTTCTTGCTGTTTGGTAAAACCGTCATGCATTTCCTGCGCGAAATCATAATTAACCACCAGTGAGTCAACCTTTATGTACCCAATGGTCAATGCGGAAGATCCATTGCCTTCTTTGCCGCTTTTCTTACCTGGACCATTTGATTTGCTTCCACTAAAATGCAGGATGTAAAGTACCCCAACTGCTATAAACAAAACAATAATTAATACTAACGATGTATTTTTCATGTACCGTGTTTCAATAAAATTCTGCCAAAAATAAAAATTTATTGCCACTATCTATCGTTAAACGGGATTATTTTTCTGAACAGTCAAAGATTCGGGCCAATGCAGAAAAATCCATCTAAAACCTGCATTAAATCATACTCCTACCTTGATAAACGTCATTGAATCCTGCCCATGTTATGTGGTATTTTTACCTGATCAAGTTCAACCTGAAACAAAAGAATAATGATTAATCAAATTCTTGCGAATGCGCTTCCATATATGCCCAAACAACTGATCTGGATCTTTTCCAGACGGTATATTGCAGGTGAAACCATCGAAGACGGGCTGTCCGCCTGTCATGAATTAAACCGTCAGGGCATTGAAGTGACTGTAGATCTGCTGGGCGAATTTATCTCAACCCCCGAACAGGCCGAAGAAAATAAAAACAAATACATCGCCATCATCGAACGCTTTACTTCTGAAGGGATTATCGGTAACTTCTCGGTAAAACCTACCTCATTCGGATTGCTCATCGACAAGGACATCTGTTATTCAAACATTGAAGCAGTGGTGATGAAGGCGGTCGAAAAGAATACCTTCATCCGCATCGACATGGAAGATTCGCAATGTGTCAACGACGAACTGGACCTATACCGTAAACTGCGCAATAAATATCCGGCCCATGTCGGTCTGGTCATTCAGGCCTATATGCGCAGAACACTGAGCGATCTGATCACCCTGGATCAGACCTTATCAAACGGAACTCCTTTAAATTTCAGGCTATGCAAGGGGATATACATTGAGCCAAAGGATATCGCCTATAAGGAATATGATGAGGTTCGCGAGCATTATCTGGATGACCTGAAATTCATGCTCGATCATAAAATGTATGTAGGCATTGCTACACACGACAAATACCTGGTTGAAAAGGCCATGGATATTATTAAGGAGAAAAACATTGACAAGGCAAACTATGAGTTCCAGATGCTTTATGGCGTCACTCCCGAACTCCGAAGCAGCATTGTCAAACAAGGATATAAAATGCGCGTCTATGTGCCATTCGGTAAAGACTGGTTCGGCTACTCCACCCGACGGCTGAAGGAAAATCCGAAAATGGCCTCGCACATTGTCAAGGCGCTCTTTTTTAGGGGTTAATTAAAGGGGTTATTACCAGGGAGGTCAGAAATGACCTCCCTTTTTTTTCTTCTTTATAGTTGCGGGATTCTTCGCATCTGATCGTCAGCAACAGTATGAAACATTGTTGCTGCTCCATCAATTACGCCGAAAATTCGTATGCCTGCCTTCCCGAAATTCCCGATTTTTCATCGCTCCTGATCTGATCCATTTACTTTCCTTCCTTTACCGTCCAATTCCTGAAGTCCTCTCCTTTTACAAAATAAAGGGCTGGTCCCCGGCTTTAATCAACTCCGGATTCGTAACCTAAACGGGCTTTATTCGGACTGGTATCGGCTGCCCATATAAGTGTACCTTGTGTGTACATTGAGTGTACCTTGTGTGTGTTTTATGTGTTCCTGAACACACAAGGTACACACAAGGTACACTCAATGTACACACAAGGTACACACAAAGTGGCAGGAGATCCTTGAGGGATACCGACTTTAAGATGACAGGAATGAGGATTTATACTCCCGCTTTTTAGGATGCCAAAGCAGCAGAACCACAGGAATTTACTCTCTCTATCCAACCAAAGAATCCGATTGAATAAAAAGTTTGTTGGATATGCTAAATAGTTGACAAAAACAGTGTATAATAGGATGGGGTTTTGTATATTTAAAAGTCATAAACAACAAAAAACCAAAAGCTATGAGATTAGATTTACTTCACCAAAGAGTGGTATTTACACAAACAAATAAATATCAATTAATTGGCTTTTTAATCTAAAGGTGATATAAGCGTAATTTGCGGGAATACAGAAGTTGTATGCAAGGCTAAAAACACTACTACCTATGGAGAGCATATTTACAGATAAGAATAAACTACCTAATGACAATGATTTGAAAGAGTCGTTGGGTGATACTTATCAATTATGGCAATTGATTAAGGATTATGTTATTTCAAAATATCCGAAAGGATTTGAGGAGTGGAGTTGTTCAAAATACGGTTGGAGTTTAAGGATTAAAGATAAAAAGCGAGCGATAATCTATCTTTTACCAAGAGACAGATTCTTTAAAGTAGCATTTGTGTTTGGACAAAAAGCAACTAATATGATAATGAAAAGTCAGATTGCAAGTTCGATTAAAACAGAGCTTGATTCTGCGAAAGTTTATGCCGAAGGTCGTGGAGTTAGGATTGATATTATGGACAAAAGGATTATTAGTGACATACAAGGATTAATAGACATTAAACTGGCCCATTAAAAAATGGAAACAACAAAACAAATAATAGCTGACGAAAACCTGATTTCGTATTGTGGATTTTATTGTGGTGCTTGTCCAAAATTTCTAAAAGGACAATGCAAAGGTTGTAAAGGAAATACTCCAGATTGTGCCGCAGGATATAATGCTTGTAAAGTAAGGCCATGCTGTCTTGATAATGGATATTCAAGTTGCGCAGATTGTAAAAAGCATGTTTACGTTAGAGATTGTAAGGATTATAATCCATTAATGATTCGATTTGGACAATTTATAACTCGGACAAATCGGAGAAAGGGGATTGAGATGATAAAGGAAAAAGGAACAGCTGGATTTTTAAACTTTATGATTGATAAAAATTGGGTAACAATGAAGACAAATAAATAAAGCCCAGCACACAATCGAGTAGACTGCCCCGCCAGTAATTAGCTGACGGGGAGAGCCTTTAACACCATCTGCGAATTGGCGGATATGGTTCCCGTACAATGCTGTTCGTTAAACAAGGAGAGATAATGGCGGGCTTTAATCATGCGGGCTTTCTTTGTATGGTTGGGTCAGCAGAGATTCATAAGCTTGTTGGGTGAGGTTGGCTGCTCGGAAAAGCATTAAAAGTGTTTGAGACAGTATGCAGTGAAAGTCGTATGGCCTGTACAGGTTTATTTCGTGTTACGGTTTTTAGGGGGTAAACTACCTGATGACGAAGTAAGAAACTGAATACCTGAAGATATGTTTAGTTTTTTTGTATATTTGATCTATGAAAACTTTAGTGTTACATATTCCGGATCATTTAGATATAACTGAAAACGAAACTAGAAGGTTTTTAGCGGCTAAGATGTTTGAGATAGGTAAATTATCTCTTGGTCAGGCTGCTGATCTGGCCTGTATGTCGAAACTCGCGTTTTCAGAAATACTCTCTGATTTCAATGTTTCATTAATCAATTATACTTCATCAGATGTATTAAGGGATGCAGCTCAATTCTAAGATTATTGTTTCGGATACCAGTTGTTTGATTCTGTTGCTTAAGATTGATGAAATTGGTATTCTGAAGGAGATGTCGAATAGGGTATTTGTTACTTCTGTTATAAAGGATGAATTAAAACAAGATCTTCCAGATTGGATTCAGGTTCTTGATCCTAAAGATAAGCATTATCAATCAATTCTTGAAATAGATTTAGACAATGGTGAGGCCAGTGCAATTGCTTTAATGTTGGAGTTAGATGATGCAATTCTCATAATCGATGATCTGAAAGGACGTAAATTGGCTGAGAAATTAGGCTTTAAGTTTTCAGGCACTTTGGGTCTGTTATTGAAAGCAAAGCAAATTGGGATAATAAAAAGTATTAAGCCTGTTCTTAATAAAATTAGATTGACAAACTTTAGATTTTCGGAAAAGTTCTTCACAGATATTTTAAATCAGGCAAAAGAATAAAATACCTACGGCTAATCGTAGACTGCCCCGGCAGTGATTAGCTGACGGGGGAAGTCTCTCACACCATCCGCCCAGCCTACGGATACTGTTCTCATACTACGCGGTTTCCCGATAGATCGGGACAGGCCGTTAAACGAGGAGGGATAGTGGCGGGTTTTGGCAATACGGGCTTACTTTGTACGGTTGGGTCAGTAGTGATTTAGATGCTCGTTGGGGGAGTCTGGCCATCGGAAGGATAATGTTCAGCCCAATAGATATCGGATTACTTTGCTTAGGAGGCATAAACTGTCCGGTGCAACAAGCTACAAAACCACGAAAAAAGAATAATCTTAGCTAAATATTGATTAAATTTGTCAAAACAAAGTACTTTATCTATGAGGATTCAAAGGATTTATATTGACACTTCAGTTCTTGGCGGATATTTTGACAAGGAATTCGATGTTGCTACTCATAAATTATTCGACGAGGTAAAAAAAGGTGACTACGAGGTTGTAATATCCAATATAACAGAGGGTGAATTGCTAAAGGCACCGGAAAAAGTAAGGACTTTATTAAATGATTTAAACATTGAGTATGAAGTTTTAAAATTGACGGATGATGCGGTAATTTTAGCGATGGAATATATAAAGGAAAATGTTGTTGGTCAAACAAGTTATGATGATTGCTTGCATATTGCAATTGCGACAATCTCAAGACTTGATGTATTGGTAAGTTGGAATTTTAAGCATATTGTAAATATCAGAAGGATTCGGGGATATAATGGGATTAATATGAAAAACGGATATCCTTCAATCGAAATTCGTTCACCAAAAGATTTAATTGATTATGAAAACGACTAAGGATTTTGATTGTGTTAAAATGATGCGGGATATACGTGATAAAGTAAATACTGAAATAATTCATATGGATTCTGCCCAACTTATTGAGTATTTCCTTAAGAAGTCAGAAGAATATGAGAGTAAATATGGCCAGCCGGTAACAACATCTGATCCCCATTAATCCTGGTAGTTATTATGGATACGGTTCATAGGGAGCCAAATTGACCTGTGGCGTCATTTTGAAAAGACCGCATAACCAATAAAATGTACTAATCAGTTCACTTAAGGCAGAAACAGTCTTGTAAAAGACTTATTCAGATGTCACGGTATCGGTGAGCTGGTTATTATCAGGACATTTATAAATACCTGATATTACATCATGTTGAAACACATGTTTGAAGTGATGGCGGAGGGCGAGGGATTCGAACCCCCGGTACCGTTACCAGTACAACGGTTTTCGAAACCGTCCCATTCGACCACTCTGGCAGCCCTCCATATTATTGATAACATTGACAAAGATAATAAAATCTCTTATTTTCTTTTGCTGAACTCGGCCAAACCGGCATCTAAGAAGTCAACAAAATGATCGGCATTTAAATCATAGGCTTTTGGCTGAACAAGCATCTGTTCTTTTCCATCCAGTAAGACGTAGTAAGGCTGTGCATTAATACCATATCGTGCAATCTGGAAATCAGCATATTTCTTCCCAAGGGTCTTTTTTACTTTCCCATCATAGGTCGAGGTGACCCATTCGCTTTCGGGCAGGTTGGATTTATCATCCACATACAAGGCAATCACAACGTAATTGTTGCGCAGGCGTTCAAGCACACGGGGATCGGACCAGACATTGGCTTCCATCTCACGGCAATTGACGCATCCATGACCCGTGAAATCAATGAAAACGGGTTTGTTTTGTTTGCGGGCACAGGCCATTCCCTGTTCGTAATCGAAGTACCCTTCAAGTCCATGCGGTAAATGAAGGAATTCACCAAACTTAGGTTTATCGCAGATCTCAGTGTCTACGGAATTTAAAACACCGCCTGTTGTATGAGAGCTTGCTATTTTGATCTCGTCCCTGACAATCTGATTGACATCAAAATCTAGCGATGTCTGTGGGGGGAGATATCCTGAAATACCTTTTAATGGTGCGCCAAACATGCCAGGCACCAGGTAGACGACAAACGAAAAGGTTAGAATCGCCAACATTAACCGTGGTACCGATACCGTTTTAGTATCACTGTCGTGAGCAAACTTCAGTTTGCCAAGCAAGTAAAACCCGAGTAAAGTAAATATTACAATCCAGATGGCCAGATAAATCTCACGATCGAGGATTCGCCAATGATACGTCTGATCGGCGATGCTTAAAAACTTCAGACCCAGAGCCAGCTCAAGAAATCCGAGCACGACCTTTACCGAATTGAGCCATCCTCCCGATTTGGGCAAATTATTCAACCAGGCAGGGAATAAGGCAAAAAGCGTGAACGGCAGGGCAAAGGCCAGCGAAAATCCGAACATGCCTACGATTGGTTTTAGCACCTGACCTCCGGCTGACTGGACCAATATGGCTCCGACAATGGGCCCGGTACATGAAAAAGAAACCAAAACAAGCGTCAGGGCCATAAAAAATGAGCCCATCAATCCACCCCTGTCGGCCTGTTGATCGGATTTGTTGACCATCCAACTTGGTAATATAATCTCAAACATTCCGAAGAAAGAGAAGGCGAACAGCATGAAAACCGCGAAGAAAATCAGGTTGGGCAGCCAGTGGGTACTGAGCCAGTTGGCAATTCCAGGACCAAAAATAACAGACACCAGGGTTCCGATAACGGTGTATATGGCAATAATTGAAAGTCCGTAAAAGGCTGCATACAGTCGTGATTTAAGCTTTGACCCGCTGCTGTTCATGAAAAATGAAACCGTCATCGGGATCATCGGGAAAACACAGGGGGTTAATATGGCTGCCAGTCCTGCCAGGAAAGAAAAGAATAGAAAATAGAGCAGATTCCCTGATTTAGGCTGCAGGTCAGATCCACCAAGGGGAACGACCGATGAACTTACTTCGGCTTTGGAGGCTTTTGCATTCAGATGAATAGCAAATTCGGCTTCAGTAGGAGGAGTACAGGTTTCATCGTTGCATGACATAAATTCGACAGAGCCTCTAATCTCGCTCTTTGCCGAATTTTTCAACCTGATTTTTTGAGTCAAAACAGCCTGTTTCGTAAAATACCGAAGCTTCAGGTTAAAAGTCTTATCAAATATTTCGGTGGGTTGGGGATCTTTACTGACTTCACCCACAAAGGTGAACAAGGTGGAGTCGGCATAATGGATGGTTGTTTTCACCGGCCCGCCATCAGGCAAATTGGTATCGTATAAATGCCAGCCTTCATCAATAACAGCCTTAAAGATCAGCGTAACTTCCTGACCATCCTGCTTTGAATCGAAGGTCCATTTTACAGGTTCAAGAACCTGGGCTATGCCCTGGTATCCCATCAAAAAAAGAAAACTTACAAATAGAATAATCCGCTTCATGGATTCAATGTTGATTAATTTGGAAAAACAAAAATACACAATGGATTTGTTCTATTTATGAAAACTGTCATTGAAAAGTAAGAATCTGTTGAAGAGAAGGCGATCCGAAGGGGAATAAAAAATCCCGGTAGTTCGTACCGGGATCATTTATGGGGATTAAAATACGATCTCTTCGTGATTTTCATCGAAGAAATGATACTCGGTTAAAGTATAGGAGATCATTTCCTGTACCTGAATGTTTTTCATGTATTTGAAGGCCCATTGATGCTTTATGGACCAAAGACCTTTATTCAGAAAAGCAGCCAGATAAGGGTGTGTTTTAATAATTACCTTGCTCTTATTTAGTTCTTTAAAGATATACCTGACTTTACTTTCCAATTCGTCCACCAATAAAACAGTTGGTGTGATTTTTCCGGTGCCTTTACAGGAAGGGCAAACTTCGGCAGTATCCACATGTTCTTCAGGACGAACACGTTGCCGGGTGATCTGTAAAAGGCAGAATTTACTCAATGGCAAAATGTTGTGCTTGGTTCGGTCAACAGCCATTGAATCTTTCATCCGCTCATACACTTTATGGCGGTTTTCAGCCAGATGCATGTCGATAAAATCGACAACAATAATACCGCCCATATCTCTCAATCTGAGTTGACGGGCGATTTCTTCAGCAGCAGCCATGTTGACCTCGAGCGCATTGGTCTCCTGGTCAATTCCGGCCTTCGAACGGTTTCCGCTATTCACATCAATAACGTGAAAAGCTTCCGTGTGTTCGATGATCAGGTATGCTCCATTTTTGAAGGATACAGTTTTCCCAAATGATGCTTTTAATTGTTTATCAACCCCATAGTATTCGAAGATCGATTGATTGCCCTTATAGAGCTTCACGGTTTTCTTCTTCTCAGGGGCGATTGATCCCAGATATTCAGTAATTTCTTCACATACAATAGGATCATTTACGATGATACTATTGAAGTTGGGATTATAGATATCCCTTAATAAGGCGGTAGTTCTTCCAAGTTCTCCTACGATCAGAGAGGGAGCGCTTACCCGTCTTAATTTCTGAAATGTGGTCTCGAATTTAGCGACCAGACGTTTGAGTTCCTGATCCAATTCGGCGACACGTTTATCTTCTGCCGCAGTACGTACAATTACACCGTATTTTCTTGGTTTGATGCTTTGAATAAGCTTCTTAAGCCTGTTCTTCTCCTCATTGGATTCAATTTTCTGCGAAATACTGACTTTTTCGCTGAAGGGCATCAAGACCATGTTACGGCCTGCAATTGACAGTTCTGAAGTTAACCGGGGTCCTTTGGTTGAGATGGGCTCTTTAGCTACCTGAACCAGGATATTTTGACCGGTTTTAAGAATGTCCGAGATTTTTCCCTCCTTCTCTATATCAGGTTCAGACTGAATCCGGGAAATGGAGGTGATTTTGTTGTTCTTCGATGTGGCAATTTTCAGAAACTTATTGAGAGTCAAAAATTGGGGACCCATATCGAGGTAATGCAGGAAAGCATCCTTTTCGTATCCTACGTCAATGAAAGCAGCGTTCAGACTGGGCATTATTTTCTTCACACGTCCAAGATAAATATCTCCAACTGCAAACTTAGCCCCTGTCATTTCCCTGTTCAGTTCGACTAATCCTTTATCTTCCAATAAAGCGATTACAACTTCCGAGGGAGAGACATTAACAATTAGGTCGCTACTCACAACGTTTCATATTTTAACAAATTACAACTACCAGACTTAAAAACAGATTAAACCTAAAGCACAATAATGCTTTAGGTTTAATAATAACAAGGTCTTTAAAAGCGAATGCTTAATAAAGCAAGACTATTTTTTCTTTTTATGTCTGTTTTTTCTTAGTCTCTTTTTACGCTTGTGCGTAGCCATTTTATGTCTTTTCCTTTTTTTTCCGCTTGGCATAATAAATTATTTTACTTGGTCCTTAACTTGTGCGACAAATGTTTTCGCTGGTTTGAAAGAAGGAATGAAATGCTCAGGAATAATAATTGTGGTATTTCTGGAAATATTCCTTGCAGTTTTCTCTGCTCTTCTCTTTACAATAAAACTACCGAAACCGCGAAGATACACATTTCTTCCTTCAGTTAAGGAATCTTTTACTGTTTCCATAAAAGCTTCTACAGCTTTTTGCACTGTCACTTTTTCAATTCCAGTGTTTTTACTTACTTCGTTAACAATATCTGCTTTTGTCATCTCTTAAAATATTTAATTATCAACAATTTATATTTCTGAAACATTTGGTGTGCAAAAATAAAAATTATTTAAAAAATAGAAACTATATATCTCATTTATTTTTACAATTTCGAAAGATTTTAAAGTAGTTAGATAAAAGATGAACTTTTTCAACTCCCCGATACATTCCTGGTATAGCTTATACAAGCGTGATTTGCCCTGGAGGAGGACTCGTAATCCCTATCTGGTATGGCTATCTGAAATCATACTCCAGCAGACACGAATTGAGCAGGGATTAAGCTATTATATCCGGTTTACCGAAGAATTCCCCACTATTTCCGATCTGGCCATGGCCTCTGAGGATCAGATTTTAAAGATCTGGCAAGGATTGGGGTATTATTCCAGGGCCCGTAATCTGCATTTCACTGCAAGATTTATCCATGAACATTACCAAGGGAAATTCCCTGAAGATTACCAGTCAATTCTTGCCTTGAAAGGTATCGGCGAATATACGGCCTCCGCCATCGCCTCGATAGCATTCAACCTGGAATATCCGGCTTTGGATGGCAACATTTACCGCCTGCTCTCCCGCTATTTTGGGATCTCTGAACCCATCGACACCGGCGCGGGGAAGAAATTATTCTATAATCTGGCGAAAGAGTTGATCATTGGTACCGATCCGGGAATGCATAATCAGGCCCTGATGGAATTCGGCGCATTGCAGTGTACGCCAAAAAACCCCGACTGCCGGAGTTGTCCCTTAAACGAAAGCTGCTACGCCTTCTCAACAAAAAGAATCAGCGAATTGCCTGTCAAACAGAATAAGACCCTGCAACGCGACAGGTATTTCAATTATCTGGTTCTCATCGGGAATAACAATACCTGGATGAGAAAACGGGTCGGTGATGATGTTTGGAGAAACCTCTATGAATTTCCACTGATCGAAACAAAAGATGAGATCAGTATTGACAAATTACTGGAGCAGAAGGATTTTCAGGAGATTATCAGGTCAGAACTGTCAGTTATTGGAGACATCAGTACCTGGAGAATTCATCTCCTGAGCCATCAACGCATACATTATCGGTTTATCCGAATCCGGCTGCCCAATGAAATTAATGTACCGGACAATTTAATCCGGGTAAATAAGGAAGATATTTTTAACTTTGCTGTACCGAAATTGCTTGAGACCTACCTCAATGAAAATGGGTTGGATGTATTGTCAGATAGGAATACCGGATCACAGCATTGATTTTTGATTAAATCATAAATTTAACTGGCCAAATGGTAAAAAAACGGTAGAATTTATGTAAATTTATTACATTATAAACTCTAAAAAATATATCCAATGTCAGTCAACAAAGTAATTTTGGTAGGTAATGTAGGTCGGGATCCTGAAGTCAGACATCTCGACAAAGGTGTTGCAGTTGCAAGATTTTCGCTGGCAACCACAGAGAACTACACCGCGAAGACAGGTGAAAAAGTAAGCACAACCGAATGGCACAATATTGTTGCCTGGAGAGGTTTGGCCGAAATAATTGAAAAATACGTAAAGAAAGGGAACCAGCTTTACATTGAAGGACGTCTCAGGACCAATACCTATGAAAAAGAAGGTGTTAAGCATTACTCAACTGAAATCTATGCCGACACCATGCATATGCTTGGCAAACGTGAAGGACAGGCAGAAATGGCTCACCAGCCTCAGCATGCCGAAGTTGCACAGAGTGTAGCTGAACCTGATTTCAGTCAACCGGAAGAAGACGATTTACCATTTTAATAATTAAATCCTGGATAATTGGAAACAGAAACGTTACCCACACTGGCCGTACTATACTGGAATATTCAGTTTCACCCATTCACTACAGGTATCGCGATCAGCTTGGCGGTAATCATTGTTTTACTGGCTTTTTCTGCTCTAATCTCCGGGTCGGAAGTAGCTTACTTTTCATTAAGCCCTTCAGAAAAGCATAAGCTCTCGGGAAAAACATCAAAAAGCAACTCTTATATTCTTAGGAATCTGGAATCTCCGGAACAATTGTTGGCTACTATCCTGGTAGCCAATAATTTTATAAACGTAGGCGTTGTGATTCTTTCCAGTTTCACAGTTGAATCAATCGTCGACTTTTCACAAGAGCCCATTCTTGGATTTGTCGTTCAGGTGTTGGTTATTTCGTTTATTATCCTGCTATTCGGCGAAATAATACCAAAGGTCTATTCTACTCATCACGCATTGAAATTTGCCCGCTTTATTGCTTTCCCAATGCATTACCTGATGAAGATGCTCCGACCAATTAATTCGGTTCTGATTTATTCCACATCCTTCCTCAATAGCCGTATTCAGGCCTATAACAAACACATTTCTGTCGATGAACTTTCACAGGCGCTGGAACTTACTTCTCAAACCGAGCTAAAGGATGAAAATGAAATACTCAAAGGAATCGTGAAGTTCGGAAATAAGAGCGTGGTTGAAATTATGAGATCTAGGGTAGATGTTGTTTCAGCAGATATCGATTATCCTTTCAGTAAAATCCTTGAACTGATCACAAATACTGGTTTTTCCAGAATACCGGTCTATTCTGAAACGTTCGACAACATCAAAGGCATTCTGTACATCAAGGATTTGCTGCCTCATGTGCTTAAAGAAGCAACCTTCCGCTGGCAAAGTATTATCCGCCCGGCATTCTATATACCAGAGACAAAGAAAATAGATGATCTTCTTGAAGAGTTTCAGAAGAATAAAGTGCATATGGCCATTGTTGTTGATGAATATGGCGGTTCTTCAGGAATTGTAACTCTCGAAGATGTTCTGGAAGAAATCGTCGGGGAAATTACAGATGAATTTGATGAAGAAGAGAAACTATACACCAAAATCAGTGAGAACAAATATCTCTTTGACGGTAAGATCATGCTCAATGATTTCTATAAGGTAACCAAATCAGAAGACACGGTATTTGATGAAGTGAAAGGTGAAGCAGATACCTTAGCCGGTCTGATTCTTGAACTAAAAGGTGAAATACCCGTAAAAAATGATACCATTACCTGTAAGAATTTCGTTTTCTCCATTGAAGCAGTAGACAACCGCCGCATCAAACAGATAAAAGTTGAAATAACCAAAACAGAACTATAAATTCAATGCCCAGAATACCATCTATTTTATCCCTGTTGATCCTTCTGATGACCTTTTCATGTCAAAAGGATTATACTCCAAAACCCCGTGGCTACTTTAGGATCAGTTTTCAGGAAAAAACCTATCACATGCTGGATTCCGCAGCCCTGCCATACCGCTTTGACATTCCCGGATACAGTAAGATTGTGCCGGATCATGACCGGATGGCTGAACCTTTCTGGGTGAACCTGAAATTCCCGGCACACAAGGCAGAAGTAAATATCAGCTATAAAACAGTGCATAACAATCTCGCGGAACTGATGCAGGACTCGCATGAACTGGCCTATAAACATTCGATCAAGGCCGATGCAATCAATGAAAGGGTCTATATGAATGCTGAGAAAAAAGTATATGGCACCATTTATCTGATTGAAGGCAATGCAGCTTCCCCCCTTCAGTTTTACCTGACCGACAGCACCAGACACTTCCTGCGCGGAGCTTTATACATCCGTGAAGTCCCAAACATCGACTCCCTTCGTCCGGTGATCGACTATTTAACTCCGGATGTAATCCATCTGATTGAAACCACCGAGTGGAAACATTAAATGCCTCTTTATAAAACCATAACAATACCTGACGGATTGATAGGAGTTTGGCAACTGACTGAATCCTCCATCGATTTATTACCCAATTTTTCATCTGAAGAACTGGCTGATCCGGTTTTTCTGAATTACACCCATGAAAAGCGCAAGATAGAATGGCTGGCAACCCGGGTTCTAATCCAACAGTTAACAGGCTTAAACTTCACAATCAGATACTCTGAGTTTGGTAAGCCAATTCTTGACCATCCCATCTACAAGCACCTGTCCATTAGTCACTCCCGTGATTTTGTTGCGGTCATTCTTCATGAGCATCTGAATGTTGGACTTGACATTGAAAACATCGGCAGGAACTACAACCCTATTGAGAAAAGATATCTTTCTGATAAGGAATTGATTCAGGTGAATAAAACTCCAAAGATGCAATGTATCTACTGGTGTGCCAAAGAAGCCATATTCAAGCTGGTCCCTGAGGATGGGGTCGAATTCAGGCATCAAATACAGATTTCATCCTTTAATCCTGAAATGGAGAATGATTTCTCCGCCCGTTTCATTGCAGGAACCCGTGAGTTGGTTTACAAGCTTCACTTTCAGACATTTTCAGAACATTGTCTGGTTTGGGTGACCGATATACCCTATGAACTGTGATGAAAATGAAACAGACGGAATGGACCTGAATTAAAATATCCATTTAATCTTCAAAATACTGCTTTTTTCAAATCAATATCCGTCTTTAAATGTTTATTGATTAACTTATACAATTGTCAATGAAACAGCCTGAATCACATATACTCGTCATCTTTGGAGCTTCGGGTGACCTGACCAGGCGCAAGCTGATCCCTGCCTTGTACGAACTGCATACCCGGAATCTTCTTCCTGATCAGTTTGCCGTATTGGGAGTCTCACGAACGGAGCTCTCAGATCTTGAATTTCAGGATAAAATGAGAGAGTTCCTGCCTGCGAATGATCATAACCAGAAGGATATTGATGAGTTCATGGTTCATCTGTATTACCAAACTCTTTCAACGGCCGAATCAGATGAATATCCTGTTCTGAAACAAAGACTTGAATCATTGGGGTCAGAATTATCGATTCCAGAGAATTATATTTATTACCTGTCAACTCCCCCTAATTTATACCAGGTCATTCCGCAGAGCCTGGCCGAGGTGGGATTAAATGACTCCACCAATGGATTTAAACGTTTAATTATCGAAAAACCTTTTGGCACTGATTTAACCAGTGCCCGTGAACTGAATAAGAATCTGCTCAACTACTTTAAGGAAAATCAACTGTACCGTATTGACCATTATCTGGGGAAAGAAACTGTACAGAATATGCTGGTCACACGCTTTTCCAATGGAATCTTTGAACCGGTCTGGAACCGTAACTTTGTACACCATGTCGAAATCACTTCGGCTGAGACCCTGGGAGTGGAAGAACGCGGAGGGTATTACGACCATTCAGGAGCCATGCGCGACATGGTTCAAAACCATTTGATGCAACTGGTAGGGCTTGTAGCCATGGAACCACCTGTAGTCATTGACGCGAATGCCATACGCAATGAAACCCTGAAAGTATTCCAGTCATTGCGTCCCATTAAAGAAACTGAAGTTGAGAAGCATGTCATCCGGGGTCAGTACATTCAGTCACATGTCGGGAAGGACCTCATTAATGGCTATCGTGAAGAACATGGCGTTGATCCATTATCGAGGACAGAAACGTATCTGGCCATGAAATTCTACATCGATAATTTCCGTTGGGCAGGAGTTCCGTTCTATATACGGACGGGCAAGAAACTACCGGCACGGGTCACCGAAGTCGTCATTCATTTCAAGAATACCCCGCACCATTTATTTGGAACACAAGCCACTACAGAACAGGTAAACAATCAATTGGTGCTCCGGATTCAGCCTGATGAGGGTATTCTGCTGAAAATAGGGATGAAGGTTCCCGGATCTGGCTTTAATGTGCAAACCGTGAACATGAATTTCCATTACTCTGAACTTTCCGATATCTATCTGCCTACTGCTTACGGACGTTTGTTGCTCGACTGCATGCAGGGAGATGCAACGCTCTATGCACGCGGTGATGCCGTTGAAAAAGCATGGGAATTTGTGCAGCCGATCCTGAATGCCTGGCAGAATAATCCGGACATTCCGATCTATGGATACCCTGCCGGCACCTGGGGTCCCGAAGTGGTTGATCAGTTAATGGAAGAGGGCCAGTGGCGTTATCCCTGCAAAAACCTTGCGCATGACGGAGAATATTGCGAACTGTAGGGTCAAACCTATGTG
>DIZL01000066.1:0-30079 GCA_002429385.1 Prolixibacteraceae bacterium UBA6029 | reverse complement strand
AAACACATAGGTTTGACCCTACAAACTAAATCTATTTACACGATGAATGGAAAACTGCATATTTTAAAAGATCCCGCAGAATTGGCTGACCATTTTGCCGATCAATTGATGGAAGGAGTTGAGAAATTCTCCGGATTAGCTTTTCACCTGGCCATTTCCGGGGGGAAAACCCCTGACCTGTTGTTTACCGCATTGGCCAATAAGTATGCCGAATCACCACTCTGGCAAAAAGTACATTTCTGGTGGGTGGATGAGCGTATGGTACCTATGAACGATGCGGAAAGTAACTTCGGGAAAGTACAAAGATTACTATTCCCGTATATCCTGATCCCTGAAGTAAACATTCATCGCATCAAAGGGGAAAATGATCCTGAAGAGGAAGCACTCTCCTATTCAGCACAAATACAGGAACATCTGAAACAAACTAACGGCTTACCTGAATTCGATATGATCGTGTTGGGCATTGGGGATGACGGACATACCGCATCCATCTTTCCCAATCAACTGGAATTGCTTGGATCGGACCGGATCTGTGAAGTGGCCTCACATCCCACCACCGATCAAAAACGCATTACATTGACCGGGAAAGTGATTAACAATGCTGAAATGGTTTGCTTTCTGGTAACTGGCGAAGCCAAGGCCAGACGTTTGTCTGAAATCTGGGGCAACCAGACCATGGCTAATCTTCTTCCGGCAGCACACATTCTGCCAACCAGCGGAAACCTGGAATGGTACATCGATGAATCAGTATCGGTCTTCACGCAATAGCTGAACCCTGCCGGTCAACCATCAGGAATTGAAGAGACAAAGCTTGTCTATTTCACCTCAAAATTATCAAAGGATATCAGATTATACCCTGACCCCAGTCCTGCAAGTCCATGCGTATACCGGGTATTTTTCAGGGTGATCACTTCCTTGTTATTTACTTTTGCAGAAATAGTACTCCCGCTAAACTTCAGGGAAACAGGCTGCCATGTAAATGCAGGAAAATCAGCATAACCTGAGGCAATAACCTGACTGCCGGCATAAAGCGACCATTTATTTCCTGTATTAATCACAAACATATACCCTTCGGGATAATCTCCTCCCCTTTTCATTTCCATCACCCGGCCCAGGATCTTTGCCGTACCGGTATTCTCCGAAACGTAAACATCCGCATGAACTTCGTAATCGGTCCAGGTGGTATCACCCAGAATGGTTTCTACACAAGGGTTTTGACCCACTTCCCACTCGATTCCCTGGTGGTCTATCACCTGCTTCAAACATTTACCTTTCCCATCTTCCCGTTGTTGCACTTCGAACACCCCGGCCTGGTCCATGAAGTATTTTGGGAGCTGACCGGGTGTCTCTGTTTCAAAATCGGTGGCATAGGGAAAGGGGAACGGTTTGTTTTCCGGCACTTTGTAAAACCCCTTTGTCTGCCCGGTAGTCGTGGTAATCGAGTATGCCGATTTACCTTCTAACTGAATGGTGAACCTGTTGTTTCTGACCCTTAGGTCGGCTTGCCGCTCAAACTCACCTTTTCCCCGGGTGGTTTTCCAGACATGCAAAGCTTTTCCGGCAAGGGCTTTATCCAGTTCAAATGTGACTGTTTGTGTACCGATGGTATCTGCCGTTTCAATGATCAGGCTGTAATCCTTTTCATCCGGAGATTTCAAGGTTACGTAGCTTCCTTTTTTCAGGAATCCGCAGCCTGAATCCACATACCGCCATCCCGGTTCAGCAAATTGTGTTGTATGCGCAGCAGCCCATATGGCCGGTTGTACTTCATAATGACCGCTCCAGGGTGTCTTGGCCATCATCAATCCTGAATTGGGTAATGAAAGGTTGTCAAAATAACTGGTAATCAAACTCCAGGTAATGACATTGGTGATTTTACCCACAATGTAGCTCCGGTTATACAATTTGACCAGGTATTCAAAACCGTCCCAATCGCCTTTCCAAGGACCGGCTTCGCTGTTGTGAATGGGTTTATTCGATTTTAAGGCAGTCTCCGAGGACCCATAAACCGGTTTTCCCCACCATTTTTCACGGTCCACGTAATGGCTGCTTACGGCATACACCGCGTCCGAGAGCTCCTTGTCATTCTGCATATCATCGGCAATTTTCCAGTCGAATACATCAGCAGCAATAATCTTAACATCCTTCAGACCATTGTTATTCAGCGTTTTCCTCATTAGCTTGATCCATTCCTTATCGTAAGGCCTTTCATTCCATATCCCGGTATAATCAAAGCTGATACCCTGGACCTCTTTGGCACCTTTCAGAAATGAAGCGATGTAATCAGCATTATCCTGCGAGTAGAAAACCCCGTTACCGATCCAACCCGGGCAACCCCATTCCAGGCAATCGGTCAATATTCGCGGATTGCGCTTTTTAGCTTCTTTCAAAACCAGCCATTCATAACCTCTCTGGAAGTATTGTGGTTTAGGGTCCAGGAATTCATCCCGGGTATGCGCATGACTAGGCTCGGTTCCATCGGTCGAATTGATGTCTCCGCCAATCTCTACTTTGATCTGCTGAAGACTGGCTCCAAATTTAGGTTTGAACAGGTAATCGAATACCTGACTTCGGATCTCCTCCGGGTAATCCATCAGTAATTTCGAAGAGGCTCCGGCACTCAATGCACCAATCCCTTCAAACACCCGGCCTTGATGATTGTCAGTAATCTTAATTGTTACACCTTGAGAAAAAGATGTAAGGATACCAGTCACGACCATAAAAACCATTGAAAAGAATTTCTTTTGCATATTGAATCTATCTTAAGAGACGGTTTAAATTTCCCGTAGGGAAAATATGTGGGTAGAAAAACAGTCGTTTCCCACGGTTGTATTGTCCCGTATGGGACAATATATTGACGTATTTGATAAATATCCTATCCATATTTTGTTCCTGACGGAACAATCCAATAAAATTTAAACTGTCTCTTAATGATACGGACTATAAAATTACCCGTTCAAAGACCGGATAATTTACAGCAGGAGTATGAATCAATTCACTTATTTGCCGCTAAATCCTTTTCGTACCAGGTGACCGGCATAGGCACCCAGTACTCCGGGTATCAAGGCCAGAAATGATCCGTAGTTTTGAGTCGTAAGGATGCTTAACAAAGGGATCCAGATACTCACCAGCAAGGCAATAAGCCAGGGTCTGTATCCGGCCAGGTATCCGCAAACGAAACCTGCAACCAAAACCATGAATACTGAAATACCCGTGTCGTCCCAGTTCGGACTTGAGTCAATCCAGGCAATAGTAATCCCCAACACAATGGAAAGAATAATGGCAGGTGCAAAGAATCTATTCATAACCGGTAGTTTTTGATTAGGTAACAGGTTGTTGTTGTGTGTCTAAAATAAATCCGAAGGTAACTATTTGATTCCTTCTTGATTATTCTACCGGCTATTTTTTTTGCCCCAACCAATTCAATGCATCCAGGACCAACTGATCCTGAATTTTATTGTCGAAGGTAAACGACAATTCCTTGTTGGTCTTATTGGCATAGTCGATGTCATTATGGCCCATGTTGATGTAAATCATGCGGTATTTCGTGTTGGTCCATACCACGGGGTAATACCCGCTATGCCAGATTTCAGATGGCTTTGGGCCTGTCCCAAGCGGGAAGCTTGTCGAATCGATGGAGGCCAGTATCTTGATGTCTGGATTCTTCCGCAGATCGTTTTTCCAGCGATACCATTCGTTGGGCTGTGTCTTGAACTTCTCAGGCAGGTGCTGTGTAGCAGGGTGATGACGGTCCTCGATCTTTAAAATGGCCGGTGTTGGCCCCCAGGTATTGCTTCCATACTCACCCGATCCCAGGAACTTCTCATGATACCAGTCCCAGTTTTGGGAATAAGCCGAGGGGGTGAGGGCAAAGGCGCTAAAATGAAAACCCATAAATCCACCCCCTTTTTCCATATATTCCTGAAAGGCCTTACGCTGGAGGGCAGAGTCGGGACGTGTATCGAGAAAGATGACAACCTTGTAATGGCTTAGGAATTCGGGAGTCATTTTGTTCCAGTCGTTGGTCGACTCGTAACTGAAATGATGTTTAGCGCTCACCTTCGAAAACCATTGATTGGCCTCATGCACAAAACTAACGTGTGCCTGGTCGTTCTTCCCGGTATAAAAGGCAATTACCTTATAATTTGGTTGGCTCCCCTGCGCCAGATAGTTCAGGCCAAGGAAACAGCAGATCATCACAATACAAATTCGTTGGATAGGTTTAAGCATGGCTATTGGTCGGTTAGGTTTAGGATTGAGCGTTAAATTCAAAAAGGTCCTTCAGAATCGGGACAAAAAAGCCAGCTATAAATCCATCGCCTTTTCAAAGATGTAATCCTGAAAATCCTCTCGCTCCCGACTATAGACCTCTATGATTTTTGATTCTTCCATAGCCTCCGTAGAATGACGAAGGTTTTTTGCGATACACCAGCTATCGCCCTGAACCAGTTCACGGATCTCTCCGTCAATCGTCATACGGATCCTTCCCTGAAGCAAATACCCCGAATGATCGGTCTGATGTATATGTTCAGGCAATGAAGCTCCCTTTTGAAACTCCAACTCGGTCATCATCAATGAATCGACCTGTTGGGTAATTTTAAATTTTACGCCCCCGACTTTCAGATTATTAACCAATTCCTGATGCGAATTATACATGGTATGTGTGTTAGCTTATCAACATCCCGATAGTGTTGAATATTTAAACAATAAATCTACGAATAGGAGTTAAAGATAATATTCTGACGCTTTCATCATCCGTCAGGTGTTTAATTTATTCCCGATGTTTAGAATTATTTAAGACTGCCCTGTTTCACCTGATTTTTCCCAGATAGAACGCTGATAAAAATCAATAGTTTCCCAGTCTTAAAAGTCTTAAAAGAGGAGTTGAAACTATTTAAGAATGAGTTATCCGTCAGTATAAATATTTATCTTTGACAGGCACACTAAATTCATTTAAGCCTGACCCTTAAATGTATTTCTTTGGTACACATTCCTTTTCCCATAACTTTCCCGAAAGGTATCCTTCTATATCCTTTCATACCTCTTTCATACCTCTTTCATACCTCTTTCAGTACAAATTCGAAACAAATACGTAACAAATTCGAAACAAATTCGAACGGCTACGAATTTATTTCGAATTTGTTACGTATTTGTTTCGAATTTGTTTCGAATTTGTACTGAAAGAGGTATGAAAGAGGTATGACAGAGGTATGAAAGAGGTAAGACGGAAGTATGAAAGAAATATGACAGAAGTATGACAGAGGTAAGAAATAGGCAAGAAAAAATACCCTTGAAATTCCAGAGTAATTCATAACCTGAATAGGCTAGAGTCTTTCAAAAAAAACGAATTGTGATGTGAGAGAATGCAATTTTACATCAGGACATTACCATTTTGTCGATTAGGGAGATTGTCTGAGAAAATTCAGATAGATTCTGGTGCCCTCTGTTTATAAAATTCCTGCGGTTAATTTTTCTTTTTAATCATATTCATGACTTCATCAACAAGACCATCCTTATCCTGGAAGTCCTTGCGGGTAGTTATCCGTTCAATGTCAGGCTGAATGCCATTTCCTTCGATCAGCTTACCCTCCAGGGTATAGGCCTGCCAGGATGGGATATAAACGGTCACCCCATTGGATAAAACGTAAGGGACCGGATTCCCTGAACTTCCATAGGTCTTCATTCCTGCTATTTTGGCATTTGGCACCTGTTTCATCATCAGGATAAAGGACTCATTGTTGCTCATCACATTGGGTCCGGATAACACATATATATTTCCTGAATACTTCAATTTCCGTTCATATGGATAAAGTTTATGCAGGATCTCTTTATCAAATAATCCGGTCTTTTCGTTGTAATTGTACACCTTCCCGAAGGGGATGGAATCCGTTACAAAACAGGAGGCAAGTTTGCGGGCATAGATTTCCTTTCCCCCACCATTATCACGGACATCAATGATCAGGTTTTGATAGATGAGCAATCCTTTGATAACCTCGAAGGCAGGAATGTCGGGGTCTGTCGAATTACCCCAGTTTTTCAGGGAAAGATTGTCCAAATCGGTATTCCAATCGCGCAACAAAAGGTATCCGATACTGTCAATGACACCAGTGAGGACTGCGAAGTTCTTGCTGTTTTTCTTCTCCTGAAGCCTGGGTAACAGCGCTACTGTATTAAAGTTGTTGTCCACCAGCCGCATGTTACACGTTTCAAAGCGTTGCCCTTCCAGTTCAACTCCTAAATGTGGATCATCGGCATTTCGTAAGAGTTTGACTAATTTAAGTGCGAACTCCGTGGGTGTTTCAGCGTTTTCAAGCTCCGTCCGCTTCTGTTCCATTAAAGTTTTCCAGTTGATTCCTTTAAGTGTAGCATAGGAATACTTCCGGGGAAATATTTCCATCAGCTCCTTACAGGCCTTCTTATTAAGCTCCAAAGACGAACCATTAAGGTCAACAGACGAAACTGCTTTGGTTTGAAAATGCAGATCATCGGGGTTTAAAGGTATTCCCTGTGTATTTGTAAAATGTTGATGCCTGGAATTATTAAACGCAAGGTAGTAAAGTCTGTTCGGGAAAAGCTTTACAGGAATTGAAAGAGTTCTTTTATCGGTCCAATGATATTTCTGCGTAATCTTGGGCAAATTTTTAGTATTCACTACAGAACACCCTTCGCCCATATCCTGATCGAACCTAAGTGTGATTTCGGTCAGTGCAGTATCAACTTTGCAATCACCAAAGGCGGGAATCGTGCTGATGATTTTTGGAGCGGTGGAGTTATTTTGCCCCATTGACAGCGTGCAGATAAAGGTAATGCAAAGGAGGATCAGGATTGGTTTTTTCATGGCCTGGTTTATTAGGATAGCTTTTAAGGGTCGAGCAATGAGCATCAAACCCATTGAATTTTGGTTCAGGCTAAGTTAAAACATAATACTTAGAAAACAGCACTATAAAGAAGATTATTATTGGTTCAGTGTAAAAATATCTAAAGGTTGTTGAGGTGGCTGGTTGATTTGGACAAAATAGATGAATATTCGGAGGAGCAGGGGCCTTAAAAGGATGCTGCACACTGAAGGTTTTTTTGAGTTGTACGAAATTATCGTACAACTCCTGCTTATCCGGATATGCTTAACTGATGGCAGCCGCTGGTGCAGATTTGAACAAGATGAATGCATATTCGGAGGAGCAAGGATAATTACTGGTTGCCAAAAAATATAAAAAACCATCCAACAAGCACTTGAGTATTAGTGATAAGATTTTGTACCTTTGAGAAAAATAAAAAGACATGCCAACAATTTCAATGTTTTTCGGAATAATAATAAGAATGTATTATGCTCCCAAAGAGCATCATCCTCCTCATGTACATGCCTATTATCAAGACTTTAAAATTACAATCAGGATTCAAGACTGTGAAATACTTGAAGGGCAAGTACCTTCGCGACAATTACGTTTGATACAGGCATGGGTTGAGATACATCGGGATGAATTATTGGCAGATTGGGCGCTCTGTCAAAATGGGGAAAAGCCTTTTCAAATAGATCCATTAAAATAACAGATATGTACCTGGCAATAAAAGACGTAAAGCCACAGGATAATTACCTTTTGCTCCTGACCTTTGAAAATGGAGAAATTAGGCAATTCGATATGAAGCCATATCTTGACTATGGAATATTTCAGGAGTTAAAGGATTTAAGATTATTTAAAACGGTGAAAAAGAGCTTTGATTCAATCGAATGGGATAATGAAGCAGATTTTGACCCTGAGGTATTGTATCAAAAAAGTCTAAGGATTGATTGATAAAATGACTGCTTGTAACAACTGATCCTGTTCCTCGAAATATATTTACAAGCAGGCAGTCTCAGATAGATACCCTTGCATATTATCCAGTACTTTTTCAGAAAGCCTTGTTTTGGCTTCGAGGGTAAAGCCGGATGATCGCTCAGAAACAATGATATTGGGGTATTTTGAGAATTCATCGAAATGCTCCCCTACGGCCACCCGGTCAAAGATGGCAAATGAAGTAGGGTCATTGGAAATCCATTCAAGGAAGGCTGCTTTGTCAAAAGTCAGCCCGATAGAGGTATTGACCAGGATGGAGTTTGCCTTTTTAACAAGGAACTCTGATTCTGACAGTACTATCGAATTCTTGGGCAGATGGGTACTGATCACATCGCAGGTAGCCAGGAGTTCATTCAAAGGTAAGAATGCGAAACCTTCTTCCTCCAATTGAAGCTTACGGCTTCTGTTAAAATAGAATACCTCCATCCCAAAATGACGGGCCGTTCGTGCCACCATAGTTCCCAGGGTACCCATTCCTATGACGCCCATGGTCTTTCCACGCAGTTCTCGCGTTTCCGCCTGCCATTGCAGGTTGCCAAGGCCTTTCAGCAAATAGATCAGTTCAGCAAATATAAATTCAAGGGTTCCGTCATCGCCATAATCGCGAACTCCCTTAACGACAATTCCCTGTTTACGTGCCTGAAGAATATCAACGTTGGCCGCCTTTTCATCGTACAAACTGCAGCACATTCCAATGTATTTCAGTTTCGGTGAGGCTTTAATCACTTCGGCACTCACTTTGGTATTCCAACTCACCAGGATGCAATCCGAATCACCTATCCGTTGGAGGATTTCATCATCGGTAGCAGGAAAATCAGTATAATTTGTAATTGGAACAGTTGAAAGTTGAGCGATTTGTTCCAATACCGGACTGGTGAGGCCACAGGAATCAATAAGGGTAATTTTCTTAAAAGACATAAAGGTAATTTTTATTAATAGGCTTTATACGGGGCATTCATCACATTCAGCGTTTGTTTGATCCAAACCCTGTAGCGCGAATCTTCATTCCAGGTATTTCCTGCTGACCCAAAATCGCAAAAATGCACCTGACGCGGATTCCTGTATTCACCTTCCAGATCGGTTCCCAGAACCAGTGGAGCAGTAAACGACATCCACATGTTTGCAGGCTGATCCACTGTAACCTGAAGGTCAACCTTACCGCCCTGTTGCTGTATAATGGCTGTTTCATCGACAAATCCATCTTCAAACCTTGAGTCGCGTGCCAGTAAAACGGGACCTCTCATGATGGCCTGATAACCATTGAGGGAGATCAAACGACCAGTCAGATCCATCTGCAGCACTACCTTATCCCCTGAACTCCATTCCCGTGTAATCTTTCGGTACATTCCTCCGATCGTACCTTCAACAGGAATATCATTGACTGACAGGCTTGAATGTTCACTCCATGCCGGAATGCGCAGTGCAAGAGTAAAGGTTCCAGGTTTTTCAGGATGAATGGTGATTTCCACCCGATCCGTTTTAGGATAGCTTGTACTTTGTTCCAGAGTCACTTTATTCTTTTTCTTCTTTTCGCCAAGCAGTATAGTAGCCCTGGATTCGCTATACAGATTCACCACTATTTCATTTTCAGAAGTCATTAAAGCCATTTTGGGGATCAGGGTAAAGGCCCGGGGTCCGTTGGCATTACAGCAATTGATGGGCATTTCGCATTGATGTTCTCCTTCGTGACGTCTTCCTTCCAACGGGCTGTATTTGGCAATCTGTGAACCGTCAAACTTCAGGGAAGCTATCAGTGCATTGTAAACGGTCTTCTCTATTTGATCGGCATACATGGGGTTCCCTGTCAACCTCAGCAGGTTATTGCACAGCTTGATCCAGGTAAAAGTTACACAGGTTTCCATGGTATGGTAGGTGGGTTCCGTTTGCCGTTGGGCTCCATGGTAAAAACATTCGAAGGCTGTTCCTGATCCGGCGACATTGATTTCTGTATCGATGATATTCTTAACGGCCAGTTCAGCTGATTTCAAATAACCTGGTTCTCCTGTCATGCGGTACAATTCGAGCAAGCCTTCATAACACGACATCATCTCGTAGGCTTTCTGTCCGTTATCCCAGGACCACCACACTTTTGGGAAAGGGAAACGGCTGGCCACGTCAACATCCTCCAGGGCTTTACTGATTAGTTTCGGACCATCAGCAGTCTCCCATTGGGCAACGATGTATCTGGCAAAGTCGAGGTAGCGCTTCTTGCCGGTATGCCGATAGAGCAGAACCATCGGTTCAAGGATGGAGCTGCTTGGCATACCGTGGTAATTGCCTGTTTTTACAATATCTGCCTTATCCGGACCAACCTCTGTTAGCAGATGATCAGCCAGCTTTTGTGATGCTTCCAGCGCTTTCTTGTCTCCTGAAATATCATACCAGGCCAATAAGCCCAGCAGTGTGTATTTTCGTCCCCAGATGTCCCATTCCTTCAATTGCGCTTCGGGTGAATAATTACCGATATAACCATCAGGTGTTTGGGTCTCCAGGAGGCCTGAAACAGCTTGCTGAATATGGGCCAGCATTTCGGGATCATGATTGTATTCGTAGGAGGCTATAGCCGAGAGTATCCATTTACCCCAGAATTCGGTTTGCCATCTGTTGGTCTCGTTTCGCTTCTTAAAAGGATCAACCAGCATCTGTACATCCTGTTTTTTAATACGCTGGGAAATGCACAAATCAATCTTATCGCCCAGATAACCTTTCAACTGAATGTTTGAGGGCTCCCATGCCTGGAAAACATCTGCCTTCACTGCAACAGGCAAAGATTGTGCATGAAGGATTCCCGGAATCAGGAAAAAGAATGCCAGTACAATTAGTAAACTCTTCATGTTGATCGATTTCTTCATTTCTTCACTTCATCCAGTGTCAGCACCCTGGGAGAATTATATAATTTTCTAACAATATCATGAGTGTTAGCTGTCCAGGGGAAATGAGCCCAGCACATAAACCAGGACCATTGAGGCTGCTGTTCGAGGATTTCAGGAGTGGGTAAATTGCCCACTTCGCCCAGCGCAATCAGTTTGCCTTTACCGAGTTTTACCAACTGATCGTGGTGCGACTGCTTGAAGTCATTCTTGTAAACATCGGCTGCCAATACATCAACATATTTTGCTCCGGGATAAAACAATTCATAAGCATAAGCCTGGTCGTCTTTCCAGTCGCGGGGGGCATTGGTATTCCAGACCCAGATCAGGTTATTCAGGTGGTGATAATTAACATACCGGTCGTACATCATCTTCCATAGTTTCTGGATACCCTCCTTGCCGGGGCGATTGCCGTACCAGAACCACATACCATTCATCTCATGATAGGGACGCCACAATACCGGGATATTGGCATCGCGCAGTTTCTTCAGCACTTCGGCCCTTGCATCAATCTTGGCCAGCCACATCTTGTGATATTCCGTTCCCGGAGTTACAATCTGTTTCCATTGTTCATCTGTCACCCTGCCTTTTACACTTTTCTCAAATCCATAACTATCCGGATCAAAAGGTTTCACCTGGTGATACATCAGCGTAATGATGGAGCCTTTATGGTATTGCCGAATCGCCTCATCAACGAGAGATTGGTCGAGTTCAGAAATATCCGCACCCCAAATGGCAGGTGTTTTTCCAGTTATCGCCGTAATACTATCCGTCGAACGGGTATATTCTTTCGGGCTTGAATAATTGTGTTGTGCCGACAGGATGGATTTCCCTTTCAGCGAATACAGGTAACTCAGCAGGGCTTTGGCTTCAGGAGAAGCTTTTGAATTAACCGGCTGAAAGGTTTTTGAAGATGCCGAAAAGCACAGGGTCATCAACAGAAAGGGAATAATCAGGATTCGTTTCATTGTTTTGGGTTTAGGTTAAAATAGCTTACCAAAGATAAGTAAATTAGAGAAAGATTAGATTAACTGATTGTTTTTCCTGAATGGAAAACGCTTTCAACATTTCAGGATTTTTTCTCTATAAATATCATCCAGTGCAGCATTGTTTCTTTTCCACTTTTATGATGTTTTAAATAACTGCTCCATTTCAAGTAGCGCTTTTTCCAAAAAAGTTTTTGTCTTTAAACTTCGAATGAGTTCATGCCATAGTCTGACTAAAGGATTAAGAAATGAACCCATAGGCTTAGTACACCAATTATCACTCCATTCAGAAATTCTTCAATAAAGCGCTTAACAGGCTTTCGATCTACACGGAATATATCCGGGTTGGGTTTGCGTCGTGTTTGCGTCGTGTTTGCGTCGTATTATTTGATTTTTAATTGATTTCTATCTGTATTTAAATCCATCCTACAACACAGATAGAAGACAGATGCAAATCAGATGATAAGAAGAGAACCCAGCCCGATCCCTTCTCAAACCCTACGCAAACCCAGACTTGCTTACGGAGGTATTCCTCCGTTCAGGCACTTTAACGGAAGGCCTTTTAGCAAAAAAAAGCGATTTGAAGGAGCAAAGAACCCCAATACTCAATAAGCAAATTATTTTCTTTTTTCAGGGATTCCATCCTTAAAAAAGGATGGAATCCCTGCTCATGATAGAAGAAAGCAAAAGAGTAAATATTCAACCTTAAAATATTTTTGTTTTTATTGTTTATAATAATTACATTTGGTTCAATAATTGAAAGTATTGTGTAACAAATTTTTATAGAAATGTAGAAGAAAAGGAATATAAGAACAAATATAAAATATAGCGTTTAGCTGAATTCTGTTATTGAAACCGACCAAATTTTCAAAACTGAACATGATATTAAGCAAAACGCCACGTCAAGGCGTGGTCGTTGCTTTACTTGTTCAGTGGGTTCTTGGTCGGACCTCAATAACGGTTGGCAATCTGGCCACGCTGTTTTTTTATAACCAATGCCAATAGACAAAACCCAATTTAGTAATCCGACACAACCAATCAATTGTATATTGTATAAAATAACCTGCAATTATGAATGATCAGGATAAAACCAAAGAAGAACGGGCATCAGAGTTAATCATTGCTAATAAAGAAAATGCCTTAGAGTTAATAGCTGCTAACAAAGAAGTTGCCTCTCAAAACGATGAGGAAGGAAAGCATCTAACAACATTAATCGTTGCTAATGAAGAAAATGCCTTAGCGTTAATCGTTGCTAATAATAAAGAGCTTGCCTTTCAAAACAAAGAGAAAGAAAAACGGGCGGAAGAATTGGCAAGAAGCAAACAGCTCCTGGACGAGGCAGGAAGATTAGCAAGAATTGGCGGTTGGGAAATTGCACTTAAGAATAAGGAGCTTAGTTGGTCGGATATGGTATATGAGATACATGAAGTCGAACCTGATTATCAACCAACAGTCGAATCTGGTATCAATTTCTACGCTCCAGAGTCAATACCCGTTATTTCTGAAGCAGTAAGTCAAGCCATTGAGGAAGGCAAGTCCTTCGATTTAGATCTGCAATTGATTACAGCAAAGCAAAACAGGATTTGGGTTCGGGCAATTGGACAAGCATACCGTGTCAACGGAGAAATAGTTAAAATCGGTGGTATGTTACAGGACATCAGCGAACGCAAGCAGGATGAAGAAAATATAGAAATAAGTCTTACTAAATATCGGGTTCTTTTTGATTCGTTTCCGCTCGGAATAACAATATCCGATAAAGAAGGAAATATCTTTGAAAGCAATAAAAAAGCTGAGATTTTGCTTGGATTGTCGCAAGAAGATCAGATAAATCGTCAAATACGAGGTCCCGAATGGAATGTTATCAGATTTGACGGATCACCATTTCCAAAGGAAGAATATGCGAGTGTAATAGCTTTGAAAGAAGATCGGCTCGTTGAAAATATTGAGATAGGAATAGTTAAAGGAGAAAATGATATTACCTGGTTAAATGTAACAGCAGTACCTATTCCAATCGAAAATTTTGGTGTGTGTGTTACTTACAATGACATCACCGATCGAAAGCGGGCAGAACTGGAGTTAATTCTTACTAACGAGGCACTTCTTCAATCTGAGAAAAATTTCCATCGTTCAATTTCAGAATCTTCTTTGGGCATACGTATTGTTACCGTCGATGGAGAAACAATTTATACCAATAAAGCCTTCCTTGATCTTTTTGAATTCAACAGTCTGGAAGAATTTACATGTATACCTGCAATAAATCGATACACTCCCGAAAGTTATGCAAAACATCAGGAAAGAAAAGAAAAAAGAAAAAATGGACATGAGGTATTTGATTATGAGGTAAGTATTATACGTAAAAACGCGGAAATCCGCCATGTAAAAGTTTCGCGAAAAGAAGTTCTGTGGAATGGGATCAAGCATTATCAATTAATTAATCAGGATATTACGGAACAAAAGAAGCTAACTTTAGATTTGATAGAAGCCAAAGAACACGCCGAAGAAAGCGATCGCCTCAAATCAGCCTTTCTTGCCAATATGAGTCATGAAATCCGTACTCCCATGAATGGTATTCTCGGTTTTGCCGAACTACTGAAAGAGCCCGACCTTACCGGTGAACAGCAACAAGCATATATCCGCATTATAGAAAAAAGTGGTGCTCGTATGCTGAATATCATCAACGATATTGTTGATATTTCGAAAATAGAATCGGGTCTGATGAAAACTAATGTGAAGGAATCGAATGTAAACGAGCAGATTGAATACATTTATACCTTCTTCAAACCAGAGGTTGAAGAGAAAGGAATGCAGCTTTTCTTCAAAAACAGTTTGCCGTTAAAAGAAGCCATCCTAAAAACCGACCGCGAGAAAGTCTCTTCAATTTTGATCAACCTTGTCAAAAATGCCATTAAATTCAGTGATAAAGGTTCAATCGTATTTGGGTATGAGAAAAAGGGAAAATATCTTGAATATTTTGTAAAAGATGCCGGTATTGGTATTCCAAAAGACAGACAAAAAGCTATTTTTGACCGTTTTGTCCAGGCCGACATTGGCGATAAAAGAGCCTTTCAGGGAGCAGGATTGGGATTATCCATTTCTAAAGCTTTAGTGGAAATGCTGGGCGGTAAAATTTGGGTAGAGAGCGAAGAAGGGAAAGGCTCAACATTTTATTTCACTTTACCTTACAATACTGAACATGAAGAAAAAACAATTGTTGAAAATATTGTTCTGGCGCAAGACGAAAAGAAACAGATTAAAAAACTGAAAGTATTAATTGCCGAAGACGATGAATTATCTGATAAACTCATTTCAATTGTAGTCCGGAAATTTGGGAAAGAAATTATCAATGTAGCAACCGGAACAAAAGCCGTTGAAGCGTGCCGTAATAATTCTGACATTGATTTAGTACTGATGGATATACAAATGCCTGATATGGACGGATATGAAGCTACACGACAAATAAGGCAATTCAACAAAGAAGTGGTTATTATTGCACAAACAGCTTATGCACTAATTGGTGACAGGGAAAAGGCAATTGAGGCAGGATGTAATGATTACATCTCAAAACCCATTAAGAGAGATGAATTAATGGAGTTAATTCAGAAATATTTCAAAACACAAGAAACTGCTTCTATACTTTAGGCAACGACCACGGTGCACGGTAGGTTGCCTTGGTCATTGCATTGGCTTCCATAGGCTGAATATCCACAAGTCAATAAAGGAATCCAAAAATCCATAACGGAATCTTATTCTGAAAGCCATAATCAAGATCATCTGAAACAATGTATGCCTTATCTATATTGGCAATTTGTTTTACGGTCTTATTTTTACCACCAACTTCAAAAGTATATTTATCATCAACAAAAAAATCGCCTTGCCTGGGTAGGGTAACCTGATGCATCAGTGATACCTGATTGAAAAAGAATGTTTCCCGCAGTGATCCCTTATTAACATGTTCGTCCTGTAAGGCAAACGCCAGATTTGTGTTCTCTAAATACAATTTGTCAGGTTTATTCAGGAAGTTTATTCCCCAGGTATCTTGTGTCAGCCATTTGAGGATATGCGCAGTATGTAACAATTGCAGATATTTTAAAACTGTATCGCGATTTGAGTTTAACTGGACAGCTAGATTATTGATATTTGGAGTATACGGAACCAATGAAGCGATGATAAAAACCAACTTCTTTATTTTCATTATCGAGGTAAAATCTATGCTGGTGATTGCAGGCAAATCGTTTTCTATAACCTGATTAATTGTTTCATTGAGTCGAATCCAATAGCTTTGTTCATTTTCAATAAAGTATGGATAATATCCTTTTTGCAAATAGGCTTCGAAATATTGAAATGGCTTGAAAACGCTGTTGATCTGAGTGTATATTTCAGGTCGGTTCGATAAAATACTATTCAGGGATATTGTCTGAAAATCAGTATGATATTTGAAGTTCAGATACTCCCTGAATGACAATCCCTGCAATTCATAGATTACTGCCCTTCGGCTTAAATCAAACTTTCCCTTGTTAATTTCCAAAGCAGAAGAACTGGTAAATATTACTGTCAATTCGGGTAAATTGTCATAGATATTTTTCAACTCTTGTGACCAATTGGGGTATTTATGTACTTCATCAATTAACAAGTATTTACCTCCTTTGCGGACAAATTCCTCAGCAACAGAAACCAGTCTATTGTCAGAAAAATAAATATCATCCAAGCTGAAATAGAGACTTAAGTCGGGAGGAAGCTCTTTCAATCTTTGAAGCAATAATGTAGTTTTCCCGGAACCTCTGGCTCCTTTGATTCCAATCATCCGATTGCTAAAATCAATAGAATCGAATAAGTAACGTTTAAACTCCAAAGAGGTACTTTCAGCCTTACTTCTTGATAAATTATACAGTCTTTCCATTGTTTTCACTTTTCAATAGTACAAATATAAGCAAAAAAGCACCTATTAACAAGTGCTTTTTGCTTATATTGATTTTACTGTACGGGTGTACCTGTTGTCACCCGCTCAGTATTCCTATATTTTAGGTAGCGACCACGGTGCACGGTAAGTTGCTTTGGTCATTGCATTGGCTTCGGGGTCGTTGATGAATTCCTGTTTCACGCCGTCCCAGTTTAGTTTGCGTCCCAGGCGGTAGGCAATGTTTCCCATGTGTGAGAAACGGGCAATGTGAGCAGCAATCTCAATATCGCAGTTAGGTTTGTTTTTGGTTTTCATGCAATCGATAAAGTTGGCAACATGCAAATCCAGCCCATTGCCCTTGCCTGCCTGAATGGGCACATCGGCAAAACCTGCTTTGGCGCTGGTGCTTTTGTTTTCGGCCATGACTTCCCAGCCTGAGCGATCAACAATGAGTGTGCCGTATTCACCGATAAAGGCTACTCCATGTCCGCGACGTTTAAATTGTGCGCCATAAATCCCAATGGTATGATCCCACAGGATACCAAAATCACCGAAATCATATACCGCCATCATGGTATCTGGTGTTTCCATGGCATCCGAGGGGAATGCATATTTCCCGCCTGAAGAGCTTACTGATTTAGGGGTGTACTGATTCATTCCAAACAGCGCATAATCCAGCAGATGAACGCCCCAATCATCCATCACTCCACCGGCATAATCCCAGTACCAACGGAATGAACCATGAAAGCGGTTTCGGTTAAAGGGCCGGGAAGGGCGTGGACCAAGCCACATATCGTAATCAATACCTGCGGGTGTGGCTTCATCGGCAAGAACGGGAATCGACTTTTTCCAGCCCACATAAGACCAGGCACGAACCGATCGTATGCGACCAATGTTTCCGGCATGAAGGTAATTAACGGCATCGAGCCAATGCGGATCACTGCGTTGCCACTGTCCCACCTGAACCACCTTGTTGTACCGTTTGGTTGCTTTCACCATCAGGTTACACTCTTCGATGGTGTATCCGACCGGTTTTTCACAGTATACATCTTTCCCTGCCTCCATGGAATAAATCATCGGGATACAATGCCAGTGGTCGGGCGTTCCGATAATTATCGAATCAATATCCTTTTGCTCCAGCAGCTTTCTGAAATCACCATAGAGTGCCGGCTTTTTGCCGGTTAGCTTTTCAACCTCAGCAGCACGCTGTTTCAGAATATTCTGATCTACATCACATAGAGCTGCACAAACTACATTGGGTTGTTTCAGGAAAGCTTTTAAATCCTCAAAACCCTGACCATTGCAACCAATCAGGCCAACTACCACCCGATCGTTGGCGCCCACACATCCGGCATTCATCAGCGTGGGGAAAATACTCAGTGCAGTAGCAACTGTGGCCGTTTGTTTGATAAAAGTCCTTCGATCATTGGTCATTTTTAATTGATTATTGATTATTGGTTATTGATTATTGGTTATTGGTTATTTTGTCTAATTTTATTGTCCTTAAAATTTTGCCTAAAGGTATCAAACCCATGGAAAAGGAAAAAGGAAAAACCAATAAACCACAAGCATGAGACCGTATATTTTAGCTGAAACAAACTGGAAGAGCGTCAAGGACGAACATTATCAATTGGTTGTACTGCCCTGGGGCGCTATTGAAGCCCACAATTATCATCTGCCCTATTCGACCGATAACGTGGAGGCCGATGCCATTGCAGCCGAAGCTGCGCGAATTGCATGGGAAATGGGCGCCAAAGTTATTGTTTTGCCGGCAATTCCTTTTGGGGTAAATACCGGCCAGTTCGATGTCCCGTTCGATATGAACCTCAACCCTTCAACTCAGTTTGCCATTTTGAGTGACATCATTGAAACGCTCAACCGGCAGGGAGTACACAAACTGGTGATCCTGAATAGCCACGGGGGGAATGACTTCAGGCAAATACTGCGTGAGTTGGGATTGAAATACCCCAAGATGTTTCTCTCTGAAGCGAACTGGTACAAAATAAAAGAAACTCATACGATTTTTGAGGATCTGGGCGAACATGCAGGGGAAGTGGAAACCAGCCTGATGCTGTACCTGAAACCTGAATGGGTACTGCCCCTTTCGGATGCAGGCAGCGGAGCAGCTAAAAAATACAGGTTCGAAGCCATGCACGAAGGATGGGGCTGGGCCGAGCGCCGCTGGACCAAGGTAACTGCCGACACCGGAATCGGCAATCCAGCCAAGGCAACTATGGAAAAAGGGGAGAAATTCTTCCACCTGCTTACCGAAAAAATAGGTACGTTCTTATTCGAGGTGGCAACAACTCAGAAAGAAGATTTTTATGAGTAACAAAAATAACCATGTATTACATTCTATTTTACAAGACCGATGACAATTACATTGAAAAGCGGGCATCCTTCCGTGATGCACATTTAAGCCTTGCCCAACAGGCCCTCGAAAATGGATCCCTCATTATGGGCGGAGCATTGGCTGATCCACCTGACGGAGCTGTGCTTGTTTTCAAGGGTGAAGATCCATCTGTTGCCGAAGACTTTGCAAAAAATGATCCCTACGTAAAAAACGGAGTGGTCAAGGAATGGCAGGTACGTCCATGGACTGTGGTGATAGGGGGCGAATAAAGTTATCTTCAATCAGCCCTTCAAGGTTTCGGAAACCTTAAAGGGTTCCAAAATGTGGAGTATTTAATACTGAATTATTTAGCCGGAATTAATTGCAAATAAATCCGTTTACCTGCCAAATGGTTTGTATCTTTGTTTGCTAAGCAAAAAAACATACGTTATGGGACTTAAAGATTCATTGAAAAGATTATTCTCAACCAGCAAAAAAGTTGGTACAGAAAAGATGGAACAAAGTATTGATCAGGCAAAGGAATTTGCAAAGGAACATTCTGGGCAGGTTGATGAAGTTGTTACCAAAGCCAAAGAGTCTGTAAAGGATTTTGCAAAGGAGGCCAACGAAAAAGCAAGAGACCTTAGTGAAAAAGTTCTGGAGAAAACGGACGAGACCAAAGATACTATTGAAGCAAAGATAGAAGAAATCTGGGCGAAAGTTGAAGATAAAGCCATAGTCATGGTGGATAAGCTCGAAGCCAAAATAAGAGGCGAAGAACCTGTCGATGAATCCACTTTTGTTGCGGATGATCAAAGTGAAGCTCCTGCCTCATCCTACACGGCAAAAGCCAGGGGAACAAAACCCGCGGATAAAAAACCCAAAGAAGCTCCCAAAGCATAGATTCGTTAAACTTATAGTGGTCCGAAGTTATCGTCAGTATTGAGACCTATCAAATCCATCCCATCAAAACCAAGACCTTTCAGAAGCTTCGCCTGAAAAATTGGGTCTTTGGTGTGTTCGGTCACATGATCCGTATGTTTTTCTATAAAGGCATCTCCGAAACAAAAGAATTTGTGTTGAAAGGACTTTACATGAAGTTGCAGGTGAAAAAGAGAAAAAACGAGAAAGAAAATACCGGCCTTCATTATGTCATATTTAGAGATAATATTCACAGAAAGATACTGAAATAAGTGCATTCAGAGAATCAGCTATTCCTTTTTTTTGTATCTTTAAAAGACAAACCAAATCGTTATAACCTTGAACCATGACAACCAACGAAGAAATCTACCGCCAGCGCCTTAGCCGTTACCTCACAGCCATGCGTAACGAAAAACCCGATCGTATTCCCATTCGCCCTTTTGTAGCTGAATTCACTGCCAAATATGCCGGAATGACCTGCCAGGATGTGGTGCATGATTATAACCGTGCTTTCAGTGCTGCCCGTAAATGTGCCGCAGGATTTGACTGGGATGCCGTGGTTTCGAACATGGTTTATGTGTGGACCGGCCTGACTCAGTCCATTGGATTAACGTATTACGGTGTTCCCGGAATTGATGTTCCGGCCAGCAATGGGTTCCAGTACCGCGAGCCGGAAGAGGACAAGTCGTTCATGAAAGAAGACGAATACGACGAACTGATTGATGACCCGACGGCTTTCCTTTATAACAAATGGCTGCCTAGAGTTTCTGCCGATATCAGCCCCATGGGAACAGCCACCAGCTACCGGAACAACCTTGCCCTGGTGAAAGGGGGCATGGCCATGCTGAATTACTTCAATGCCTACGGGCCCCATGTCGATAAACTGAGATCTGAAAGTGGCACTGTATCAGCCATTGCCGGTATATTTAAAGCCCCTTTCGATATTCTTGGAGATAAACTGCGTGGTTACATGGGTCTGACCATGGACATGATGACCCAGCCCGATAAGGTTAGGAAAGCCTGCGAAGCCCTGATGCCCCATTTGTACAACGTGGCCCTTACTTCTTCCGATCCGAATAAACAGGTACCGATTGGCTACTGGATGCATCGTGGTTGCATTCCATTTGTTTCTGCAGGTGAGTTCGAATCGCATTACTGGCCGACGGTTCGCCCCATCATTGAAGAGTTGTGGAAGAATGGCCACCAGACTTTATTTTATGCCGAAGGAAACTGGAACCACCACCTGGAAAGTTTCACTGAATTGCCTGAAAAGAGCATCGTTTACCATGTGGATAGCGGTGATATTTTCAAGACACACCGTACAATCGGCCATAAATTCTGCCTGAGCGGAGGTATTCCAAACACTTTACTTTCGTATGGTACGCCCAATGAAATCCGTGCAAGATGCAAGAAGGTGATCGATGAAGTTGCCCGGGAAGGGGGTTACATTATGGATGCCAGTGCAATCATACAGAACGATGCTACCATTGAAAACATGCAGGTGCTAACCGATTTCACCCGCGAATACGGGGTTTACTCCGAAGGAACTGCACCATTGCTTGAGGTTAATGCCCAAAACATTCCGGCATCAGGTACCCTGTTCGGTTCCGATTATGGGATGGCCAATCACATGAAGTCGAAAGTAAAGCCGGGTCTGTGTATTCCATGGGAAGAAAAACGGAAAGAAATACCGTCCATCAGTGGAGACGAACAGTTGGTAAAGCAGGTCTGGGAAGATGTCGATTCGTTCGGGAACATGTTTATCTGGCAGTGTCTGCTGTCATTTTAAAACTCATAACAACAGTAGCCCAGTATTAAGAATAAAGAAATAGATTTAAGTGATAAAATGAAAAAGTTAATTCTGATAGTGATAGCCTTATGGACAGTGTCCATCTCAATGGCTCAGAATAAGGCAAATACCGCCTATCCTTTTGATCCTGCCTCCCAACCCCAAAGTAGTATTCAGCCCGCTGAGATTATTGAACGGCAGTTTTCAGATTCAAAGTACTATCCCGGTACCCGGCGAAGCTACTGGATATCTGTTCCGGCAGCTTATGTGCCCGGAAAACCAGCCTGCCTCTATGTTTGTATGGATGGCATCCAGAACAATGCTCCTGTCGTTTTTGATCATTTAATTTCCACAGGAGAAATGCCCGTGACCATAGGCGTTTATGTTGGCTCAGGAAGTGTAATCAATGACAAGAATGAACCTCTGCGATTCAACCGGAGCAATGAGTTCGACAAAACAGACGATACCTTTGTGCGTTTCTTACTGGACGAATTGCTTCCCGATGCAGAAAAGCAGAAGACCAGTGACGGACGGATCATCCGTTTTTCAAAGGATGCCAATGACCGTGCCATTGGGGGCGCCAGCAGCGGCGCCATATGTGCCTTTACGGCTGCCTGGCAGCGACCTGATGCCTTCAGCCGCGTATTCAGCTCAATCGGGACTTATGTGGCCATGCGCGGAGGAAATCAATACCCGGCATTAATCCGTAAGACAGAGCCCAAACCGCTTCGGATCTACCTGGAAGATGGCGTCAATGATGCATGGAATCCATTGTTTGGCTATTGGTATGAAGAGAACCTGCTCATGGAGTCGGCATTGAACTTTGCAGGTTATGAAGTAGCTCACACCTGGGGAAGGGGCGGGCATGACGGCGTACAGGCTTCACATATATTCCCTGACGTCATGCGCTGGCTATGGAAAGGTTGGCCGGCAAAAGTCCAAAAGGGTAACTCTCTGAATGATATGCTAACATCCATACTTCTGAAAGATTCGAATTGGGAAGAAGTAAATCTTACGAATCCTCCTTCAGGGGACTTATTTACAAATAAGTCAGGCAATATTATTTTTCAGAATCAGCAGGGAACGGTATGCCAATTGGATTCAGCCAATCAGGTTTCTACAGTCCTGACCCTGACTGCCGGAGAACACCTGATCGGCACTGATGGTCTTGAATTATACCTATCAGACTCAAAAGGGACTATCACGGGAAAGGGTACAAAGAAGGACCGGATGATCGCAAAAGGAATTCCTGATGCAAAGAATCTTGTAGCAACTTCGGAGAAGAACATTTATGTCACACAGGCTACATCCGATCAGGAAAGCAAATTGTGGCTTATTAAAACCGATGGGTCTAAACAGATGATTAATCATCAGCCTTTCGCTGGAACCAATATCGCCCTCTATCCCAACCATAAATTATTGATGCAGACTGAGCAACATTCACAATGGATATCCAGTTATGTCATTGATGGGGATGGGTCCATCAAAGACGAACAACGTTTTTACTGGCTGCACAATTCTGATAACTTTAGTTTTACGGAGAATGGAAATATGGCCTTCGATGTGAATGGAAATATGTATGTTGCAAGTGAAATGGGGCTGCAGGTTTGTGATCAGAACGGACGCGTACGCGCCATTCTTACTTTACCGTCAGGAAGAATTTCGACCGTTGCATTTGGCGGTAAACATCATGACATCATATATGTTGTATCAGGAAATAAGGTTTACCGGCGTAAACTGAATACAAAAGGAGTGCAATCCTGGATGCTGCCCATGAATCCTGTTTCGCAGGGAGCCGGTTGATTTATTATAGAAAAAGTAAACGAAAAGCAACAATTATTCAATGCATAAAATCTTCCTTATCGCATTACCCATCCTTTTCTGGCTTGGATTTTCTGAGAAACCTATTGAAGAAAAGAACTGGCCTTCCGAACTCAATACAGCTCAAAATACAGTCTATTTAAACCAATTGCAGAAGGACGTGATCTTTGAACTCAATAAAGTCAGGAGCAACCCCAAACGATTTGCCGAAGCGTACATGGAAGATCTGCGAACCGCTTTCGATGGCAAACTATATACCTATCCGGGGCAAGTGACTATCAGGTCGCAGGAAGGCATCAGGCCACTGAATGAATGTATTCAATTCCTGAAGAAAACGGATCCCACTGCAATTCTAAATCCGGCAGAAGGACTGGCAAAAGCTTCAAATGAACTGGTGACTGATCAACAAAAACATGGTGGAATTGGCCATATCGCCCGCAACGGCTCCACTCCGCAGAAGCGTATCGAGAAATACGGTGATTGGGATATTTGTTCGGCCGAAGACATTACCTACGGCAGTTTTGAGGCCAGGCAGATCGTTATTGCATTATTGATTGACGATGGTGTTCCTGACCGTGGACACCGTAAGAATATTATGAATCCTTGTTTCCACTTTGCCGGTGTAGCCAACGGAGACCATCCCAGCTATCAGTCCATGTGTGTCATTGATTATGCCGGAGTGTACCGTACGAAATAACCGGATAAGGATAAATTCGTATAAAGTAGAGTTTTCAGGAACTGCAGGCGATTACTTACTGAGAATGATTTTATAATTCAGATTATCAGTTTTGTTTGCATTAAGGATGTTGATGAGATAAATTCCATTTGCATGATTACTTAAATCGATAGTTTTAACGCCGGAAAATCCTTTGGCAACCTTCACTTCGGAAATAATGTCCCCCACTGAATTTGCAACTTGTATCTGACAATCACTTACGGGCACTTTAAAAACAACATTTACCAATCCTTTGGATGGATTTGGAAATAGATTAATATTTTTTGATTGTGACTGATTATCAATACCAGTAGCGGTTGGAACCCAATCCAGGGCAATGGCCGTGAAAAGACTTGTATTTGCCGGCTTTAGATGTACTTCAGCTGAACCTTTGGTGAAAACAAACGAGGTTACTATCTTATCGGTAGTCTTGCTGTTATCCCATGCCATTTCAATCCAGATTTTATAATCTCCGTCGGCAACTACCACTTTTGAAACATTGGTTCCATCCCAAATAAAGGTTAATGGGGAGTATGAAATCAATGTAGCGCCGGTTGTCGCATCGACGACATTCGAAGCTGACTTCGAGGTCCATGTTGCCAGATGATCAATGGTGCTGGACGAAGATTGCCGGAGTTTGGTCTTCACAAATGTCCCTGCCGCGTTTTCGACCCAGATAGCCACCACATGCTTTGCCCCATAACTGCCGCTATGGGCAACCGGGTTTATCGTAAAGGTGAAAGTTCCTGCTGTTTGTGCCTGGCCGTTTCCGGCAATTAAAAGGTTCAGGATTAACAAGCCCGATACGACAATTTTATTCATATATCTTTTCTTATGCATTTTGATTTCGGATTAAACTAAAAATATCTCTTGCTCTATACATTGAATATTGCTATTGAAATTCAACTTCCATAAAATTTAACAATGTATTTGCCCCATCACCTATTTTAGAAACAACTAGAAATCACTTTGGTTGAAAATAGATATTATTTTAATCTACTATATAACAAATTGCAACAACCAATATATCAAATATTTACAAATGTCTATTTTACGTGATATTATCGAAGACGCAAATATTTGTTATTTATTTTGAGGTTCGGTTCCAAGACCGTGGGGGACTTAGTTTGTATATCGGTGAACGGATGCATCATCACCACAAAAGGTGATCTATAAAAATCATACGCACAGCATAGCAAGAGACTGTTTAAACTTTATTGGATTGTTCCGTCAGGAACAAAATATGGGTAGAATATGAATGAGACACATCAATATATTGTCCCATACGGGACAACACCACCGAGGGAAACGACCGTTTTTCTACCCACATATTTTCCCTACGGGAAATTTAAACTGTTCCCCATTGTTTTTAACGTGATCTGCACATCTATCCTTCTGTTTTCGCTCCTGTTCAGGTGAGGGTTGGCTAAAGAATTGCCCTTAGAATTGTTTTTACCACTATCGTACCATTGTCGTACCACTATCGTACCACTATCGTATCAAATTCGAAACAAATTCGAACTGATACGAATTTGTTACGTATTTGTTACGTATTTGTTACGTATTTGTTACGTATTTGATACGATAGTGGTACGATAGTGGTACGACAATGGTACGATAGAATAGTGAACCATTCGAATATGGAAAGGCAGGAATTAAGCTCTGTGTAGGTAAGCATTCAATTAACAGGTTAAAGACAAGGTTCTGGGGATTCTGGCTTATATATACTAAATTTACTGCCGAAAACAGACTGACAACATTTCAATGCAACAAAACAAGAGAGAACATCCGGTAGAGAAATCCAAATTGCATCCCAGGAACAAGAATCGCGAACGGTACGATTTTAAATTGCTGATCGAAGGCAATCCGGGACTGGCCCCCTTCGTCAAGCCAAACCGATACGGCGACGAATCGGTTGATTTTGCCGATCCTGAAGCCGTAAAAGCGCTGAACAAGGCGCTGTTGCATCACCATTACCAAATCGAAAACTGGGACATTCCTGAAGGTTATCTTTGTCCGCCCATTCCCGGCAGGGCCGATTACATTCATCACATGGCCGATTTCCTATGCCGTAACAACTATGGAAAGATTCCCGCAGGTTCAACGGTTAAATGCTTCGACATTGGTGTGGGCGCAAGTTGTATTTACCCGATCATCGGAATACAGGAATACGGATGGTCGTTTATTGGTTCTGACATTGACCCCGTTTCCATTGAATCAGGTAACAAAATAATTGCCTCCAATCCTTCATTACAAGGGAAGTTAGTATGTAAGCTGCAAACGAACCCGAAAGATTATTTTTATGGTATAATCCGTAAAGACGAATTCATCGATTTATCGATCTGTAATCCTCCCTTTCATGCTTCAGAGAAGGAGGCCCTGGCAGGAACGCACAGGAAACTAAACAATTTATTTCAGGAGAAAACTTCTGAACCGGTCCTTAATTTTGGAGGTCAGAATAACGAATTGTGGTGTGACGGAGGGGAAGAAAAATTTGTTCGGAATATGATCCTGCAAAGCAAGAAATTCGCCAGCTCATGCTTTTGTTTTTCTACCCTTATCTCGAAAGAATCGAACCTAAAGAGTGTTTACCGGATCCTGGAACAAGCCGAAGCCTTTGGCGTGGAAACCATCCCCATGGGTCAGGGAAATAAAATCAGCAGGATTGTGGTCTGGACATTTCTTACTACTGAAGAGCAAAATCAATGGAAGAACACAAGGTGGAAAGCCGTGCTGTAAACCTGCTTTTAGCTAACCATTAAAGGATATATGCATTGCAGATAATAGGTTCAGATTACTCCCGGACAATGAAATTGAACAACTCATTATGCCCGATTATTAATCACCTTATACATTTCGAACCAGATAATACTGGAAAATCCGGCCGCAACACATACCAAAGCTTCAATCATACTGATCTTTTCGAACTGAAAGAGTTGCAGCAAAAAAGGCACATTCAGTACCAGAATCAGGAAGAAAGTTGCTCCGCCTACCACATATTTTACGGTTTTATTGGTGGTACTAATAATCTGGAAGATGTTACGGGTCCAGGAACGGTTCGATAGTATTACGGCAATATTTGAGGCAATGAGGGTTGTAAAGGCCAGTGCGCGTACTTCCTTTTCAGAATAGTCCATCCGTAATCCGAAGAAATAAACTGCAAATACAATAGCCAGGATACCAATTCCCTGTGAACAACTGAGCCAGATCTTCTTCGCTCCGAAAAAGGGTTCGTTAATGTCCTTGGGGGGACGGTTCATTACATTCTTCTCTTCCTTTTCGGCTTCAAAGATGATGGAACAGGCCGGGTCAATAATCAGTTCCATAAACACAATATGAACCGGCCACAACAGCAAGGGAAGGTTTGAAAAGAAAACAGGAATGAGCGACAGTCCCGCTATGGGCACATGGATCGCAAAGATATAACCCAAAGCCTTTTGCAGGTTATCAAAGATACGACGCCCCATCTTAACTGCTCCTACAATGGAGGCAAAATTATCGTCCATCAGTACCAGCGAAGAAGCTTCACGGGCAACGTCAGTGCCTTTTTCGCCCATTGCTATTCCAATGTTTGCAGCTTTCAGCGCAGGGGCATCGTTTACACCATCGCCCGTCATAGCAACAATCTCGCCGTTTCGCTTTAGGGCATTCACTATTTTCAGCTTCTGTTCAGGAACAACACGCGCAAAAATATTTACGTCCTTAATCCGTTCACAAAGCTCATCTTCAGACATAGCCTGAAGTTCAGTACCGCTGATCGATACCTCATGGTTCCGAAGCCCGATTTCGCGGCCAATGTTCATTGCCGTAACCGGATAGTCCCCGGTGATCATGATCACCCGTATGCCAGCCTGGTAACATTCGCGTACAGCTTCAGGAACAGTATCCCGTATTGGATCGGACAAGGCGATCAGCCCAATAAATTGGAAGTCAAAATCATGTTGTATTTCGGGTAAACTTTCGTTGCCGATCAGCGCTTTTGCTACACCCAGAACACGTAATCCAGCTGAAGCCATTTCTGTTACAGAAGCTGAATATCTGGCCTTATCTGAAGGTGTTAAATGACACAAATCAAAAATGGCTTCAGGAGCTCCTTTGGTAGCGATGGTCTGCTTACGGTCTTCCTTGTTGGTGAACACCCTTGACATGGCAAGCAAGTCTTTCGACAGCGGGTATTCCTTCACCATCTGCCAGTCCGTATGAATGTGATCGGTATTTTTTAGATACACATCGCCCATATTGGTAATGGCACGTTCCATCGGATCAAACGGATTGGTCTGGCTCGACAAGATGCCAAATTCGATGATCTCATGGAACTCCTCCGGGAATTTGGTACACTTATTTACAGTGAAGAAGTCCGAACCGTTGAATAAGCGGCTAACGGTCATTTTATTTTGGGTCAGTGTACCTGTTTTATCCGTACAAAGTACAGTTGCGGAACCGAGTGTTTCAACTGCAGCAGGTTTGCGGGTAAGCACATTCTTTTTCGACATTCTCCAGGCGCCAAGCGCCATAAAGATGGTCAGCACCACAGGGAATTCTTCAGGCAACATGGCCATAGCCAGGGTAATTCCGGCAAGGAACCCTTTCAGCAAATCGCCACGTGTTATGGTATAGACCAATATTACAATTAAACAAAGCGACACACCAATAATGGCAAGCCGCTTAACCAATATTCCCATTTCGGTTTTTAGCTTGGTAGGTTCCTCAACGACCGACTCAAGCGCCTTGCCTATTTTGCCGATTTCGGTATCCGAACCGATAGACGAAACTTTAACAATGCCATTCCCCTGCACGATCATCGATCCTGAATATACGAAAGGCAGATCATCGCCTCCGGGCTGGGTAACCTGATCAACACCATTCCATTCTGATTTGCGTACTGAAACAGACTCGCCGGTCAGCAGGGATTCGTCGGCCAACAGGTTAACTGAATAGATAACAGTAGCATCAGCGGGCACACGGTCACCTTCCTGCAGGATAACAAGGTCATCGGCAACAACTTCACGTCCTGCAATTCGCTTTTCAATGCCTTCACGAATCACCAAGGCCCGCGGGCTTGCCAGATCTTTGAGGGCATCCAGCGCATTCTCCGTTTTCTTTTCCTGATAGAATTCGATACCCATGATCACGAACACAAAACCCAGCAGCATCAACCCTTCCTGAACATCGCCCAAAATCAGGTACAAGGTACCACAGGCGACCAAAAGCAGAAACATTGGTTCTTTTACTACTCCCCAGGCAATAGCGAACAGGTTTTTAGGTTTCGACGAAGGCAGTTCGTTAAGACCATAAGTCTTTTGCTTTTCGGTAACCTGATCATTGGTTAAGCCCTGGTATTTCGCTGATTTTAAATCTATGTTCATGATGTTATCTTCGGATAAGAAATTAAATAGAATATGCTAACTATTAAAAATGAAGGTGATTATTTGCTTATCGCTTTCTCAAGCAATGACTCCAGTTGAATGCGTTCTGAATTATCAAGCTTTTTGCTCAATAGTTCGGCCATGCATTTATGTGCATAATCATGCATCTGGTTGATCTGTTTTCCCTTCTCCGTCAGATGCAAATGGGCGCTGCGGCGATCTTCGTCTGATTGAACCCGGTAGATATAATCCTTTTCAATCAGCTTATCAATAGCTACTTTAACCGTCGGCTTGGTTAAATTCATTTCAACCGCCAATTCAGTCATGTTTGGATTATGAAGCTGATTGATAGTTTCCATATAATTCATTTGAGTAAGAGTCAGTTCTTTAAAATTGAACTGTTCTTTGGCAGCCTCTTCCATCAGCCCTATTTCACGGGACAGCTTTGCGATTATTTCAACCAGTTTATCCATACTGCAAATATAGTTAGATTGTTCTAACAATATCTACATTCCCCGAGCTTTTTTTTTATTAACTCACGTTACGCATT